>JBBRLJ010000007.1:0-125138 GCA_038231435.1 Planctomycetota bacterium
GCTCGATTTCTCCGCTGCGCTACGAAAACGTGGGCGGATGGCCTGCGGCCATTGTATCCGCCCACCGCCCCTCGGCGCCCGGTCACTTCGCTCCGGTTCAGTCAGGGGGCTCCGCCCCTACGGCCCGTTTGGCCTACCCCACGGGCTTTGTCGGGGCTCGATTTCTCCGCTGCGCTACGAAATCGTGGGCGGATGGCCTACGGCCATTGTATCCGCCCACCGCCCCTCGGCGCCCGCCCCATCGCGGGGCGATGGGGCCTCCGGTTTTCTTGTGGGTTTTGCCTATCTCGGGTTCGCTGTGTGCGTCGATGTTCGTTTCGAGACGCGTGGTAGGCGAGACGGGTAGAGGCTCGGAACGCATACGAAACGACAACAGAGCACCGCGCGGTTTTGCCGCGCGGTGCTCTGTTGTCGTTTCGTGAGGCTGGTGGTTAGAAGCCGGTGCCGGCGGGAGTGGGGGCCGGCGCGGGGGGTGCGCCGTCGCCGGGGGCGCCCGGGGGCGGGGGATCCTGCGGGCCGCCGCGGCGGCCGCCGGGTCCGCGCTGCTGGTCGAGCAGCGCCTTGAGCTTCGTCATTTCTTCCGGGGAGAGGATCTCGGCGGCCTTGGCCTCGGCCTTGGTGCGCTCCTCGGCCATCAGCTTCATGTTGCCGTCGCGGTCGCCGCCCTTGTTCTGGCGGAAGATGTCGCGGGTGGTGGCGCGCAGGTCGTTCGCCAGCTTGGACAGCTGCTCGGCCTTCGTGTCATCGACGCCGAGCTGCTGCTTGATCGCATTGGCGTCGATGGGCGGCGGGCCGCCTTGTCCGCCGCCGCCGCCCCATTGCGCGCGCATCTTCTGCATCTGGGCTTGCAGTTCGGCCTGCACGACCGCCTTGATGTGGTCGTCTCCGGCGGCGTCGCCCGCGACCGCGGGAGCGCCAGAGCTGGCGGCCACCGGGGCCTCGGCCTTGGCCGCGGTCAGGCGCGCGACGTCGGCGGCGAGTGAGGCGACGCGCTTCTCGAGAGCGGCGGCGCGGTCCTCGGCGGCGATGATGCGCGCATCGTTCGCCGGTGGCGGCGGAGCCTGGGGCGCGCGCTGGTCATCAGGTCTCGGGGGCGGTGGTTTTGCGAGGCTCATGCCCGCGAGAACGATCGCGATCAGGGAGAGGATGAGGGCAAAGGCCGAGAGGGCGCGCATGGGAACTCCTGGATGCAGCCGGCGGGGCTGACGGCAATTACGGCTTGCGAGGCATGGAGGCTAACCGGGCCCGGATGACGGATCCATGACGAGGGGCTCGGTCGTGACGGGCGTCAGGCGCGGAATCCCGCCACGCGCTTGCGTATCGCCGATTCGAAGGATCCCTGCTTCACCGCGAGCATGCGCCGCATCTCGGGCTCTTCGAAGGCGCGGCGCTCGGCGCCCGGCAGGCGTTTGGCGAGACGTTCAAGCGGCCCGTCGAGACGCGCGACGATGCCGGCCAGGGCGCGGTAGTAGCCCGCTTGTCCGGGGATCTTGCGGCAGCCCGCGATCAGCGCCGCGGCCACCTCGGCGCGGTCGTCCTCGTCCAGGGCGGCGTGGGTCGCGACGATCCCGCCCCACTCGTCCAGGAAGGGCGCCATCGGCAGCAGCAGGTCGGCCGACGCGCGGAGGGGCTTCACCGCGCGCAGCGGGTAGTTGCGGTGGCCCTCGGCGGCGAGGGTGACCTTGTAGATGCGCGCGGCGAGCTGGAAGGCGCCGCCGTGGGGCGAGATGTTCTCGTGCGCCAGGCGCGCGAAGCGCGCACGATGCGCGGCGACCGCGGCGTCGTCGGGCGCCCAGAACGAGATGCCCTGGTCGAGGTCGCCGACGTTGTGCGTGAGCACCGCTGCGAGACGCGCCGCGTCGAGCTCGGCGCCGTCGGTGCGCAGGGTGGCGTTGAAGATCCGCGCCTCGCGCGCGAGCTCCTCGTCGATCGCGGCGGCGACCGCCGCCGCGCCCGGCTCATCGCCCTTGTGCGCGAGCGCGGCGAGCGCGCCAGTGAGCACCGACAGGTATTCGCCATCGTGGCCGCTGACCGGGCGCTCGCGCGGGAGCGCCACGGCGCGCGCCGAGACGCCGCAAATATCCCAGCCGCGCGCCGCGAGCGTGAATGCGACGCGCCGCTTCAGGCTGCCGGTGCCCATGCCCTGCTGCCACAGCACGCCGCGGATCTTGGCGTCGACGTCGGTGGGGATGTAGGTGGCGACGGTGGCGTGGTGGCAGGCGAGGCAGAGCGCGAAGTAGTCGTCGCGCGACGGCGAGAAGTCTGGCTGCTCGGCCGCGCGCAGGATGCGCAGCCAGCCGCGGGGCTCGGCCGCGGCGGACAGCACGTCGGCTGGCGGGGCGCTCGCCGCGGAATCCGCCTGGCCCGTGGACAGTCCCGTGAACAGGAAGGGGGCGGTATTGCGTACCAGCGCGACCAGGTTCGCCGGTCCGATCATGCCGGAGAACTGGGCTACATCGGCCATGCATCCCGCCTCGGCGTGCGCCGGGTCCCCCACCGTGCCAGCCGCCTCAGTCCGCATGCCGTGGCCGCCATCTCCGCAGTGTCGCGGGGCCGGCGGGCGCTGACAAGGCAAGGCCGGTGCCCCCGAAGGCCGCCCCAGGGCCGGCCTGGGCCATCTGCAAGCATCTTGGGCTCGTAGAAGCGTTTGCCTTGGGGCCATGGAGAGCGACCAGGAGGGCATACACTGACCATGGATCATAGGAGGAACCATGAGCGAGCCTTGGTTGGCTGCGGATACCGCCGGTCTCCTCACCGGCATCGTCGGCGGCGTGCTGGTCGCGGTCTGCGCTCTGTTCGGCGGACTCAGCCGTTGGCTCGCTCGTCGCGGCGACGGCCGTCCGATGGTGGCTACCGGATTCGTGGTGCTCGGCGCGATCGGACTCATCGGCGTGGGGTGCGGCATCGCCGCGATGGCGTCTGCGCAGCCGACCTACCTGTGGTCGCCCGCGCTGTTCATCGGCATCGCGGTCCTGGCATCGCTGGCGATGGGCCTGCCGGGCATCGTCATGCGCTACCGCAAGGCGCGTCAGCGTCGCGATCTCAATGATCTCGCGACGCAGCTGGTGTCGGGCACGTCGTCGCGGGTGTTGGCGAAGATTGACAGCTCGCGCCGCTGGCGCTGAATGGCTCTGCTCTAGCTCCGCTCGGATCGGGCCGCCTCGCTTCCGCCTACTTCCGGATCAGATTCGCGGGCGCGATCAGCTCGACGAACTCCCGCCCCACATCCAGGAACGCGGTCGCGAACAGGCGTTCGCCCTGCTTGTCGTAGACCGTGGCGTCGGTGACCGCGAGGAAATCCTTCACCGTGCGGATGAAGTCGGTCAGGCGCGCCCCGGGCACCAGCGCGATGCGTCCCTCGATGCGATACGAATCGGTATAGATCACGATCGCGGTCGTATCGTCGCTCATGCCCATGGTGCTCCCGTCCTGATGATTAACACCAGAGCAGAGGCGGCGCCACGGCTTACTGACCGTCCTCGCCCCGCGTCAGCGGTCAGTACGTAAGTATCTGCATTACAGACAGTTGAGACTTACGCCGCGACGATGGCGCTGAGACAATGGTTGCGGCCCGGGCTTCCGGCAGTCTAATGCGCCGCTCACATTGGGACCGCCGGACGCTCTGCGCCGCGGACCCTGCCTGAGCCGCAACGCCTCGTTGCACCTGGATTTCAAAGGCCCGATGAAGCGGACGGTCGTCCGCGCCGGGCCACAGGTTCGAGGCCGGCTCGGCGCTCATTGACAAGTCAGGAACCACATGACCGATAGCACAGAACTCGCCTCGTTGACGATCAAGGATCTCCGTCAGCTGGCAGGCGAGCACAACATCCAGAACCGCAGCAGACTCGGAAAGGAAGAGCTCATCAACGCGCTCCAAGAGGCCTTGGCCTCGAAGGGCGCCCAACCAGCCGCCAGCGATGCTCCGGCGGAGGCCAAGGCCTCCGCCGCCGGCACGCCGTCTGGCGCCCTGGCCTCCGATGATGCTCCCGGAGACGACGAGCCCGCGCCCATCGTGCGCGCGACCGTGAGCGAGCCGGCCAGCGAGCCGGAGATGCTGACTGCTGAAAGCGTGGCGATGCTCGCCGAGCGTCCTCCGAGCGCCGGCAACGGTCGGGCTCCGGCGCGCGAATCTCGCGGCGGTGAATCCCGCGGTGAGGGTCGCGGCGGCAATCGCGGCGGCGACCATCGCAGCGGCGATCGCGGCGAAGCCAGGATGGACGAACGCGGTGCCGGCGACGAGCACCAGCAGTCCGGATCCGATGACGGTCATGGCGATGGCCAAGGCGATGGCTCCCAGCCTGGAGAGAGCGCGCCTGGCGAAGGCATGGCTGGGGAAGGTGGCGGTCGTCGCCGCCGCCGCCGCCGCCGTGGCCGCGGTCGCGGCCGCCGCGATGGCGAGAACGGTCAGGACCAGGGCTTCTCGGGTCCCGCGGGTGAGCAGGGCGCCAACGGCGCGGATGGCGCGGGCGATCGCGAAGGCGGTTCCCAGGATGCGCGCGATCACGATGAGGGCGAGTCCGAGGGCGACGCCGGCGACATGCCCGGCGCAGTTCCTGGCGGCATAGCCGCCGAACCGCGCGGTGATCGCCCGCGCGGCGATGCCCGAGGACCGGACGGCGACCGTCCGCGCGATCCCCGGCGCGACCAGCAGCGCGATGGCGGACGCCGAGATGACCGTGGCCCCCGTCCGCAGCAGCCTCAGCAGAATCCTCAGCCGAATGCCCAGCAGCAGCGTCCGCCGCAGGTCCAGCCTCCGCGCCAGGGCCAGCAGCCCGCGGGGCAGGGCCAGCGTCCGGATCCGCGCAACGATCGTCAGAATGATCGTCCCAACGATCGTCCGAACGATCGTCCGAACGATCGTCAGAATGATCGCCCCCAAGATTCCCGTGGCGATCAGCGCCGCGACCCGCGCGATCAGCCCCGCCAGGGCGATCAGTCGCGTCAGCCGCGTCCGCGCCTCGACGGCCCCCAGCGTCCGGTGCCGAGCGTGCTCGATCGGCTGTGCGTGTTCAGCAAGGGCATCCTCGAGTTGTGCAATCCCGAGACGCCGTCATGGGCGCAGCCGCGGTTGAGCGAATTGCTCGCCGAGGCCGGCATGGTCATGGTGCCCGCCACCGGCCAGCCGCACGCCGATTTCCATGATGTCCTTGGCGCCATCCCGACCAAGAACGTCCCTCCCGGCCACATCGCCGAGATGGTGTCGCCGGGCTTCGCCCTGCGCGGCGATCGCGGAGATCTGTTCGCGCTGAAGAAGGCGCGCGTGCGCGTCGCCGAGGGCGGCGTCGTCACCGAGCCGCCGCGACCGGCGCCCACTGCGCCGGCTCCGGCCACGCCCACGGACGAGACGTCTTCGCGTGATGCCGGCGGTCTCGCATCCGATGCCGGCATCGAGGAGATCGGGCCAGGTTCCGTGGCCGCTCCCTCCGCTCCTTCCACGCCATCCGCCCCCGGTGAAGGCGCCGATGGCGCCAGTCTCGGCGGCTCCGCCCACGCGGCGGCGCCCGCCGCCGCTCCGGCGCCTCGCCACGGTGATCGACACGATGATCGTCCGCGCGATTCCTCGCATGGCCGCGACGGCGGACGCCGCGGCGACGACCGTTCCGGTCGCCGTGGGGACGATCGTTCCAGGCCGCCTCGCCGCGACGATCGCGGTCCTCGCGATGGCGACCGCCAGCGCGACGACGAGCGCGCGCCCGAAGGCGCCGATGTGGCCGACGGTCCGGCCACGGATGCGCCCGCCGCTTCGCGCGTGACCCCGCGCGCGCCGATGCCGCCTCCGGCGGTCGGCCGTCCGCCGCTACGCACGCACGGTACCGAAGCCGCGGGCGACGCGCCCCGGCTGCCGCTAGCGATGCAGGTGCCGGACGAGCTCGCCACCCGGCCCAAGGCCGAGGGCTTCCGCGCGCTCGGTCTGAACGACCAGATCCTCGCCGATCTCGCCGCCATCGGCTACTCGGCGCCGACGCCGATCCAGGAAGAGGCGATCCCGGTGGTGCTTTCGGGCAAGGATCTGCTCGGCCAGGCGCAGACCGGCACCGGCAAGACCGCGGCCTTCGCGCTGCCGATCCTGCAGAAGCTCTACGCGGCCGAGGGCGATGGCCCGGTCGCGCTGGTGCTGTGCCCGACGCGCGAACTCGCGCGCCAGGTCGCCGGCGAATTCACGCGCATGGCCGGCGCCAGCGGCGCCCGCTCGGTGGTGATCTACGGCGGCGTGCCGATGGATGACCAGGTGCGTTCGCTCGAACGCAAGCCGCACGTCGTCATCGGCACCCCGGGACGCATCATCGATCACATGCGCCGCAAGATCCTCGACCTCTCGCGCCTGCAGATCGCGGTGCTCGACGAGGCCGACCAGATGCTCGACATCGGCTTCTGGCCGGACGTCAACTTCATCATTTCGCACACCCCGCCCCAGCGCCAGACGCTGTTGTTCTCGGCGACCTTCCCCGAGCCGGTGAAGATCCTCGCCGAGAAGCACATGAAGGATCCGGTCTCGGTGCGCATCCAGCCCAAGCACGTGACCGTCGAGCAGGTCGACCAGAAGTACATCGCCGTCGCCCGCGATCGGAAGAACGAGTTGCTCGCGCACTTCATCGACACGCAGAAGCCAGAGCAGCTGCTGGTGTTCTGCCGCACCAAGCACCAGACCGATCGCGTCGCCGAGGTGCTCAAGCGCAAGCACATGTCTGCCGCCGCCATCCACGGCGATCTGCCGCAATCGAAGCGCGAGAAGACCCTGCTGTCGTTCCGCAATCGCGAGCTGCAGTGCCTGATCGCGACCAACGTCGCCGCGCGCGGTCTCGACATCCCGTCGGTGTCGCACGTCGTCAATTACGACATCCCCGAGATGCCAGAAGAGTACGTCCATCGCATCGGGCGTACCGCGCGCAACGGCGCCCAGGGCGTCGCGCGCACCTTCATCACTCCCGAGGACGGCCAGTTCCTGGTCGAGATCGAGAAGCACATCGGCCTGCTGCTGGAAGAGGAGCACATCGAGGGCTTCACGCAGGAGCACGCCGCCGCCGAGGTGAAGCGCTCGATCGCCGAGATGCCGGTGGGCCAGCCCCGCATCCTCAAGCCCCTGGTGGGCGGCATCAGGCTCGGCCGTCGCCGCTAGTCCGTCGTCGCTGAAGGGTCGGCGGCGAGCAAGGGTGGCGAGGGTGGCGAGGGGGCGATGGTGGGCGCGTCCGTCATCGCCCGTGGCCGTCCCATGCTCCGCCAGCGCACGTTGCACGCCGCGCGTGGCGATCTACAAGTTCGATCATGATCCCAGCGCCGCATGCCGCTCCGCTCCTCGCCCTGCTCGCCTGCCTGGTGGGATGCCTGCTGGCGGGAGGCTGCGCGATGCGCGGATCGCGCCCGACCAGCGAGAGCGGGCTGCAATACACCGTCCAGGATGGCGATACTCTGACCAGCGTGTCGGCGCGCTACAACGTCGACATCGAGCAGATCGTCAAGGTCAACAGATTGCGCAGCCGTGATCTCGAGCCCGGACAGCGCCTGGTGCTGCCCGGAGTATCGATGTATGCGATCGAGCCAACGCCGGTGATCGCCGATCAGCCGGTCGCGCCCGTCGAGGACGAGAGCTGGTATGTACCACGTTCTGCCTGGGCCGTCGAGCCGATCGACCTCAGCAACATCGATCCGATGACGCGGATCTACCGGCTGACCGTGCACCACTCCGGCGACGAGGACGACACCTCCGACGCTCCGGTCGACGCGCTGCGCCATTTCGAGAAGATCCACAAGCACACCAAGGGCTGGGCGTGTATCGGCTACCACTTCATCATCGACAAGCACGGCCGCGTCTACGAAGGCCGGCCGCTTATCTATCAGGGCGCGCACGCCGTGGGCGACAACAACATCGGCAACATCGGCATCTGCCTGATCGGCGATTTCGACCGCGAGCCGGTGCCGGCCGAGCAGCGCGCGTCGCTGATCGTGACCCTCGACCGGCTGTGCGACCGCTACGGGATCGAGAAAGCGCAGATCTTCGGCCATCGCGAGTTCAAGGCGACGGATTGCCCGGGCCGCTACCTGATGCCGATCGTCGAGCAGTACCGCGGCATCGGTGACGGTGAGCTCGGTCCGCCGGTGCCCGCTGCCCGTTCGTCCTCGAGCGTGGCCAAGTCCACCTCGTCCCATTCGGCGGTGAGCGCCAAGTCGACGAACAAGACGACGACGCGGAAGAGCACGAAGCGCTGAGCGCGCCTGTTGACCCCCCGTGGCACCCTTCCATACTTCGCCTCCCCACGCGCGGGTGGCGGAATTGGCAGACGCACTAGCTTGAGGTGCTAGCCGTAGCAATACGATGGGGGTTCGAGTCCCCCCTCGCGCACCAGGATGGTAAACCCTAGCGTAAGCTAGGGTTTACGCATTTGGCGAGGGCCGTATCCATCATGGCTTGGCTGGGCATCGAGCATGCCCTGGCGATATGGGAGCCAGGGTCGAATCTGTTCGAGTGGACGTTACGCCGCGCCGAGGTGTCGCCGTGCTCGCGGGCCGATGGCCGCCAGCCGGTTGGTCACGGCGTCACGCGTGAGGTCCGCGCAGCTGAGGGGCGGATCACGGACCGGATGTCTCCGCGAGCGCATCCCCATGAGCGCGGATGTACGCCCGCAGCAAGCCAATGATGTTGTCGCTGCGCCGTTGTTCGCGGAATTGCTGGTCGATCTCCGCGAACGGATTCTCGCGCCGGCGTTTCTCGTGCAGGTCGAGCGGTCCAGCGGTGTGGGCGACCGCATCCTCTGCGGCCGGTCGCTCGCTCATGGCCTTGGCCAGGGCGATCACCTCGGCCACCTTGGGAGCGCCGATCGCCTCATAGGCCTGGGCGATGTCATCGAGTGACGCCATGTTCGGTGCCTGGACTGCGAGCAGCGCGGAGAATCCCTGGAAGGCGTGCGTCGGCGCCCCTGGAGGCAGGTCGTCCTCCACCCAGGACAGGGCGAGTACATGCTTGGCTGGAAGCGGCATCGACCGCCATTTGCTCATCCTGCTGGGAACGCCAGCCACCTTGAGGCGGAGATCGGACGTGACCCGGGCGATGACCTGCGTCTCGGGGCAGGCAGTGATTTCGGGAGACGACATCGCGGGCGGGCCGGGCAGGACGAGCTTCTTCGCCGGCCAATACGCGAAGAGCAGACCTCCAGCCAGCAACGCCGAGATGGCGAGGAGCCAGTGCTTCCGTTGCGAACTGGAATCGTCGGCGAGGTGCTGGGATCGGGGCACGCTGGTGGTTTTGGTCTTCACGGGTGCCATGGATGCCTGCTTTCCCTGCGCGCGCGGAGTCGAGGCCGGCCGCGGTTTGGCCTGCGTGAGCGGAACGGTCGTCGTCGGCATGGCGCTCTCCATTCTGTACTGGGCCTCTGTCTGAGCTCTGTTCTAGGCACTGTCATCGGCGTTCCGCGGTCTAGTCGATGGACCACCACGCTCTGCCGTTGGTCCAACTCGAAGCGCGCATCGGCGTGGAGACGGGCACAGAAGTTCCGGCTCCCATGCCCCGGATCAGTGCGCTGCCTTCGGTATGCCCGTCAGCGAACATGATGTTGGCCTTGCCGAGATGGCAGTAGCGCACGCCCCTCGCGCCGATGCCGCGGTACGGCACTGTTCCCAGGCCATCGTCCGACCACGCCTCGGACATGTAGTAGCAACCATCCCAGAAGGCCATGAGCTCGCTGGTGTGCTGCATGCGGTTGAGCTTCATGGAGAAGAACCGGGAGGCCCATGGCACGTACCACGGCATCGAGAGGTCGCCCCAGCCGTTGCCCGTGTAGCTGGTATATTCCTCGCCACCCGCGGTGCCCATCTGCCACGTCTGCTTGCGGTTCTCCGGGCAGCGGAAGATGCCCAACCTGGATTTCGTCGCGCAGGGCTCCTGCTGATTGCCGAATGGGTAGTTGCCGACGCGGCACTTCATGTACACCGCGACCGTCTGCCCCCAATTCTCACCCCACGCATTCACGTTGACGCTCCCTCCACCGTCGTAGGAGAGGTTCCACGGGGTGGTCTCGCTCCATTCCTCGCTGTAGGCAGAGATGCCGAGATAGATCTGGCGCATGTTCGATTTGCAGACCACCGCGCGCGCGGTGCCGAGCATCATGTTGGCCGTGGGCGTGAGCAGGGCGATGAGCAGGCAGAGGATGGTGATCACGATCAGCAGCTCGGTGAGCGTGAAGCCCAGCCGTGCTGCGGAAGTGTCGGCGACGCGAGGGGGGGTCATCGACATGGTCGCTCCAATCCGTGCTGGCGGTCTCGAGTGGGGGCAGCGGATAGCCTGTTCGTTGGCGTTGCAATGTCAACCGGTAGCATTACGCATAAAACAGTAATTTATGGGTGACAAGGGCAGCTCGGAACATCATTACAACCGGTTGCACGATCCCGCCCTGGGACAAGATGCGGTGCCATGAGCGCATCGAAAGTCGTCAGCCTGCAGGACGTCGCCGACCTGGTGGGCGTCCACAAGACCACGGTGCACCGTGCATTGCGCGGAGACCCGCGGGTGGAATCGGGGACCACCGCCCGCATCTGCGAGGCGGCGAGCAAGCTCGGCTACGATCCCGACGCCAACCAGGCCGCTCACCGGCTGGCGTTGCGCAAAACCGGCAAGACCGAGCCCAGCCAACTGGTGGCGCTGTTCTTCCCGGTGGTGTTCTCGAAGTCCCCATATTTCCTCCGCCAGTTCGTGGGCTTCATGGAAGTGCTGAGCGACGCTGGCTACGATGTGCTGACTCGGATCCTCGACCGCATGGCCGACCGGCGCCTACCCATGGCCGTCAGCCGCGGTGATGTCGACGCCGTGGTCGCGCTCGCGGACCCGGACTGGCTGCTCAAGCAGCAGGCGATCCTGTCCGGCATGCAGCCGTCCCTCCGCCGGCCTTTCATCACGCTCATCAATTCGACCACCGGAGCATGGACAGTGACCGCTGATTTCAGGCAAGGCGGGCGATCGAGCATCGCTCATCTGCTCGATCTCGGGCACCGCCGCATCATCACCATCTCGAACATGGCGCACGGTTCCGAGGAGCGCATGCGTGGGTATCGCGACGAACTCGCGGCGCGTGGCCTCGATGAAGCGCGTCACCTGATCGCCATAGATTGCGACAACGCGATCTCCGATTGGCGCGAGAAGGTGGCGGATGCCCTCGATCGTCTCATCGGCGCCGCTCCCGATGCCACCGCCTTCTTGGCTCCGAACGACCAACTCGCCATGGTGTCGATCGCGCTGTTCGCCGAACGTGGCCGGCGCGTGCCCGAGGACATGAGCCTGATGGGGTTCGACGACACCGAGTCGAATCCAGGTGCGAACCACGAGGGCATCCTCAGCACGATCGCACTGCCCCTCGAGCAGATCGGGCGCGAGGCGGCGCGCATGGCGCTCTCGCCTGGAGACTCCCCCCGCACCATGGTCTTGCCAGTCGGTCTGCGGGTGCGCGCCACCACCTCGTCCGCGAAGCGATCGATCTAGACGGACCGCGAGGAGCGGCGGCCGAGGCTGCTTGTTTTGATGCTACCGGTTGTATTATGCATTTTGTGACAGCATATCACCGAGCCAGCGCTGCCGGTGGCGCCACATCACCGCTCGCGACGAGAGCGAGCCCGCGACGCGACGGCGAATCATCGCACGGAGCATGGTCATGAACGCCCCGACTCCGAACCCGATCCCGACCACCTCGTCGCGACCGGAGCCCGCGCGCCCCGCCGCCCGTGATCACGATCAGAGCATGGGATTCTGGCTCAACGAGCCCGCCATCCTGGATCCCGGACGCGTCGTGACCGCCATGCGTGAACTGGCCGAGGCCGGATATGGCATCGTGAGGGTGGTCCTGCGTCAGACGAATTTCTGCCATCGCTCCCCCGAGGTGGTGGCAGCCATGGCGGTCGCAGTGCGGTCGGCGCACGAACACGGCATGCGGCTGGTCCTGGACTGCGAGCCGCATGGCCTGGTGGCGCGCGAAGTCGGGCGCGACTATCCATCGGCCATCGGCCAGCGCATCCATCGCGGCGAAGGGCCGATCAGAAATGGCCTGTTCCGGGTCGATCTCCAGCTCGACGCCATGGACGGCCTGATCTTCGACCACATCGCCTGCGCCGCTCTCTCGGGTGCGCTCCCGACGCGTGGCATCCCGGTTCCGGCATGCGATCTGACCTGGGAAACCACCATGTCGGGGGACGGGATCGCCGACAGCCGACAGGATTACGTGGCCGGTCGATCCTTCCGTCCGCGACGCCACGTGCGTCTCTCGGGCAGCGTTCCCGGCGCGGCTGACGGCCGCATCATCCTCTACGCCTGCTTCAGAGAGATCTCCCTGATCGATTTCGCAGCGCCTGAGACGCGGCGCTGGTATGTCGAACTGCTCGATGCGTACCGTGGCGTGCCGCTCGACGGCGTGTGCTGGGATGAGCCCGCGGTGGGCGGAGATTGGCGGAGTTATCGCTCGGGAACGGCGTTCGCCAAGCGCTTCGCGGATCTCAATGGCTATTCCCTGGGCGATCGCCTGTACCTGATGGACGAGCCGGGACTGCGGTCCGAATCGGTCCGCGTCCGCCTCGACTACTACCGCACGCTGAACGAGACCTTGGCCGAAGCACAGGCGGAACTCAATGCGGCGGCGCGCGAGCGCTTCGGCCCCGATATCCTGCTCGGCAACCACCACACGTGGCAAGGCGAGGGCGGGATCAACGACTACCGCGCCGGCGCGGTGGATTATTTCCATCTGAACGATGCCATGGATGCGGGCTACACCGACTGCTGCTGGTGGGATCCCGCCTCGGTCGCCTACAGCTACGCGCTGTGCTCGTCCCTCGGCCGCCTGACGCCATCCGGCCGGTCTGAATGCAATTCGTGGCACTGGAAGCCGACGAATCGCGCGACCCGATACCATTCACGATTGATGAGCCTGATGCGCATCTCGTGGTTCAACATCTGGTACGGCGACGACGGCGACACGTGCATGTTCCCACGACATTACACCTGGGCCACGGCGGCCGAGTGCGCGCGCCGCCATCGGCGCTGGCTGATGCATCTCGGCGGCGCGCGGCCGGTGGTCGCGGTCGCGGTGCTCCACGACTGGCAGGGCATATGCGGCACCAACCTGGCCCATGCCGCCAATCTGCACAAGGCCTTCTGCATGAACGTGTCAGAGCGGGCGCTCGCGGCGAATCTGGCGTTCGATTTCGTCGATGCGCGGCTGGTCGCGGACGCGCGAATCGAAGGCGACTGCCTCGTGACCCGGCTCGGGCGATACGCCGTCCTGGTGGTGCCGGGCGCCGCGGTGATCGGACGCGCTGCATGGGAGCGCATCCTGGCGTTCGCGAACGCCGGAGGGGCCGTCATCTTCGCCGGGCCGCCGCCGACGCTCGATGATCGCGGCGAGGATCTGACTTCGGCGTTCGCTGGACTCGTCGGGATCGACCCGATCCATGCCTGCGCCTACGATGGCTGGTACCAAGACGCCTGTCCCGAACTGCCGCAATCACGCCCTGAGCGCTTCGATCTGGCCTTCCCCGTTGCCGCGGATCGGAGCCGCGTCATCCGCTCGAGCGAGGGAGATGTCTGCGGAGTGGCCGCGCTGCACGGGGCCACGGTGTGGTTTACGGGATACGAAGCGTCCGAGGCAGTCGTCGAGCATTGCCTGCGCCGGTCGCGGTCCGAGGTGTCCTGCCACTCGTCAACCATCCTGTGGCGGCTCTACCGCGACGACCAGCGCACCCTGTTGATGTTGGTGGCGAAAGAGGACACCGATCTGTCGGGCATCATCCAGGTCTCGGGACATTGCCTGCGCTTCGATGGCGGAGAGAGCGCGTGCGTGGTCATCCCCCATGTCGGGGAGATGTCGATCCACAGCGAGGATGCTGCCATGCGCTGCGTGCGGCTCGCCGTCTCTGAGTCCGCCGACGTGAAAGCCGTCGACTGGCATCGCCCGGACGCTCACGCCGCCAGTGGCTGACGAGCACCCCCAGGGTGCACGGGCTCCACAACCGCATCGGATCGATGACCTCCGCTACCGCCTGTGAGCCCTGGCCCCCATCGGGGATTGTCCAGTGTCCACTCGCCGCGACGGCGCGTCGGCGTGGCGCCGGAACGTTAACCCGCCGCCAGACAAGCGACTAGGGCGTGCGAGACAGTTGCGGAACTTTATCATGCCACCGGTTGCATACAGATAATATACGCTAATTTATCATTAGCGCCCATGCACTACCCCACCTCCAGCAACGCATCATCCCTCCAGGCCGACGCTCCGCGTACGGGATTCAGCCTCATCGAGATGCTGATCGTCATGGGGGTCATCGTCACCCTGATGGGAGTGCTGCTGGTGGTCGTCAAGCAGATACGCGATGCGTCGGCGAAAACCGCGACGTCCGCGCTGGTGCAACGGGTCAAGGTGGCGATGGACACCTATCTGATGGAGAAGGCATGCCTGCCCCCGATCGCCGCGGGAGACCTCCTGAGCACGCATGCGAGCGCCGGCTCGGCTCCGCTGACGCTCGACCTGCTCGCCGGGGTCGGGCTGCAGTGGAACGGAGAACATCTCTGCGATCCGGAGGTGGCCTCACCCAGATACCTGCAAGATCGCTGGGGACGGCCGATCCATTACGCGGCCGATCAGGTGATCGGTGGCGCGATGGTGATCAATCGCCCGCTGGCGGCGGCCGATTGGAATGGCCGTGACTCCGTGCCCTTTGCCTACATCTGGTCGATCGGGGCCCCGACGAGGAACGGCGATGTCTGGGATGCCGATCCGACCACCAATGCGCGCGGCTGGATCTATCCCCGGTCCCAGTGACCGACCTGACCTCATCAGCTCATCTCATACACGTGGAGCCATCGCCATGATCGACAACACCTTTTTCCTTCGCGAGTCCCTTCGCGAGCGTGCCAGGACAAGGCAGGCCGCGATCGGGCGTCGCGCCTTCACCTCGGTCGAGATGCTCGTCGTCATGTTCGGCATCGTCCTGATGATGGGGGGGACGGTCCCCGGCATCTGCAGCGCGTTGAAGCGGTACAACGAGAACTCGACCGTGAGCGTTTTCCAGGCAGTCCATGGGTCATGTCTGAGCAATGCCCGCCAATTCGGCAGCGCTTGCCTGATCTACGGCTACACGCTCGACTACAACGACGTATCGGTGATTCCCGGACGGAATACCGCGACGTCCATCATCCCGTGGATCATCTCGGAGAGCAACGCGCCGCAGTACCAATCGGATCTCGACCTGCGCTCCGAGATAGGCCACTCCACGCTGTGGAATGGCGACCGCATCGAATTCGAGGATGCGGTGCGGCCGAGCGTCCAGGTGATCAAGAACGGTGCCGCGGTCTCGACCACCACCGATCGCTACCTGCACGTCGCGTTCGAGCCGCGCTCGGGCTTCATCCATGTGATGATGGGCAACTCCCCGACGCCGGCGTTCACGGCCTACGGCGCCGGCGGCATTACCGGATCCGCCTCGATCCCCGACGATCTGGTCATCGAACTCTGGCATCTGCTGGCGAACTCGGCAAGCAGATCGACGCGCATCCTGGTCAGGCCGACGGGGGTGATCGATGTACGCTCGCCGTGATGCCCGCAACGATGCCGGCTTTTCGCTGATCGAGGTGCTGGCTTCGATCACGATCTTCACGCTGACCTTCCTCGCCGGGACCGCCGGCATCGCCCGGCTCCTGGTCACCCAGAACCACAACTACCAGCACACCGTCGCCGGCGCCGCCGCGATGCTGCTGGCCGACTGGCACGTCAAGAGATGCGTCAGCCAGTCGCCCGCCATGCAGGATTTCATCGCCAACACCACCACGGCACCCAACCAGATCCTGGTCGAGCGGCTGAGCGTCCAGGCCACACCTTGGGACAATGTGAAGTTCCATGGCGGCGACTTCGTGGCCACCGGCGCGAACGCCGATCGCGTCTTCAGTTTCACTGCGGCATCGGTCACCGATGCCTTGGCCGGCTGTAGCATCGACGTCAGCGAATACCTGCCCTTGATGGTCACCGTCTCGCCGGCCTCCACCTCCGAATCCGACACCAGCATGACATTCCGCGAGGTGTCCTTCTGGTATCTCCCCGAACGGAACCTCGCCGATGCGATCGCTGGCATCTACACCGTCGCCCGCCCGACGGTGGCTACGTTCGTCGGCCGCTACCTCATCCCAGATGCGTATTCGCCATGATCGCGCGCCACTCCGTCTGCCGAACCGCCGCCTTCACCTTGACCGAGTTCCTGGTGGCGTTGGGCATCGGCATCTTCGTGATCAATGTCGCCATCTATGCGTTCATGTACGATCAGAAGCTCATCAACAAGATCGAGGTCATCGGCGCCAAGAACGATGTCGCGGCGAGCATGGTGCTGTGGACGATCTCAAAGCAGTATTCCGGCACGAGCTACCCCGCGGGTCCGCAGTTCCGCCAGATCGGCGCGGCGGCGCTGACCTATGTGGGTTCCGACCAGTATTTCCTGCTCCAGATCCAGGACTGGTCGAAGAATCTCGGCCCCAATCCGCCATACACCGTCGGCAAGCTGACCATCCCGGTGACGGAACACTGATCATGCGTGCGCGCTCCCATCCCATGTCACGCGGATGCTCCAGGTCGGGCTCGACGCTCATCGTCGTCATCGGCCTGTCGAGCCTGCTGATGTGCCTGATCGCGGCCGTTTCCTTCAGGGTGCGAGGAACGCTGATCAATGTGCGTGACTTCGAGCGCGTGATCCAATCCCACATCATGCTGCAGTCGTCGAAGCTCTACATCCAGGGGCGCAGCAATGGCGGCGGCCTCGGGGCGGGCGTCTCGGTCACCGGAGGCGATCAGCTCGATCTGCCCGCGAAGGGCAAGCCGCTCGGCAGCAGGCTCGGCTGGTTCCATATCAAGCCCGAGGCCAACAATCCCTCGTCCAACTTCGACATCATCGCCACCGGTGGTTCCGCCGGCGACGGGGGCTTGAAGAGCGGTGGCGGAGCGATCTCGGCGGGGGACCCGGTGCGCAACGCCTACGAGCTGCGCTGCCACTACTCGATCACCTTCGACTCGGCCGCGGTGGCCGGGCAGAGGTTCACCATCCGCCAGCTGGACGTGCTTCCCAACAGCCTCTATCCGTGGTGAGCGCCTCGCCGGCCCGGTCGCGTGGAAGCACGAGGATTCCGGGCCGCTGCGGGCTGATTCCGGGCCAATGCCCGCGGCGCCGTCAAGGTCCGCCACCGTAGGCATGCCAGATGGCGGAGATCTCCGCGAGATCGGCCGCGCGTATCTCGGCGAGTGTTCCATCGGCCCCCGGTGTCGACAGATGGGTCAGGGAATAGAGCGAAGGCACGCCGATCCGCGGCTGGAAGCGCATGTAGTCCAGCCATCCAGCTCGGTCCATGAACGGATCGTTGTCGGTATCGAGCGCCCAGCGCGGGTTCGCGATGCGCGCCATGCGCGCGCGGAATTCCATCATCGGACTCACGTCGACCTTGGTCGAGAAGATGTCGTTCAGACGCAGGTAGTCGGTGACGTCGGCGAAATAGGGGTTCGCGCAGTGCGTCTCGAGCACGGTGTCGGCCTTGGCGGCATGCATCGACGCGTGGATCAGGCCGACATAGTCCTTGAGCAGCTCCATGCCCCAAGGCCCCGGGACGGCCGGCCTGTAGCCCGCGCCGCGCACGATGTCTCCGGTGAAATCGAGCTTGAAGCCGTCGGCGTTCAAGCCGTCGGGAGACACGCAGTGCGCGACCGCCTCGCTCAGCCGACGGCGGAATTCCGGGTTGGTCGGGTCACAGGCATCCTTCAGACCCTCGGCGTGGGGCATGCGCAACGTCTCGTCGAGACCTCCTGGATTCCACGTCGCCAGCCACAGCAGCACCTTGCGGCCGCGGGCGTGCTGCGTCGCGATGAATCCAGCCAGATCCGGCCACATCCTGGGATCGACGCGAGGCATGGTCATGGCCTCGCTCCAGCCCATGTCGATCGTCAGCACGCCGAACGGCAGATCATGGCGGTCGGCGAGCTCGACGATCGCCTCGTATGCGGATTGCGATGCGTAGCCGCCGGCACCGGAGGTGATGGGTGATCCCAGCGGCATCTGGTTTCCGTGCTCGTGAAGATGCGCCCACGCCACCTGCTGTCCCCAGCCGCAGAGCATCGGTCGGCGGCACCAGTCCGGCGTGCGATTGCCGACGCGGGGAACGCAGCCCGAGGCCGAGAGATGGGCGACGTAGTCGACCAGGCCGGCCTCGGCGTTCTCACAAGGCGCGATGCGTAGCGCCGGGGATTCCCAGTCGCCAGCGACGGACGTCATGCCGTCGTAGTGCAGCTCCAATCCCCAGCCCGAGCCGATGGTGTAATCCAGGTGGGTGAAGCGGTTCTGCCCTGGCGCCGCGACGATGCCCAGGCACCAGGCATCGTCGAACACGTAGGCGTACAGGGGCGGAGCGAAGAAGGTGTTGAACAGCTCGGGACCGAAGGTGGTTGCGCAGGTCACGCGTTGCGGAAGTGCGGAATCGCAGACCTGCTCGCCGTAGGAGTTCGGCTGCGGATTCATCACCTGCCGGTGCGACAGCGGCGATCCCGTCCACGAGCGCGACCATGGGCGGCGCGCCCAGGTCAGGTAGCGCATGGTGGCTGCGGGCTCGTCGACCACCGATTCGGCGAATCCGGCGCCGAACGTCACGCGATCGATGGCGCCGTGACCCTGGATGCGCAGGCGCACGTGAATGTCATCGGCACCGACATCGACGATGAGGAGCTTGGTGTCCCAGATGCCCTGTGTCGCGCGGATCGCGCGGAAGGTGAGACGGTCGCCATCGGCATGGGCGCTGCGCGAGGCGAGTTCCCAGGCGGTGCCCGTGTCGATACGATCCGGACGGTTCACCGCTCCCTGCACTGCCAGAGTCAGCGTGTGGCCACCCGACGTGATGGCGAGGACGCCGCGCGCGGAATCGTGGCAGAAGCTGAATCCGGCGCGGGCAATGGTGATCGACATGGAAAACGATTCCTTGTCAGTAAACTACCGGTTGAATCCACGGCCACAATGGACGTGGACGCAACCACGCGTCTGCCACTGCCTGCTCACCCAGCGTATACTCCCGAAACCGCGACCCCGAGAACTCCGTCATGACCGAACTCGACAACGGACTCCGCTTCGCCGACGCCACGCCGATGGCTCCCCGTGGCCTCGGAAACCTGGTCAGGGACCATTTTTCCAACGGCCGGGTATTCGCCACCGTCGGCTGGCACGGTGGCCTGGTCGACGTCTCGTATTGGGGGCGCCAGCATCTTGCCGCGGGCGGCTTCTTCAAAGGCGGTTTGGAGAGCGCATGGACCAAGCTGTTCCGTCCGTGCCTCGGGCTCGGGAGCAAGCGCTACTACCTGCCGCTGGCCGAGACCAGGCTCTTCCCCTTCGGCCACTCCGGTCGCAGCCGCGTGATCGGCGTCGATGTGGCGCAGGAGCTGCTGCTGCTCCCCGATGCGGTGGTGCAGCGGTTCACGGTGCTGCGCAACCCCAAGAAGCTCCCGGTCTTCACCGAGATGTTCCACCAGGAGGGGATCGTGGCGGTGCAGCAGGCGCACCGCGCCTGGCAGCCGTTCGAGTCCGACGCCGCATCCAATGCGATGATCGCGTCGTGCACCGACGAGAATCCCCTGGAATATCGCGGTGACGATTCCCTGTCGCAGCGCGGACTCGGTCTGGTGGTCAAGGACGCGCCCCGCGCGACCACCTGGATCGGCATCGGCTGCGATGCGCCGATGCGGACCAGGCGTTCGGCCAACGGCTTCAAGCTGTACTTCACCAGCGCGCCAACACCCGCGAGCCGCACAAAATCGCTCTCCTTCTTCGTGGTCTTCGCCTCGAGCAGGGAGGAGCTGGTGCTGCGGCTCGGCAGGCTGTCGAAGCACGTGAACCGGGAATGCGATGAGCTGATAGCGGGATACGAGGGGCGGTTGGCGTCACGGCCGCGCGTCGATGTCGGCGATCCGGTCTTGAACTCGGCCTTCGCCCAATGTCCCGAGATCATCCACGCCATGAAGGTGCACGATCGGCCGGGGGCGGCGCGCGCCTCGCAGGCGGGGGGCTTCGTCTGGGGCTGGGACGGCATGATGCCGATGGTTCCCTGCACCTGGGCGAACGAGCCCGAGTACACCGCGGCCATCCTGCGCTTCTTCCATCAGCATCGCCACGATGGCATCGGGCTGCCCCTGCAGTTCACCACCGCGTTCGAGCCGAGACTGAAGGAACCGTTCCCGGCCCAGGCGCAATTCATCGCCGGATTGTACCAGTACGTCGCCACCACCGGAGACCTGACCGTGGCCAGGGAGGTGATGCCGACGTGCCGCTTCATCCTCGACCGCTGTCGCGAGCGCGTGGTGGGGGGTACCGGCCTGGTCGCGGGAAACGCATTGTGGCCGGATTTCCCCGAGGCCATGGACGAGGATGGGCGGGATATCAGCTCCTTGAACAATTCCCTGTTCTATCAGGGCCTGCGCTCGATGGAGCACCTCGCCGCCGCGCTCGGAGATGCGCCCCTGGCCGTCGAATGCCGTGACTGGGCGGCCCGGTTGCGCGCGAGCTTCGTGAAGCATCTGTACGATGCCGATCAAGGGACCTTCATCTCGTCGTGCTCGGCGGTCGACCTGAAGCCCAGGAACCATCATTGCGGGCAGGCGATCTTCTGGCTGACGCCGTTCGCGCGCGAACTGGTGGCGCATGCGCCGGGCCGCATCGCCGCCTTCATGGCCACGCACCTGCGTTCGGCGAAATGCCTGCTCACCCTGCCGCAATGGGATGCGGCGTGGATGGCCGACGGGAACCAGCTCGGATCGAGTTTTCCACCGGCGGATCTCGCCTACCTGAACCTGTACAAGCTCATTGGCGACGATGCGGGCCTGTGCGCCTGGCTGGGGGACGTGGATTGGTTCTGGCGCTACCACACCGTGCCCGAGGCCTTCACCCCCGAAGCCGAGAACGAGGATGCCTTCGGCCCCGACAACCATGGCGGCAAGCAGCTGCAGGCCGTCTCGACCTGGTACAGCTGCCTGTTCAGCGGAGTCGCCGGCCTGGATGTGGACCACGAGGGGATCACGGTGACGCCGTGCGGCGGCATGCCGGTAGACATCCGCGGCCTGCGCCTGCGCGGAACGTCGATCGACCTGCGCATCAGCGGTCGTGGCTCGCACATCCGATCCATGCGCCTCGATGGCAAGCTGCTGCCCGCCGGCACGCGCAAGATCGCCTGGGCGGCATTCTCCCGCAAACGCATGCGCCTCGAGGTGGTGCGCACGGTCAAGGCCCCGGACCATCCGGTGATCGTCCGCGCCGATGGCCTGCGCGTGATGGCGGTGACTGCCGCATCGGGCAGGCTCTCGGCGCGCGTCCAGGGCGACATGTCCGGTGAGGCGGTGATCCAAGTGACACCACGCGCACGCGTGCTCGTCGACGGCGGCCTGGTGGTGGTGGCGGCGCGCGAATCCTCGACTGGTTGCGTCAGCGTGCCGTGCCCGCCCGGCAGGGAGATCTCGTTGGATGTCGCTTCCGGCCCCGTGCGCCGTCGGGTCCGCGCTGGCGCCTAGCGCCAGCGCGGGCCGGTAAGCGTATCAGGTGACCGCGCGCGCGGCGTGCGGCCTCAGTGCATGAGGCCGTGGTGATCGGCAGTGATTGGCGGGCGGGCTCACGCCGCGGTTGCAACTCCCGAGGGATATCCGAGGTATAATCATCCATGTCGAGCGAGCCTCGCCTGGAGCTGTCCGTGCACGTCCGATCGCACCCGTCTTTCCGTCAAACGCCTGCCGAGCCGCTGCACACGTGACCGACCTCGACCAGACGGGACCCAGTCCAGCCGAAGCCGGCGGCAGGGACGCACAGGCCAGCGTGTCATTGCCCGGACTCAGCCTCGATCAGCGCCTACGCGATCGCGGGCTCCTGTACGACCTCGCATCCGAGGTCGTCGCCAGCGAGAGACGCTTCGAGTGCAGGCGCCTGCTCGGGATGGGATCCGGAGGCGTCGTCTACTCGGTGCATGATCACAGCCTCGATCGCGATGTGGCGGTGAAGCTGCAGGCCGCGAGCGCATCGTCGGCATCACGTGGTCCGATCGATGCCTTCGTCAGCGAGGCCCGCATCGCCTCGAGTCTCGAGCATCCGAACATCCTGCCGATCTACGATGTCGAGATCACTGACGAGGGCGTGGTGTTCTTCGTGATGAAGCAGGTGGAGGGGATCTCGCTGGGCACGGCGGTCGAGGGCTCAACGTGGGACCAGCGATCTGCGAAGATCGCGACCTGCAACGAGATCGTCACCATCTTCGTGAATGTGCTGCAGGCCGTCGCCTACGCCCACAGCCGGAAGATCCTGCATCAAGACGTGAAGCCCGACAACATCATGCTCGGCACTTACGGCGAGGTGCTGCTCGTCGATTGGGGCGCGGCCCGCAAGGGGGAGTCCGTCAAGGAGGAGATCTACGGCACCCCACTGTACATGAGCCCCGAACAGGCGCGCCGCGATTACGCGGACCGCCGCAGCGACGTGTACTGCGTGGCGGCGAGCATGTTCCATGCCCTGACCCTGCGGTTGCCGACCTGGGCGGACGATCCCGAGGAATTCTGGCGCAAGAAACGCGCAGGCCTCATCGACCCGCTCACCGAGCGCGAGCGCTCCTGGATGCCGAGGCCATTGATCGCAATCGTCCTGCGCGCGCTGGAATCCTCGCCCGGCGAGCGGTACGCATCGGCCGCCGAGATGCTCGTCGATCTGCAGAACTACCAGGCGGGGCTCGCGATCAGCGCGTACCGCGAACCGTGGCTGGCGCGCGTGGCGCAGTGGCACCGGCGCACCTGGAAGATCACCTGGTCGATAGCGGCGGCGGCGGCGTCGGTGATCGTCCTGGTCGCCGTGCTCTATGGCGAACGGCTCAAGGAGACCGCTTCGTGGGGAAGGCCGGTCTATCGCGATGACTTCACCGATTCGACACGCTGGGAGAACGGATGGACGACCACCGCCGGTTCCTACGTGGTCCGCGACGGCATGCTGGAGACCACGGCGCCGAACGAGTCGATCACCTATTATTCCCGCCACCTGTCTGGACCCATGGCGATCGAATACGACGGGCGGCTGCTTCCCGGCAGCATGCCGTGCGATCTGTCGATCGTCTTCACTCCGGATTCGCCGTTCGCCCAGGCGACGGGCGGCGGGAAACCGTCGCGACTCTATCAGCTGAAGGTCGGTGCCTACGACAACACCATGGTCGGCATCTACGGTCCGGAGAAGCTCCTCGACTCCAACCCCTTCCAGGTGAAACCGGATCGTCCCTATCGCATCCGCGGAGAGATCGATGGCGACAGCATCCGGATCCTGGTGGATGGGGTGCTGCTCTGCGAGCATCACGAGTCGGTGCCATTCACTGGCGGCTGGATCGGATTGTACGGGTACTATCCAGGCAAGGCGTTCGACGACCTGCGGATCTATACCAAAGGGATCCCCGAGAAGGTCAGCGCCTTGGCAATCGGCGACCACGATTTCTTCGAGCGGCGCTACGATGAGGCGGCGAGTGACTACCAGCATGTCGCCTCGGTCCATGCCGGCAGGGCCATCGGCAACGAAGCTGCGTACAAATACGGTCTCGCGCTGCGCATGGCCGGAAAGGATACCCTCGCGTACGCCTGGTGGGACTCGATGTCCGACGCCCATTGGCTGGGCGTGGTCGCCTGCCATCGGCTCGAGGATCGCCTGTCCGTTGGCGATTACCCCGCTGTCGCCGCCGGGATAGCGGAACTGTTCCCGCACTCGGCCCTGCGCCGGCGCCTCTACGATCTGTGGAACGAGGCCGCCGAACGCAGCGCCAAGGATCAGGATCCCGGCATGGCGCACGCAGGACGGACCGGATTGATCGCGGTCCGCGACCGCCTCTTCCCGCACGAACGGGCCACCGCCACGGCGGCCGCCCGACTCCTGCAGCGCCTCGGTATGAACAAGGAGCTGCTCGAGCAATATCCAGAGCAGGTGGTCATCTGCAGCGAGACCCTGCGCATGCTGGGCCGGCAGGACGAGATCCTCGCGCGTTATGCCGACCGACCGTTCCTCGCCGCCACCGCCCTCATCGATCAGGGCCGTTTCGCCGAGGCCCTGGCCATGCCCTCGGCGCCGCGTTGGGCGGTCGAAGGGGCACACGATATGGACGGGAGCGATCCAGGCCCGACTCCAGAGCAGCTGGATGTCATCGTCGGCGATGCCAGGGCGGATCGATCCGATCGGGTGCGCGCGTCGTGCCTGCTCGGCCGCTACGACGAGGCGTTGGCGCTGCTCGCGAGCACGCCCCCGTCCCCGCTGAACGACGAACGCGAGGATGTGTCACGGTTCGAGGTGCTGGCGCTCGCTGGCCGCTTCAATCAGGTGCACGCGGCATCGGGGCCGGGCGGATCGGAGGCGGCACATGCGTTCGTCGAACTGGTTTCCGGCGATGAGCGCGCCGGCTTGGCGATCCTGGAGCAGATCGCGCCACGACCGACGGCCTACAACGAGTTCACCCATTGGTTTGGCGATGGTCTGGCCCGCCCGCTCGCGCTCTCGCTGCGCGGCGACCGTAGCGTCTTCGGCAACGCCCTGGACGAGCTCATGCAGGATCGCTGGCACTTCCAGCAACGACCGTGGCATTGCGCCAGCTTCATCGCCGGCCGGATCGATGAGCAGCAGTTCCTCAGTCAGCCATATCGTACCGGAGCCGACATCCTGCTGCTGGTGGTAAAAGGCATGCGCGCCGAATGGGCAGGTGACCAGGCGGCCGCGCTCGCCAGCTACCAAGCATTCCGCGATCTACCCCCGGTGCGGAAAGGGATCTTCGGCAGGCCTTTCGTCTATGCGCAGAGCAGTCAGACCCTGCGTCACCATGAGCGCGATCCGGCGCTCGAGACATTCGTCGCGTGGCGAATCCGCCAGCTCGCCGCTGTGCCGCCCGCCGAAGCACCGATCCGTTGACGGATCGCCCGGGATCAATGTTCGGGCTGGCGCGCTTCCGCCTGCTCCGGTGACGGAGCATCGCTGCGGAATGGGCATGCCGGCCAGCCGGCGCCGTTGACGAGGTTGCAGGTCGGATTCTCTGCCCATGCATAGCGGATCGCAATCGGCTTGGGCACTTCTCCACTCCAGGCCACGATGGAATCGCGCGGCTTGCCGCTACTCGCATGCTCGATCCGCGCCTGTGCCCAATGCCATTGGCGGTCCTCGCCGCGGATCGCGAAGCCCTGGATCTCGCTCCCCTGGCTGGGCAGCGCGAGCGGCGCGGTCTCGGCGCTGGCGGGATCCGGTGAGCGGTAGCCCACGACGTAGTTGGCTGGCAGCGGCTTGGCGACGAGGATCCCGTCGGGGTTGGTGAAGGTCACGCGCATGTTCGCGCCCTCGATGGAGATCGCGTCGAACACCGGACCAGAGCAGATCGCGGTCTCGCCGTACACCTGCGACAGGGCGATCTTCGCCAGGCGTTCGCCCGGATCGCGTTTGTTGCGCGGATGGAGATCGGCATCGGCGGTATCGATCAGCACCGCCTCGCCCGTGCGCGGCAGCTTCAGTGCGAGCGACTGGGCTTCGCGCAGCTCCGCCCACTGGTTCTCACCGGGCTCCGGCGACTTGGCGCCGTGATTGGGCAGCTGGCAGAGCAGGAAGGGCAGTTCGGAGCCCAGCCTGTCGCGCCAATCGGCGATCATCCGCGGGAAGACGCGACGGTAGACATCGGGCTGCCAGGTGTTGCCTTCTCCCTGGTACCAGATCACGCCCGTGAACGCGAACGGCCGTAGTGGATTGAGCATGCCGTCGTACAGCGACGATGGCGAGAAGTGATCGTAGAAATCCTTCACCGGCGGAATGCCCGGGTAGGCGTCCTTGGCGGCGGCGTCGAGCGGTTCGAAGGCGAATTCGGATCTGGCCAGCCATTCGCCAGCCAGCAGGGGATTGCGCTTGGCATCGAAGCGCAACGACGCGCCGCCGGCGGGGGTGAAGAGGCGGATGGCGAGCGTTGCCGTGCCCGCGCGCACGCGCTCGGCCTTGACCCGGATGGTCCACGCCGGCTCCCAGGACACCGCGAAGCGCTGGGTGTCGGGCGTCACCTCGTCGATCTTCTCGCCGTTCCAGTATACCGAGCCCAGCTCGAGCTTGTCGAACGTCAGGGTCAGCTCCTTGCCGGCCTGCCCCGCGTCGATCGCAATGGAGCGACGTACCCAGGCCGCGCCAGTGTCGGGCAGGCCCGCATCCGCCAGGGTTCCCGGTAGCGTGACCGGCGTCCAGCCCGCCGTGTCCGCCGCAGGATCCGCGAATACCGCGGGGTCGCCGGGATGATCCTGGCGATGGTGCTCCTGCGTCCACGCGGAGAGTCGCGCGACGTGCTCGCGGAAACGTTGCGGCAGTCCGAGGAACCGATCGCGATCGCGCAGGGCGTCGGCTTCGAGGTTCCCGATGCTGGTCCACGACTGCGCCGAGCTGGCGGGGTAGGCCGCGTTGACCAGGCCGATCGGCCGCTTCAGCTTTTCCTGCAGCGTCTTGCCGAAGAAGTACGCGACCGCCGAGAATTTTCCCGAGTCGGCCGGTCCGGCCACCGTCCACGCGCCCTCGACCCGTTCCTGCGGAGCGGCCGCGACCGTCTCGGCGACCTTGAATTGGCGCAGCGATGGGTTGGCCGAATGATCGATCTCGTTGACGGCGCCGAGCGCGCCATCGAGGCTGAACGCCATGTTCGACTGTCCGCTGCACAGCCACACATCGCCGACCAGCACGTCCTTCACCACGATCCTGGCGCGCCCTTCCACCACCAGCTCGTCTGGACCCGCAGGTGCTCCGGCGAGATCCATCTCCACCGTCCAGCGGCCATCCGCGCCGGCGGTGCCAGTGCCGCGCGCCTTGCCGAGACTCACGATGATCCGGTCTCCGGTGTTCGCCCAGCCCCAGATGCGGCAGTGTGGCGATCGCTGCAGGACCGCGTGGTCGGAGATGATGCTGGGCAGCGAGAGGTCGGCGCCGGCAGCGAAGCCAGTGCACGCCATGAGCGCGAGAGCGGATGCGATGCTGGTGGCCATGGATGCTCCGGAGGAATGGATGAGCCGGCAGGAGCCCGGTGCGCCGGAGGCGATCACGGATCCCGGTCGACGGTGCCCAGGCGGACTGCGTCCACCGGCATCGGCACCTCGATGTCGTTCGCGCCCCAGAAGCTCGGGATGGTCGAACTGGGCCACAGCTCGATGCGGTTCACCCCGGGCACGAGATACGGCGTGAGGTTGATGTCGCAGCGCGGCGGGAAGGGATGGAGATAGATGATGGTGGTGATCAGGCGCCCATTCACGACCACGGCGCCGACCCACTGCGACGGGGTTTCGAGGTGCATGAAGACGTTCTTTCCGTTCCACGCAGCAGGCAGCGCGACCTCGCGCGCCAGGTAGCGGCCGGTAGGCGCGCCCGGCAGGGTCGCTGCCTGGTCATGGCGGAGATCGGCGGCGACCACGCGCCATTCCCCGGCGAGCTCCGTCGTCGCGGTGAACGTCGATTCGGGTTCCAGCCATACCGTGCCGGCCATGCCCGCGAACACGGTCCCGCCCTGGACGCGTACCGTCAGCACGTTCGCGCCCCCGCGCAGCATCGAGGTCACGTCGTACGCGTAGGCCTGGCTCCCCTTGTGCGCCCGGTACTCGCAGACCTTGGTGCCATTGACCAGGAATTCGCCCTGATCATACACGATCGGCAGATCCCAATCGTAGAAGCGCAGGATCACCCGCCGCCCAGCCCAAGCCGCGGGCACGGTGAACCCCGCGCGATAGAGCCCCGCGCCGTGCCAATCGGCCAGGGCCGGATCGGACAGGTTCCATGGTCCGCTGTCCTGCCAGCTCCAGGTCGAGTCGTCGAATCCCGGCTGGAGCCAGCGCGGATCGGCGCCCGCGGAGCCGTCGCGATCGGCATGGAAGCGCCAGCGGCTGAACTGGATGTTCTCCACCGCGGCTTCCGTGTCGGGACCACCGTCAGGTTTGGACTTCGCGAAGCGTGCCGCCATGGCCGCCACCGCGGGAGACGATGCCGCGGCCGGGCGCCGCCAGTAGGTCGTCTTCTCGGCCCACCAGGACGGCAATGCATCGACCAGGTTCGCGCGCTTGCAGCCGAAGATGCGCACTGCGTACGGATCGAAGCGCACTCCGGGTATGGAGACGAAGCCGTCAGCGTACGTCGCCGCGACCGGCTTGCGCTCGATCAGGTCCCAGACTTCAGCAGGCTTCGCGCCTACCGCCAGCCGCAGGTCGGCGCGCTGCTCGGCGTCGGTGGCGTTGCAGGTCACCAGCCAATCCTGCAGTCCGTTCTTGGTCGTGGCCTTGCGCGCCCAGATGCGGGCGCTGGATGCGTCGGCGTCGCGGATGACGCCGACATCCCCGAGCAGGTGTTCGATGAACGCCGACTGGAGCGTCTGCTGAACACCGCCCGTATCCGGAGCGACGGCATCCGCCTTCTTCCAGAACGGCGAGCCGATCTGGATCACCCGGCCCTTGCCGATCGAGCGTGAGACGATGGCCATGCCGCCATCGTCCCAGGTCGCCAAGGCCACGGGTGCGTCCCCGACCGCGACCGTGGCGGCGCCCGGAGCGATTGCCGAGAAGGCGACGCCGTCGCCGGTGAATTCACGGCCGCCCCAGGCTTTCAGCACGCTCGGCGCAGCGGCGATGCGCAGTCTACCCGCGCCGTGGGGAGTCGATGTCACGCCGGTGAGCCGCGACAGCGGATACGTGCGGGGGTCCACGCTGGTGTGCATGCCGGTCTGGTGCAGGGCGATGTAGGTGCCTCCGCGCTCGATGTAGCGTTGCAGGGCCGCGACGATGTCGTCGTCCATGATGTCGTTGCCCGCATCGAGCAGCACCGGGCAGCGATCGGTCTGGCCGGAGAGCAGCTCGGACTCGGTGGCGTAGGCGTTGTCGAAATGGGCTGCCTGGAGGTCTCCGCGCCCGAGATCCCAATTCCATGGCTCCGAACTGCCGAGCCGGTCGGTCCGCGACGAACGGAAGATCGTCACCTGGGGGAAGGCGCGCAGGTATTTTCCGAAGCAGGCGATGACGCGCTTATTCTTGGTGAACCATCCGGTCTTCTGCTCCTCTATCTGGTAGTCCTCGATATCCCAGAACAGGTTGTGGTTCGAATCCGCGTCGATCATGATCCAGCCGAGTTCGCGCGAGAGGATGGGAGTCGAGGCGGTGCCCGATTCCTCGCTGGTGCCGTAGAATCCGGCCAACAGGCCCAGTCCCGGGAACCACGGATGGTACCAGGCCTCACGGCCGGTGTGCTGGAGGCTCGCGCCGTACTCCCCGCCGAGGCTCGACATCTGGTCGAGCAGCTTGCCGACATCGCCCGAGAGGATGAGCGGGTGGTCCGGATCCACCGCCATCGCGGTGTCGAACATCGCGCGATGCGATGCGAGGCTCCCGGCGGTCTGCCAATCGCGCAGGTCGACGAATCGGGCATTCGCGTGCGCGCCGAGGTCTGGATAGGACTTGGGCTCGCTGGCGGTGAGGAACACCGGGCCGATGAGCTTGCCTTCCGAATTCGCATCGTCGCCGCGACGAGGCAGACGCAGGATCAGGATGTTGCGGCCGGCTTTCAGCCTGCCGCCGATTGGAAATGAAATCGGCCGCGCATCGGGGGTCGCCTCTTCGCCGAGCTTGTCGCCGTTGAGCCAGGCGATGGTCGGGTGATCTGAGCGCACGCGCGCGTTGCACGCCAACCAGGCCTGCGCCCGCCCCGCCCAGTCGGTGGCGTCGAACTCCACCCGGTAGAAGGCGTCACCCCACGGCAGCAGCGCCTGCTGCTGGGATGGCGGCATCTCCACCTGGATCCAAGAAGCATCGTCCGCCGGCGGCGGCGTGTCGCGGCCATGCGCCGCTACCCACCGCCATCCATCCGACAGGCGTTTGCAGGTGCCGTCGAGCGCCCCGAAGAAGCCATTTGCGTCGGGGATCTCGACCTGGTCCCAATTCGAGTAGCGCTGGGGATCCCCGTACCAGTGCGTGCCCAGCGCGGCGAGATCGAATTTCCGCGAGGTCTTCAGCCAGGCGCGGAAGCCCGCGACGCCGGCAGGGGAGTAGTCCCAGAATTCGCCCGCGCGGTCGTGGAAGCTGCATTCGCCACCCGGCGCGCCGGTGTAGAGGTGCCACGAGCTCAGCGCCGGGCTCGAACGGTAGCGTTCCATGGCCTCGCGCATGAACCGCAACGATCCGCGGGCGCGGTCCTCGGCGGGGATCCACCAGCTCTCATAATGCGAGCCGCTCTCGCCCGGACCGTGCCACGCCGCCATCAGCGTTGTCGGCGAGGGCCGCATGATGTTCTCGGGCATGCGGTTGTACATCCACAGCGGCAGATCCCCGCCGCAGCCGAGGCCGATCGACGCGACGCCGCCCTCGCGTTCCGCGGTGCGCATCTCGTAATCGGCCAGCACATAGCTGTTCACGCCTGGCGCCGGACACTGGGTGATCGCCATGAGGTCTTGGAAGGCGATGCCACCAAGCCCGAACTTCTTGATGAACGGCCAGTGGGAATCCAGGCCTTGGCCGTGCACCGAGCTCATCGCGTGGGTATAGGCCTTGAACGCGCGCAGATCGTAATGATCGAGATAGCGCGGATATGGCTTTCCCTGGGCGAATACCGGCTTGCCAGTGAGGAACCCAGGCGCGCGCCGCAGGCGCGCGCGCAGCTCGGATTCGTCGTCGGCTCCTACCGCCATCACCGTGGCGCCGATGCGCCCGATCGCGATCAATCCGTATGGCGCCCAGCCGTGCACCGTCACCGCCACGCCATCGACATTCAGGACGTGCTCCGTGGCGGCGTCTCCCGCGTCCCAGAACAGATCGGCGATCATCTTGCCCAGCACGATGTCGGCGTGCTCGGCGTCGGCGCAGGCGAATTCCGCTACGCCTGGCGAAAACGCAGCCGTGACCCTGCCGTAACCGCGCAGCTCTGCGACGCCGTGATCGGCCCCGGTCCCGGTCATGATCGCCTCGGCTGCATGGGTTACTGGCGCGATGATGGCGAACGCCGTCGTGAGGGAGATCGCGATGCGCGCCGAGAGAGGCACCGAGAGGGCCAGGCCGCGCACGGCATCGGTCAGCGCGCCGAGTGGAGAGCGGTCGCGCGTGCTCACTTCACGTCCATGCGGAAGGGGACCGCCGGACACCCCTCGCTATTATACAATTCGCCTGCGGGAAGGTTGTCGAAGGCGAACTGCACGCGCACCGGTTCGGGCACCTGGTCGCATGCCACCAGCACCGAGTCCTTCTCGATCGTCGCCGTGGCCCAGGCGAGCTTGTGATTTACGCCAGCGATCGCGAAGGACGTCACCCGTCCGCCGTGGACCTCCAACCCCTTGCCCACGTCACGGAAGCTTACGCGCACCCCGTGGCCTTCGCGCTTCGCGGATACGGCCAGCGGACCGCCGGCCGGCAGGGCCTTCTCACCCTTCTCACCCTTCTCGCTTTTCCCAGCCTTGTCAGGCTTGTCGGACTTGTCGGGGTAGGCGAGCGCGAGCGCGGGATAGACCAAGCGCCTGCCCACCTCCTTCTTCACCTTCGGATGGATGTTCTCGGCGTCTCCCTGGTCGTACGCGCAGGCGAGTCCGCAGTAGGGAACGGAGCGCGCGGTCTGCGCCTGCGCCTCCATCAAGGCGGCCCAGCCGTTGTCGTCGTCGAGCGGCTCGGGATGCGGCGCATGGTGCCCGGCGAGCTGCATGATCACGAACGGAAGCTTCGGGTCGCGCCAGCGGGCGCGCCAATCGGCGATGAGCGCGGGCAGCAGGCGGCGGTATTGCGCCGGGCGATCCGCATTCGATTCGCCCTGATACCAGACCACGCCGGCGAGCGGGTAGCCGACCAGGGGCGCGAGCATACCGTTGAACGCGAGCGTGGGGATCGCGCGCAGGTTCTTCAGTGCCGGAGACGCCCCGGCATCGAAGGCGCCAGCGCTGAGCGAAGGGGCCGCGGCGGGGATGGCATCGAGTGCGTCGTTAAATTCGCCGAAGTCACGCAACGCGCGTTCGGACATCCAGGTCTCCGCGGTGGTCCCGCCGTACGGATTGCTGATCACTCCGACCGGTACCCCGAGGCGCTTCTGCAGCTCGCGGCCGAAATAGTAGGCGACCGCGCTGAAGTTGCCGACCAGCTGTGGGATGCACGCGGTCCACTGGTGGATGACGGCCTTGGGGACCTCGAGCGGCGTGGGCTCGCTGTCCTCGTTGACGCTGAATAGGCGCATGCCGGGGATGTTGGCCCCGGCCATCTCGGCCTCGGCGTGGTCGACCGCATTCATCTGCCAGAACATGTTGGATTGCCCGGAGCACAGCCAGACCTCGCCCACCAGCAGGTCGGTCGAGGTGACCGATGTCTCTCCGGAGACCACCAGCGTCAGCGGAGCATCGGCGACCGCGAAAGGCGCCGTGACGACCTGCCAACGGCCATCGGGGCCACCGACGGCGGCCAGGGACTGCTTGCCGATGCGCACCGAGACCGCCGCTCCCGGAGTCGTCCAGCCCCAGATCGGCAGCGGCTTCCCTTGCTGCAGCACCGCCTGCGACGAATACAGGGGATGCAGGAGCGGCCGGGTCTCGGCGCCGACCGCTCCGACGGCTGACAGGCCCCAAGCCAGGCATGTGAAGAAGCACCAGGACACGCGCCCGGTGAAGAGTCTCGAGATCGGGTGGGGCATGGTGGTCTCTCGCGGAGTATCGGACTCGGGGGGAGGTGGAGTCCCTACTCCCCTTCGGCATGGAATACAATGATACTACGCAAATGCAACCGGTAGCATTAGCACGGCATCGCCCCACGCCCGACCGCCATCCAGGCCCGGCCCGCGGCGATGCGGTCGCATCAACGGTTGACGCTCGCGATCCTGGAGGGGGTCGACGCTCCCACCACGATCTGCGACTCGACGGTGAATGCGGTCAGCGGCGTCCCATCCTTCAGGTGGCGCAGCAGCTTCGCCGCCGCCATGCGCCCCAGATCCGCGCGATCGTACCGCGATCTGGTCAACCAGGGTGCGAGGACAGCGAACTGGTGGGTGTCGTCGCAGCAGGCCATGGGATGGTTCGCCGGCAGGCAGTACGGCAGGCGCAGCGCGGTCGACGCGTCGATGGCCATGATCAGGGTGTTCGCATCCGGTTTGCAGGCCGCTATCGATTTCTCGAACGATGAGAACCAGCTGGGCACCCCGCTATACAGGAATGTCGCGTTGGGATTGTCCTTGGCGACATCGGCGATCGCCGCGGCGCGCTGCAGATGGCTGAAGTGGCTCGCGCTGTCCCAGCCGCCGGCGATGATGAAACGCCGGTATCCAAGCCCGATGGTGAGCTCCATCACCGCGCGTGCCGCCGCGTATTCGTCGCGCGACGCGGTGGGCAGGCCGTCTCTCGGCGCCACGTTCAGGTACATCGCCGGAATCGACGAGCGCTCCAGGAACTGCTCCAGTTCCGGCGTGGTGACGTCCAGGACGATCACCCCGTCGACGCTGCGATCCATCAAGGCGTTCATCGCGAGCCGTTCCTCGAATCGAGGAATGTTCAGCAGGGTGAGGGCGTAGCTCTCGGCGGCTAGGGCGGCCGCGCAGCCATTGATGAATTCAAAGCTGGTGTGCTCGGGATGGCCGAACGAATCCACCGGCGCCAGGATGGCGATCGCGTGGTTTCGCCCAGAGCGCAACCTGCGGGCAGGACCGTTCGCGATGTAACCGAGCTTCCGCGCGATCTTGGTGACCTCCTCGACGCGCCGCTTGCCCTTGGGTGTGTTGCCCTTGTAGGCGTTGCGCAGGATCTTGGAGACCCCACTGAGCGACATGCCGCACTCGGCGGCGATGCGACGGAGCGTGACCTGATCGGAACTGGTCATGTCGCAGCGGCCTCCAGGCCAGGGTTTCGACCACGTCATCATCACGATGTTTAGTCAACGTTAAAGCTCCGGTAACCCCGATGTGCGCGAGTTCAAGGTCGTAGCTACCGGTTGCAGTGACTTTTGTGCTCCGGTGTAGCGATAACGTCGTCCAAATAATAGGTCCAGATCCAGGGCCGAGCCCACATCGCACGCACGGGGCGCCTGATCAGGGGCGTCCCGCTACTGTTTGAGCCGGTACATCCCCACCCATCCCGCCCACAACTCATTGGTCTCCGCATTGAACCGGAGGACCTGCGGCTTGGCGCACGGGATGTCGCCGGTGATCTCATGCCAGGTCGCTCCGGCATCCGTGGTCTTGAAGATGCCGCCATCCGAGCTGCTGTTCCAGGTGATGGCCGAGATCCAGAAGGTCTTGGGATCGCGCGGATCTGCTTCCATGCCGACGATGGCCCTGCCGTTGGTGAACGTGGTCAGCTGGGTCCAGGTCTTGCCATGATCCGCGCTCTTCCACAGGTTCGCTCCGCCGGCATAGATGGCGCCATCCTTGGCGACGAGCACATTCCAGATCCAGGTCTCTCCAGTGAAGGCGTTCTCCCACGTGTCGCCGCCATCCGTGCTCGACCACACGCCGCCGCCTGTCCCGCAGCTGCCCCAGAAGATCCGCTTCGAATCCGACGGATCCACGGCCAGCCCGTTGTACATCCTGCGGCTTCCCGGCTGGTTCGGCAGCTGCTTCCAGGTCTCGCCACCATCCACCGATGCGAACACGCCGCCGCCCATCTTCCCATCGCTCGCGTCGCCGTCCAAACCCATGTACACCAGTTTCGGATCGTTGGGATCGACCGCGAGCGCGCGAGGATGCCCTTCCCCCCACATGGTGTTCGCCCGCACCTGGTAATCCGGGAGGCCGGAGACCGTGTCCTTGAACGTCGCTCCGCCGTCCTTGCTGACCACCACCCGCTTCAGCGGCGAATTCCATGGTGACGCGGTGCTGATGATGCGGTCGGCGCCGCCGATGCGGTCGACCGCCAAGCGCCAGTAATGGCCGCTCAGGTCGGCGATGTAGGTGAGTGGCCAGATCTGCCGCCAGTTCGTGCCGTTGTCCTCGGACACCAGGGTCCCCTCGTCCATGGCCGTCGCATAGGCACGTCCCTTGCTGAAGCGGATGTCGGTGATGCAGGAGATGTCGGCGCCGCGCTCGCGCTCGCTCCAGGTGACGCCGCCGTCCCCGCTCCAGGCCGATCGCCAGTCCGCGCTGATGAACAATTCCTTGGGATCGGCGGGGCTGAACGAGACGTTCATCGGATGGACGATCTTCGACTTCGGATTCGTGCCCATGAAATGCCTGGTCGGATTCCCGGTGAGGTCGACGTTCAGCACCGTGGCGTCGGCCCAGGTCGCGCCGCCGTCGCTGGAGCGGTAGACGTAGGTGTCGCCGATGGCGATCACGTCGAGGGGCGAAACCGGGCTGACCGCGACTTCCCTGAATGGCGCCTTGGGAGCGAGGCCTCCCTCGCAGCGGGTCCAGGTCTCGCCACGATCGATGGACTTCCAGATGCCGTCGACCGAGAACGACGCGAAGACGATGTCGGGATCGCCGGCGTAGAACATCGCGGACGTGGCGGTCTTAGGAGTCTTCAGGTGCTTCCAGGTCTTTCCCGCATCACGGCTCATGACCAGGCCGGAGTGGGTGGTCGCCGCGATCACCAGCGAGGGATCCTTCTGTGATACGGCGATGGAGAATGCTCCTCTGGCCTCGGGCTGGGGTTTGCCCACGCGGACATTGCCGTAGGTCTGCACCGTCGCATCGGCGGCGAAATCCCTGATGGTCGTCGAGGTGGCACCCGCGCCGGTTCCGGTGGACACGAACACGCGATCGAACACCACGACGGCGGCATTCGCCGGCAGGTTGCCATTGCAGCCCAGATCGATGCGGTTGACGGTGGCCCAATCCGGATGGACGGGCATGGCCGCGGCGGCGTCGGGATGTTTCGTCGCGAAGTCGGGCTCGACGGCGAATTCATCGGTTTTCAGCAGCGCGTCGCGCCATTCCGTGTCCTTGAACAGATCGCTGATGTTCCTGCTCTGGTACCTCCCGCCAGAGCTGGTGGTCAAGGTGAGGAAGGTGCGTTCTGGTTGCGAGCCATCGCCCTTGCAGGCGAAGCCGATGCCAGCGCAGCCGGCTTTGATCGCCTCGGCCGGGATCGCGATGGGGATCCACACGCCCCCGAAGTATTGCGCGTCCACCTTGCCGAATTGCACGCTGATCGCGCCGCGCATGGTTTCCGGAGCGACGCCGGCGTACGTTTCGGTCCAGGTCTCGCCGCCATCCTTGCTGGTGAAGAGCTTCCCTCCTGGGCTGGCCGCATACAGGTTGTCCCCGTTGACCGGATCGACGGCGATGGAGCGGACGCTCCGGTCACGCTCCGCGGTGATGCGCAGATCCTTCGGCCCGGTCTTCGGCAGCAGTCGCCAATGTTCTCCGCCATCGATGCTCTTGTGCAGGCCGCCCTCGGTGGCGGCGTAGACGGTTTCGGGATGCGAGCGATCCACGGCGAGCGAGTAGACGCTGTAGTCGGTCAGCCCGACGTTCATCGTCTTCCAGGTCATGCCGTGGTCGGTGGTCTTGCACACGCCGCCGACATCCAATCCGAGGTAGATCACCCCCGCTTTGCTCGGGTGGAAGACCGTGGCCCAGTACCAACCACCGCCGCCCCAACCACAGGGCTCCCAGTGGGGGACCGGAGCAGTCGCCTGGCCATCGGCGCCCATGCAGCATACGGTGGCGAGACAGGTCAGGAGTGCCTGGCGGATCGGGCTGGTGATCATGGACATCCCTATGGATCGGTGAGGAGGCGTCGACGTGGTGGGCCGCCGAGGGGCCTTGTCGGAGCATGGACGGGTAGCCGCAACCCTGCTACAGCTCTCATATTGATGCATCGTTAGATATAAATGCGCCGACGTTACGGACGTGACGCCTTGTGACTGAAATGTATGTAAGTAAATACATATCAGTCTCTAAGCACAGATCGGTTCAATGCCTATGTGCGTAGTGGGCACGGCCTCCGTGACCAGAACCGATATAAAGAACTACGTTGTTCAATTAATTCCCGATGCCGCACCCGGTCAACGACGCGCCCAGAGTCTGGCGGATACGACATCCGCACCCCGGACGGTTGTTGAGACCGTGAGCGACGAGGACGCTCATGCAGCGCGGAATCTGCTCGGCCTGATGCCCGCGAGACGAGTGAACACGCGGCTGAAATGCAGCGGATCGTCGAAGCCCACCAAGGCGGCGATGCGCACTACCGACAGATCGGTATGGCGCAGCAGGTGCGCGGCGCGCTCGACCCGCAGTGCATTGAGGAACGCTTTCGGACTCCGCCCGGTGCGCGCCTTGAAGACGCGGTGCAGATGGGCCGGACTCATGCGCAGGTGCTGCGCCAGATCCCCGACCCGTACCGGCCGGTCGAGATGCTGGTGCAGCCAGCGCACCGCGTGATCGGCCGCGTCGCCGGTGGGTCCGCCAGCCGATAGGCGCAGGAAGCGTCCGAGCACGGCCAGCGCGAGGCCATCCAGTTCGGCCCCGCTGCGATCGGTGCGCACCGTCGCCTGCATCCACAATTCCTCTACCTGGCGGCAGAGGTCTTCGTCGCGGACGACGAGGATCCCGCAGCCCGGCGCGCGCAAGCGGCTGCCCGCGAGCCCCACCCACACGGTATCGAACCGGTCGCCGCCGAGTTCGCCGTGCCGTGTGCCGGGCGGAATGAGTACGATGTCGGATCGCTTCAACGCCTGCCGCGCGGGCCCGGTCAGTTCCCCTTCACCGCCGAGCACCGCCACCAGCTCCCAGTAGGCGTGTGTTCCCAAGGCGCCGTTCTGCCGCGGACCGCGGAAGCGGTCGACCGACAGCACGGTGAATCCGTTTGCGTCACTGGAGAGGATTCCTCCATCCCAGAGATGGACAGGTAGGGCATTCACTCCAGTGAAACGCTGAAAATCGGCTCCGACGCGCATCACATGATGATAGGAATATCCATGACGCAGAGCAAGCCGCGTCCCTCGCCGGCCGCCTGCGGCGATGACGATGTCGCCATGCACCAGCTCACCCGCCGCCAACCGTCGGCCACCGACGTGGAAGCGTACCGTCACCAGGGCTTCCTCATCGCACGAGGCCTGTTTCCTGCCGGCGAGATCTCCGATCTGGGCGATGCGGCGATGGCGCAAGCTGGTCTCGGGCCGGTCCCGGGTCTCTATGACGAGTACCACCACTTCGGCAGCGACGATCCTCTCAGCCGTTTCCCGCGCATGCTCATGCCCCACCGCCAGCGCGGCCTGGAGATCGGCTGGCTCGCCGAGTCGATGCGATTCGATGCGCGTCTGCACGGCTGGTTGCGCGCACTGCTCGGCGAGAATCCCTGCGCCGCCCAGAGCATGTTCTACTTCAAACCGCCAGGCAGTCGCGGCCAGGACATGCACCAGGACGATTTCTACCTGCGCACGTCGCCCGGCTCGTGCCTCGCGGCCTGGATCGCGGTCGATCGGGCCGACGACGAGAACGGCGGACTGCGCCTGGCGGTCGGCTCGCATCGCCTGCCGCTGCTGCCGACGCGCCAGGCCGACTTGACCACATCGTTCACCGACGACGGAGTCGACGTGCCCGCCGGGATGGCGCTGGCGGCACCGGAGCTGGACCCGGGCGATGTGCTCTTCTTCGGCGGCGCGATGATCCACGGATCGGGTCCGAATCGCAGTCGGGGCCGCTTCCGATGCTCGTTCATCTGCCATTATGTCGGTGCGTCGACCACCCACATCAACCCATGGAACCGTCCGGTCGAGTGCTTCGACCGCGGCGTCATCGACATCGCCGAGGCGCCGATCGGGCCATGGCAGGATTCGTTCGCCGGCCATGCGCAGCGCAGCCGCCCCCACTGATCCGCTCGTCCATACCCACCTCGTCCACACGCACCCGGAGCCACGACATGCCACGCACCATCATCGTCACCGGAGGATCCCGCGGGATCGGCTTCGGCATCGCCACCTGCTTCGCGCGCCTGGGCGACCGCCTGGTCATCGCCGATGTCGACGAGGACGCGGCGCGGAAGGCGGCGCTGGAACTCGACCGGCTCGGCGCGAGCGGCTCTTTCGGCGTTCGCTGCGATGTCGCGAAGCGGGAAGAGGCAGAACGGCTGGTAGCCGAGACCATCGCGTACGCCGGCCGCATCGACGTGCTGGTCAACAACGTCGGCATCTGCCCGTTCCAGGATGTCATGGAGATGAGCGAGGCGACGTGGCGCCGCACCCTGGACATCAACTGCACGGGCGCGTTCCTCTGCACCCAGGCCGCAGCTCGGCACATGATCGCCCGCGGCGGCGGCGGCCGCGTGGTGTTCATCACCTCGCTGGCCGAGAACGTCACCGGTCCGCAGCAGGTCGACTACGGCGCGTCGAAGGCGGCCATGCGCATGACCATGGTGGGTTTCGCGACCGCGCTGGGTTGCCACGGCATCACCTGCAACGCCGTCGCGCCCGGCATGATCCTCACCGACATGACCAGGCATCATTGGGAGAAGCCCGAGCCGGCCGCCATGATCAAGGCCCGCGTCCCCGTCGGCCGCATCGGCACCCCAGAGGATATCGGCCAGGCGGTGGTCTTCCTCAGCGGGGCGGGAGCGTCCTACGTCAACGGCATCACCATCCGTGTCGACGGCGGCCACCAGGCAGTGTGCGTCTGACATGCTGACGATCGATCTCTCGGGGCGGACGGCGTTGGTCACCGGTGGATCCGGCGACCTCGGCCGCGTCATCTGCCGTGTCCTGGCCGAGTGCGGCGCGCGGGTCGCCGTCCACTACCACCGTCGCGCGTCCCAGGCCGAGCAGGTGGTCGCGGCGATCCGCGCGGCGGGCGGAACCGCCGCGAGCTTCGCGGCGGACCTCACCGAGATGTCCTCGGTGGCTGCGCTGGCCTCTGCTGTGCGGCGGGACATCGGGGAACCGGACATCGTCGTCGCCAACGCCGTCATCCAATTCGGCTGGACCTCGGTGCTGGAGCAGCCTCTCGAGGATTTCGACGGCCAATACCGCAGCTGCGTGGTGCAGGCGGTGCTGTTGGCGAAGGCCTTCGCCCCCGCGATGCAGCGGCGCAAGGGCGGGCGCATCATCGGCATCAGCACCGAATGTGCGACTGAATGCAATCCGACCCAGGGCGCCTACGCCGCGGGAAAACGCGGCATGGATGCGGTCTACCGCGTGCTGTGCAAGGAGCTCGGTCCGGACGGCATCACCGTCAATCAGGTGGCGCCCGGGTGGATGATCAGTGACCGCGATCGCGGCACCGACCGCGAATCGCAGCCAGGCTATGCGGCCGGGGTCCCGTTGCGCAGGCGCGGCGACGATGCCGACATCGCAAAGGCGGTCGCCTTCCTGGCGTCGGATCACGCGGGCTTCATCTCCGGGGTATGGCTGCCGGTGTGCGGCGGCCACGTCATGGCCGGGATGTGAGGGCCCGTTGGGCAGTCCGCATCCGCATCCGCATCCGCGCCAGCAGGCCACGGATCGTCAAGGGTGAGACGTTCCGTGCTCGATGCGCCAGACTGCGATCTTCTTGCAGAAAGAGTCCAAGGCCGTCACCTCGAGCGCTTGCCGATACAGCGCGGTCGCCGTGTCGTGGTCGCCCGCGAGATCGGCGCGGACCGCGTGCGGAAACGTCAGCAACGCCGACGAAGATGGATGCTTGCATGCGAGATACGCGGCATCGTCCATCAGTCCGGAAACCAGCGCCGCCTCCTGCCAGATGGTCTGCCCCGCCATCTGCCGGTGATCGAGCGCTGGCTTGAACTCGGCGGGCAGATCCTGCACGACGCCAGGCCGCACCCGCAGCAGGATCGGGATGAAGGTCCGGTAGCACATCCGCTCGTATTCATCGAAGTGGTCGGGTAGCGCCTGGAGTCGATGGACGAGGTCCACGCCGCGCGGGTCATCGACAGTCAGCATGGCGAGGGCGGTTTTCCAGGCACAGGTTTCGCGGATGTCCTTGGGCTCATGCAGGGTCGCTTCCAAGGCATCGTCCAGACGGCCGAGGGCGATGAGCGCTTCGACCTTCACGTGTGGTTGCTCGATCTGCGGTACCGCCAGAGCTTCGGCCGGACGCCCGAGCGTGAGCAGCGCGCGCGCTCTCCAGCCGAGCTCGTCCGGGTAATCGGACAGGACGATGTCGTCGCGTTTGGAATACGCGTAGGCGCGCGCCTGGAGTGAACTGTCATCGGGAAATGCCACGCGGGCCTGCTCCGGCTGTCCGAGCTGGATGTAGGCGTCGGTGGCGTCGTTCCGGTTGGTCGCGGCCGTGAGCGCCTCGGTGAATCGCCCGCTGCGCATCAGGATATTGAAGCGCACCTCGCGCCGATCTCCATACAGCCGCTCACACACATCGATCCGGCCCATGTCGAGCAGGGCTTCGGCATGGCGAACCGCATCGTCGTGGTACAGCCTGCAGATCAGCTCGAGATTCCCCGCGCTCCTGAGGATCGCGCAGGCGCGCTCGCTGAATGGCTGGCGGACATAGTCCACGCCATGCTTGGCGCACCACTGGCGCAGCTCAGCCTCGGTCGCGATGATCTGCTCGACGGCATCCGCGGGCACTCCGTCGACGCCGAGAAAGTCGGCTGGGGCTTGCAGGCGTTTGAGGCGGAGGGTGGCGATCTCTTGGAAGAGCAGCTTCAACGCGGGGTGCGTGGAGAACGGCACGAGGAGATCGTCCGCGATTTGCGCCTCCTGCTCGTCGCCGTTCTCGATCGCCAGGCGTTCGCGGGCGCGGAGGGCCAATGGCGCGCATTCGGCGTGCGGGAACTCCTCGGTGACCCGCCGCAGCACCGCTCGCCCCGTCTCGACCGTGCCGTTGGCGACGTGGCTCATCGCCAAGCGGTAGAGCGCCTGGGGCTCGAGTGGGGTTCCGGCATAGGAGTCGGCGATCTCGGCGAAGATCTGCGCGGCGTTGGCGTAGTCCCCGAACTGGTACAGCTGATTGCCGACCGCCAGAGGCGAGATGCGTTCGGGGAGCGGCCGATGCCAGACCTCGATGTTCGCCAAGGCGTGTTCACTACCAACACAGCAATCGAAGCCGAATCCCTGGCCAGACGGCGTCAGCAGATCGTCGACCTCGATGTGTTCGAAAATCTGTCTGCCGTCGATGCTCAGGCGGATGCGGTCGGCTTCGCGTTCCATGACGAAGTGCAGGGTCCTGCCGACCACGATCAGCCCCGGCTCGTCGTGCTCGGCGAGCTTGGTGACGTCCTTGCCGCGCGTGAGCACGACGCGTGAAGGGCTTCCCCAGCCGCCGATATGGAAGGTATATCCAGTCAGCCGCTCGTCGGCATCGAGGAAGCAGTTGAGATTCTGCGCCTTGCGCAAGGGGGTGTAGTCCCAAGAGACCCGGACGTCTCCACGCAGGCGCTGCCGGAAAGCGAGATCGAAAAGAGTTTCATCCGACGAGGCGATGAGCCTTCCCGAATCGAGCCGCCAATGTCCGGAAGTAGTCGGCGTTATCTCGTGGAAGGTCTCTTCCGACCAGCCCTTGGTGAGGCCCTTCCAATCGCGATCCACGGCCGATGGATCGCCGCCAGCGAACGCATCGCGGTAGACCAGGTGCCAGTCCGAGCGCTCCTTGATCTTCTCGTGGCGATAGGCCGCTCCGAGAGCGGTGATCAGCGCGAGCGACACGATCATGAGGTTGATGGTGAGGCGGTGTTTCCGGTACCAGCGGGCGAGGATGTGCCACAGCGGATCGCGGTGGACGCTCACGGCGAGTCCGGCCTGGTAGCGCTCGAGATCAGCGACCAAGGCCGCGGCAGATGGATAGCGGGCGGCAGGAGAGGAGGCGAGCGCCTTGAGGGCGATCGCTGCCAAGGCCAGGGGAACCGACGAACGCTCATAGTCGGTGAGCGGGATGATGATGCCCTTGCGCTTCAATTTCCAGAATTCGTCCTGATCGTCCGACCAGATCGGCAGGCGCAGGGTCAGCGCATGGAACAACGTCGCGCCCAGGCAGTACACGTCGCTGACCGGCGTCGCGGTTTCGCCGCGCGCCTGCTCCGGGCTCATGTACAGCGGAGTCCCGTAGAGCTTGGCGCTGGTTGAGGGCCAGCGCGATGCGCTGCCCCAATCGAGCAGGAGCGCCTCGCCGAAATCCCCAAGCAGGATGTTGTCCGGCTTGATGTCCTGGTGGATGATGCCGCGATGGTTCGCGTAGGCGACGGCCTGGCCGATGGCGATGATCGCGCTGACGATCTGGTTCGGCGTGCGGATCTTGTCGTCGCGATCGACCGGACTCGATAGGGCGATCGCCGAGCCGAGGGTGCGGCCGACGACCTGGGGCATGGCGAAGTACGGATGACCTTGTGCCGTGACATCGATCTCATGGATGGGCAGTACATTCGGATGCGTCAGGCTCGCGGTGATGCGTGCTTCTTCGACGAAGGATCCGACGTCGTCCGTGTTGGCGCTGGCCTCGGCCGACATCACCTTGACCACCAGTCCCCGGTCGAGATCCGAATCATGAACCTCGAGGACCCGGCCGGTGGCTCCGGCGCCGAGCATCCCCTGGATCGTGAACCTCAGGCCATCGCCACCCTGGCTCCACGGAATGCCGGCGTTGGCGAGTCGTTGCTCGAGCCGAGTCTCAATGAACAGCGCCGCATGCTCGTTCGCCGTGGGAGGAGCATGGTCAATCGCGGTGGCGGCGCGCGCGTGTTCGCCCGAGCCCGCGGGCAGGAATTCCTGCGCGGACATGGTTCTGCCGAGCCTCGCCTTGGCATCCTCTGGATCCCCAGCGGGTGTTCGTGGAATCGACACCATCCGAGTAGGATACCATACGTAGGGCAGTACCGCATCGGTGCATGCCACCCAGCCTTTGCAGGGGATTTTACCCACGCCGTCTCGCCACCGTCGCGATCACTCGGGCGGAGCGGCCTGATCCCAGCATCGCTGGGGCACGATCCGTGCCAGTTGGTGATCAGCGCGAGGATGCGTCAGGATCAGCCATATCCGATCAGCGCTATTCGATGAGCAGCGCCCGCACCCCATCCGCGGCCTCCCAGGCCACGACCACGGCTCCGTCGCCCCCGGGCACCGCGGCGATGGTCGGGTACGAGCCCTTGCCGATGCTGGCGGCGGCCTGATTCCCACGCTTCATCTGGATGTCGTCGCCGGCCTGCCAGACGCGCACCACCGCCTTGCCGGCGATCGCGACCGCGGAGTTCTTCCCCGCGCCTAGCTGCGCTTCCTTGGTCGGTTCATCCAGCGAGGTCATGAACACCGTGCCCTCGCGCCGCCATGCGGTCTCGATGCGGTGATCGGAGACCGAGATGCCTCCGCCATCCATCGGGCAGGCATTCAGCTGCCAGGTACCGCTGCCCAGCTTCATCGGCGCGGCCATGGTCTTGACCTCGTCGGTCGAGGAGCGGACATACATGTCGCGCGCTCCACCGATCAGATTGCGCCACATGAACGCCACATCGCCGCCAGCGTCGGCCGCCACCATGGGCTGGCAGCATTCGCATACGGTGCCATCCGGAGAGCGGTAGACGAGAACGTTGGGCGACCACTTCTTGCCGCCGTCGCTGGTGCGCGAGGCGTAGATCTGCGCCTTGGTGTCGCGCAGGTCGAGCCACGTCGCCCACGCGGATCCACGGGTTCCGGCAGCCAGCGAGAACAGCCCTTCGCGCGCCACCCGCGGCTTGTCGTTGATGGTGATCGCGCCCGCCCAGGTCTTGCCCGCGTCGCCGGAATACCACGAGAGGATGTCGCCCGTGGCGCCGATGCCCGCCGCGACCAGCACGCCGTCTCCGGCGGCCAGCTGCGGGCCGCGCCGCATGCCGAGCATGAGCCCGGTGACTTTGCCGATCTCGACCGCCGGGCCGTAGGTCGCGCCGCCGTCGTGCGATGAGCGGATCTTCAATGATGGTCCCACGCCATAGAGGACGTGCACGGTCTTGTCGGCGCCGATCGCCACCCGGGGCTGCTTGCCGGCCGCGTCGATGACGACCGGCTCGGCGCCGCGCGCGCTGGCGGTTACGCAGGCGAAGAGCGCGGCCACGAGCATCGTCCGCCAGGCACAGGCGGAGGTCATCGTATCGATCGAGGTAGGCATCGTGGACATCCTCCATGCTAGAGACGTGGGAATCCGCTGGACGAGGCTATCGGGTTCCGCCGCCATGCGAAGCGCGCATCACGCTGAACGCTTGCAAGGGATCGTCATGATCGTCAGCGAAGCGGGCGGCAGCACCACGTGGATCCGACCCTGGTCCGATGCGACCTGATCGTGCTCCACCATCGCGACTTCACCACCTTCACCACCTTCACCACCTTCACCACCTTCACCACCTTCACCACCTTCACCACCACCGCCGCCAGCCAGCAGGCGCTGCAGCGATGCGGTGGCGGACAGCGTGGTGACCGCCGCCGCGTCGATGAACAGGGAAACGGATCGATGCGGATCGTTGTTCACCACATGCAGGAAGACATGGCGATCGTCCTGGGACGCGACGGCGTCGACCGTGGTGATGCGGCTCGGCTGGCTCCACCCGAGAGCGATCGGCTGCTCGACGATCGGCGCTCCCGCGATCTCGGCATCGAGCCGCCACGCGCCGTGGGTTCGCGCGTAGAGGCTGGTGACCATCCCGGTCGGTGACCGGATCGGTACCGCGGCTCCATCGGCGACATGGATGGCCGAGATGCCCCAGGTCGTGCCGATGAGCATGGACTGCGTCCCCATGCGCACATCCCCGCCCTGGCGGATCAGGCCATTGAGGAACGCCGCGGCGGCGAGGCCGGCCGCGAGGCGGTGCTCGCCCGGGTGGCTGGGGAGCCGGTGGAAGCCGTAGCCGTTCCAGTTCCATTCCGTGCAGGCCAGACGGTAGCCCAACGCGCTCAGGTCGGTGACGGCAGGGCCCAGGCCCTGGCAGCGGCCGAAGTCGTCGCGTTTGCCGAGCGCGCCGATCCACGCCCACCACCAGTCGTCCGCCGACAATTCCGCGGGAGGGAGCGTCGCGCCCGAGCGGGCGATGCGGTCGACTGGTCCGGGCCCGTAGATGTGCAGCGCGAGGAAGGCGACTTCTCGCCGCAGGAGGTCGTCGTCGTAGAGGCTGCGGTCGACCAGCGGACCAGGATCGCCATCGATGATGATGCCGATGTCGGGGTCCACGGCCCTGATCGCCGCGATGAAGGCGTGGATGCACTCGCGGTACCAGTTGGCCATGGCGCGCGGCGACAGCGGCCCCACTGCCGCTACCACCGCCTTCGGGAATTCGCCGCACCACCATTCGTTCCCCAATTGGATGAACTCGACGCCGAACGGCCGCGGATGTCCATTCGCCGCGCGTACGGCGGCCCAGTCAGGCATGCCCGGAGAGGGCGCCTGGCCCAGTGGGGAATTGGCATAGGCGACCATGCCCGCAGCGAGCCGCGCGGCTTCATCCAGCGGTCGACGCTTGGCCAGCGCGTCCAGCAGATTCACCACCAGGATGGTCTGATTTCCGAGCCGGTCGCGCAGCGCGAAGTACTCGTCGATGCCGAAACGGGTGCCGATGGCCTTGCCGGTATGGCCGGTCAGGGTCGGCGGGCGGGGTCCAGGAGAGACGGCACCGTCGACCAGGCTCCGCCAATCGGTGTAATCGATGTCGGTACCGCCTGGAAAGCGGATCAGCGGGATGTCCATCGCTCGAGTGATGGCGACGACATCTTCGCGCAGCGCGCCTGTCGCTGGATCGAGCGCGCCCTCGGGGCCGGGCTCCCCGAAGCTCGCGCGCTCGAGGAACTGGCCGAACAGCCGGGGGTCGATGGGGTTCCGCCGCGTCGAGCCGATCGTCATGCTCACCTGCAGCGGATTGGCGCCGGGGGAGCCTGCCGCCTGATCCAAGGCCGGTTTCAGTGTCGAATCCATCATGTGCTGGTCTCCAATTGCCCCGCGAGCTGTCTGCGCCTCGTCCGCGCAGTGAACGCCAAGGTGCATGCCACTGCCAGCCCAGCGCCGAAGCCGCACCGCCCTGTTCCCGCCGTGGGCGGCGCCGCCGAGCTCGAGGAGGATGACGAGTTCACGAAGACCAGGAAGCTCCGACTCGTGGTCGCCGAGCCATCGGATACGGTCACGGTGATGATCGCCGACCCGCTCTGTCCCGTGGCCGGAGTAACCGTGACGCTTCGATTAGCGCCGCTGCCGCCGAAGACGATATTGGCGAGCGGCACCAGCGCGGTGTCGCTCGATGACGCGGATACCACCAGTGCCGTGGCAGTGGATTCCGCATCGCTGATGGTGAATGCGATGGCCGCGCTGGATCCATCGATCGGAAGGCTCTGATCAGCGATCGCGTCCATGACCGGCGCATCGTTCACCGCGTTGACGGTCAGGGCGAAGGAGGACGAGGCGGTCGCGCCGCTGCCATCGGTCACCGTGATCGTGATGAGCGTGGACCCATTCTGGTTCGCGCCAGGAGTGATGGTGACCGAACGGTTCGTGCCGCTGCCAGAGAAGACGATGCCCCCCGAGGGGGCCAGCGAGGAATTCGCCGACGAGGCCGACAGCGACAGCGAGCCGGCAGCGGTCTCCGCATCGCCGATCGTGAACGGGATCGCCGATGTCGGTGTGTCCTCGGCGGTGACCTGGCTGGACATTCCGCCGATCGTCGGAGGCGTATTCGCTCCCGGCTGCACGGTCACCACCAGGTCATCGGTTGTCGACAGGGCGCCATCGCTGGCGGTGAGCCTGATCACGTACGTTCCACCCACGGAGAAGCTCGCGGCGCTGTCGAGGTAGCTCGCCGACGAGAATGCCACCACGCCCGGCCCCGACACCTTGCTCCATGCGGTGGTCAGCGTGTCGCTGGGCAGTCCGTCATCGGTGCTGACGCCATGCAGGACCGCGGGCGATCCCGCGGGTACCGTCTGATCCTCGCCCGCGTAGACGGTCGGAGCCCGGTTGGCAGGAGAAGAGCTGAACGGCACCGCAATCGAGGTCACGCTGAGCGCGGGCAGCGTCAGGTTCATGGACGTGCTGCCGGCAGGAACCGTCCACGAGGACAGTGGCTGCCAGTAGGCGGCGCTGGTGGAGCGCTCCCCAGCGCCGGTTCCACCGATCGCCGCACCGGCGAGGCTCACAGCCACGGTGCGCGCGGAGGCGTCGTTGTTGATCGCCACCAGCACCAGGCGACCCGTCGCGCGATCACGGAAGGCGGTGGTCTGGATGAGGGCATCTCCGCTGGTGCACGCCAGCCGACGCGAACGCGGCGCGATCCAGCGGGCGTAGTGGCCGATGGCGTAGCCGGTGTAGGTGATGAAGACCTCGTCGGAATTCTGATCGGTCAGCACCGGGGCTTCCGCCTCGCCGTAGAAGATCAACGACGGGTTGTGCAATTGCGTCGAGGTGCGGCTCCAGCTGCTGTTCATGCCGAACCATGCCGAGGCGTTGGCGTAGACGAACTCGTCGTGGATGTGGATGGCGCGCGCGCGCAGGCCGTTGAAGCCGGTCGCCGTCGAGTAGTCCACGGTCTGGCCGTAGTACCCTTGCGAGGCCTCGGTCATCCACACCTGGATGCCGTAGGGCGCGGCCAGATCGCGCAACTGGTTGCGCACGGTGACTCGGCTCGCGACCGGATTTCCAGTACCGGGGCCGGCGAGGATGCTGGCGACCTTGGAATAGTCCGAGCCGTACGGATACGGATGGAAGCCGATCGCGCCCATGTAGCTGCGCGCTTCCGGATCGGCGAGCACCTGCGTGGCGATGTTCAGCGAAGCGCTTTCGGTCTCCTCGTTCGGGTACACGAACTTCACGGTCTTGTAGCCGGCGTCGCGCAGCCGCTTGCCGCAGGTGCGCACCAGGTCGGCCGCCCAGGTGGGCGGCATGGTCTGGAGCTCGGTGTTGCCGCTGAATCCTTCGTTGACGAGGTGGGCGAAGCGCGGTTCGGCACCGTAGGCGGTGGTCCACCAGCTGACCATCGCCAGGCTCTTTTCGGCGCACTCGTCGAGGATCGCCTGCTTGCGCGCCGAGGTGTACGGATTCAGCCAGGGGCTGGCGCTGGACGAGTTGAGGTTGATGGCGGGATAGATGCCGGACGCGGTCCCGGCGGGAGCCGCGTCGGAGATCTTCGCCTTGAAGTTCGTCGCTGTCCAGGTGTTGAAGCCCGCCCAATCGAGGGTGAACGGATCGGCGTTGTCGTTGGCGCGCGCGCCGAAGAAGTCGGACCCGGTGGACTGCGGCGCTTCGTAGAGCGGCAGCGACTGCCCCAGGCGGATCTTCACCTGGTTGAACTGCGCATCGAGCACCCGCGCGCGCTGCGACGGCGTCAGCACGTCCACGGGCGTGCTGCCGCTGAAATACTCCATGCCCCAGGTCATGCCGAAACCTTCGATGATCTGCGCGGGCGAAGCCGCGTCGATGCTGATCGGGACATCCGCGGCACCGAGCACGGCGGGCAGGAGGAGCAGCGGAAGCCAGGTAGCCAGCGTGTTCATGGCGCCTCCTCTGGCTCCATGATATGGTGATCGCAGTGCGATTGGCTAGCCTGACAGATGTCGATCGGACATGGACGATCCTGATCAGGGGCCGCGAGCAGCGGCCCTAGCGCAGGGTCCGGTTGCGGAACTCGCGAGGAGAGCAGCCGACCTCGCGTTTGAAGACGCGGCTGAAGTAGAGCGGGTCCTGGTATCCCAGCGATCTGCCGATGTCCTTGATGCTGGTGGGCTCGGACAACAGTCGCTCGCGCGCCAACGCCATCGCCCGGCGCGTCGCGTAGCTGCCCAGGCTGCATCCGACCTGCTGCCGAAACAGCCGCGCCAGGTGCTCGGGCTCGATGCCGAGGATCGAGGCGATCCCGGACAGCGTCGCGCGACGCCCCGGGAAATGCTCGATCTGATCCAACGCGCGCGCGACATGGGTGCGCGCGGTCCTGATCGCGGGGGATGGCCGTCCGACGGTCATGTCGACGGCATCGCCCGCGATCGAGCGCAGCAGCAGCAGGAACCGACCCTCGGCGGCGATCGAGTCGCCTGGGTGGCGACCGCGTTGATCCGCCATCAACGCCAGGAACTGCTCCGTCAATCCGGCGGGCTTGCGGATCGTCCAGACGCGTGGAAGGCAGATCCGGCGATCGCGGCCCGCGGCGAAGGCATCGGCGCTCGATGCGCGCTCAGTCCACGAGCCCTCATCCATCCGGGTCACCCGCGCCCCGGGGAGACTGAAATGGCAATGGAAACAGGACAGATCGTCGGGGACGTCGCCGGTGATCCCGTAGCGCATCGGTGGGCCGGTGTAGAGCATCTGCCCGGCTGACACGACGATCGCGGTATCCTCGAACTCGATGCGCAGGTGTCCCCGGCTGACGAAATGAAGTTCGTGGTCCTTGCTCGCGCGTGAGTGCAGGCCGACATGTCCGCGCGCGCGCAGATGCAGCACGCGGCTCACCGTCGGCAGCTTGGCCTCCGGCGGCACTTCGAACATCGTGATCGTGCCTGCCATCAGGGGCGACCGTATCCGATGCGATGCTGACGGCCAGCCCCGCTGATCATGCGACAGCCGTGCGGCTGCGCGTGTGGGGAATCACCGATCTCCGGCATGTGGGAATCCGGTCATGCCGAGCCCGGTCGGGACTGGCCCGGAGCTTCTGAGCAGTGGCAGTCCAGGCACCCATGACGGGCGCAGGTGCGACACACCTGTTCGAGCCGTTCCCGCAGCGCGCCACGCGCTCGGTGACGACGCACCTTGACGTTCCCGATGTCGATCCCCAGGCGCTTGGCGGTCTGGTCGAGACTGACGCCAGCGAGATCGTCCTGCAGCACGGCGGCGTACTCGGGCTTGAGCTGGGCGATCAGCGGCTTCATGCACCGGCAGAGCTCGGCCATGTCTGCTTCCTGGGCGGCGAGATCAGCAGGCATCTCGTGGCTGCGTTTCTGCTCGACATGCCGATGGCGAAGCGCGTCGGTGATGGTGTTGCGCAGGATGCGGTAGACCCACGCGAGCAACTGCTCATCGTCCCGCACCTCGGGGGCATGCTGGACCGCCTTCAGCATGGCGTCCTGGACGACGTCGTTCGCCAATGCCGGGTCGCCCACCCGCTTCCGCGCGAATCCGACCAAGGCGTCGAGATGCGGAAGCAGCCGAGCCACCCGATCCCGGGCCATGTCCTCATCATCCGCATCGTCCGCATCGTCAGTGGCAGGCTCGTCCATGCGTGAGCCTCCAGGCATTATATGGCAACGGAACCAGGAACCCCGCGACCTCGCCCAGCGCCAGGATGCCCGCATACGCGGTCATGGTCAGGTGCATGCGGTTGCCGCCGGTCAAACCCAGGTCGACCAGGTTCATCGCCGTCTCCATGGCGACCATGGACACGAAGCTCATCGCGAAGGCCATGCGCATGGCCTTCGCGACCTGATGCCCCCGACGCACGAGCCAGGCGGTTTCCAGCGCGATCGAGGTCGCCAGGCCAGCGACGATGGCCGTGACCATGACGGACCACATCGGGACATGTGGGAACCATGCCCAACTCGCCATGACCACCCCGACGTCTCCGATCGTACAGCCGAGCAGGCAGACGGCGGTGTTCGAGGCTGCACGCCGCCACGGCCAGGGCTTTCGCACGGCGATGGGCGCGGCTCGGGCGGTCGCCGTGGCCGGTCGGCAGCAGGCTGAAGGAGCATCCGGCCGACCGTGTTCGGGCATCGTACAGTGAGTCGTCATGGTTCACCTCGTCCTACCCTTGCTGACGGGAGCGCCCACTCCGGGTTACAGCACGAGGTCACGCGCGTCATCAATGCTGCCGACGCGCCTCCAGCTGCGCGATGCGCCAGCGCGCGAAGATCTCCCACGTGGGGTCTGCGATCGCGCCACGGCGATACAGGGGCTGCTCGAGGAATGCCCGGTATTCGGCGATGGCCTGCTCGGTATCCCCTGACAGTTCCCAGCGCATGCCCAGCGTGCGATGGGCTTCCGCCTCGGCATAGAGATGGTGCGGCTGAGCGAGGAATTCTTCGACCGATATGGCTTTCTGCAGCAGGCGCGCCTGGAACCACGGCTTCTGCTCAAAACGATATCGATCCTTCGCCAGGCGAGACAGCGACTCGCGCAGCGGCGCGGGTTCCCCGTCCATGGCGGTGACGAACGGGACCATCAGTCCGCGGTTGAGCCAGGTGCTCTCGTTCGAACTCGGAATTGCCATCGCCTCCGCGAAGCGGCGTTGCCCGAGGCCGCGATCTCCATGCGCTAAGGCTTCGATGCCCAGAAGGTAGCCGGCCCAGGCTTTGCGATCATCGGTCATGGACAGGCGGAGGAGTTCATCCCCATGCGTCTGAGCCAGCGCGGCGTACCACATCTGAGCAGGGTCGTTCACCTCGCTAGCCCGGCCGCCAAGGCACAGGGCCTGCGCGGCCTGTCCGGTATCGGGTGGGGCGATCCGCTGGGCCTCGTCGAATCTTCCCAGAGCGCACAGCGCGGTGGCGACGACGTACGGGTGGTCCGGGTATTTCTCCAGCGCTTGTTGCGGATCACCGCGATCGACGAGGCCGATCCCGTAGGCCTCGTCCGCCGGATTGATCTGTTCGGACTGCCCGGTCATCACCAACGCCTGGGATCTCAACCAGCGTTGCTCGGGATAGTCGTGAATCACGATCTCCGGACGTCCCATCGCGAGCAAGGCCCGGCAGCACACGACGTGCAGATGCGGATATCGCTTCAGCACGTCCTCGTTCCGCCCCAATACCACCAGGGCCGACGCATCGACGAAGTCCAGGCTCGGCTCGTCCGGAAACAGCTGATCGCGAAGCGCGCGGTATTTTTCCAGCACATGGGCATCGTCCTTCGACATCAGGTCGGTCATGTAGTGGGCCCAGCACCCCTCGAGGGCGATCCGCTGCCTGGCGTCGATGCTGGAGAAGAGCGCGGGAAAGCCGTCGAGCAGCTGCTGATGCTCTCCGTGCAGGAAGCGCAGGTCCATCTCGCGCATGCGCACCATGGGGGACATGTCCGTGTGCAGGAGCGGCGCCCAGATCCTGAAGGCCTGGTCGACATCGTTCTGGCGGTACAGGCAGAGCCCGTGCCGATAGAGCGCGTCATCGCCGAGCAGCGTTCCGGGATGCGAGCGATAGACCCGTCCGTAGGCGCGAGCCGCATTCACGAAGTCGCCGCCGCGTGCGTAACCGTCGCCGAGGGCGGTGGCAGGGATCTTCTTCGGCAGCCCGCGGTCGAAGATCCTGACATGCGAAAAGGCCTTGCCCGGATACCAGGCGCGCAGCCCGAAGTAGCCGCCGGCGAAGGGGAAGGGCTCATCCGAACTCAGGAGGAGCCTCCCATCGACCATCATGCGGATGACCGATCCCTCGATTTCGACCCTGACGTGATAGGTCTTCCCGACCTCAGGATGGGCGTTGCTGTAGATGCACGACTGGGGAGTGGCGAGGACGGAGCACGAGTCGTCGTAGGAGCCGAATTGGGTGACATAAGCATCGGTGGCGCCGGCCACCCGGCCGGTGGACTTGTCGAGAGCGATGTCGCGTGCCCACATCACCGAGATGTCGCAGGGATCGTTGCCTGGCAGCAGCTCCCCGTCGAATTCGATGGCCGAGTCGCCCTCGAGGTGCTCGGTGAAGAAGATCGCCGATTCGAGATCTCCGGTGCTCACCAATTTTTCGCCCTGGACGGAGAAGCTCCCGATCTTGGTGGCCCACTGCCTCGCCCAGCGCGGGCTCGCGGGATTTTCGATGTTGATCGCGGTTCCCCACTCGGCGAATTCCGCGAGACGTTCTCCGTAGACGAGCGCGATGACCGCCACCAGCGAGGCCAGCGCCACCGCCGCCGTCCAGAACATGCGGAAGTTGCGCCGATGCCATCTCAGCACGGTGGTGAGGATGGATTCGCGATGCGCCAGGACGCGCAGGCCGTTCTGGAAACGCACGAGATCGAGGACCATCTCTCCGGCGTCCTGGTAACGCGCTTCCGCGTCCGCCGCGAGCGCTTTCATCACGATGTCGACCAGCGCCATGGGAACACCGGCGAGCTCCTCGGCCGAGAGCGGATCCACGATCCCCTTCGATTTCTTCTCCATGAAGTCGGCGGCGCTGTCGGACCAGGTGGGGACCCTCAGGAACAGCGCATGGAAGAGCGTGGCGCCGAGCGAATACACGTCGCTGCGCTTGTCCACCCGCTCGCGGCGCGCCTGCTCCGGACTCATGTAGAGCGGGGTCCCGTAGATGTCAGTGGATCCGGCCTCCTGGAGCCGGATCGCGCAACCCCAATCGACCAGCAGGACCTCGCCGAACTTGGCGATCATGATGTTCGCCGGCTTGATGTCCTGGTGGACGATGCCCAGCGAGTGCGTGTATGCCGTCGCTTGCGATACGCTGATCAAGACGTTCACGATCTTGGCGACGGAGTCTATGCAGGGATGCCGCTTCCCGGCTCTCGCCCCAGAGACTGAGGCCGCGCTCGACCCATCGATGGCCGCGTCGAGCGAGATGCCATCGATGATCTTCGAGATGCAGCACGGATGGCCGCGTTCGTCGAGCTGGATGTCGTAGACAGGGGGGATGTTGGCGTGCGACAACGAGGCGGTCAGGGCGGCTTCCTGCAGGAACTTCTCGGTTCCCTGCGGATCCGACTGCGGCGACTCGGCGAGTATCTTGACGGCGACGTTGCGATCGAGGTCCGTGTCCTTGGTGGCGTAGACGGAGCTGGTGGCGCCGACGCCGAGGAGATTCTCGAGGGTGTACCGGCGATCCTCGGCCGGGGATCCGCCAGGGCCCGATCCCACGCCGCCGCCTGAACGCAGCTGGAACGTGATCGAGACCGGCCTCAGCCGGGACGAAGGGTTCGCGTTCGCGTCACGCGCGGTATCGGTGTCCGGCTTGGCGACCTTGGTCGAACCGCCTCGGAGCGCCCGGGTCCGAGCCGCGTCCTCACGGCGATTCGCATCATCCATCGCCCGAGATTAGACGGGATTCCGCACCTCACCACTGGGGGGATTCTTCCGTGTGGAATCATCGGGCCGGCGTCGACCCTTCCAGGTGTTGCACCCGTTCACGTCCAGGGCCGGGCTCCAGACGCCAGCCCGTCCGTATCCAGATCAGGACGGACGGGCTGGCCGAGGGATGGTCTCCAGCGTCTTCAGCCGGCGCCTCCTGGCGGATGCACCACCAGCTCCAGCACGTTGAGGTAGCCGTACTGCGAGGCCCCGCCCGCGGTGACCACCACGCGGATGGTGCCATCGGGCGCCGGAGTCAGTCCGAGGAACTGTGCGGTGGCGGTGGTGTTGTTCGTGGCGTTGAGCGATTTGGCCTGGCCATTGACCGTGTACACCGTGGTGCGGTCGTCGTTCGCGGCGCGCGAGGCGAAGAGGATCAGATCGAAGGTCGCTCCGGGCGGGAGCTGCGAGATGACCACATCGGCATGCGGCACGGCGGCGTAGCGGTCTACCCACAACGCGGTCTTCTGCGCGGTGCTCGGATAGAGCGCAGTCGAGTCGACGCCGAAGTCGTTGCTGTTGCCGAAGGGCTGGGTCACGGCGATGCGCACCCCGCTCGCCGCCCCGGTGGTGTCGACCGCATTGGCGATCGTGCTCGCCATGCCGAGCGCGTTCATGGTGGTGGTCGCGGTGCCGGCGGCGTCGACCACGATATGGCTGGCGATCGACGTACCTCGGGCGCTGCCGCCCACGGTCCAATTGTACGGGCTCTCGTTGGCGTCGGTGTTGGTCACCGCGACGGTGAAGCTCCAGGCTCCTGGCGCGCTCGGCGTCACGGTCAGCACCATCACGGTGGTGCCGCCGGCCGCGACGCTGGTCCCTGGCTGTCCGACGCTGACCGAGCAGTTGCTCGCTCCGCTGATCGACACCGGCGTGGTGATCGACAAACCGCCAGCACCGCTGTTGACCAAGGCATAGCTCAGGGTGGTGGCCGAGCCCGCGATGGCACCGGTGACGGACTCGCTGCCGCCATCGGCGATCGCGATCCCAGCGCGGCTGATGTCCAGCTCAGGCGCGGCGGCCACGCCGCCGGCGTTGCCACCCACCGTCCAATTGTAGGGGCTCTCGTTGGCATCCGTATTCGTCACCGCGATGGTGAAATTCCAAGCTCCTGGCGCGTTCGGGGTCACAGTGATCACCATGACGGTGGTGCCGCCGGCGGCGACGCTGGTCCCTGGCTGACCGACGCTGACCGAGCAGTTGCTCGCTCCGCTGATCGACACCGGTGTGGTGATCGACAACCCGCCAGCGCCGCTGTTGACCAGGGCATAGCTCAGGGTGGTGGCCGAACCCGCGGTGGTACCCGTGACGGACTCGCTGCCGCCATCGGCGATCGCGATCCCAGCGCGGCTGATGTCCAGCTCAGGCGCTGCGGCCGCGCCGCCGGCACTTCCACCCACCGTCCAATTGTAGGGGCTCTCGTTGGCATCGGTATTGGTCACGGCGATGACGAAGCTCCAGGCTCCAGGTGCGTTCGGCGTGACGCTCAGCGTCATGACCGTGCCGCCGGCGGCTGCGACGCTGTTCCCAGGCTGTCCGACGCTCACCGAGCAGTTGCTCACGCCGCTGATTGACACCGGCGTGGTGATCGAGAGCGCAGCGGTGCCGCTGTTGATCAGGGAATAGCTGAGACCGGTGGCGACGCCCGCGGTGGTGCCGGCGACGCTGTCGGTACCGCCATCGGCTACCGCCACGCCGCCACGGCTGATGTCGAGCTCGGGCGCGGTGGTGGCGCCGCCGCGCGACTGCGCGAACAGCCAGTTCCACATGCCGAGGTTGTTGTAGGACTTGATCCAGCCGCCAGCGTGATCGCCATTCTGGTACTGCGTCCAGTTGGGATTCTGTCCGGCGCTCGGTACGGAGCTGCCTGCGGTCCACGCCCAGCCGCCCGCGGCGGTGAAGTGGCCGGTCTGGTCGCCCGGGGGACGGGCCGCGTCTCCACCGGGGAAGTTCGCGAGCGCGCTGCTCACCGCATGACCGGCGACGGCGGTTGCGCAAGCATCGACCCATTGGCGGGTGTCGCCCCAGTACACCCGCGAGTCGTCAGCGGAATGGAAGGCCCAGGTCGGCACATTGAAGCCGAGGTCCGAAGGCCCAGGCGGATTGGCGCCGCAGCAGGGCACGCAAGCGGCGACCTTCGAGGAACCGTAGGCGCGGAGATACTGCCAGGTGCCGCCGCCGCCCAGGCTCAGACCTGTCACATAGATACGATTGGTATCGACGCGGTAGCGCGCGAGCAGCCAATTCATGAAGGACTCGATCGCGGCAGCATCCCAATACTGATGCGGCGACTGCGGCGAGATGACGATGCAATTGTTGTCGTTGAACAAGGTGGAGTTGTAGGTGTAGCCGGCGTTCCCCTCGATCATCGCCGGTGGACCGTTGTACAGGACCACCGACAGGGGCTGGTTGCCTGGCGGGTAGTCGGCGCACTCGCCGATGCCATGCAGGAACAGCAGCAGCTTGCAGGGAGTGCTGGACGACTGGTAGTTCGCCGGCAGGTATTCGAAGTAGCCGTACGGCGCGCCGCCATTGGCGCCGAGCGGCTTGGCGGTGTGCGTGCCGACGACGGCGGCCGCGAGTGGCGCGAACGCCGCGATGGCGAAGACCAGGGCGGCGCGGATCACGGCCGGGACGAAGGAGGCCCAGCCAGCGCGCGGTCGCGGCGCTCGCCCGAGACCACGTTCGCCGTCGCGGCCGGACGGGGCCAGCGCGCCGAGGGAGGGGATCGCGAGGGATGTTTTCATGGGTCGCTTTCTTGGTCTTCTGGAGGTGGTCGTCGGAATGAGGCGGTTGCAGGTGCGTTAGGCAGGGATGAGCTAGCTATGTTCTGCAAGTGATTGCAATATATGGAGATGGGAAAGTTCTCCGGTTTGTCGGCAAACCGCATTCGTTAGCAATATGGATCTATACGACAACACCATATAAGACCATATATATGGTGTCAACGCGACCCGGATGGGTCGCCGTTGGGGTGTGATGGACGCCTCTGTAAGCGCAGTGCTCTCGGGGCAATGCGACTACAAAAACGGGACCCCGCCTTCGCTTGATGGCAGCTGAGGACGCCACCGTCCTCGGCTGCTCCGCCAGGTCATGTTAAGAAGCCCTCGTGCAGCGTTGTCATCCGGCATGGATGACCTGGGGCTGGTCGAGCGGGTGCGAGGAGGCGATCTCGACGCCTTCGCGTCCCTGATCGATCGCCATCTGCGTTCGGTCAGGGTGTCGGTGGCGATGCGCGCGCTCTCGCCACATCTGGTTGACGAGCTCGCGCACGACGCCTTCGTGCACGCGTTTCGGTCGCTCGATCGGTTCCATGATGGCGATTTCTGCGCATGGTTGCGCGTGATCGCATGCACCTGCTGCGCGCCGCGGTGCTTCGCCACGCCCGCGAGTCCTCTCCGCGGGGTCGCTTCAAGGCCCGTCGATCACCTCGGTAGCGCCGACCACCGCGACCGGCGGCGTGCCGTACACGTACGACGGCTTGTCGACGGGTACGGAGACCTGCCAGAATTCCCGGCAACCTCATCCGATCTTCATCCAATCGCATAGCCTGGCTCGCAGGAATGAGACCTGGATCTGTCCAGGCATCCCGCACGGCGCCCACACCGCCGTGCTTTTTTGTGCCCATGCTCGGGCCGCCGCTCCGCCCGCCCAGGCGAGGGCGGATCTACTTGGAGAACCTTCCCATTCTTCATCAGGCCTTCACGAGAAGGGTCATCATCCACCTCGGCGCCGCGCGCCACGGACGACGACCGGCGCTACATCAACCCCCGCTCCATCCACCCCGGAGCCCTTCAGCAAAGAGCCCATCGATGACCCTCTCCAAAGCCATCCCTTCCCTCATCGCCATCGCCGGGCTTGTGCCGGCCGCCTGCGCGCTCGAGATTACGGATGACACCCTGAAACTCCAGATCGGGCTCACCGTCCAGGCGCGAGCCGAGAATGCCACGGCGCACGATACGAAGGGCGCCAATTACAGCGTGCTGGGCGGTTCCGATGGAGCCAACGATCCGGTGAACTTCAGCCTGCCACGCGTACACCTCACATTCCGCGGAACCTACACGCCCAATTGGGTGTTCCGCGCCACCCTCCAGGATGAAGGCGTCGACCAGACCGGTACCTCGCCGCAGAATTCCAGCACTACCGCCAACAGCAATCGCGGCATCTCCACGCGCTACGCCTGGATCCAGCGCGTCGACAAGTTCGACGACCTCACCAACATCCTCCAGTTCGGGCTCGACAAGCCGTTCTTCAATGACGCCGACTACACCGATGACAAGAACCTGTTGTTCCCCGAGCGGCGCGCCGCCGCCGCCCTGCTCAAGGCGCGAGATGTCGGAGCCGGATACCGTTTGTCCGGACCGGTGTTCACCGTCGGTTTCGACGTCCAGAACGGCCTCAACGCCAAGGCCTACAACGCCAACAATCAGAACACCAAGTCCGGATACATGACCACCGCCCGGCTCGAGCTCTCGCCGGGCGCGGAATGGAAGCCGGCCGCGCATACCGAAACGTACATCGGCAAGGAAGGGCATCATCTCGTGCTCGGCGCCGATATCGGCCGCGACGGGAACAACCTCGGCGCGGGAGCCACCATTAAGCGCTCTACCATGAGCTATGGGGCCGATGTGCTCTTCCACTGGAACGGCCTGACCACGATCGCCGAATTCCGCGCCCAGAAGCGCAGCGACGAGTCGTTCGTAGGCGCCCCGACCGCGGAGCTCAAGTCGCGGATCTGGGACATCCAGGCAGGCTACGCGATGCCCTTCGCCGGAACCGTCATCGAGCCCGCGGTGCGCTTCTCGAAGATCGACAACAACACCGACGCCACCGAGACCGTCAATTTCGGCGGCGACACCACCGGAGCCATCGGCGCGGGCACCAAGGACCCCGACCACGGTGCTTCAGGGAAGGAGTTCGAGGCGGGGGTGAATTTCTATCCCAACGGCAACAACAAGAGCAAGTTCCAGCTGGCCGTGACGCGGTGGAGCGCCGAGTCGGGGGATGCCAGCGCGACCATCGTGCGCCTGCAGCAGCAGTTCTGCTTCTGATGCAATGACTCACGCTCGCGCCGGATGTCCGGCGCGAGCGATGGTTCCAGCGGTCGGATCATGGGAAGCGGAAGCGGGAATGCGGAAGAGCCGGGCTGCGACGCCGACGCTTCCGCATTCCTTCGTCTGCTCAGTGGATCAGTGCTGTCCGTCCTGGTCTTCCACGACGACGACCGCTCCCTGAGCGCATGATCGTGAGCGGGGTGTGCGAGCGATCAGGAGAAAGCTCCGGCGACATCCGTCGCCTAGGGAAGGCTATCTGATTCCATGGCGTTCATTGAAGTCGGCCAGCAGGCGCTCGGTCATCTGCGGCGCATCCTTGTCGACCTGGACGATCACCGTCTCGTGGTTGGGCCCCGCTCCCACATAGGTCTTCACCTTGGTCGGCTCGACCTCGTGGCTCTTCAGGAATCTCGCCCAGGCGGGCTCCTGCCCGAACAGGTATATCCGCGCTTCGAAGAGCTCTTCTCCATAGAAGGGCGTGAACGCGCCGCCCGTGTGGAAACTGCCCGGAGCGGGCGAGATTCCGGAAGGTCCGTCGGTGGGATGACGCGAGCCATCGCCACAGGCGCACAGGGTGAGGATGGCGAGAGCGAGGGCGAGACGAGGCATGCGATCTCCTTGGATGCCGAACCGTATCCTCGCTGAACAAGATCCGATGAAGTCATGGGGTAGATTTCAGGTGGATGGCCGTTCCTGGATCCACCGCATTCGTCATCCGTCGCTCATCACGGCTTCATCCTTCCTGGGATGATGGGAGGCAAGGAGCAGGATATGACCATCGACATCGTTGTGGATATCGAAGCCGAGATCGAATCCTTCATTTCCGGAGGCATCCCGGCAATCGGATCGTGGACCCGCGCGGCGCCCTCAAGGCCGCGCCGTTATGCGAGCGATGGATTCGCCCAAGGCGTATTGCTCGACCGACTGGAGGCGTCTGGCTTCATCCACGAGCATCTGCCGACCCTCGAGATCTGGTTGGCCGGAGGCGAAAGCGAATGCTGCCACGGCAGCAGGTTCACCCACCTCGTGTCAGGCCGCTACATCCAGACGTATCATGGCGATGCCGGAGTGGCGCTGGCGAGCGCCGCGCTCATGGCATTGCGCCACTGTGCCCGGGGCGAGGTCATCCCAACGCTTCCGGCTCGCCGATGACATGGATTCCTCCTGGCGGCAGAGGCCGTGGCATTCGAGGCCGGACGTTCACGGCGCCTTCCGCCCGCCTTCATCATTCCTTAACCGTCCGTCGATAGCATCCCTTCCAACCCACCAGGAGATCCCATGTCCTTCATGAACGCCTTGTCCCAATCGTGCGCCCTGGTGATCGCTGCCGCGATCGCCGCGCCGTCGGTCTTCGCGCTTGAGGTGGATGCTGGCATCAAGCCCTACGAGCAGGCCAGCGGCGTATCGGGCAATCTCAACAGCATCGGCTCGGACACACTCAACAACGTCATGACCTTCTGGGCGGAAGGGTTCCAGTCGGTCTATCCCAACGTGAAGATCCAGATCGAGGGCAAGGGCTCGACCACCGCGCCCCCGGCGCTCACTGCCGGTACCGCGCAGCTGGGTCCCATGAGCCGGCAGATGAAGAAGGAGGAGATCGACGCCTTCGAGAAGAAGTACGGCTACAAGCCCACCGAATTCCGCGTCGCCATCGACGGCCTCGCCGTGTTCGTGCACAAGGACAATCCCATCACCGGGCTGACCCTCCAGCAAATCGACGGCATGTTCTCATCCACGCTCAAGCGCGAAGGCAAGGATATCGGCGATTGGGGCGACATCATTCCGGCGTGGAAGGGCAAGTCGGTTTCGCTCTACGGCCGCAACAGCGCCTCTGGCACCTACGGCTACTTCAAGGAGCACGCGCTCAAGAAGGGCGACTACAAGAGCTCGGTGAAGGAGCAGCCGGGTTCCTCGGCGGTGGTGCAGGGCGTCGCCTCCGACGTGACCGGCATCGGCTACTCGGGCATCGGCTACGTGACCTCGAGCGTGAAGGCCCTGCCGCTGGGCGAGAAGGCCGACGCGCTGGTCGAGCCGACGTATGAGAACTGCCTGAGCGGCAAGTATCCGCTCGCGCGCTTCCTCTATGTGTACGTGAACAAGAAGCCGGGCCAGCCGCTCGATGCGCTCACCGGCGCGTTCATCACGTACATCCAGTCGAAGGAAGGCCAGGAGATCGTGATCAAGGACGGCTACTTCCCGCTGACCGCGAAGTTTGTCGACGAGGAATTGGCCAAGCTGGCCAAGTGACGGTATCGATCTCCGGATTTCCCGGATGGCCGGATCTTCGTGCTCCGGAGATCGCATGGAGCGTGACGTGACGAATGAGGATCGGGCGGGTATGGCGCCGCCAGCCGAGCGTTTCAGGACCGTGCGATCCACCCTGATCGTGGACCGGGTCATGACCGGGATCATCAAGATCGGCGGGCTCGGCATCATCGTGACCGTCTTCGCGATCTTCGGCTTCATCGTCTGGCAGATCGTGCCGCTGTTCCGTGGCGCCAGCGTGGCCGAGGCCGGGACCATGCAGGCGCCGCCGGGTAAGGCCATGGCGATCGGCATCGACGAATGGGGCGAACGGCCTTTCGTGGCCTATGCGGATGGCACCGTGGCGTTCCTCGGTGCGGGCAGCGACGGCCGCACCACGGTCCTCCCCGAAGGGGTGCGACCGACCTGCGTGCACTACGATCTCCGCACGCAGAGCCTGGCCATGGGCACCGACGACGGCACCATCGTGCGCGTCGGGATCTCGTACTCCGCCGAATTCGCCGACGGCAAGCGCGTCATCACGGCATCGGCGAGCGGCGACGAGGCGCTGCGGATCGGTCCGAAGGGCGTTCCGCTGGTTGCGGTTGCGATCGGCGATTCAGGCGGAGACAAACTGGCCGCGGCCATCCTCGGGACCACGGGCAAGCGATCGGTGATGGCACTCGTGCTCGAGCATGAGGAAGGTCTGCTGGGATCAGCCGGCGCTGCGTCGGGTTCCACCGAGCCGATCGACCTCACCAGCCTGGTGCCTGGAACGCCGGAGCGGCTCCTGGTCGATGATCGCGCCGAGAGCATCCTGGTGATGACGCGCGAAGGTGATGTCTGCTATCTCTTCCGCCAGGGTCACGCCTTCGAACGCCGACAAATATTCGCTCCATTCGGCGACCTGCCGGTACGCGCCATCGCCTCGATGGACTATTTGCTCGGCGACGTGTCGGCGGTGCTGACCTCGCCCACCGGCGAGAACCGCATCTTCAGCCTCTATTACCATCCGGGCGCCGATAAACGCACCTTCGGCCAGACCAAGGAACTCGCCGCCCTTCCCGGCCCGGCCCTCGGATACGCCGCGAGCACGCGCAACAAGGCGTTCGCCGTGATCTCTGGCTCGATCGCATCCCTGCGCTACGGCACCACCGCGCAGGTCCGTTGGCAGAAAGCGTTGCCGTTCGAGCCATCGGCAGTCACCATCAACGGCAAGTACGATCGCATGGCGCTGCTCGACGGCGAGAACCGCCTGCACCTGATGACCGTCCATGATCCGCATCCCGAGGCCGGCATCCGCGCGTTGTTCGGCAAGGTCTGGTACGAGGGCGCGCCGGAAGCCAAGTTCGAATGGCAGTCGACCGGTGGCTCAGACGACTTCGAGCCGAAGCTGTCGATGGTGAACCTGCTGTTCGGCACCATCAAAGGCACGTTCTACGCGATGCTGTTCGCGGTGCCCATCGCCATCCTCGGCGCGGTCTATACCGCCGAGTTCATGCGGCCCTCGTACCGCAGCGTGATCAAGCCCACGGTCGAGATCATGGCCTCGCTGCCGTCGGTGGTGCTGGGCTTCCTCGCTGCGCAATGGCTGGCGCCGCTGATCGAGAACCGCGTGCCGTCGGTGCTGCTGCTCATCATCCTGCTGCCGGCTTCCGCCTTCACCGTCGGCTGGGGGTGGTCCAGGATGCCGATGCGCTGGCGCAGCAGGCTCAAGCCCGGCCAGGAGTTCATCGCCTTCCTGCCGATCCTGGCCCTGGTGGCGTGGGGCGCATGGCTGCTCGGGCCGCTGGTCGAGCGCGCCGTGTTCACGGTTCCGGATCCCCACGGCGGCGGACGGATAGCAGACTTCCGCATGTGGTGGGAGTCCTTCTCTGGCGCTAAGTTCGAGCAGCGCAATTCTTTGGTGGTGGGCTTCATGATGGGCTTCGCCGTCATCCCCATCATCTTCACCATCGCCGAGGACGCGCTCTCGAACGTGCCGCGGGCCTTGCGCTCCGGTTCGCTCGCGCTGGGCGCCAGCCGCTGGCAGACCGCGATGAGCGTGGTGGTGCCGACCGCGTCCGCCGGCGTCTTCTCGGCGCTCATGATCGGCCTCGGGCGCGCGATCGGCGAGACCATGATCGTGGTCATGGCGACTGGCAACACGCCGATCATGGATTTCGACATCTTCAACGGCCTGCGCACCTTGTCGGCGAACATCGCGGTCGAGCTACCCGAGGCTTCGGAGGGGGGGACGCTATACCGCACCCTATTCCTGGGTGCGCTGTTGCTGTTCCTGATGACCTTCGTCATCAACACCGTCGCAGAGGTGCTGCGCCAGCACCTGCGCGAGAAATACAAGACTTCGTGATGGATCTCCCCGTGACCACCGCCGTGAAGCCCGTGCGCCGCACGCCTGGCGAACCCATGGTCTGGGTGACGGCCATGGGGCTCGCCATCGGCCTGGCCATGGTCGCCGGCCTGCTCGGCGTCATCGTCTGGCATGGGATCGGCGTGTTCTGGCCGAAACGCATCGAGCTCTTCCGGCTCGTGGCCGCCGATGCCGGCACGACGACGGTCGGCGGAGTGGTGGTCAAGCGCCAGGACAAATCGCCAGAGATCGGCAAGCCGCCGGTGCCCGAGATCCAGATCTACACCGGCAATCGCGACGTGTACGGGCTCGCCTTCCGCTACCTCGATGTCGCGAACATCGCCGGTTCGTCGCGACCCGACGATGCGCTGGTGGTCGAACGCATGCAGAACGGGAACCTGCTCGGACAGCCCGCGCGGATCGAGCTCAAGGGCGGGCAGTCGGTGGATGCGGCTGATCCGGAGTTCACCTCTCGCCTGGACACGCTGCTCGCCGAGGCGACCCGCCGCCGTGCAGAGATCCACCATCTCGAGAAGCAGGTCATCGGCGCCAATGCATCGCAGATCCGCCAGCTCGAGACCCGCCTGCGCGCGGCCGCTCCGGGCTCGAACGAGGTGCAACAAGACCAGGCCCGGCTCGCCAGCCTCAAGGCCACGTATGCGGAGCTCTCGGCGAGCGCCAAGGAGCTGCGCGGGCACCAGAACGACCACCATCTGGTGGTGCGGCTCTTCACCGGCGAGCAGAAGAGCGTTCCACTGGGCGAAGTGGTCTCGTTCCATTTCCCGAACCGCATGGGCTTCACGGCCCGGGCGGTGGCGTTCTTCGCCAACGCCTGGGGATTCGTGAGCGGGAGTCCGCGCGAATCCAACACCGAGGGCGGCATCTTTCCCGCCATCTTCGGCACGTTCGTCATGACTCTGTTGATGAGCGTGGTGGTGGTGCCGTTCGGCGTGGTCGCCGCCATCTACCTGCGCGAATACGCCAAGCAGGGCCCGGTGGTGCGCGCGGTGCGCATCGCGGTGAACAATCTTGCGGGTGTGCCGTCGATCGTCTTCGGCGTGTTCGGCCTGGGGTTCTTCGTCTATGTCGTGGGTGGCAGCATCGATCGGGCCTTCTTCAGCCAGAACCTGCCCAACCCCACCTTCGGCACCGGCGGCATCGGCTGGGCGGCGCTGACCCTGGCGTTGATGACGGTGCCGGTGGTGATCGTCGCCACCGAGGAATCCATAGCAGCGGTACCGCGCGGAGCGCGCGAAGGCAGCCTCGCCTGCGGAGCGTCGAAGTGGCAGACCATCCGTAGCATCGTGCTGCCTGCGGCGGTGCCCGGCATCCTCACCGGGCTGATCCTGGCGATGGCGCGCGGCGCCGGTGAGGTCGCGCCGTTGATGCTCGTCGGAGTGGTGAAGCTGGCGCCCAGCCTGCCTGTCGATCTCGAGTATCCGTTCGTGCATCTCGACCAGAAGTTCATGCACCTGGGCTTCCACATCTACGACCTCGGCTTCCAGTCGCCCGATTCGGAGGCCGCCAAGCCGATGGTGTTCGCGACCACGCTGTTCCTCATCCTGCTGGTGGTGGTGCTGAACCTCGGCGCCATCATGCTGCGTGAACGTTTGCGCCGCAGATTCGCGACCTCCACCTTCTGACCGGATCCAGCAACCCAGTGAACGATCCAGTGAATGACCAAGCGAAAGACCTGCACCTCATGGACCAGAAGATCGCGTCACCGCCGCCGAACATGACCGCCCCGGCCGCTGCGTCCGCCGCATCCGCTCAGGCCGCGGGCGAGCTCCAGGGCGAACCCCGCGCCGGATACATCAGCATCCGCGACTACGACTTCATGTACGGCGCCAACCAGGTGCTGTTCAAGATCAGCATGGAGATTCCCGCGCGCAAGGTGACCGCCCTGATCGGGCCGTCAGGCTGCGGCAAGTCGACCCTGCTGCGCAATCTCAACCGCATGAACGATCTGATCGATGGGGTTTCGCATCGCGGCGACATCCTGATCGATGGCCACACCATCTACGATCCCCACATCGAGGTCACCACGCTGCGCAAGCGCGTCGGCATGGTGTTCCAGAAATCGAATCCGTTCCCCAAGTCGATCTACGAGAACGTCGTCTACGGCCTGCGCGTGGCGGGCGGATACACCAAGCAGCAGCTCGATCGCGCCTGCGAAGAGGCCTTGCGCTCATCGGCCCTGTGGGACGAGGTCAAGGATCGCCTCGGAGCGAGCGCCCTCGGGCTGTCGGGTGGTCAGCAGCAGCGCCTGTGCATCGCGCGCGCGATCGCCATCCGTCCAGAAGTCCTGCTGATGGACGAGCCGTGCTCGGCACTCGACCCGATCGCCACCGGCAAGATCGAGGAGCTCATCACCGAGCTGAAGAAGGATTTCACGCTGGTGATCGTCACGCACAATATGCAGCAGGCCGCTCGCTGCTCGGACCGCACCGCGTTCTTCTACCTCGGCAAGCTCATCGAGTACGACACCACCTTGAAGATCTTCACCACCCCGGCGCAGAAGCAGACCGAGGACTACATCACCGGACGTTTCGGTTGAATCATCCGAAGGAAGAGAGCGCACTACCATGAACCAGATCAGGCATTTCGACATCGATCTCGCGGAGCTCAAGCGCACGTTGGTGAGCATGGGCAACCTCGTCGAGCGCTCGCTCGAGATGGCGGTCAAGACCATCCTTCAGCCCACCATGGAGGTGCGCGATGAGGTGGGCAGCATCGAGGAGCAGATCGATGCGCTCGAGACCACTATCGAGGAGCGTTGCCACCAGATCATCGCCCTGCAGTCGCCCATGGCCAAGGACCTGCGCTTCCTGATCTCGGCCACGCGCATCACCTCTGATCTCGAGCAGGTCGGGGATCTCGCCGAATCGGTGGCCAAGCGCGCGCATTACATCGCTCGCCACCAGCTGGTGCGCAATCCCGAGGAACTCGGCACGCTCGGCGCGCTCGCCCGCGAGATGGTCCACCAGGCGCTCGAGGCGTTCGTCTCCGGAGAGGCCGAGACCGCGAAGCGCATCCTGCTCGAGGAAGACGACGCGGATCGCTTGACCAAGGAGTGCTACAAGGGCATCCAGCAGGCCATGCAGGCCCAGCCCGAGCTGATCAAGGAATACACCCACCTGCTGCGCGCGGTCGGCCATCTCGAGCACGCGGCGGACATCGCGGTGTCGATCGCCGAGGAGGCCGTCTACATCCACCGTGGCCAGCTCATCCGCCACCAGCACCACCTGGACAGCTGAGGAACCGATGTCGCGCATCCTGGTCATCGAGGACGAACCTGACATCCAGGCCCTGCTGCGCTACAACCTCCAGCGCGAAGGCCACGACGTGACCGTGGCCTCAACCGGCGCGGACGGGCTCCATGAGGCGCGGCGCCAGCCCTTCGATCTGGTGCTGCTCGACCTCATGCTCCCGGATCGCGACGGCCTCGAGGTCTGCCGCGTGATGCGTTCGGGGAAGGACATGGCCGCGGTGCCGATCATCATGGTCACCGCGAAAGGGGACGAGAGCGAGGTGGTCCTGGGTCTGGGCATGGGCGCAGACGACTACGTCACCAAGCCCTTCCGGGTGAAGGAGCTCATGGCGCGCATCAAGGTGCGCCTGGTGCGCAACCGCGAGGAGGCGATCGACGCCGAGAAGCGCCGCATCCAGCTCGGAACCATGGTCATCGACCCGGTGCGCCACAAGGTCACCATTGCCGACGAGGCTGCCGCGCTGACGCTTACCGAGTTCAAGCTGTTGCACTTCCTGGCCCTGCATCCCGGGATCGCCTACAGCCGCTACGACATCCTCGAGCGCATCGTCGGCGGCGATTCGGTGGTCACCGATCGCACCATCGACGTCCACGTGCGCAACCTGCGTGCCAAGATCACGCCCTATGGCGGTCTCATCGAGACCGTGCGCGGCGTCGGCTATCGCTTCAGCGATGCGCCGTTGTAGACAACGTCCGTGATGCCGTTGCCGCCTATCTCCACGCTCGTGCCCGAGTCCGGGGTGATCTCGCCATGAACCGCTGGTGGCGCATCGCCGCTGCCGGGTTCACGCTCGCTGCCGGGCTCACCCTGCTCGCCGTGGTGGTGTGGCTGTCGCTGTCGTACCAGTACCGCGAGCTCGAGAATACCGTCCAGGCCGCACTCGAAGCCCAGGAGCTCGACGAGGCCGCCATCATCGCAGCCTTGGCCGGACCGGATCCGCAGCGCGACTTGGCGGCCTGGAACGCGCTGAAGCTGCCGGATCGGCGCCGCTTGACGGTGATCGCACCGGACGGAGGCGTGCTCTACGACTCGGCCGCCGATCCCGGGCACATGGAGAACCACAACAGTCGGCCTGAGGTGGTGCAGGCGCGCGCGACCGGATCCGGTGTCAGCAGGCGCATCAGCGATACCGTCGGCATCGCCTTCATCTACGCGGCGCGGGCGCTGCCCGACGGACGGGTGGTGCGCGTCGCCGCGCCGTTCACCATCGAGACCGCACTGGTGCGGGGCATCTTCTCGTCGATGGCCGCGGCGACGCTGCTGGTGGCGGCGTCGGCGGCGGCGCTGGTGGCGCTGAACCTCTGGCGCAACCGCTACCGTTTCCGCGAGCTGCGCGAAGTGTCGCGCGCCTTCTCGCGCGGCGAATTCAGCCGGCGCGCGATCGCGGGAGGACGCGGGACCTACGCCTCGCTCGGCTTGGAGCTCAACCAGCTCGGCGAGCGCCTGCAGGAGACCCTCCACGATCTCGCGGCGAGCCGCGAACTGCTCGACGGCGCGCTCGGCGCGCTCGCCGAGGGGGTGGCGTGCGTGGACCGGCTCGATCGTGTCCTCTACGCCAATCCGGCGTGGCGTCAGCTCGCCGCGGGAGGGGGGGATGTCGCCGGGCAGCTCTTCTATGAGCACCTGCCCGCGGCTCCACTCGCTGCTCCTTTGAGTCTGGCGCGCGCCGCGGCCACCGACGGTGGCTCGCAGACATCGGCCTTCGAGCATCGTCGCCGCCACCTGCAGGCGGTGGTGGCCCCGGCTGGCGAGGTCACGGTCATCATCCTGCACGACGTCACCGAGGTCCGGCGCGCCGAGCAGGCGCGGCGCGACTTCATGTCCGGGGTCAGCCACGAATTCAAGACCCCGCTCACCTCGATCCAGGGCTTCACCGACACCCTACTGGACGGCGCCCTCGACGATCGCGCGGTGGCCAGGGATTTCGTCGCCAAGATATCGAAACATGCCGAGCGGCTGTCGGTCCTGGTCAACGATGTGCTGACGCTGGCGCGGCTCGAGCAGGGATCCTGGGAGGTCCGTCCGGAAACACTCGACCTGGCCGCCCTCGGACGGGCGATCCTCGACGAGTTCCACGCCATGGCCGACGCCAAGCGCGTGCGGCTGGCGCTCGATGCTCCGGCGGCGATGCCGGTAGTCAGCGATCCCGAGCTCCTGCGCCAGCTGATCGGAAATCTGGTGTCCAATGCCATTCGCTACAACCGCGAAGGCGGTTCGGCAATCCTGGCCATCGCCGATGCCGATGGCCAGGTGCGCATCACCGTCTCGGATACCGGCATCGGCATTTCGGCCGAGCATCGCGAGCGCGTGTTCGAACGCTTCTACCGCGTCGATGCCCATCGCAGCCGCCAGACCGGCGGCACCGGTCTTGGGCTGGCGATCGTCAAGCAGCTCGTCGACATCCTCGCGGGTTCGATCCGCCTGCTGAGTGACGATCGCGGAACCGTGTTCGAAGTGTCGATCCCACGCCGCCTGCCCGGCGCCGCGACATAGGTCCGTATCTTCGCTCGCGCGCCCAGGCGGGGCGGCGCCATGTCCGCGCCGTGCCGATAAGACCACGCAGGGATCCAGGCGACTGATCGCCGTGGATCTGCGCGATGGATTCGCGCGATCGGAATGTACCATCGATGGTTACACCATGGCCCTTGCCGCCGCTCCCAGACGACGTCCTGCATCGCGCAGCGAAAGTCCCATGCCCGCAGCGAAGCGCCTTGCCACATTAGTCATGGTCTGTTCGAGCAGGTGGCGCGGGGACGCATCGTGGACGGTGCTCGTGCTCACGCTGCTTGCGGGGGCGAGCGCCCGGGCCGAGGACGCTGCGGAGTCCTTCGGCTGGCTGATGCCGGTGATCGTTCCATACACGGTCGGCGCGTCCGCCAGCGCGGATCGCCAATTCCCTGAGCCGCTCAAGGGGCAAGCAGGAACGTTCGCCCGCACCACCACGCGCGTGTCGCTGAAGGGCCAGCCGTGGTCGACGGATCACGACGAGGTCCAGCTCACCGCTTCGGCGACGCGCGCCGACATCGATAGCGATGCGCGATTCCCGAAGACCGGGCCGCTTCCCGATCTGCTCTTCGACGGACGCGTGGGCGCCACCTACCGCCACGTGGCAGATGACCGTTCGCTGTGGGGCGCGTCCGCGGGCATCGGCTCCTCGAGCGACCATCCGTTCTCGAGCGGATCGCTGGCGGTCAGCGCCAGCGTCTTCTACCGCGTGCCGGTGCGCGAGAGCGACGCCTGGATCCTGAGCCTGGTCTACAGCAACGACCGCGCCGTCTTCAACAACGTGCCCTTCCCGGTCCTGATGTACCAATGGACGGCCTCGCCGTCGACGACCGTGATCCTCGGGCTGCCCTTGCTCGCCGTGATCTGGAAGCCCTCGCCCCGCTACGGCGGGGAACTGTTCGCCACCGGTTTCGGGTCCGCGCACCTGGGCGGCTCGGCGTCGCCGTTCGAGTCCGCCTCCTGGCTGCGGTTCCGGGCCGCTTTCGACTATGGCGGCGAGGTCTATCGCCGCACCGATGCGCCGGACCAGGCCGACCGCATCATCTTCCGCGAGGTGCGCTTGACCGCGGGAGTGGCCCTTGAGAAGGGCAGGAGCGCGTCCGCCTACGTCTACGGCGGTTACGCAACGCACCGCCAGATCATCGAAGCCCACTCGCTCTTCGACCACGACAACCGCATCGACATCGCCGGCGGACCGGTGTTCGGAGCTTCTGCGAGCGTGCGTTTCTGAGGCCAGGCTCGCTGGCGGAGCGGCGGGGCCTCGGGTATGCTTCCCCTGGCCGTGGTCGGATCCGCGAGAAGGGCGCAGGAAGGCCGTATCTATATGAATAGCATTGGCTTACGAACACACGGCCAGACATTCTTGTCCACAATTGCCAGTAGTTGTTCAATCGCAGGGTCGGGGTGGGTACGGTCACACAGTCCAGCCCCGGAGGAGGCCTACGATGCGGATGACCACGTTCATGCGGATGACGATGGTGATGACGGCGCGATCCCCCGCCCCCGGGGGTTCCTTGCGGTCCTGAGCCGTCGTCACCGCGTGCGAAGGCCGTTGGCGAAATCTGCACAAGTCCATCGTCGGCGCCTCGTGAAGCCGTCCGGGTCCCGCCTCGATCCCACATCACCATGGTAACCATGCAGCCATCCATCACCTTGTCCGTGCAGTCGGCGCCAGCTCCGCTGATCCAGCCACACCCGCGCCGCCGTTCGTTGCGCTCGGGCTTCACCGCGATCGAATTGCTCATGGTGATCGGCATCATGATGATCCTGATGTCGATCGCGACGCCCTCGGTGGTCACCGCATTGAGGCGGGGCACCGTCAACAATGCCGCGAACAATGTCATGCAATGCTGGCGGCAGGCGCGCAGCTTGGCCATGACCTGCGTGGTGCCGGATGCTCCGAACGGCTTCCAGCCGAAGCATTACGGAGTCGTCATCGTCGCCGATGCGGCCAACGGCAGCTACGCGGCGATGATCTACGGCAACACCGCGATCAACACCCCTGCCGACGCGGCTGGCGCGATCCTGCGCGTGGACCCCACCGGCCCCGCCGACGACATCGCCAATCCGCCGGTCGCGAAGTACAAGTTCAACGCCAATGTGCAGGTTCGCAGCGCGGCCCTCGGCGATACGGCGGTCGATGCTGCTGAACGCACGCTCGCGGTGTACGCGCAGTACCGCACCGGAGTGCCCATCGCTCCAGTCGAGGTCGTGGGAGGGTCCGCTCCGACCGCATCGCCGATCAGCGTCGGACTCGGCTCCAACACCACCTATGGTCTCGCCGGAAGCCCCATTACGCCGGTCCTGCAGCTGCAGACCCTGGACTTCTCCACGGTCGCGGTGAAGCGGGGATATGCGCTCCGCCTCACGCTGTTTCCTGTCGGTGTCCTCGCCACCCAGGAACTGTGATCCAGATGGCGCGGGCGGCTATGCGGACGGGATTCACGCTCTTCGAGGTGGTGATCAGCATGCTGGTGCTGAGCATCGCGGTGCTCACCACCCTGGCGCTGCTGCCCATCGGACTCAAGGCGCAGCAGCTGTCGCGCTACCAGATCTACGCCAGCTCAATGTCGCTGTCGCTGATGGAGAACTTCCACAACCCGCTGCCGCTGTTCCGTGGGCACGGCTCGCTCGCGCCAAATCTCGACGCCAATCTCGAGCTCAACAACGACCTGCCGCCCTCGCCGGGCTGGGCCAACCGGCTGCGTACCGCGAACATGACCGCGTCGCCCTTTCAGGCCGACATCGAACGGTACCTCTGCGGCACGACCACGGGCGTGCTGCCCGTGCCCCTCGAGATCTCGCGCCGCTTCGAGAGCAGCAACGACGAGATCCAGAAGATCCTCGATCAGGGCGGCGAACTGTTCTATTTGGACAGCGCCTACATCCGCGGCCTCACCATCGGCTCGTCGCGCGACAAGTCGTCGACCCTGACCCCGGCCCCCGAGGTCCAGAAGCTGGTGTTCGCGGTCACCGGTTACGCGCAGCAGAACGCCCTGACCCAGCACCCGGTCGAGAGCTGGCCGTGGTACGAGCTCTACCCGTTCCCGCCGGCATGGGTGGCCCTGAAGGCGTACGGCTACGAGCTCAGGCGCGGCCCGGTCACCGTCGGCAAATGGTACAATAACGCGACCAGCAGCTGGGTCTTCAACCCGAGCCCGTTCCTGCCCGGGCATCAGCTGCGAGGCCAGGCGGGGGACATCCTGTGGGGCGACGGCGGCCATTCAGCCCTCTCGCAGGATCCGGACACCGGCTACATCTGCCAGCGCGACCCGAACACCCATCAGGCGTTCTTCGGCTACAAGGACCGACGCGGCGTGGTCTTCGCCGACGCGCCGATGAACCGGCGCCAATACCGCCCGTACAAGGGTCCGCAGGGGACCGACGGCGAGCCGCCGCCCTACGCTCGCGGCAACAACTACACCGGCGATCTGCAACGCGACAACCTCATCGATCCTCCGGACAAGGTAGGCAAGGGTCCGGGGGCGATTCGCGAGGCCTCCGGCGAGTCCGGATTGGGAGGCGACACCGGCTGGTACCAGGGCCGCAACTGGCGTTACTTCAAGGAGAACTTCGGCGCCGGTACGCCGTGGGCCGATGGCTGGCTGGCGTTCCAGCGGCTCGCCGGCTTCAACGACGATGATGGGCGAGACAAGACCTGGAACCAGTACGCCACCATGGCGGTGACCGAGGACAAGCGCTACGACAAGGCCGGCTGGCTGCCGGTGTTCGCCATGTTGACCATGGACGACGAGCCGAAGTACGACCATTACTGGTGGGATGTCGGCAATCCCAATCGCTATCACGGCACGGATGTCGGCGGCGATTCGATCGGCAGCGAGAACCAGGTGGGCACCGGCGTGTGGCCGCCGCGCCCGGTGAACTACACCGGTGGAGACTGGGATTCGTCGCCGTGGTCCAACGGCGTACCCGGCCAGTGGGACAACAAGATCACGGTGATCGGCGCTCCCTGCAGCCAGGCGCTGCCGCCCACCTACGAGATGCGCGCCAGCTACCGCGACAAGGCGATCGCCCTGTGGAACGCGGTGAGCCCGTCGTCGGCGTCCGCGGCGCCCACCGTCGGCGTCAACGTCTACAACACCCAGGTGGATTGCGACCAGTACGAGTTCTCGGCGAAGTCGCTCGATACATTCCCGCTGGTCGATCCGCAGACCCTCTCCGCTCCGCCGCATCCGGCGCAGGTGCTCGCGCTGAGCTATCTCGCCCACGCCGCGATGCTGATGACCGGTTGGGACGTGCCCGTCCAGGATCCGTACACGCGCTTCCGCGCCGACTGGGATCTGCTGACTTGGCGCTACGCGTGGATTCCGCCGGCCGCGAACGCCACCCAGTACGGGCCGGGCAACTACCAGGTGCCGCCGGCCCCGACCGCGGGACTGAAGTGCTCGCGTGCGAAGGATGTGAAGCTGCTGGATCCGAATCCAGGCGGCGGCGCTCCATCCGCCGGAGTGGTGCCCAACACCGATGTGTACGTTGGCGGACTGAGGAACGGCACGCTCTATTACCACACCGGCGCCACGCAGCTGTGCATCACCAACGACACCGACCGTCCGATGACCTTTTACGATGGCGACGAGATCTGCTTCGAGCAGGACTACCGCGAATGGTACACGACGACGCGCTGCGACCAACCCGCCCGGGGCTGCATCAAGTACCGCATCAAGATCGCCGCGGATGTCCTCACCATCCCGGCGAGCCACGGCGCGCCCTATGCCGATGTTCCGCTGCCGATCGGAGCCGATACGCCGGCGTACCATCCGCCGTCCTCGCAGTTCATCACCATCGAGCCGCCGCTCCTGCACGATTACGACACCATGGTGGGCATCGCCGCCGCCATGCCGTACATGGCACCGCCGCGGGTCGCGGATCCAGGCCATCCGCAGCAGATCATCCGTGTGTGCAGCGAGTACGATCGCGCCTTCGCGCGCAAGGTGCACGAGATGTGCATGCTGTGGGCCGCTGCCTACGGGTCCGAGAACGCCTACGACTGGGGAGCTCCGCGCCCGATGAACCACCAGGTCATGAGCGACAAGCCGCTCGTGCTCCTCGATCTGTTCCACGACGCCAAGAACGGCTCGGTCAGCCCGGTGCCGACCGCCGCGGTGCGCACCCCGACCGGGCTGCCGACGGCGACCACCTTGTCGTCGACGGAGTCGTTCTATCGCTGGATGGTCCCGCCGAATCCAGCGCCCCGGTCGTGGTTCCGCGCCTCGGGCTATGCGCCGGCGGCCGGCCCTGTCGACGCCATCAGCCACCAGGGCCCTGGCCGCCATCCTGAGAAAGCCTGGACCAGCATGGTGTTCAATCCCGAGCTCGCGCCGCCGGGCAAGCCGGGTTCGGGCACCACGGTGGCGTGGGATTGGAGCAGCGATCAGCAGCGATACTGGCTCGATCGTCCCTTCCAGCCATTCCACCGCGGCCGCCAGCTGGTGTTCTGGGGGATCGACTGGAAATCATACGAGGATGCCGAGACCGCGCCGACCGCACCCATGGACGCGGCGAAGATCGGCCGCGCCATCACCGCCAACTACGACAACGGCTCGCAGGTCACCGGCTTCCTGCCCACCTTCGATTTCGACAACTGGACCTCGGAGATCTACAGCTACCAGTCGGACCGCGCTGACAGCCTGCAGTGCGGCAATCCCGAGACCCCGTACGTGTGGATCGACGCCGCGCGCAAGACCCGCTACATGGACGATGCGACGACCATGTGGGACAAGCACCACCAGGCCTACACGCGCGAGGGGCCCGACGCCCTGCTCGGCCACTTCGGCGCCGACCGCAACAACAACCGCATCCTCGACATCGGCCCCATCCCAAAGACCACGCGCATGCGCGCGCTCACCATCGCACGCTTCAACGTCTATGACCCCGTCATGCGCCTGAACGTGAACAACTGAGCAGGCGAGGCAGCGTGCGCAGAAACCACCACCGCATTCCGCTCGTCCCGCGCCTGGCGATGCTCGCGCGCCTGGCCGAACCCCGGAGCGCCTTCACCCTCATCGAGATGATGATCGCCGTCGCCCTGTCCACGGTGATCATCATGACCGCGGTGGCGGCCTTCCGCGTCGTCAGCCGCGCCATCAACGCCGCCGACAGCATGAGCGTCGAGAACTCGCTGCTGAGGATCGGCTTCCAGGCGTCGCTCGACGATGTCGACTTCTATCATTCGGAAGCCAACGACAAGGCGCCCTACGACAAGGGATTCACCCGCGTGCGCACACAGGTGGCGGACGACCCCACCACCCTAGATACGGATCAATACATCAGGCGCCACTTCCAGCCGATCGACTTCCTGGCAAGCACCGATCCGGACGTGTGGCCGTACGATGTGGCCTCGGACGAGACCAACCCCGCGTCGGCGACCTGGTCGAACGCCTACAACCACGTGATCAATCCCAACGTGTTCCAGGCGAGCGATCCGCGCTCGATCGACCGCTTTGGCATCTACGGCAACCAGAATCCGCCGGAATACTACCGCTACGTCACCTCCACCTTGATGCACGGCAACTACCTGAACGTCGTCTGCACGGACATGCGCTACAAGGGCTCTGCCTCGAACAGCCCGCGCTTCCCGTACGATCCGGCGTCGCCGAATTCGCCGATGCCGTACAAGCTCGCGCTCGACGTCACCACCTCTCCCGCGTGGCCCTACACCGCGCCCATCGCCTACGGCGAGCCGACCGGCGGACTGGTCGATGTGGCCGTCACCAACCCGGTCAAGACCTCGTACAACCAGGCTGTGCCGCTGCTCGGCTGGCAGATGTACACGCGCATGCGCGAAGTCGGGTGGATGGAATACCTCCCGCCCTGCGTCTCGCTCGAGATCATGGATCAGCACGGCGACTGGCCGAACATGAACAACTCGAGCCCGAAGGGTTTCCCGGAGACCAGCGGCCCCGGCGGCCAGGACACCGTGTGGTGGTACAATAGCTACTTCAGCGGCAGCCGCGACATCGCCAACTTCCTCGGCCTCGAGTACCGTGAGGCGCGCTGCTATGCGCTCGCCACCCTGCCGGTGATCGCCGCCGGCGCGGCGGATACCACGTCCAGCGGCTGGGGCCTCGCCGGCGGATACGATGGCACGGCCTTCATCTGCGGGATGATCAACCAGGGAGAGGAGTCGGGCTACTTCCACAATCCCAACCAGCTGACCGCCGACACCTACCACTTGACCACTGGCGACGTGGGGCGCAACGATCTGCTGCACACCTCGCGCACCGTCCGCCTGCCGTACAACCGCTCTGATGGCGAACGCTCCTCGTTCAATGCGGGCTCGTGGTCGATGCGGGCCAACCGCAACGTGCCTATCTACACGCCCACGCCGCTCGACTTCGACACCAAGCCGTCGAAGTACCCGATCCTCAGCACCACCATCCTGCGCTACCACCGCCTGGGCGGCCTGGCCCTGGTCACGCTCGCGACCACCTCGGTCGAGGACCCGACCACCGGCCGGCGCGTCGAACTGAGTATGACACCCCTCGGGACGTCGTTCCGCGGCGCGCGCCAGCACTGGCGGCTCTACAGTCCCGCCTACACCTCGACCACGGCCATCGGCGACTTCTATGGCACGGACACGGCCGCCGGGCCATTCTACAATCCCTAGTGCGCGCCCTAGCGCTCGCGACGATCCGAACCTCCAGATGAGCCATCCATGAACATCTCATCCAGCGCACATCCCATCGGCTCGGATCCGCGCCGATCCGTGCGCGCACATCGGCCCCAGAGCCGACGCGGCACGGTGCTCATCATCGTCGCCGGCCTGTCCTCGATCCTGCTGGCGCTTGCCGTCACCTTCATGGCGCGCATGCGCTCCGACAGCCAGGAGGTCAGGAGCGTCGTCGCCGACGCCCAGGCCCGGCTGATGCTGCACGCCTCGCTGATGTACTTGCAGGAATGCTCGCGCATCGGCTGGGGAGACGCCACTGGGGAGTGCTTCGGCTGGACCGACATCCGCGATGGCGGCATCGGTCCGCGCGGTCCGCGACCGATCGGCGCGGTGTCGTTCCCGTTCACCGCCGCTTGGGCCCCGCGCTGGTACACCAATCATGCGGGATGGCCCGCGTACCGCGCGGACATGGACGATGCCGATCTGCCCGCCCCGTCATCGCGGCGCGGCGGCTGGCCGCTGCCTGGCACCGCGACGCGCTGCCCGATGGCAGTCCCGGTGGTGACGCCATACGCCACCGAGCTCACGCTCGCCTACAATCCCGTGCCGACGCTGGTGCCCTACGGCGACCCTGCTTGGACGACCGCTTGGGGCCCAGCCGCCGGCGGCTGGCCATGGTTCAAGGCGGATTGGGCGCCGACCGGTACGAACTGGATCCCACGCATCTATGGCGCCGGCGCCAAAGGCATGCTCGATCCGCAACCGGTCAAATCCACCTACGCGGAATTCGTGAACGGCAGCGTCTCGACGGCCACCGCGGGGGATTGGATCGCCGAGAAATACGATGCGGTCACCGGTGCTCCGACCGGAGGCACCCAGCAGCTCCTGGTCCAGCCCGGCACCGAGAACGAATCGTGGTTCCGCATCTACCGCGAGACCCAGAAGGATCACGACGGGAATCCGGCCAATGTCGGCAATCCCGGCACTGAATGGTGGGACCATGTCGCCATGTACGATGGCGCGCCGCCGAAGGACACCGTCAAGCCGCCTCGCCGCATACGCAATTGGAGCGTGTTCATCGTCGCCTGCGGCGCGGGTGGAACCCACGGCTTCCGATTCTGGGACGACGCGGACATCTCGGCGTGGGAGACCAAGTACGGCCTCTACGGTTACGGCCGCGCGATCGAGCCGGTGACCGCCTCGGAATCCGGGCTATTCGCGAACGAACGCATGTTCCGCGATCTGCTCGCGAGCAGCCGCATCATCTGGTTCCGCTGCGAGTGGTCGGCGATGCAGTCGGGCGCTCGCGACATGGGCATCTACAACCATTGGATGTGGGGAAACCGCTTCTCGGGCCCGCAGGTCGCGACCATCCGGCCGTACATGCAGCAACCCGAATCATGGGACCGCTACGTGTTCAAGGGCGGATACAACCCGAACTACACCTCGCAGTACGCCAACACCGAGGTGCGCATGTCCAGCGAGCCAACCGAGAGCGATGTGCGCACCCAATCCCCAAAGGTGTTCGGCGGCAACATCAAGTGGCTGCAGCGGCTCGATCGCGATCCGGTGCTCTGGTGATCCGCCCGGTGCCGCTAGGATCCGCCATGCCGAACACGCACTCGCATTCCAGCAGAGCGGCCATCGTCAGCTGTCCCGGCAGGGCCAGGCCGGGGTTCACGCTCATCGAGCTGCTGATCGTCATCGCCATCATCAGTATCCTCGCGGGCATGACGCTCACCATCATGGCGACCATCCGCTTCCGCGCGTCCACGCTCGATACGGTCACGCGCATGCAGGCGGTGCTGAACGGGCTCGCCACGTACAGCCAGACCGAAGGCGCGACCGCGGCATCGCTGCAGATGAATTTTCAGCTGGGCGGGGTTGGCAAGTTCGCCTCGCTCGACACCATCTCTGGCATCATCGACTCGAACGCGAGCCTCAACGCCGGCACCGTGATGCCGCCGCTCCTGGTGGTGCCAGACTTCAGCGGCACGGTGTGGTCTACCACCGCGCCCGATCAGAAGGATCAACAGAAGCCGCAGTGGAAGAACACCTTCGACGTCCTGCCCTCGGCGCAGAATCCCGCGGCCTCTGCGGCCTATTACGCCACCAGGTGGCCAACGCAGTGGCCGACGACCGACTGGCTGCAGGCGTCACCAGGCACTCTCCCGCCGATCCTGCGCTTCCCGTGGGGGAAACCCGGATTGACGCTCAGCGGCGAGATCTGTGATCCGAACCAGCCGGCGGCCGCAGTGGTGCGCCACGCGATGGAGTTCGACAGCTTGTACAACTGGCGGAAGAACCAGGGCGGCATCGACGTGCCCGTCGCCAATGCCTGGATCACCATGGGCGGCGTCGGCTCGCTGCCGACTGGTCCGACTCCGGTGCTGAAGTTCTCCACCGCGAATAGCGCGCAGAGCGATGCGGTGGTGTCGTCGGTCGAGGGGCGCCGCTCCGATGGCACCGACGTGACCGTCCAGGCCAACCAGCCGCTGCCGTTCGATCTCGGCTACCTCTCGCCGTTGCGCACCATCGATCTGCTGGTGGCGGCAGGGGTGCTACCGGTCGGCGGCGAATCCCAGTACCGCACCGATCGCAAGCTCAAGCGCACCTGGAACGACGCGTGGGGGAATCCCCTCGTCGTGGGCTACGCCGTCTTCCAGCCTGAACGCTTCTACCGCAACTACGACCGCGACAACCGCCGCGAACTGTTGCTGAAATCCGCGCAGAACGCCTACGGATACGGACGCTCGATCTACGTCGCCGTCGGTGCCGTCGGCCCCGAGCGCGGCGCGATCGCCGGAAGCATCACGGGAAGCGGCGCGCTGGATGCATCGACCGGCCCCGCCAGCGACCCCGCTCCGCTGGCGCAGATCTGGAAGCAGATCTGCCGTAACTGTGGAGCGCATCTGTGGACCGAGAGCGGCTTCGCATCTCCTCCGAAGGCCTGGAGCAGCGGCACGGCGAAGGGCGCCAAGAACGGCATGCGCTCGTTCCTGTCCCAGCCCAAGGAGATCCGCTGAGAGGCGGTCGAAGCTGCCTGCGGAATCGGCTACGGCCATCTCGACCTCTCCCCAACACCTCCAGAGGGTGGACGAGCACCGAGCCGATCGATCACGTCGGTGATAGCGCTCGGGTTGTGGTCCGTTGAGCGCCTCCTCGGGCAGGTCAAGTGCATCATGGATGAGCCGTGCGCGTGAGGGAGCGCGGAGGGCATCGTCGGCGTGACATAAGCGCTGTATGGCCAATGAGTCCCTCGAAGCGTGCCATTCTCGCAGGGGGAGCTCGCGGGAAATTTGTGGGGAAATCCTTCCCAGGGATGGCATAATGCGGGGCCCCACCAAGACACGCCCCGCCTTACTCCCATTTAGCCATTCCTCCTCACGCCCACCCTCCGCGAGGTACTCGTGCTCTACCAAACCAGCTCCACCGCATCGATCCATCCGAGCATCGACGGACTCGTCGCGATGATCACGGCGAAGAAGAACTCCGCCGAAGAGGATGCCAAGCTGCGTGAGCTGTGCCGGCGCAAGATCCGCAGCTACCGCGAGGACGTGTACCTCAAGCGCTACACCACCTCGACCGACCTGGCTGCCGCCAAAGACCGCTGGCAGATGGTGACCGAGTTCGCCAATCGCGAGCCCAAGAAGACCTGAGCCCTCAGGGCTAGCCGCCGGCCCGGGGGCGGCTTCCACGCTCTGCGTCGCTCTGGCGATCCAAGGCGATCCAAGGCGATCCAAGGCGATCCATGGCGAAAGTCGGTAGCGGCCGCCTGCTCCGTCTTTCCCGCGGATCCCATCCGTTCTCCGACATCATGCGATGTGCCGGCAGGTGCCGGATCGGCCACCGAGATCGTACGAGATCGGCGCCATCCTCACGTCGTATCGTCGACAGCCTGGGCCGAGGTCGCCCGTATGCCGCGAGGGTCGCCAAGGCGCGATACCGTCTTCGCGCCGCGTCGGAGCGGATCCTTCCCGGCGGGTACCGGGTCGCCGACTGTATCCTGCGAATACTCCCCATCTGCACCTACCCCGGTTGCACATCCCGGTACCCTCGAGGCTAACGGGAGCCGATACCGATGAAGCCGAGCAGCAGCACCAAGGCAACGCCCACCAAACCGTCGACGAGCGGGATGCCGCCGATGAGCGCGTCGCCGATCAACCAGCGCGTGCAGGCGGTGATGGATGGTCTGGTGGCCAGCGGCCGCGAACTCGGGCTGCAGGCCGCAGCGTACCACCACGGCGCTCTGGTGGTCGACGCCTGGGCCGGGGTCGCCGACGCGAAGACCGCGAGGCCGGTCGACGGCGACACGCTCTTCCCGGTGTTCTCGGTGACCAAGGGAATCGCAGCGACCATCGCGAACATCCTGGCCGAGCGCGGCGTGATCGATCTCGACGCGCCGATCGCCCGCTACTGGCCGGCGTTCGCGGCGCGAGGCAAGCAGCACGTGACGCTACGTCAGGTGCTCGGCCACCGCGCGGGCGTCCCGCACATGCCCGACGGTCTGGTCGGCTCGCAGATCTGCGACTGGGAGGCGATGTGCGCGCGCATCGCCGAGGCCGAGCCGCTCTGGGAGCCCGGATCCACCATCTATTACCACGCCATGACCTACGGCTGGATTGTCGGCGAGGTCGCGCGGCTGGCCGATGGCCGTGATTTCGCGACTCTGCTGCGCGACGAGATCTGCGCGCCGCTCGGCATCGATTCGCTGTTCGTGGGCATCCCTGAGCGCGTCGCGACGCGCGTGGCGGTGCTCGAGGCGGCACGACCAGCACCGCCGTCAGCGGCAGCCGCGCCCGCAACCGCAACCGCAGCCGTGCCAGCGCCGCCGGACCCGGTGGCGGAGCGCTCGATCCCACCCTACGTCAGGCCGCTCGAGGACTGGATGAACCGCGCGGACATCCAACGCGCCTGCATCCCCGCGAGCAATGGCATCATGAGCGCCCGTGGCATCGCCAAGCATTACGCGGCGCTGATCGGCACGCTCGGGGTGCGCATCCTCTCGCCTGAAGCGCTCGATCGCGCCATCGCCCTGAATGCGCCCCCGGGACTCGGCGCCGCCCAGGTGACCAGCCGCTTCGGGCTCGGCTACGGGCTCTCCGGGCCGGAGAGCGAGCCTGGCCGCAGCTTCGGCCATGGTGGCTACGGCGGCGCCACCGGCTCGGCCGACCGCGGCTGCGGGCTCGCGATCGCGGTGACCAAGAACCGCATGTCCGACAGCCAGCAGCCGGGCAGCGTCGAGTTGATCACCCGCGAGATCCGCGCCGCGCTCGGGGTGTAAGGGGGAACGTCCCCGCCTCACTCCATGCGGCGCGCCAGCGAGCCGAGCACGCGCAGGCGGCCGTCATGGGCCTCGCGCCACTGCGCCGCGTTCAAGCGGATGAAGTGCTGGTAGCGCAGCTTCGCCGAGAACAGCGGGCCTGGCGAGATCGAGATGTGCGCGTCCAGCGCGGCGGCATAGAGGCGGCGCGCGTCGATGCGGTCGGGCAGCTCCACCCATAGCACGTAGCCGCCGGCCGGACGTGTGACGCGTGTGCCCTCCGGGAAATGCCGGGCCACCGCGTCGGCCATCGCCCCGCACTGCCGCCCATAGGTGGCGCGCGCGGTCTTGAGGAAGCGGTCATAGCCGCCGCGGGCGAGGAATTCGCACATCACCGCCTGGGTCAGCGGCGAACACGACACCGAGTTGGTGAAATGCAGATGTTCGAGCGCCTCCTGGAACCTGCCGGCGGCGATCCAGCCGACGCGCATGCCGGGGGCGACGGTCTTGGAGAAGGACGACACCCACAGCACCAGGCCGCGGGTGTCGAACGCCTTCGCCGGCTTGGGGCGCGAGCCGTCGTGCGCGAGGTCGCCGAAAACGTCGTCCTCGATCAACGGGATGCCGCGTCCGCCCAGCATCTCGACCAGCTCGCGCTTGGCGTCCTCGCTCGACGAGCTGCCGAGCGGGTTGTTGAAATTGGGCATCGCCACCACCGCGGCGATGCGGTGCTCGTCGAGCGCCTCGCGCAGCGATGCGAGCGAGATGCCTTCGCGGGGATGGGTCGGGATTTCCACCACGCGCAGGCCGAGCGCGGCGATCGACTGCAGCAGGCCGTAATAGATCGGAGATTCGATGGCCACGGTGTCGCCAGCCTTGCAGGTCACGCGCAGGGCGAGGGTCAGCGCCTCGAGCGCGCCGCCGGTGATCGCCAACTCGTCGGGACCGATCGCGCAGCCAATCGCCAACGCGCGGCGCGCGATCCGGCCGCGCAGGTCACGGCTGCCGGGCGGCGCGCCATACCGGTCGATGCCGGTGGCGCCGCGCCGCGCGAGCGCGGCGATGATGGCATTGATCTCGGCCGTGGGCAGGAAAGCAGGGTCCGGCATCGCCGGGCCAAACGGCGTCAGCTTGGGATCGGTAGAATCGCGCAGCACCATCAGCGCCAGCTGCCAGATGGCGACCTCGGTCGGGCGCGGATGCGGTTTCGAGATCCCGGGTTCGGCGGCCTCTGGTGGTGCGGCGCGTGCGAAATGGCCTGACTGCGGGCGCGGATCCACCAGCCCTCGGCGTTCGAGCAGCCGATAGGCCGCGGCCACGGTGGTCAGGCTGGCGCCGTGCTGCCGGCACAGCTCGCGCACCGAGGGCATGCGCTCGCCGACGGCGTAAGTGCCGGTGCGGATAGCGCTCTCGAGGCGCGCCGCGAGGCGCTCGTAGCGGGTGGCGGCCGGGCGATCCATCTGTATCGCATCGTCTGGCTCGAAACCCGACGATACAGTACAGTTCGACTGCCGTAGGACCGGTACAGCGCACACCGGGAAGCGTCTGTAGCCCGTGGATCCGCCGGTTCTGGGTCTGATGGGATCGGTGGCGCTGCCTACGCTTCCCACATGACTACCGTTGGACCCGGCACCACGACCTCAGGCGCCAAGAGCGCGAACCCCATCGACCTCTCCGGGTCGGTGGCGCTGATCACCGGCTCCAGCCAAGGCCTGGGCGCCGCGACCGCAGCGATGCTCCACCGCCATGGCGCATCAGTGATCATCAACTTCTGGGACGACGCGCGCGGGGCCAACCGCGCGTTGGCCAGCGAGGTGGTGGCGGGGTTGGGCGAGCGAGCGATCGCGCTGCCGGCGGACGTGCGCAAGCCCGTCGAGATCGAGGCCATGCTGGTGGCGGCGCAATCCCGCTTCGGTCGCCTGGACATGGTGGTGAACAACGCCGGCATCGTGCGCGATCGCACGCTCAAGAACATGTCCGGCGATGAGTGGCAGTCGGTGATCGACACCAACCTCACCGGCGTATTCAACATCTGCAAGGCGTGCGTGCCGCTGCTCTCCGACGGTGGCAGGATAGTCAATGTCTCTTCGATCTCGGCCGCGCTTGGTTTCTTCGGCCAGGCCAACTACGCGGCGGCGAAGGCCGGCATCCAGGGACTGACGCGGGTGCTCGCGCGCGAGCTGGCGAAGCGCTCCATCACCGTCAATGCGGTGGCTCCTGGTCTGGTGCTCACCGACATGGGCCAGACCATCCCCGCGACGGAACGCGAGCGCATGCTGGCGCAGATCCCGCTCGCGCGTTTCGGCGCGGCAGATGACATCGCCGGAGCGATCCTCTTCCTGTGCAGCGGCTTGGCGGGCTACGTCACCGGCCAGACCATCCACGTCAACGGCGGCTGGCTGCCCACATGATCGCGCCGCCCATCGCCGCCATTCCCGTGACTGCTCGTGGCCAGGACGCGGCCGCCTCGGCCCAAGCAGGAACGTCCGACGGGCGCGAGCCACGCCCGATCGATGCGAAGCGCTGCACGGCAGCCGAGGCGGTGGCGCTGATCCGCGACGGGCAAACCGTTGCGTGCGGCGGATTCGTCGGCGCGGGCCATCCAGAGGCGCTGTCGGTCGCGCTTGAGCGCCGCTTTCTCGCCGGCGAAGGTCCCGCCGGGCTGACGCTGATGTACGGCGCTGGCCAGGGGGATGGAGTCTCGCGCGGGCTCAACCACCTCGCGCACGCCGGGCTGCTCAAACGCGTGGTCGGCGGCCATTGGGGCCTGGCTCCGCGGCTCGGTCAGCTCGCGCTCGCTGGCGCGATCGAAGCCTACAACCTGCCCCAAGGCGTGATCTGCCAACTCTACCGCGACATCGCCGCGGGGCGTCCTGGCTGCGTCACCCATGTCGGACTCGACACCTGCGTCGATCCGCTGCACGGCGGCGGCAAGCTGAACGCGCGCACTACCGAAGAACTGGTCGAACGCATCCAGCTGGGCGGTGAGAGCTGGCTATGGTACCGCGCCTTCCCGGTGCACGTCGGCTTGATCCGCGCCGCGGCGGCCGATCCGTTCGGCAACCTGGTGATGGACGACGAGGCGATGATCGGTGACGTGCTGGCCATCGCCCAGGCCGCGCACAACAGCGGCGGCATCGTCATCGCCCAGGTGCGGCGCATCCTCGATGCTCCCGCCCGGCCGCACCATGTGCGCGTGCCGGGCATCCTGGTCGACCGCGTGGTGCTCGCCGAGGCGGCGGACCACCAAGTGACCTTCGGCGAGGACCGGAACGACAGCTACTCGTCTCCTCAGCCGACCCCCGCGGCGAGTCCGGAACGGGGAACAGCAGGAGACGGAGCGATCCACTCGCTGCCAGGGCTCGGCTCGGAACCGATCGATGAGCGCCGCATCATCGCCGCGCGCGCCTGCGACGAACTGCGCGCGGGCGCCATCGTCAACATCGGCATCGGCATCCCGGAAGGCATCGTGGGGGTTGCGGCCGCGCGTGGTCTGCTGCGCCGCGTCACCCTGACCATCGAGAGCGGGCCGATCGGCGGCATGCCGGCCGGCGGCCTGTCCTTCGGCGCGTCGGCGTACCCGCAGGCGATCATCGACCAGCCCGCGCAGTTCGACTTCTATGACGGCAGGGGGCTCGATTTCGCCGCGCTCGGCGCCGGGCAGATCGACGAGCTCGGCAACGTCAACGTGTCGCGCTTCGGCGACCGCATCGCCGGGGTGGGCGGCTTCATCAACATCTCGCAGAACGCCAAGCGCCTGGTGTTCTGCGCGACCTTCACCGCCTCCGGTCTGGCGGTCGAGGTGCGCGAGGGCCGCCTGGCGATCCTCAGCGAGGGCCGCCACGCCAAGTTCCTGCGCCGGGTCGAGCACATCTCGTTCAGCGCCGCGCGCGCGCGCCGGCGCGGGCAGGAGGTGCTCTACGTCACCGAGCGCGCGGTGTTCCGCCTCGGCGACGCCGGGCTGGAGCTGATCGAGGTCGCCCAGGGGATCGACGTGCAACGCCAGGTGCTCGACCTGATGCCGTTCCGCCCTGCGATCGCGGGCGAGCTGAAGCCGATGCCGGGCAGCGCCTTCATGGCGCAACTGCTTCCGAATCCACATCCACACCCACAACCGGAACGCGCATGAACCGCACGGTGGTCATCGCCAGCGCCAAGCGCACCCCGCAGGGCCGCTTCCTCGGCGCGCTCGCGTCCGCGACCGCCGCGGATCTCGCCGTGGCCGCGGGCAGGGCCGCGCTCAAGGGCATCGATCCGGCCGCGATCGACCAGGTGGTCATCGGCAATGTACTCGGAGCCGGGGCGGGGATGAACATCGCCCGCCAGGTGGCGCTGCGCCTGGGCCTGCGGGTCGAGACGCCTGCGTTCACCGTGAACATGATGTGCGCGTCGGGGATGCAGGCGGTGATCCTCGCCGCCCAGGCGGTGCGCTCGGGCGATTGCGAGGCGGTGCTGTGCGGCGGCGCCGAATCGATGTCCCGCTCGCCGTTCCTGATTCCGCGCACCGGCGACAACACACCCGGTGAAGACGCGCCGCGCGTCGACGCGATGCTCCATGACGGGCTCACCGATCCGCTCTCGAGCGAGCACATGGGCGTCACCGCCGAGCGCCTTGCCCGCCGGTACGGCATCACCCGCGGCGAACAGGACGCCTTCGCCCAATCGAGCCATCGACGCTACGCGGCCGCGCACGCCGCCGGTCGCTTCCAGGCGGAACTCTCAGCGGTCCCCGGGCTTGAGCACGACGAGCATCCCCGACCGGCGATCACGCTCGAGAAGCTCGCGAGCCTGCGCACGGTCTTCGCCGACGACGGTTCGGTCACGCCCGGGAACGCCTCCGGCATCAACGACGGCGCGGCGATGCTGGTGGTGTGCAGCGAGTCCGCCGCGCGCGCACGCGGCTGGCGGGCGCTCGCGACCATCGGGGCGAGCGTCGCGGTTGGGTGCGACCCGGCGACCATGGGACTCGGTCCGGTCCACGCCCTGCGCCGCCTGCGCGAGCGCCACGGCGTGGATGCCGCCACCTGCGACACCATCGAACTGAACGAGGCCTTCGCCGCGCAATCCCTGGCCTGCATGCGTGAGCTGGCCCTGGATCCCACGGCGGTCAACCGCGATGGCGGCGCCATCGCGCTCGGCCACCCGCTCGGAGCCAGCGGCGCGCGCATCATCCTCCACCTCGCCCACCTCACCGCCCAAGGCCTCAGCACCCGCTCCGTAGCCGCCATCTGCGTCGGCGGCGGCATGGGCGTCGCGCTATCCCTCGACCCCGCCGAACGGTGAACGGCGAGCCAGAGTCAGGGAAGCCCAGCCCGGCTTCAACCAGTTCCACTTTCACACATCGTCGTGACAATGGCAGCGCCACAGGCGCCTGCCCCAACCCCCACTGCCCGTTCCTTCGTGGGGGGCAGGCCGGAGGCCGATGTTGGGGGGACCGCGAAGCGGTCTCAGATGCCCTTTGGGGCATCTGCCGTCCGTAGGAAGTAGCCCCCCAACCGAAAGTCACATGAAGTTCGGCGTCAACCTCCTGCTCTTCGACGATGCCCCGACACCCGCCGTGCTCGGTCAGTTCGGCCGCCTGCGCGATCTCGGCTTCGACGGCGTCGAGGTGCCGATCTTCGCGCCTGGCACCATCGACACCGAGCGCGTGCGCCGCCACGCCGAACGCCACGGCCTGGCGATCACCGCCTCGGGCGCGCTGCCGCCAGGCGCGCGCTTCTACGGATCCGCCGCATCGCGGAAGCGGGCCGAGCGCTACCTGCTCGGCGCGATCCGCGTCTGCCAGGAGCTCGGCGCTGGGGTATTCTGCGGCCCGCTCTACAAGCCGGTCGGCGACACCGACGAGTCGCTGTCCCTGCCGGTACAGCGCCGCGAGACCGCGAAGGCGCTCGCGCACCCGGTCGCCGACGCCGAGAGCCGCGGCGTAGTGCTGGCCTTCGAGCCGCTCAATCGCTTCGAGACCAACTTCCTCAACACCGTCGACGATGCGGTGGCCTTCGCCCGCGCCCTGGATTCGTCCGCGGCCGGGCTGCTCCTGGACACCTTCCACATGCACATCGAGGAGAAGGACACCGCGGCCGCGATCGCGCGCGCGGGCCGCGCGCGCGCCATCGCCCACTTCCACGCCTGCGAAAACGATCGCGGCGCGGCCGGCAGCGGCCAGGTGCACTGGGCGCCAGTCGCCAAGGCGCTGCGCAGATCGGGGTACGATGGCTGGGTAGTGCTCGAGAGTTTCAGCCAGACCAACCAGATCATCCGCAAGGCGGTGTCGTGCTGGCGGCCGTTCTACGCCTCGCCCCTCGAGTTCTGCCGCGACGGTGTGCGCTTCATGCGCAAGCGTCTCGGCGCGGCCTCCCGGCGCTGAGAACGCTGCTGTCAGCAAGGCGGCAATCCGCCAAGCCACGATTGGCAGCCGCGCGCGCCGTGGGATGATGTGGCATGTGGATGGCGGCCGAAGTGGTGGTGGTCGCGTGGATCCTCGGCGGGGGCTGGCTGGTGCTACGAGGCGGACCGTGCGATGGCCTGGCCAGGTTCGGCGGCTTCGTCATCACCTATCTCGTCGCCGCGCTCGCGGCGTGGCTGTGCGACGCGGGCCTCTCTGGCCTACGTGTCAATATGTGGCTGCGCGTAGGCGCGGCCATCGCGGTCGGGCTGATCGCCTCGGGCGCGGTCTGGGCGTGGTGGTTCCGCTCAGCGCGCGCGCCGGCGCCGCGGGTGCGGATGTGGCTGGAGACCCGAGCGCCGCGCTCCGTCCACCGTTTCGCGCTGGTATTGCTGGCGCTGGTGTGGCTGGCTGTGCATGCGGCGGCCTGGACCGTGGCGATCAACGTGGTCGCCGCCAGTTCGCCGGACCAGGCGGCCGCCATCCGTCGCCAGACGCTGATCTCAGCGGTTCTCCTGAGCGACAGGCTCGGCGCGCGTCCCGCCGATCGCGCGTCGACGCTTGGAGTTATGCATGGAGAGGCGAGCGACTCGGCTGCGCAGCTGCGCGCGCTCGGCCGGCTGCGCGCCGGTTTCACCAGCGGCATCGACGGCGTGCTCGATGCCAGCGGCGCGGGGCGGGTGATGGATGCGATGGACGCGCTCCACGCGCTGATGCGCCTCGACGACGAGCAGCGCGGAGATCTGGCGCACACCATTCCCGAGCTCCAGCGCCTGTCCGATGATCCGCTGGTGCTCGCGATCGTCGACGACGATCGCCTGATGGCGTTGGTGCGCGAGGCCGGCGGTGGCTCGCTGTCGGCGATCTACGCCCTGGGCGACGAACCGCGGGTCCAGGAGCTGGTCGAGGATCCGCGCATGCGCGACGCGATCGCGGCCATCGATCTGCTCGCGATCCGCGACCGCCTGCGCGCGCGCGAGCGCAGCGTGCTCGAGCCCATGCGCTGGCAGCTCGCGACCATCGCCAGCTCGCTGGAATTCGACCATCGGCTGCGCGATCCCGCGGGCTGGATCGCGGCTGAATCGGCGGTGCTGGTGTGGCCGAGCGGCCGGCGCTTCGCCGTGGCGCGCGCCAGTGTCGCGGCGTCGACGGCCACGCGCGAGCTCAGGCTGCGCGGTCAAGCGGCTCCGTCGTGCTGGATCGATGGCGTGGCAGTCCCCCCTGGGCGCGACGGCCAAGCGCGCACCGTCGCGCTGCCCGCACGGGGAGGCGAGCTGGTGCTGCTTTTCGACACCGGAGTCGACGCCGGAGTCGACTCCCGGGCGCCCTGCACCTGCGGTGTCGAGGTGGTCGCGTCCACGCCGGAGCGCTGACGGGATCAGAACGCGGCGGCTGAGCGACCCCTGGCCCTGGGCCTGGGCCACAGCAGGTTGTAGAGGATGACCTCGCCCTGCTCGTTGGGCTCGCCATCGCCCACGGCGGACACTGCGTCGCGCAGCGTCTTGGTGGGATCGGGCTTACCGAGGAACTCGTTGAACACGGCGTTGCCGGTGGATTTCACCAGCAGCGCGAGCGCGCGCAGATCCTGCACCACCGTCACGGTATAGCGGCCTGGAGCCGCCTTGGTGGTGACCAGCATGCCGCCGGCCTCGTCGGCCTTGGCGGTGAAGCCCGCGAGCAGGCGCTGGAGGATCGGCACCACCAACGGCCGTGGGTAGCGCAGGTTGCCGGGCAGCACGCAGTAGAGCAGATGATCCTGGTTGATGTTCAGCGAGGCGACCTGCATCGGCATCCCCAGCTTGGAGAGCTCGGCCACCATCTGCTCCTGCTTGCCCTGGTTGCGGTTGATGACCGCGATCGCCTGTTCGAGGTACGCATCGATCTCGGCGTGCGCCACGCGCTCGACGCGCGCCAGTTCCTCGACCACCCGTGGCAGGAGCGGGAGCACGCGCGCCATCTGCAGCGAATCGCTGCCGTCCTCGACCTGGTCGAAGAGCTTGGCGATGGCCGCGGGCAGTGGCTTCGCCGCCGGCGCGGCGTCATCGAGCCACGAGAGGTGGTCGCCCTGTACGCGCTGCAGCAGCTGGAGGGGGCCGCGCACGTCGCCGTACCAGATGGTGCGGTTCACCAGCTCGTGCTGGCTGTACGACAAGATGCCGGTGCGCGTGACGTAGGCATTCTCGTACACCAGCTTGGTGGGCTTGCCGGCGCGCGGCTCGGCGTGGAAGCGCGAGACGGTATCGATCCAGCGATCGTCATGGCCGACCTCGCGCATCAGGCGGTTGAAGAGCTCCTCGTTGCCATTGCCGGCCGCGGCGCGCGCCGCCAGGTGCTTCTCGAGGAAGCCGTCCGCTTGCTTGGGGAAGGCCACCAGTTCTGGCGCCACCACCATGCGCGCCTTGAGCGATTCCGCGTAGTCCGCGAGCGATGTGGCCTCGGCCCCGGCGGCGGCCGGCTCCGGTTGGCACGCTGAACTCAACATCCAGGGCACCTCTGCGTCGAGCTCGAGCGGCGGCTTGGCGTCGCGCCAGAAGGTGGCCATGGCGACCAGCAGGCCGCCCGGCAGGTCCTTCGCCTTGAGCTTCTGCGCGAGATTCGTACCCCAGGCGGCGATCATCTCGGACTTCTTTGGCGGAGCCGCGCGGCCGCTGGCCGAGAGCATCAGGCGCTCGCCAGGCAGCGAGGCGGCCGCGGCACGGACTTCGGCAAGCGGCAACGGCGACGAGGCGAACGTCTCGACGCCCGCGGCGGCGATCGCCAAACGTACCTTCACCTGCTCCGGACGGAGATCGATGCCCAGGGCGAGCCCGTCGATCCCCATCAGCGACGAGGCGATCGTCGGCACGAAGGTCTCGGCGCTGGCGGTCACCAGGCATTCAGCGTAGTCCAGCAACTGGTTGACGTCGGCGATGCCCGCGCGCCAGCGCAGCTGAAAATTCAGGTTTCCCAGGGCATCGGGCGGAATCATGCGCAGGAATTGCGCGCGCCACTGCTTGATGGCCCCCGGCGGGATGGTGCCGAACTGCTTGGCCATCATGGCGATCATCGGCTTCACCGGCAGCGCGCTTGCCGCCACGCACAGATCCGACGCCGGCAGTCCAGCGATCAGCGGATCGTCCGACAGGTGCTTGGCGCCGCCGGCCACCGCTGAGGTGGCGGTGCGCATGCTGCCGAACAGGAACAGGGTGTCCTGCGAGCGAGCCGCGAAGCACTCACCCGGCAGGTCCTGGTTGGTGCCGGCGATGTGCCAGCCCTTCTGGGCGCCGATCGCGCAGGACTCGCAGCTGCGTGGACGCAGCGTGTTCATCAGCAGGGCGGCGAGCGACTCGTCGTGGCCGATCGGCAGCGACAGTACCCACGACCTGGGCAGATCATCGGCGTACCAGGTCACGGTCAGCGGACGGTCGGCGGCGATGCCGAACCGCTCTGAGATCGCCGCAGGCGTCAGTGGGCCACCTACCGTCTGGTCGCCGAGCCAGGCGAGCAGCGGCTTGGGCTGACCGAGATACTTGCGCATCGGCTTCGGCACGGCCTGCTCGGGGACGAAGCCCATCACCAGTCCGTCGATATGGTCGAGCAGCGTCGCGAGCTGCGAGAGACGCACGTGCAGCACCGCGCCGACGGGCAGCACGGCTTCCGCAGCGCCCGCGGGCAGGGACACCGGCAGGTCGGCGAGCTTCGGCATCTGGACGTCCCCGGCGTCATCCGCCTCGGCAGCCTCGATCCTGGAGATGGGGATGAGGGTCGAGACCAGCAGCGCGGCGAGGACGAGGATGCGAGAGGTCATGGTGCTTCCGAGGTGGGCCGGGGTTCTAGCAGGGGTGCGCGATTACGCCACTGCGAGGCCCGTTCCGGGCGCCTTGCCGCTGACGATGGTTGGCTTATAGCTCTCTCGCCTCGTCCGTACCGCAGCACTTGGAGCGGCCATGCCCCGTACCTTCGAACTCCCGGCCGACTTCCTGTGGGGCGTCGCCACCGCCAGCTACCAGATCGAGGGAGCTCACGACGAGGACGGGCGCAAGCCGTCGGTGTGGGACACCTTCTGCCGCACTCCCGGCAAGGTGGTGAACGGCGACACCGGCGATGTCGCCTGCGACCACTACCACCGCTTCCGCGACGACGTGAAGCTGATGAAGGATCTCGGGGTCAAGGCGTACCGTTTCTCGATCGCGTGGCCGCGCGTGGTGCCCGACGGCGACGGTGCGGTGAACCAGCAGGGTCTGGACTTCTACCGCCGCCTGGTTGACGCGCTGCTCGAGGCCGGCATCGAGCCGTGGGCGACCTGCTACCACTGGGACATGCCCGAGGCGACGTATCAGAAGCACCGCGGCTGGCACGGGCGCCAGACCGCTCACGACCTCGCGCGCTTCGCCGGCATCTGCGCGAAGTCGCTCGGCGATCGCGTGAAGAAGTGGTTCACCATCAACGAGTTCGTCTGCTTCACGCATCTGAGCTACGGCGTCGGCATCCACGCCCCTGGCGAGAAGGTCGGGCAGCGCGAGCTCAACCAGCTCACGCACCACGCGCTCCTCGGACACGGCCTGGCGGTAGACGCGATCCGCGCCAACGCGCCCGGGGTGCGCGTCGGCCTGGCTGAGAACGTCAGCAATTACGTGCCGGTGATGGAGACGCCCGAGCACATCGAGGCGACGCGGCAGGCGTGGCGCGCGGCGAACGGCGGGATGATCGTACCGGTGATGACCGGCGCGTACGATCCGACCTGGCTCGCGCGTCAAGGCGAGAACGCGCCGAATGTCGAGGCCGGCGACATGGCGCAGATCTCGCGACCGCTCGACCTGATCGCACTGAACATCTATTCGGGCGCGTACGTCTCGGCCGATCCCGCGAAGGGCCATCGCATCATCGACCCGACTCCGAACTACCCGACCTACAACATCGGCTGGCTGAAGCATCTTCCCGACGGCCTGTACTGGAGCCTGCGCTTCGCGCACGAACTCGGCGCGAAGGAGCTCTACATCAGCGAAAACGGCTGCTGCGGCTCGGACATCGCGAACGCTCAGGGCGAGGTCGACGACGTCGATCGCCTGCTGTTCCTGCGCGAATATCTACGCGCCACCCAGCGCGCCACTGCCGACGGCGTGCCGCTGAAGGGATACTTCCTGTGGAGCCTGATGGACAACTTCGAATGGGCCGAGGGCTACTCGCGCCGCTTCGGCATCGTCCACACCGACTACAAGACCCAGAAGCGCACGCCCAAACTCAGCGCCCGCTGGTATCAGCAGGTCATCAAGCACAACGCTGTTCTTTGACGTACCCCAGAACCACCGACACTCCGGTGAAGACCATGTGGGCATCAAGCCCGAGCGGCGCGAGCCGCGAGCGCGCGCCGAGCTCCGGTGTGCGTGAACCATGGGCGCAGCCCATCACGCAGCTTTTATCACAGGGGCTTTGCCCCTACGGCCCTGAGTGGCCTACCCCACGGGCTTTGTCGGGGCTCGATGTCTCCGCTGCGCTGCGACATCGTCGGCGGATCGGCTGCGCCGATTGTATCCGCCGACCGCCCCTCTGGCGCCCGCCCCATTCGCGGAGCAATGGGGCCCCCGAGGTAGCCGATCTAATCCGCGCGCGGGGGCCTCAGGGGCAGCGCCCCTGAATCCAACATCCCGAGCGGCGCGAGCCGCGAGCGCGCGCCGAGCTCCGGTTTGCGTGAACAATGGGCGCAGCCCATCACGCAAACTTTTTCGCCGTAGGCGAAAAAGAGGAGCGACAAAGCGGCGCGGGGGCTCGGGGGCGGAGCCCCCGACTAAAAAGAAACGCCGGCGACCAAACCCGCAAAGATGCCGGATCCGGTGATCGTGGCCTTGTACGAATCCAGGGCCACGGTGTGGTCGAATTCGACCTTGGTGTAGAACGCCTGGTAGCCCAGCTGCACGCCGATCAATCCTGGCTGGCCGTCGATGTAGGCGCCGACGCGCACGCCGTAATCGAGGTACAGCGCCTCGCCCGAGTTGTTCTTGGAGGTCTGCGCTCCAGCAGCGTTCAAGCCGACCTCGGTGCGTGCGTGGGCTGCGCCGATGCCGACGAACGGCAGGGCCTCGAGCCGCACGAAGCCAGCCTGCAGGCTCGGGCCGAAGGACACCATCAGGCCGTAGGCGAGCAGCTTGTCCTTCTGCTCAAAGCCACCGCGCGTGGCCTTGCCGCGCACGCTCGAGATGAAGAAGCTCGGGCCTCCGACCAGACCGATGCCCGGGCCATCGGCGCGCCAGAGCGGACCGATGTCAGCCTCGAGACCGGCTTCGGACTTCATGGAGACGGTGCCGTCGTTGGCTGGATCGGGGACGGTGGCGGGATCCTTGGAATCGGTGATCTTCTCCTCCCTGATGCCCGGGGCCATGCCGATGGTCAGGCGCAGATCGCCGCTGCGGTCGCCATCCATGGCGGCGCAGCTCAGGATCGGAGCGGACAGGAGCAGCGCGGAAGCCAACCAGGTTGAGCGCATGTGAGATCCTATCTGTTGCTGAGGCTGTTGCTGAGACGGGCTGTGCCAAGGTCGGGCCGAGGCAGAGCGAGACCAATGGAGGAGCGGCTGGAAGTGGACGCGGGCGCATGAATGTTGTCAAGGTCGGTAGGGGGGTGCCGAGCGGGACTGAGTCGCGCGCCCGGCGCACCGATGCCGCCATGACCTCCTGGCGGCTCCATTCCCTCTTCTCCCCACTTCTCCCGGCAATATGCCCTAACCAGGAGACGTCCACCCATGCCCTCTCAGCGGCCATCTGCGTCGTCCCGAGCCTCGGCAATCGCCTTCTCCTCGGCCGAGTGGATCTGGGACGGGGGCGAGCCGGCTCCGCTCGACGCGTACCGGCTGCTGCGCAGGGCCTTCGTCCTCAAGGCCGTTCCGAAGCGCGCGCCGCTGCGCATCGCCTGCGATCGCGAGTACCGTCTGTTCATCAATGGCCGCTACGTCGCTCGAGGTCCAGCGCCCAATCCCCCGGCGCACGCGTCGTATGACGAGTTGGATGTCTCCGCGCATCTCATCAAAGGAGCGAATGCGATCGCATTGATCGTCCATCACATGGGCGCGCCATCCTTCCAGACGCTGATGGGTCGCGCGGGATTGCTTCTGAAGCTCGACATTCCCGGGGCGCGGGTGGTGAGCGACGCATCGTGGCGCTGGCGCGACGCCTGGTGGCTGCACACCGGACAGCTGTTCACGCGCATGCGCGAGTACAACGAGCACCTGGACATGCGCCGCGAGCCGCTGGGTTGGATCGCCGCCGGCTTCGCCGACCGCTCCTGGAAATCCGCCGTGCCGTTCGGCAAGCCCGGGACGGCGCCGTGGACCGAGCTCGAGCCACGCGACATCCCGATGCCCGAGCACCACGTCGAGACGCCGCGCTCGCTGCTATTCGTCGGCGCGTGCGCGAGGCGGGTGCCGCCGAAATCCGAGGTCGCCGCGGCGCTCGCGCGCGAGCCGGCGCTTCCGCTGCCGCCAGGGTCTTGCGGATCGCTCGCCGGATTGGCGATCGGGTCGGGCGAGGCGGTCGTCGACGCCAAGCGCCAGGGCGTGGTGATCGGCGTCGACTGGGAGAAGGAGGTGTCGGGATTCCCCGAGTTCGAGATCGAGTGCGACACCGCGGGCGCGGTCATCGACCTCGGCTACGGCGAAGGCCTCGAGGCCGACGGCCACGTAACCGTCCACCGCCAGGACAACCACTGCTGCGATCGCGTGACCCTGCGCAAGGGTCGCCAGGTGGTGCGCATCTTCCATCACCGCGCCTTCAGGTACCTGGTCATGGCGGTACGCGGCGCGCGCGTGATCTTCCGCCGGTTGGAAGTGGTCGAGAGCTGCTATCCGGTCGAGCCGCGCGGCGCGTTTTCGTGTTCAGACGCGCGTCTGACGCGCGCTTGGGAGATCGGTCGACGCACCATGCAGCTGTGCATGGACCAGGGTTTCATGGACTGCCCGCATCGCGAACGCGGCCAGTACATCGGCGACGCCCTGGCCGAGGGGCCGGTGACGCTCTACGCATTCGGTGATTCCAAGCTCACCCGCCGCTTCCTGCGCCAGGCGAGGTGGTGCCAACCGGCCGACGGCCTGCTCGAGCCATGCTATCCGAGCGACTGGGCGACGTGGCACGTCGGACGCGACGACCAGCGGAGAATCCCCGGCTTCGGCTTCCTGTGGATCGCGCTGCTCCTGCAATACCACCAGGCCACCGCCGACACCGCGCTGGTGCGCGAACTCGCGCCCACCTTGGATCGCCTGCTCTCGTTCTTCGAATCGGCGCGCGGCGAGAACGGATTGCTGGCGCGACCGATGGAATGGAACTTCGTCGATTGGGTCACGCTGTCGCCCGCTACCGAGCTCGCCTGCCTGAACCTGCAGTTCCTGATGGGCACGCGCGCCGCGGCGGGTCTCGACGCGGTGCTCGGACGCCCAGCGGCCGCCGCGAAGGGGCGCGATTTCCACCGCCTGTCCCAGGCGTTCGAAGCCGCGCACTGGGACGAGGCCGCAGGCATGTACCGTGACGAACCCGGAGTGCATTCGATCCACACCAACGCATTGGCGTTGTTGGTGCTCGACCTCGAGGCCGGCAAGGCGAAGCGGGTGGCTGACGGCATGCTCGCCTCGAAGGCCGTGGCGATCGGCTCTCCCTATTTCGAAGGGTACGCGCTGCAGGGGCTGTGCCGACACGGCCGGCACGCCGATGCGCTGGCGCGCGTAGAGGAGAAGTGGGGGCCGATGATAGACGCAGGCGCGACCACCTTCTGGGAGAGCTACCTCGGGCAGTGGAGCCTCTGCCACGCCTGGTCATGCGAACCGACCGCGATGCTGTCGCGCGACGTGCTCGGCGTCTCCTTCCACGCGCCTGAACGCGCGGTGACGGTCGCGCCCCATCCCTGTCGGCTGATGTGGGCGCAGGGGGTCGCGCCGCTGCCGTGCGGCGACATCTCGCTGCGCTGGGATGTGCGCGCGGAGTCGTTCGATCTGGCGATCTCGAGCCCGAAGGACGCCGCGCTCGAGCTCGACCTGCCCGCGGGTGACGGCGCGACGCTGGTGGTGGATGGTGAACGGGTGCCGGCCACGGTGGCGGGGGGGCGCATCCGCGTGCGCATCCGCGGCGGAGCGCACCAGGTATCGGTAGTGCAGGCGGTGGTGGTCGCGGCTGGCGTGCGCTGATGCCGATGGAAAGCGGCGAGCCGGAGCTGCGGCGCTGCGCGGCGGCGCTCATCCGCCCGCTGCGCCACCGCATCCTGCGCGCGGGGCTGCCGCCATCCGCGGCCGAGTTCCCCGGCGATGACGATGCCTCGACCGTCCATCTCGCGGCGGTGGCCGCGGATGGCGTCGGGACCGTCATCGGCTGCGCCTCGCTGATGCTGTCAGCATATGCCGGCGACAAGGCCTACCAACTGCGCGGCATGGCCATCGCCGACGGATCGCGCGGGCTCGGGATCGGGGGCCGTCTGCTCGCTCGCGGCGAGGAGCTCGTGCGCGCGGCGGGGATCGCGCGTTGCTGGTGCAACGCACGCTCGCCTGCCATCCCGTTCTACGCCAAGCACGGATGGACCACCGATTCGGATGAATTCGACATTTCCACCGCCGGCCCGCACCGGCGCATGAGCAAGCGGCTCTGAAGCGGTTTCCGAGATTGATGGCGCGGCGCGTCTCGGCCCGTCTCGGCCGGAGGATCCTTACGCCGAACGCGCCTGCACGCCGCGCCGGCTCGAGCGCTCTCCGCGCGACGTCGGCAGGTAGCGCTTGAGGCGCTGCACCAGCGCGAGGTACTTCTTGTAGCTCGCAGGCTTCTCGATCACTTCGTCGGCGTCGAGCGCGTCGTCGCTGGGCTCATGTTTCCGCCCTGAAAACACCACGATCGGGATGTCCTTCCACGCGTTGTGGCCGCGCAGCGCGCCGATCACCTCAGGACCTTGCATGCACGGCAGATTGAGATCGAGGATCAGCACGTCGGGCAACGCCTTGCCGCCGATCTCTGAGCGCGTCAGGTATTCGAAGGCCGCGGGGGCGTCGCTCGCCGCGTGGAACTCGACCGGGATGCGGCAGTCCTTGAAGGCCTCCTCGATGAGCTGCACATCCCCCGGGTTGTCGTCGATCATGAGCACGTGCGGGTTCATGGCGGGCAGCGTAATCGCCCCTGGCTCGACGTCGGCGCCGCGCCCGCCAGGGTTCGACAGGCATGGCCATGCCAACAGCCTGGTGGACATTAGTTTACAGTAGTTAGCAAATTGCCCGGAACAGCCGCCTCGGGCTCGACCTTCACAGGTGTCGCGGCCAATCCGGCCGCTCAACCACAGAAAGAGATCACATGCGTCAATTCCTGCGTACCACTTCCCTCGCCCTTCTGGCCATGCCGGCCCTCCTGCTGATCCCGGCGAACGTGGTCAGCGCCGCCGACGAGAAGTCGGAGAAGACCGAGAAGGTCGAAGCCTACACCCTGAAGACCTGCGCCGTCGATGAGAAGGCCCTGGGCGAGAAGCCGGTGACCTTCGAGTACAAGGGCCACGAGATCAAGGTCTGCAACGAGGCCTGCAAGGAAGCGTTCATGAAGGACGCCGACAAGAATCTCGCCAAGGTCGAGAAGGCCGAGAAGTCGGAGAAGAAGGAAGAGAAGCACGAGCACGAGCACAAGGACGCGAAGTAATTCCGTCCGGCTGCCTGCGGCCGCGAGGCCGCAGGCAGCCGTCCCTTCTTCCCGAAGGTTGTTTGCGCAGTACCGACCGCCGCTGTGTTCCCAGGGATCCGCGCTGCTCCGTCATCCACACCGCCTTCCTCACCATCATCCGTATCACAGGAGTCTCGCCATGCTGCTCCGCCACCTGCCGCTGATCGCCATCGCCGCCGTCGCCCTGGGCGCGCCCGCCATCGCCAGCGAACGCACCACGGTGGTGTACACGCAGAGCCAGCCCGAGACCCGCACCTGGACCTCCGGCCACTACGAATGGCAAGGCGACGACTACGTCTACGTTCCCGGGCACTGGGTGATCGTTCCCGGCTCGACCACCACCACCACTACCGTCACCGAATCGGATTCGTGCAACCGCCCCGTGGTCTACGCCGAACCCGAGCCCCGGTGCTCCGAACCCCGCGTCGTGTACGTCGAGCCGCGCTGCGAGCGCGAGCCGGTGGTCTATACACGGCCAGCATGCCATGAGCGTGTCGTCTATGCCCAGCCTCGCTCTGCCGTCGTGTACTCCGCTCCGTCCTGCCCGCCGCCCCACCGCAGCCGTGTCGATGTGAGCTTTCCGATCGTGCCGATCCCGGTCCCGTTCCCGTTCCCATTCCCATTCCGCCACCACCACTGATCCAGTCATCGTCCATTCCCGATCACGCCGGGCGGCCATCCGCCCGGCCAGGGGGCCTTCATGTCCTTCGCCAAGCGTCCCACGCTACATGCGCGTCTGCTGCTGATCGTCGCCATGGCCCTCGTGCTGGGCGGGTGCGGCGCACCCGAGAGCGACGACCCGCCCATCGCCTACTCGATGGACATCTCCACCACGCAGGGCGTGGGTTTCACCTCGTGGGTCCAGGCCACTGACGACTCCGATGGTGTCAGCTACGTGCTGGTGAGCGCTCCACGGCACGGATTCCTCGAGTTCCATACCCTCAGCGGTCAGTACACCTACACGCCGCTCCCGGGGTTCGTGGGCAGCGACGGCTTCCTGTTCCAGGCGTACGATGGCGTCAACTACTCCGACATCGCCGAGGTCACCATCGACGTCGCGCCGGTGGTGATCATCGTCGTGGGCTGAACCGTCGGACCATCCAACCGGTGGAGTTCCGTGGACGCGCCCGGGCTGGACGTAGACTTGTCACCGTGGCATCCACCAGAGTCGATACCGCGGTGCCGTCACCGGAGGACCTGCGCGCCTATAGCGAAGGGCATCTGGGCACCGATCGCTTCGATGTTGTCGACCGCTGGATCGCCGCCCAGGATCCCGAGACCCAGGAACGCATCCTCGGAGCGGGCGATTCCGCCGGTTCGTTCTCGGCGGCGGCCGAGCTCGTGCCCACCACCGGCTCGACGCCGTTCGCTCCGGACATCGGCACTGGGGGGCGCTTCACCAAAGACGCTCCCATCGGCGCGGGCGGCATGGGCATCGTCGATCTACTGAAGGATCGCGTGCTCGGCCGCGACATCGTGGTCAAGCGCTGCCGGCCGCGCCGTCCCGACGAATCGATCGCCGCCTATTCGCGCCGCCAGCAGCTCTTCAAACGCGAAGCCCAGCTCACCGCGCAGCTCGAGCATCCGGGCATCGTGCCGGTGCACGACGTTGGCGAAGGTCCGCTCGGAGAGCCGGCATTCACCATGAAGCGGCTCGATGGCGAGCCGCTGAGCGCGATCATCTCGCGTCGGCGCGCCGGCGAGGCCATCGACGTGCCGCGGCTGGTCGAGGTGATCCTGCGCGTGGCCGATGCGGTTGGTTACGCGCACAGCCGAGGCATCGTGCATCGCGATATCAAGCCCGACAACATCATCGTCGGCGCACTCGGCGCCGTGTACGTGATCGATTGGGGCCTCGCCGGCACGGTCGGCGCCGTGCCCACCATCGAGCCGGGAGCGAGCCCGAGCACCACGCTCACCGGCTCGGGCATGGGCACGCCCGCATGGATGGCGCCCGAGCAGTTCGGACAGGTCAAGGCGGATCCGCGCATGGACGTGTTCGCCCTCGGCGGCCTGTTGATGGCCACGCTGACCGGCAAGGGCCCACGAGATCGCGGCGTGGCCCCGGGTTCCCACCAGGTGAACCTCAAGCCACTCGACGCGCGCCTGCCGCGCGGGCTGGTGGCGGTCGCGCGGCGCTGCCTCGAGATGAATGCCGTGGCGCGCTACGCCGACGCCTCGGCGGTCGCAGACGATCTGCGCCAATGGCTCGCGGCGGGCCTGACCTCCGCCGAGAACCCCAGCCTGCTGATGCGCGTCTACACCCTGGCGCGGCGTTCGCGCAAGCTCAGCGCCGCGGTGGTGGGTACGGTCGCGGCGGTGCTCATCTTGTCGCTCGGTGTGGTGTGGCGCGAGCGCGCGCAGGTCGCGCGCGCCCGCGCGGAGCTCGACGGCATCCTCACCGCCACCGCGCCGCCCGCAGACGTCAACCGGCTCAACGCCGCCTTGCTGCGCGTGCGCGACATCCGCGCCAGTTTCCCCAGCCTGCTGATGGCGGTGGCGGTCGACAACCGGCTGGTCGAGCAGATCGGGGCGAGCGAGCGCCAGCAGCGCCAGCAGCAACTCGACCAGGAGCTTCGCGGCTGGGCGAAGGCATTCACGGTGCGTGGCGAATGGGTGACCGAGATCCCCGACATCACCACCACCCTGCGCTCCTGCGGGCTGAAGCTCGAGCCGGATTCGCTCGGCGCCGACCGCGAGCTGCTGGCGAAGAGCCCGCTACGTGACGCGATCCTTCCCGAGCTCGCGCACTTGCTGCGCGCCTATGTCGTCGGCGACGTCCCGACGCCATTGACCGGCACCATCCCCCGTCTGATCGTCGCAGCTGCGCCGGACGCAGCGTGGCGCGGTCTGGGCGAGCTGCTCGAGGCGCCGTCGGTGGCTGCGCACGATCTCAATCTGCCGGCGATGCCGGGGGCGATCGCCGCTGCAGCGGCGACGCCAGCGACCGCGGATCTGATGCTCTCGCTGTTCGGCCCGAATGAATCGCTGATGCCGGTGGTGAACCTGCGTCTACGCGAGAACGCCGGCGCGTTCTGGCCGCATGTCATCGCGGCGCGCGCGCTGCTCGCGCAACCCGAGCTCTCGGTCGAGGAGTACCACAAGGTCGAACAGCATGCCTGGGCGGCGCTCGGCATCGAGCCTCAGAGCATCTGGCCGCATCTGCTCTTCGCCTATTTCTACCTCGCTGCCAGGGATTATCCCAACCTGCTCACCCAGGCGGTCACGGCGTGGTCGGTCAATCCCGACGACATCGAGATCGTGGTGTTGCGCGTGGTCGGCATGTCTGGCCTCGATTCGCGCGAGGACGCCCGCAAGCTGATCGAGAACGCGCATGCCGGGGCGGTGCTGCGTTTCCACCATCACTATCCGATGGGCCATCCCATCGAGCGCGCCATCGATGCGATGCTGGCGGAGGGGATCGAGATCCCCGCCGCCGACGCGGAGCTCGGCCCGCTCGTCGAGCCCAAGCGCTAGCCGGCCCGGGCTAGCCGCGCAGGATGTCGAGCAGCAGTTCGCAGGCGGCAGAGGGATCAGCGTCATCGGTGATCTCGCCGGCTTGGCGCAGGCGATCGACGATGGCTTTCTGCAGGTAGGTGCGCCCGCGCGCGAGCCGGCGATGGCAGGTGGCGAGCGGGAGGTCGAGATCGGCGGCGAGGTCGCGGAGGTTGCGGCCGCGCACCAGGTGCTCGTGCAGGAGCTCGGGGATCTCGGCCTCGAGCGTGCCATCGGTCGCCCAGCCGCGCACATCCGCCCACGCCTGAGCGAGCAGCGATTCTGCCCACGCGCGATCCATGAATGGCGTATCGGGAGATGGAGCGGCTGCGGCGCCTTCAGCCAGATCCTCGACCATGTCGGCGGCTTGGGGTTTCTCGCGGCTCTGTCGGCGCCAGCGTTCACGCAGGCGGTTGCGCGCCTCGTTCCATGCCAGCGTCATGAGCAGGTAACGGAACCGGCTGCCGACGCCGGGCTGCGCCGTGGCCATGAGCTCGGGATGCTCGAAGAGGTGGAGCAGCACTTCCTGGATGACGTCCTCGAGGTCGCTCTCGGTCGGCAGCTTCAGCCGCAGGTAGCGCGCGATCGAATCGGCGTACAGGCTCATGACCACGGTGGCTTCGGCGGGCTGCAGCGCGAGCCTGCCGATCAGGCTCCAGCGGGTTTCGGGAAAGCCGATGCGGGTCGCCACGCCTGATAGGGTGGCCGCAGCGCTCCCCGTGCAACTAGCTGTCAGTTGGGGGGCTGCGGCCCCCCAACATCGCGCTCCGCGCTGCCCCCCAGGAAGCAAGGAGAAGTGGGGTTTGGGAGCAGGCGCGAAGCGCGCTGCTCAAGTCGTCGCGAGGGCATGAGCGCAAGGTGATGGCATGGACTGCGAGACCGAGCAGCGCGCCAGCGCCTGCTTCCTTCCCTCCCTGGCTCCTGGGGGCAGCACGGAGCGCGATGTTGGGGGCCGTAGTCCCCCAACTGACTGTGGAAGGCTCGAGGGCGAGCGCGCTGCGCCGGCGGGATGCTGGTATAATGACTGCGTCAGCGGACCACTGGTACACAACCGTACGATGGCAAGCCTCGCCCGGCGACGGGAACAACGGGCACGCCACGGACAGAAGCCCCCTACCGGGGTAAATTTCCAGTGCGCAACGTCTGGCCCCGCTCAGGTACCGGCGGGTAGGACAATGGGGGCTCATCCCCCGATGAAGAAGCGTCGGCCTTACAGCGCACGACGTTGCAAGAGCCACCCTTACCGGGGTGGCTCTTGCGTTTGTCTCGCGGTCGCGAGCGCGGTGATATTGACAACCGTGGCCCCATGCGAGCGTCGGGCGATGCCTCGGCCCATGAACGTGACCGTATCGTGCGGCATTGCTCCCATGTGGATGACCATGTGGACGATGGTGTGGATGACGGCGTGGGCCACGGCGTGGGCCACAGTATGCGCCGCGCCGTGCGTGGCGGCGGGCGCGCCCGAGACGCCACGGCCCGGCGAGTATCCGCGCGCCTGGCTGTCGTGGATCGACGATTCGCTCAATGGCGAGGTGGGGGACAACCGCGACGACTTTCGCTCCAACGCCTTTGTCGCGGGCTGTCGCGTGCGCTCGCTGCTGGCCTGCGTCGACTACGCCAATCTCACCGACAAACGCGGGCTGGGCGGACGTCCAGCGCGTGTGGATGTGCTCACCGCGACGCTGGGCGGCGTGTACGACCGGCGTGCGGAGAGCTGGTCCGCCGAACTCGCGGCCGGCGCCGGAGGGCGACGCTCAGGCGATATCGGCGGCGCGCGCCTGCAGAACGGCTGGCATGCCGCGCTCGGCCTGCCACGTGTCGAGCTGCCGTATGAGCGCAGTGATGACGAGGGCGTCGCCTATCTGCGCGGCGAATGGCTGGGCCACGCGGCTCTCACGCCGCTGCCCGGAGAAGCCGGCATCGAATTCTCCGTCGGCGCGATGGCCGGGACTGGCGGCGAACTCGAGGGTGCGGCAGGGGCCAAGTCGCTGTGGCTCGGCGAGGACGGCGTGGCGTGGTTCGGCGTCACCCTGCGCTTCGCGGCGGGGGATCAGCCGTCGCCGACGGCGCGCGTGGTGGCCGATCACGAGACCGGCTGGTGGCTCGACGCCGGATTCTCGCTCGGCCCCTGCGCGATCGGGGCGGGAGTTGAACCGCGCACCCGCTCGGCGAGCGGGTCGCTGTCGGCGCTCATCCCGCTCGAGCCGATGACGCGGCACGCGCCCGTCTCGACGGTGGTCGGCGAATTCGGCGCCACCGTCACCGCCTATGGATTGGTGTCGCAGGTCCGCTGGAGCGCAGCTCATCTCGAGCGCGTCCTGGGTGCGTGGATGGGACGGCGCGCGAGCTGGGTGATCGATTACCGTTATGGCCGCGTGCCGGGATTCGCGCAGGACGATACTTCGCTGCGTTTCCGACAGCTCGGCGCAGGCCTGGATGTCGCCGCCTGGCCGGACCCGCTCGGCGCACGCGATTCGCGCTGGTTGCCGCGACCGTTCGCGGCGGTGCTCGTCGGCTGGCGACAGGAGCGTCTCCAGCACGAGGGGCCGTCCTCGGCCTGGGAGGAGGACTCGGCTCAGCGCGCCGTGCTGTGCGGATCCCTGGGCGTGCGCGTGGCGATGAGCGACGGCGATGGGGGCGAGACCTATGGCGCGTCCGCGAGCATCGATGCCTGGCGTCCGCTCGGGATGGCCACTGCGCGCTCTTCCACCGGAGGACAGCTGGATTTCCAGCGCGGGGGCGTCGGGGCCAGCCTGCGCTTCGTCTGCGCGGCGCCGTGGTGAGTTCCCGCACGGGGCTCGGGCGGCTTGTGCAAGCTTGCGGGATCGGACCGGTGCGTCGAGGTCGGGTGGCGCCTATACTCCTACCCGTCGCACCGGCTCCGGCGGACGCGATGTCCGCCCCCACACGACGGACGTGAGGCCACCCCACAAGGGTGGCCTCGTTTTTTTTGTCATCGGCCACGCCAGTGCGAAGTGGTGGCTTTTTCCGCCGAGTCCCGTAAGTAGACCCTCCCATACGGAGGAATCCATGCGCGCAGTCGTCATCATCCTGGTCATCGTCGCCCTGGTCGTCGGCGTCGTGATGGTCACGAAGAGCCAAGCCAACAAGGCCGAGCAGCAACGCATCCAGGCGGAGACCGACAAGAAGGCCGCCGACGAGAAGAAGGCGAAGGAAGCTTCCGATCTGGCGGACAAGCAGCGCATCGAGAAGGAGGCCGCCGACAAGAAGGCCGCCGCCGAGAAGGCCGATCGCGACGCCAAGGAAGCCAAGGAGAAGGCCGACCGCGACAACCAGGAAAAGGCCGCGCGCGAAGCCAAGGAGAAGGAGCAGTCCGCCGCCGAGGAGAAGGCCGCGAACGACCGCAAGATCGCCGAGGCCAAGGCCAAGTTCGAGGCCGACAAGAAGAAGCAGGACGAGGACGCCGCCAAGGCCAAGCAGGAGGCAGCCGAGCGAGAAGCCCGCGAGCGCGCCGATCGCGAAGCGAAGGACAAGTCCGAAGCCGACCGCCTCGCCGCGCAGAAGGCTGCGGCCGATAAGGCCGAGAGCGACCGCCTAGTCGCCGAGAAAGCCGCCGCGGACAAAGCTGCGGCGGACAAGGCCGAGAGCGATCGCCTGGCAGCCGGGAAGGCCAAGGCCGAGGCGGATCGCCTGGCCGCCGAGAAGGCCGCGGCCGATAAGCCGGCCGAGAAACCCGTCGAGCAGCCCGTGGTGGTGACGGCCGTGGCGCCCCCGGGCGCCGTCACCTCGCCGAGCGGTGCCGTGGTGACCACGCTCACCGGCGTCCCGGTGATGTTCGGCCTGCACTGAGATTCGCAGCGTGTGCGAGAGACCTGAGGCCGCCGCGAGGCGGCCTCAGGCGTTTGCACGGCCCTTGGCGATGACTCGTTGCGGTGATGGTTGATGCCGAAGCCTAAGGAGCTGATCGCTGCGTGTCGAATCCTCATGCTCTAACATGGTCGGATGCGCGTCGTCTGGATCCTTTTTACCGTCATCTCACTGTTATGGAGCGCCTCCTGCGCAGCGCCGCCGCGGTCGATGTCGCGGCCGGCGGGAGTCGACATCGTCAGGGATATCGAGTATCGCCGCATCGATCACAGCACGCTCCATCTCGATCTCTATCGGCCGGTCGGGGCGATCGGAGCCTTGCCTGCGGTGGTGTGGATCCACGGCGGCGGATGGTTCCGAGGCAAGAAGGACGACTGTCCGGTCGCGGGTTTCGCCAAGCATGGATATGTGGTGGTCGCGGTCGACTATCGTGTCACCCGCGAGGGGGCGTTCCCGGCCCCGGTGTACGACTGCAAGACGGCGGTGAGCTGGATACGTGGACACGCCGCGGAGCTCGGCATCGATCCCGAGCGTATTGGCGCATGGGGCTCGTCCGCCGGTGGACATCTCGCAGCCGTGCTCGGCACCACCAACGGTGATCCACGCTACGAGGACGCGGCTCTTGGCACGCGTCCATCGAGCGATGTGCGCTGCGTCTGCGCGTTCTTCCCCGCCACCGACCTGATCGCGCTCGCCTCGAGCACCGATCCGCGCTACAGCCGCATCCGCACCGCGATCCCGTGGCTGCTTGGCGGACCGGTGCGCGAGCATCTGGAGCTAGCGAGGGCAGCGAGCCCGGCGGCGCTCGCCAGCGCGCATGCCGCGCCCTTCCTGCTCTTCCACGGCACAGCGGACGAGATGATCCCGCTCGAGCAGAGCCAGGCTCTCGACGAGGCGCTGCGTCATGCTGGCGTGGAATCCAGGCTGGTTGTCCTCAAGGGAGCCGGGCACGAGGACACCATCTATGCCCGGCCAGAGGTCGAGGCTGCGGTGGTCGCCTTCTTCGATCGGCATCTATGTCCGGAGCGCGTCGGCACCGCGCCGGCGCTGGAGGATGACAGCGTCGTGCCCTAGTGACCTGGCATTCTTCCTGGTCGCGCCACCGCAGCCGCCGTGGCGCGCCGCCATGGCGCGGGTACGGTTCCCGGCGTGCTGCGTTTCGTGCTCGCCCTGGTGTTCGCGATCGTCGTGGTGCCATTGTGCCTCGATACCCTGCTGCGCACCATCGAGCCTCGCCGGCACGTTCCCGAGGATCCGTTGTGGATGGCGACGGGGCTGATGCTCGGCGTGGTGCTGATCTTCGTGAAGCGGCCGAACTGGCTGCTGCACACCATGATCCACGAAGCCTGCCATCTCCTGGCTTGCGTGATCCTGGGCGTGAAGGTGCACAAGGTGATGGCCAGCGATGGACGCGGTGGCGAGGTGGAGCACCAGGCGACGGGTCCGATCCGCACCGCGCTGATCGCGCTCGCGCCCTATGTCATCCCCCTGGTGCTCGGTCCGGTCCTGCTCGCCCGACATCTCGCGCCCGAGGGCCCCGTGCGCTCCGTGTTGTCGCTGCTGGCGCCCATCGCCTACGTCACCCATCTTACCGCGCTCATCCACAACGTGCGGCTGAACCTCCGCGACGCGAAGGGCGATCTGGCCAAGGTGGGGCGCCTATTCGCGCTCACCATCATCATAGGCATGTTGATGCTGGTAACCGCGCTGACGATCGCCGTGCTCTGGGACTGATCCTGAGCGGGCCGGAAACCGAGGCGCCTCGCGGCGGCCCACGGTCTCAGGTCGCGGCGGGAGCCCCGCTGACCATGCCGTTGCCGGCCGGCACCGCCGGCAAGCGCGCGCTGTGCGCGTAGTATCCATAGCTCGCGTCGCTGCGTCGCTCGCCGTTGAGCACCACGCCCAGGACCTTGTGGGTGAGCGGAGCGAGCCTGGCCAGAGCCGCGCGGATGTTCGCCTTGGTGGTGAAGTGGTCGCGGACCACCAGCACGATGCCATCGACGATCTCTCCGACCACCATGCCGTCGGCCACCGGTGCGAGCGGCGGGGAATCGAAGATCACGTAGTCGTAGGCTTGGCGCCAGGCGAAGACCAGTTCCTTCAGCTGAGGGCTGTGGAGCAGGTCGCCGGGATTGCGCGGACGCGCGCCGACGCCGAGGAAGTCCAGGCCGGGATACGCGGTCTGCACGACGCGCACGCCCTTCTCGCCTTCGAGCGCCGAGCTCAGGCCGCGATCGCAGATCTCGCCCAGCTGCAGGTGCAGGGTCGGCTTGCGCATGTCCGCATCGACCAGGAGCACCTTGGCGCCGGTGGTGGACAGGCTGACCGCGAGTCGCGTCGCCACCGTCGACTTGCCTTCGTAAGGGCGGCTCGAGGTCACCATCAGGCAATGGCAGCCGGCTTCCTGGCGTTTCGAGAGGCGCACGGCGGCGCGCAGGTTGCGGTAAGCCTCGGCGAGGCTGTGCGGGCGTTCCGGGTCGCCGTTCTTCCCGAGGGGCGCGAGACGGGCGACCCGCGGCATCTTACCGAGCAGAGGCAGGCGGGTGAGCACTTGCGCCGAGAGCGCGCCGCGCACGCGGGTATCTAGGCTCTCGACGAGCAGAGGCACCGCGATGGCGGTGCAAATGCCGGCGAGCAGCGCCATGGCGAGGAATTTCATCGAGCTGATGTTGACCGGCTTGTTCTGGGCATGCGGCGGATCGACTACCGCGACTTCCTCGGCGTTGTTGATGTGGGTAGTCACTTCCTCCTCGCCCTGGCGCGTCAGCAGCAGCTCGTACAGGCCATTGCGGGACGCGGTCTGGCCCATGAGGGCTTGCAGCGCGGCGAGATTCTCGCGGTACGCCGAGAGCTCCTTCTCCTTCGCCGTGATGGTGGTCGCGACGTCTTGCTCCTGGAGGGCGAGCTTCTGATGATCGTACGCGATGCCGTCGCGCGCCATCGACACCGCTTCCGCGAGCAACTTGCGCTGCTGGGAGATCTGGCTGTTCAGCTCGAGGATGCGCGGGTGCTTCGCCAGGAATTTCTGGCTCAGCAGGCTCTCCTGGTTTTGCAACGCGTAGTACTGACGCTGCTGTTCGATCACCAGCGGGTTGGTGCGGATGGGCTCGATGCGTAGAAGTGCGTTGGTGCGCTCATCGCCCTCGGGCTGCTCCTCGGCCTTCTTGATCTGCGACATGAGCGCGTCGCTGCCCGCGATCTGTGCGTGCAGATCGGCCCGCTTGCCATTCAGATTGGTGATCTCCTCGGAGAGGAAGTTGTGGTCGGCGTCGGTGCTGATGATGCCCTTCTCGGCGCGGTACTTCGACTCCTGGGCCCGCGATTCCTCGAGTCGCCGACCAGCCTCGACGACCTGGTCAGAGAGGAAGGTCAATGCCCCGCGCGAATGCTCGAGCTGGCGTGCGTGTTGGCTGTGCATGAACGCCGCGAGTACCGCGGTGAGCTGGCTCTCGGCCCTGGCGGCTTCCTCGTTCTTCAAGCCGACCGCGATCAGCCAATTGTCGCGGCTGGTGGTGACGACGATGCGATGCGAGAGCCTAGCGACCCGATCCGGAGTCTTCGCGTAGCCCGGGTCCTTGGCGAAGGCATCGTCCTGGACCGCGGTGGCCAGCACCGCCTGCGATAGCAGCAGGTCCTTCTGGGTGTTCAGCAGCCCGAACTCCACCTTGCCGGTATCGGGATCGATCTGCCACTGCACCGGCTTGTTGCCACGGTCCACTCCGAGCGCGGCGTGGGCCTCGAACAGCGGCGTGGTGCTGGTGGTGAATGCGAGGACCGCCAGCAGCGCCACCGTCCCGGAGATCGCGCTGAGCAAGGGCCGGCGCCGGATGAGATCGATGAGATCCCCGAGGGTGAGCAATTTCGGGGCAGGACCGGTCGACATGTGAGACTCCATCGCGTCATCGCGCCATCGCGGTCAGATCATGAGACGCCGGATAAGGCGGCCCGGAACGCTTGCAGGAAGATTGATCGATGGAGGGTGATTACAATCCAACAACCTTGTACTGTGAACGGCTTCCGGACCGCGAACCCTCGCGCCGCGTAGGCCCGCAGCGGCCGAGGTACCAAGGTGACAGCCGCCGGCGAACTCGTGGCAGCTAGCCGCGAGGCGCGCACGTGCCCACCTGAGCAACCTTGATGACAAATGCACTGAATGTCGATCGCGCTTGGCCGAGAATCCGCCACGGCCACGAGGCCAGGGGATTGGAATGGACGCAGGAGCGCGGACGGCGTTGGTGGAACGGACTGCGGAGGACCGCGGTGCCGTGGCACTGTCGCGGGCATTGTTCGAGCGGCTGGACGCCTCGGGCATCGCCTGGTGCGTCGTCGGTGACTCGTCCGAGCTCGCCGAGACCGTGCGCAGCGACATCGACATCGTCGTCGATCCGGCCGCCGTGCGGCTCATGCCGGCTCTGATCGACGACTTCGCCGTGACCCAGGGGGTCAGCCTGGTGCAGGCCCTGCGCCACGAGGCGGTGGCGTGCTATTTTGCGCTCGCGTGGAGCGAAGCCGATGGCGGCATCGGTTTCCTGCATCCCGACATCTGCGGCGATTGGTGGCGCAACGGGCGGCTTTTCCTGCCGGCGGACGAGGTGCTTGCCGGGCGGGTGCGCGCTCCTGGTGGCTTCTTCGTCCCGTCGCCAGCGCGCAACGCGTTGTACTACCTCCTCAAACGCATGAGCAAGGGCGTGCTCGACGAGCGCCATGGCGTGGTGATCGCCGCGGGCTGGAACGCAGAGCCGCGGCTCGCGCGCGACCTGGCTGAACGGCATTTCCCGGCGCATCGCGTGGCATTGCTCGCCGCCGCGTGCGCCTCGGGCGACTGGTCCCAGGTGCGCCAGCACATCGGCGCCTGGCACCGCGAGGTCGAGGGCCGCTTCATCGGTGGCGTCAAGCAGCGCCTGCTCGACGTCGCGCGCCGCTGCGCGCGTATCGCGCACCCGACCGGCGTGCTGGTGGAGGTTGGCGGAGCCGTCTCAGACGCCGACGCCGAGGCTTTCATCGAACGCTGGCGCCGGGCCTTCCGCCAGCACCGACGCTGGACACCGCGCGGGTTGCGCGATCGCGTGCGCCTGGCAGTAGCCCTACGCCGCTCGACCCTGGTGCTCGCCCACGCGCGGCGCGATCCACGCGCTTCCGGCCTGTCGCGCTCGGCCACGCGCATCGCCATCGCGTCGGCTTCGTGGAACGACGGATCGGCGGATCGCATCATGCTCGAAGCCTTGTCCCGCCGCACACGCGCGCGCCTCGGCCTCGCCGCGCGGGCCCAGCAGACTCTGCCGGTCGGCGCGCTGGGCGAGGCGTCGTGATTCCCGCCATGGCGCAACCCTCGTCCCACATCATCGATGCGACCGGCCGCCCAGCCGAGGCGCGCGTCCAGGTGTCACGCCTCGACCAGGTCACGTCGGGGTTTGCTGGCGATCGCCGTGAACGGCCGCGGTTGTTGGTGTCGGCCTATGCCTGCGATCCGACCCGGGGCAGCGAGCACGGGGTGGGCTGGAACTGGGCGCGCGAGCTCGCGCAACATGCCGAGGTGTGGGTGGCGACGCGCGAGAATCGCCGCCACGCGATCGAGGCGTGGGAAGCCGCCCATGGACCGATCGGCGTACACTGGGTGTTCCACGAATGCCCGCGCTGGCTGCTGTGGCTCAAGAAGCGCGGACTCGGCGTCCACGGCTACTACCACTGCTGGCAGCGGCTGCTGCTCCCCAAGGCACGCGCGCTGCACCGTGAGCTGCGCTTCGACGCGGCGTTCCATCTCACCATGAACGGCTTCCGCGAACCCGGCTACCTGTGGAAGCTCCCCTGCAGATTCCTGTGGGGCCCGATCGGGGGGCTGCAGGACGCCACCGGGAATTTCCTCGCGCTCGACGGCGCGCGCGCGCGCGCCGTCGAGCGCGTGCGCGGCGTGCTCAACCGCCTGATGGCGCGTTTCTCGCCGCGCCCGCGCGCCGCGCGCGCACGGGCCTCGCTGCTCCTTGCGGCCAATGGCGAATCCCTGGCGTGGGCGCGCGGCGGGCGCGCCGGCTCGCGCCACATCGCGCGCCTGCTCGAGGCTGGCGTCTCGGCGACCGTCGCGCGCACGGCGCCGCCGGACGGCGAATCGATCCTGTGGGTCGGCAGCGACGAGGCGCGCAAGAATCCGCGCTTCGCGCTCCTCGCCTTCGCGCTGCTGCGCCGCCTGCGGCCGGCCGCCACGTTGACCTTCGTCGGCCTCTCGACCGCTCGCCGCGCCGAGCTCGAATGCTGGGCACGGGAACAGCGCATCGCTTTCGACGGCGTGACCATCCACGCGCGCGTCCCACGCGCCGAGCTGGCGGCGTACTACTCGAGCGCAGCGATGTTCTGGTTCACCAGCTATCGCGACACCTCGGGCAATGTGCTGCTCGAGGCGCTGGCCCATGGCGCGCCCTGCATGGCGTTCGCGCACCAGGGTGCGGCGGACATGCTCGCCGATGGCGCCGGGGTGCTGGTCCCGCCGGGATCCCCGGACGCCATGCTGCGCCGATGGGTATCCGAGGCATCGCGCCTGCTCACGGACCGCCATGCCCTGTCCACTCTCGGCGCGCGTGGCGCGCGGCGGGTGGCCGACCGGTTCTCATGGTCGCGCAAGGCCGAGATGGTCGCCACGCACCTGCGCGCGCGTGTGGCGGAGACCTCGGAGCTCCACGCTCGCCAGGGCTCACAGGGGCTCTCGACAAGGGGAGATCCGGTGGGAATTCCGATCAGAGCTCCGATGGCAGCATCGATGACGGCTCAGACGGCTGCGACCCTCGGAGCGTCGCCCCAAGCCGTCGCCGGAGCCATGGCATGAGCGCCGAAGCAGTCATCGACGGGGTCCAGGTTCGGCCCGCGCGCGGGCGCGCGATCGCGTTCCTGGGCCCGGACGGGTCGGGCAAGAGCACGGTGATCGCCGGTCTGCGTGCCGAGCTGACGCGGCGCGGCATCACCCATCAGTACCATCATCTGCAGGTCAAGCTGCGCACGAGCGGACCGGGCAGGATGGTGACGGATCCGCATGCACGGCCACCACGCGGCATGTTGATGAGCATCGCCAAGATCGCGCTGTTCTGGCTCAAGGCCTGGCCCGCCTGGCTGCTGGTGGTCTCGCCGGCGCGGCGGCGCGGCGAATGGATCATCCTCGATCGCTGCTTCACCGATCTCCTGTGCGACACCCGGCGCTACCGCTATGGCGGGCCGCTCTGGCTGGCGCGGGCCGTGGATCGGCTGATGCCCCGGCCGGACGCGCTGGTGGTGCTGCACGGCCCGGCCGAGCTGATCCACGCGCGCAAGGCCGAGGTGGCGCTCGACGAGCTCGCACGCCAGCTCGAAGCCTACCGCGCGCTCGGCGCCGCTCGTGGCGCCTGCATCGTCGACGTTTCTCCTGAACCTGCGGCGGTCATCGCCGGATTGCTACCGCGGCTCGGGCTGGGCCTCGGGCAGGTCCTTGGGCAGGGAGATGCCGCGCTGGTGGAGAGCGCATGAGCGTCCCGCCGTTCTTCATGGAAGGCCGCGGCGGAGACGCGGGAGCCGACAAATTGCTCCACCGCCTGGGCCATGCCGGCGAGGACCGCTGGTGGTACACGCGCGGCGCCGCCGAGGCGCTCGATCGCGGGCTCGCGGCGAGCCTCGGTCGCAAGTGGCCGCTGCACGCGCTGCGCGCGCGCATCGGCCGTTGGCGCGGCCGCGGCGATCCCGCCCATTGGGATGCGCGCGTCGCGGCCTTCCTGGGCGGCGCCGGCCTAGCCCCGCGCGAGCTGGTCGCGCAGCTGGGGACTCCCGGTCATTACCGCAAATTCGTCGTCACCCTGATCGGTGCCGGGGGGAAGACGTCGGCGATCCTCAAATGCAGCGTGGCACCCGCGAGCCGCGCCTCGATCAGGGCCGAGGCGGAAGCGCTCGCGGCGCTCTCCGGAGCCATCCCCGCCGCCTTGCCGAGCATGCTCGGTTCCGCCGAGATCGCCGGTAGGACCATGTCGCTGCAGACCCCGGTCGCGGGCACCAGGTCGCGGGGATGGTCGGACGCGCATCACCAGGTCTGCGTCGCCTTGTCGAGCATCCCGAGCCAGGGCACGTGGGGTTCGGCGTTGGCCAGGCGCGAGCGCGTGCGCGCGAGGCTCGCCGCCGCCTGCGCCGAGGGCGCGCGCATCTCGAGCGTCTGCGGGCGCCTGCTCGACCGCATCGACGGCGCGGCCGAGCGCCTGCCATTGGGCTGGGCGCATCGCGATTTCACTGCTTCCAACGTCTGGATCGATGGTGGCCGGCTCTCGATCATCGATTGGGAATGGGCTGACCCCGCGTGGGCACCGGGGCATGATCTCCTGCATTTCCACCTGCTTCCCTGGCTGCGCCGCGGCGAGGTCCCGGTGCGCGAGCTGGCGCGCCTGGCGATGCGCGGCCAGGCTCTCGACCGCTACGCGCGCGCGCTTGGCATGGACGGTGATCCCTGGCTGCTCGCCTCGCTCTACCTGTACGAGCTGATCCTATTCTACGCCGACGCCGACGACTCAGGACCCGGCCGCCTGGGCCAGCACCCGGTGATAGCCTCGGCCTGCGTGCTCGCGGACACCCTTCCCCAACGGCTCCATGCGCACCCGGTGCTGTCGGACAGTTCGCCACTGCGAACGCCGTGATCAGATGGGCGGCGCCCTGAGCGTCGCACGGCCCCGCGACCTCAGCGGGCATCAGCTGGCAGGCTCCTGAACCAGCTGACTGCCGGCCCACGTCGATGACGCCAGGCGGTACAGACTCCTCGCGAATGGCGTGTCCGTGCTGGAGCGGCCCGGTACAACGCCGGCAGCGCCCCGACAGGAAGGGCGTGGAGGAACATCGGTGCTCGTCGCGCAGCCCATCGTGTGGTTCAGGGAGCTGAGCATCCTGGGCACGCTCTTCGTCCTCGGCTACCTGGCCGGTGTCGCCGAGGTGGTGTCGTGGTCGTTCATCCACCGTGAACAACTCGGGATGCTGAAGTTCGTCCCTTTCGCGATGGTCGCATTCCCGGTGGTCGCAGCGGCATTCCTGAGCACGCCTATCGCCAGGCTCATGTGGTTGTCGGTGAAGCGCAACTGGCCATTGGCGTGCCTGTGTCTGTACATGTCCATCGGCGGGCTGTACACGCGCATCTCCCTCGGCTCATCGGAATCGTTCTTCTCGCACTCGCTGGCGATGCTGACCTTCTTCTTCACCTGGACCTTCGCCACGCGCGTGGGCCCTGACCAGGTCGCAGTGCAGCTCCTACGCGCCACCGCCCCATTCTGGCTGGTGATGCTCGGCGTGGTCATGTACGGCTTCGCCACCGGCAGGCACATGGCGCACGAGATCATGTACGTCTTCACGCCGCTGCCGCTGTTCTTCGGCCTGCGCTCGCGTTCGACCATGGTCAGGCTGTGCGCGTTCTTCGCCATCGTCGCCATCGCCGCGATGGGGCTCAAGAACACCACGCTGATCATCGGCGCGCTGTCGGGATATCTCCTGTTCATCTTCAGCCAGGACGCCGTGCGCAAGGGCGAGCGTCCTCCGTTCAACCTGCGCGCCCTGTTCGTGTTCGTGGTATGCGCGGGGATCGCCTATTGGGGATGGTCGCAGCTGACCGCGAACGTGGCCGACTTCTCGAGCGGCAACACCGATTTCCGTAAATACAACTACCTGAAGCTCTGGCACAAGTTCCTCGGGTCGCCGATCTACGGCGACGAGTTCGTGGGCACGCCGAATCTGGTATTCGATCTCTACGAGATCGACATCGGCACGCAGAACCTGCCCAGCCACAGCGACGTCCTCGATGTCCTTGCCCATGGCGGAATCATCGGCGCGTCGTTGCTGGCGCTATTCGTGGTGGGATTCGGCCGTTCGTTCATCGCCGCCTGCAAGATCAAGGTCAGCGATGAGGTCTACGCCGCGCGCGTGACGCTGTTCGCCATGTCGGCCGGCGCGCTGTTCACCATGACCAGCAATCCGGTGTGGGCAAACACCACCAATGCGTTCATGTTCTGGTCGATCCTCGGCCTTTGTCAGGCGCTGTGCAATCCGAAGCGCGATCACGAGAGCGGGGGTTGGATGCATGGCGGCGTACCACGCGAGACCGAGGTCTCGGACGTGCGGGTGGCGGCATGAATCCTGCGAGCAGCGATCACGGCGGCGTTCATGGGGACAGTTCACGCGATAGGAGCCTCGGCATGGAATCGGCACCACTCTCGAAACCCCTGCTGACGGTGGTGACGCCGGTGTATAACGGCGAACGCCACACCGCGCGCTGCCTCGAATCGGTGCGTACGCAATCCTACCCGCACATCGAGCATCTGGTCATCGACGGCGGCTCCTCCGACGGCACCGCGCGCATCGTCCAGGCGGCCTGCGCGAAGTCCGACGAACGCACCAGCCCCGAGGGATCGACCCGTGGCCTCAGACTGGTGAGCGAGCGCGATGCCGGGGTCTACGACGCCATGTCCAAGGGCGTCCGCCAAGCCCGCGGCGAATACGTGCACATCCTCAACTCCGACGACCGCTACGCGGACCCCGAGGCGCTCGCCGCCGCGGTGGCGCTGATGGAGGCCGAGCGCCTCGACATCTGCCATGGCCGGGCACGCCAGGTCGATGCCGACGGGCGACCGGTGTGCGAGTTCGGCCGCGACGTCGATTTCCGCTCGCTGCTCAAGAAGATGCGCGTCGCCCATCCGACGGTGGTGGTGCGCCGTTCCGTCTACGAGCGTCATGGAGCATTCTCCATCGGCTTCCGCATCGCCGCCGACCACGAATTCCTGCTGCGGGTGTGGAACAAGGCCAAGGTCGGATTCCTGCCGCGGATGCAGGTGCTGATGGAGATCGGCGGCCTCTCGACGGTAAACGGCAACGTCCAGCGCGCCTACCGCGAATCCATGGGCGCCGCGATCATCCATGGCCGTAATCCGCTCGCCGCCGCGGCGCGCTGCAGCTACGAGATCCTCAAGCACCGCCTCATCCGTTCGCGTGCATTCGCGGCCGGAAAGCCGCGCCTCCCCGCGGTGGGGACTGAGCTCGACCAGGGCTTGGCGCCGTCGGGACCGTGACGCCCTGGTGCTCGACCCGCGTCACCCGCGCCACCCGCGCTGCGAGACTCCAATGACCAGTCCGAACATCACATCCATGACCGTCCACCAGACCAAGCGACCGATCATCGGCCATTGCTGGTACCGCTCGGCCAATCCATCGGGCGAAAACCTGGTGGTGGAACGCGAACTCGAACTGATGCGCTCGAGCGGAATCACGCCGGTCACGATGTTCCGGCGCTCCGACGACCTCCTCACCGCTTCGCGGATGACTCGGCTGCGCGCGGGACTCGGCATCCATGCTCCGCCGAAGCGCATCGCGCAGATGCGCCGCGAGATCGATGCGCTCCAGGGCGAGGTCCTGCACGTGCACAATCCCTGGCCGCTCTTGACCTACGGGGTATTCGAGGCGGCCAAGCAGCTGGGCCTGCCGACGGTGCAGACGCTGCACAACTTCAGGCTCATCTCCACCAACGACCACTTCCACGGAGCATCGGGTCCGACGCGCCCGCGCAGCGACGAGGACCGGACGCATCTGCATCGGCTCGCTGCGCAGCACGGCGGCCAGGTGGTCAATGCGTTCTACAATCGCGCGCTGCGCCTGTACTGGCGCCGCGGCGTTCCGCAGGCGTGCGTCGATGCCTATATCTGCCTGACCGAATTCCACCGCCGGATGCTGGCGTTGGCGGGCCTGCCCGATGAGCGTCTGGTGGTGAAACCGAACTTCCTCGACCACCATGGTCCGGTCGGCGTCGAACCAGGCGACTATGTGCTGTTCGTCGGCAGGTTGTCGGCCGAGAAGGGGGCGGACGTGCTGGTGCGCAGCTGGGCGGCTACCGGCCTGCCCCTGAAGATTGTCGGCGCCGGCCCGCTCGCCTCCATGGTGTCATCCATCGGCGGCGCGGAATACCTGGGACCGAAGTCGCAGGCCGAGGTGCTCGCGCTCATGGCCGGTGCGCGCTACCTGGTGATGAGCTCGACCGGATACGAGGGATTCCCGCTGGTCCTGGTCGAGGCGCTGGCGAGCGGCACTCCGGCCCTGGTGCCCGAGCTCGGCGGCATGCCAGACATCATCGAGGCGGACCGGCTCGGCGCGGTGTTCTCGCCCGGGATCGCCGCCGATTTCGTCACCCAAGCCAAGGAGCTGTGGGAGAAGGCGCCGCGCATGCGCCGCGCCTGCCGCGCCGAATACGAGGCCCGCTACACCCCTGAGCGCAACCTGTCGATGCTGGGGCGCATCTATGACAACGTCCGCTGCGGCAGGCGCGCCGACGACGGGGTGTCCCGGTTCTTCGACCCGCCCAAGCGCGCGAGCAGCCGGCGCACCTCCGATGCCGGCGGCGTCAACGCCTTCGGGAGCGAGATTCCGTCCGTGGTCAGCGGGTCGAGCATTTCGCAGGGGTCCAGCCCCAGCAAATTGCAGGACGCAGCCGCACCCTAGGCGCAAGCGCGCGCCTTGAGCCGCGCACGCGGCGCGGCGATGGAACGGCATGTGCTCTGGCAGGGGTAGCCACGCAAGGAGCCCCATGTCGACCGCAGCGCAGATGTTGACCGCCGATCGCCCGAAACTCACGCGCCGGATGGGCATCATCGTCGCACAGCCCTTCTGGCGCGGTGGCTACAGTGAGGCCTTGCGGACCCTGCTCGACAAAGCCGAATGCCGCACCGGCGGGGCCGCCTACTTCTGCAACGTCCACATGCTGATCGAGCGGCTGTCCCACCCGGCGCTCGATCGCGCCATGCGCCGCGCCGAGTGGGTCCTGCCCGACGGCAAGCCGATCGCGCTGGCGATGCGCCTATTCGGTTTCCGCCGCGCGCAGCGCGTGGCGGGCCTGGACGCGGTGCCCGATCTGTGCCGCATGGCGGCGGAACGCGGCCTGAAGGTGTACTTCTACGGCGGCACGCAGGCCACCATCGATGCCCTCCAGGCGAAGCTGCGCGAGCAGCATCCGCTGCTGCGCATCGTTGGCGCGGTCAGCCCGCCGTTCCGCGCGCTCAGCGACGCCGAGGAGGCCGAGTCCATGGCCGCGATCGAGGCGAGCGGAGCCCATCTCTGCTTCGTCGGCCTCGGCTGTCCTAAGCAGGAGCTGTGGATCGCCCGCAACCGCGCCCGAACCGGCGCCGTCCTGCTGGGCGTAGGCGCGGCATTCAACACCGTCGCGGGAACGTTGTCACGCTCGCCTCGGTGGATGCAGGCCGCGGGACTCGAATGGGTCTACCGCCTGTGCCAGGAGCCGCGGCGGCTGTGGCGCCGCTACGCCGCGACCAATCCGGTATTCGTGAATCTGCTGCTGCGGAATCTGTGGAGCCGTTGAGACGACGAGGTCTTCCTGCATGTGGCCTCGCTGATCAGCCATGCGCCGCAGCGAAGCCTGGACATCGCCTGATGCATAAGGAAGGCGAGGTAGTTGCGACGCGAATCATCTCGGCGGTTTATACTCCATCCTCCGCCCGGCCCGTTGGCCCGCGAAACGCTAGATCAGAAGGAATGGTTGGTCATCCATGAGCTGCTCGTTGTCCATGACCTTCATCAGGAAGCAGATCTTCCGCGCCCTGGATCCCGTGGTGATCGCGCTGTCGCTGGTGGCCGCCGGCCTCGCCGTGAGCGGCGCAAGCCCGCAGGGCAACGAATGGCTGCCGATGTTCTTTCTCATCCCCACCACGCTCGCTGTGTTCAATCTGGGGAGCGGCTACGAGGTGCTGGGATCGCACCACCTGTCGCAGTGGTGGCGCCAGGCCCTGATCGGGCTGGCGGGGGTGGTCGCGGTGTTCCTCGCCACTGCCTACGCGCTGGGCATCAGCGAGAAGTTTCCCCGCGATGTCATGCTCGCCTGGGTCCTCATCTCCGCCTTCATCCTGATCGCCTCGCGCGTCGCCGCCTACGCCGTGAGCATCCGCTTCCACCGCCAGGGCGTGGGCATCGATCGCGTGATCCTGGCCGGCATGCCCGGTCACTGCTTCGCGTTCCGCCGGCACCTCGAGTCCCATCCGGATCTCGGCATGCAGGTGGTGGCGCTCGCCAGCGACGAGTTCAAGACAGACTCGGAGGGCCATTCCCCCAATGGCCGGATGCTCGACCTGCCCGAGATGGTCGAGCGCCACAACGCCTCGCGGGTGATCGTGTGCGGCGATTTCACCGATCAGAAGATCGTCCTCGAGGTCATGAACCTGCTGCTCAAGCATCCGGTGACGGTGCAGTACGCCCCCGATTACTCGACGGTCCCGATATTCACCTTCCGCGTCGGTGACTGCGCCGGACGGCCGCTGATGGATCTCTCGTCGAGCCCGCTCGACGAGACCTCGCTCGCCCTGAAGTGGATCGAGGACAAGGTGATAGGCGCGCTGATCCTGCTCATGATCACGCCGGTGTTGGCCGTGGTCGCTGCGCTGGTGAAGCTGACCAGCCGCGGTCCAGTGTTCTTCATCCAGGATCGGCACGGACTCAACGGCAAGCGGATCCGCGTATTCAAATTCCGCACCATGCACCACGCGGTGCCGATCGCAGTGCAGGGTTCCGATGGTGGTCCCGCGCTCGAGCCGAACGGCGCTGACGTCGTCAGTCCCGTCCCCAGGTCGACGAGCCGGCGCCACAAATCGCTGCGCCTCGAGGCTGCGGTGGCGATGGGCATGGAACGCTTCACCCATGAGATCGAACGGCTCGGTTCCCGGGGCGCGATGCTCCGGCCATCCTCGGTACTGGTCGCGCAGCGGCGGTACAGCGATCTCGCGCCCGACGATTTCGTCCAGGCGACGGCGAACGATCCGCGCATCACGCCCATCGGACGCTTCTTGCGCAAGACCAGCCTCGACGAGCTGCCACAGTTCTTCAACGTCATCAAGGGCGACATGTCGATCGTCGGCCCGCGCCCGCACGCCATCAAGCATAACCACCAGTTCGCGGCGTCGATCGGCGAGCTCATGCGCCGGCACTATGTAAAGCCAGGCATCACCGGCCTCGCCCAAATCAGCGGTGCGCGCGGCGAGACCCGCTCGGTCGAGGACATGCGCAAGCGCATCAGCCTCGACCTCGCCTATATCCGCAACTGGTCGCTGTGGCTCGACCTCAAGATCATCTTCATGACTGTCTTCAAGGGCTTCTACAACGCCCAGCCCTGATCCCGCCTCCCGCGGTCGATCTCACGATACACCTGCATCGTTTCCTTGCGGAATCGGCGAGCCGAGGTGCGAATACGCGCTCGCCCCGGCTCTCCCTCCTCCATGCTGCCTGGGGTGGGCCGGAGGCCGATATTGGGGGCGGCAGCCCCCCAACTAAAGGTTCACCGCATAGGCTGTTTACGTGCGAGCGCGGCATTCCTAGAGTGCGCTGACAAACACCATCTAGCGATACATCGAAGGACACCATGACCAACAAGACAGCGCTGATCACCGGTATCACTGGACAGGACGGTTCCTACCTCGCAGAGCTGCTGCTCGAGAAGGGCTACGATGTCCATGGCATCAAACGCCGCTCATCCAGCTTCAACACCGATCGTGTCGACCACCTGTACCAAGGTCCGCAGGCGGGCGACAAGCGCTTTCACCTGCACTACGGCGATCTCAGCGACGCCTCCAACCTCACGCGCATCGTCTCCGAGGTCCAGCCCGACGAGATCTACAACCTCGGCGCCATGAGCCACGTCGCGGTGTCCTTCGAGATGCCTGAATATTCCGGCGATGTCGACGGCATCGGTACGTTGCGGCTGCTCGAGGCGATCCGCTTCCTCAAGCTCGAGAAGAAGACGCGCTTCTACCAGGCCTCCACCTCGGAACTCTACGGCAAGGTCCAGGAGATCCCGCAGAAGGAGACGACTCCGTTCTATCCGCGCTCACCGTACGCCGTCGCCAAGCTGTACGCGTATTGGATCGTGGTGAACTACCGCGAGGCCTACGGGCTGTACGCCTGCAACGGCATCCTCTTCAATCACGAGTCCCCGCGCCGTGGCGAGACCTTCGTTACGCGCAAGATCACGCGCGGCATCTCGCGCATCAAGCACGGCCTCGAGGAATGCCTGTTCATGGGCAACCTGGATTCGAAGCGCGACTGGGGCCACGCCAAGGATTACGTGCGCATGCAGTGGATGATGCTGCAGCAGGACAAGGCCGAGGACTTCGTCATCGCCACCGGTAAGCAGTACTCCGTCCGCACCTTCATCGAGATGTCGTGCAAGGAGGCCGGCCTGCAGATCAAGTGGAAGGGCAACGGCGTGCAGGAGGAAGGCATCGACGTAGCCACGGGCAAGCCCATCGTGAAGATCGATCCGCGCTACTTCCGCCCGGCCGAGGTCGAGACCCTGCTGGGCGATCCGTCGAAGGCCAAGCGCAAGCTCGGGTGGGAGCCGCAGATCGGCATCGAGGAGCTGTGCAGCGAGATGATGGCCGCCGATCTCGAGCAGGCGCGCCAGGACCAGGTAGTGCAGGGCCATGGGTTCAAGATCGCGGCGCACCACGAGTAACGACATGGACAAGAACTCCAAGATCTTCGTCGCGGGACACAACGGGCTGGTCGGATCGGCTATCGTGCGCGCGCTCAAGGCGCGCGGTTACGCGAACCTGCTGACGCGTTCGCACAAGGAGCTCGACCTGCTCCGTCAAGATCAAGTCGAGCGCTTCATCGCGCAGGAGAAGCCGGCGTACGTCTTCCTGGCGGCGGCGAAAGTCGGCGGCATCCACGCCAACGACACCTACCGCGCCGATTTCATCTGCGACAACCTGCTCATCGAGACCAACGTCATCCGCGCCGCGCACCAGAACCAGGTGCGCAAGCTGCTGTTCCTCGGATCGAGCTGCATCTATCCGCGCAATTGCCCGCAACCGATGAAGGAGGAGCACTTGCTTGGCGGCGCCCTCGAACAGACCAACGAGCCGTACGCGATCGCCAAGATCGCCGGCATCAAGTTGTGCGAGAGCTACAACCGCCAGTACGGCACCAACTTCGTTTCGGTGATGCCGACCAATCTCTACGGCCCCGGCGACAATTACGATCTGCAGAACTCGCACGTGCTGCCCGCGCTGATGCGCAAATTCCACGAGGCGAAATCGCCAGACGGAAAACATGACGCGGCGGTGCCGGTATGGGGCACCGGCAAGGCGCAGCGCGAATTCCTCTATGTCGACGACAAGGCGGATGCCTGCGTGTTCGTGATGGAACACCTCGATGCCGGCCGCGTCCCCGGCGACCTCTACAACGTCGGCTCGGGCGCGGAGGTCTCGATCAGGCAGCTCGCCGAGCTGGTGCAGAATGCGGTGGGCCATCGCGGCGAAATCGTCTGGGACGCCTCCAAGCCAGATGGCACGCCGCGCAAGCTGCTCGACACCACGCGTCTCTCCGCCCTGGGCTGGACCGCCAAGACCTCGCTCGCCGAGGGCCTGCGCAAGACCTACGAGCATTTCCTCGCAGTCGACAGCAAGTGTCTGAAATCTGCGGCCACCACCGGCTGACTTCTTGTGCGGGGGCTTTGCCCCCGGCCCCCCCCGGCCTTTGTCGTCCTTCTTTTTGTCCGCCGGGCGGCCAAAAAGTTTGGTTCTTCACGGAATATCGGGAATCGAGCTCTAAGAGCGGGATAGAAAAGGACATCGGCGGCCAGGGCGGCAGGTTGTGGTTACCACGCCAACA
>JBBRLJ010000008.1:0-125090 GCA_038231435.1 Planctomycetota bacterium
GAAGCCCTGGCCAGCCTCGTCCAAGCGGCCAAACGAAAGGCGCGTGGATACCGGAACCACGAGACGTTCATCCTCATGGCGTATCTCATCGCGGGAAAACTGGATCTGAGAAGTACCCACACAAAGTGACGCAGAGCCTAAAATAATTCACGCAACCTCATGATGATAGAAATTCAGCGTATTTCCAAGGCGCGAGCGGCATACGATTGCACCATGCGGGCTGAAAGGGCGGTCGTGGAGCGGGACTGGGATACGATGGCCTTCGAGAGCCTGATGATTCTGCTCGTGGTTGTAGTAGGCGATGTGCTCGGAGAGAGGCAGTGCCGGAGATGCTCGGTCGACAGGGGGATGATGGCTCGGCCGATCTCTTGCCGGACGGTTCCGATGAAGTGTTCGATGTAGGCGTTGAGGACCGGAGAATGCGGCCGCAAGACGTTCGGTCTTGCGGCCGATGTATCGGAAGCACGCCCGAACCTGGCCCGTGAACAACGGGTCGCGATCCATGATGACGTAGCGCAGGCCGCGAAGGAACCCGTCGTCGGGATCGGACATCGTCTGTGCCATGTTGATTTTTTTCACAGTACGCAACGCGGAGGTCGCCGTAGATCGAATGGTAGATCCAAGGTGGAGAGATGGCCCAGCGTAGCAGAGTTACGTGGCCGTTTCGACAACGCCGGAGATGCCATTCGAGATCGAGACCACCGCGTCGTGTATCCGCGACAGACTCCTAGGGCTTAGCAGAGGGTCGTCGGTCCAGGCTTGTGAAACCCTGGCCCGGCGGCTTGCCACCCCAGACCTGGTTATCCTTGGCTTCGCCCACGTTGGCGGGCTCCCAAAGCCGCAGCAGATCGGTCCCTGGATCGGCGGCAATCACGGTATCGCTGAGGCTCAGATGGGAATTGAAGACACCGGTGATTTGAGCCTTGAGATCGCCAACCGGTCCCTGGCCATTGGCAAGGATGTGGCACCTGCGCACGGTGATCATACCCGCATCGATGATCGACAGGCCTGGACCTTCGTTGTCTGCGATGAGGCAGTCATCGAGCAGCACGCTGCTGCCGGGTACGATGGCATCATCGTGGCTGATGAGCAGTCCGTGACCTCCGGACTGAATTCCGGTGTTGACGTTGGTCGGGCCAGTCTGGTTACCTGTGCAGCGCAGTTGACGCAACACGGTGTCGCCGCCTCCTGCACTGAGGAATAGCGATAGCCCACCTTGGCCGTAGTGGGAGCGCAGGCCATTGCCGACGAAAGCGCAATCTTCGATACGAAGGCCATTGACGCCGTGCGTATTCATGCCATCGCCACCGAAACCCTCGAAGCGACAGCGGCGAATACGGAAGTCGGTATTGCCATCGATGACGAGACCGTTGCCTTCACCGGTGGCTGCACCGATGAAGCGAATGCCGGTGAGGATGAGGTGATTGCCGGTGAGTTGAAGCAGATCCTGGTCGCCACCTCGCAGGATGGTCTCTGCGCTAGGCATGGCGGTGATGCGGGCTGGATTCATTGCGCTGGCTTGTGAGGTGATCTTGACGGGAACATCCGGCGTACGACTCGAACGATGGGTGCCTGGACCAAGGACCACGGCGTCACCAGGGCCAAGATGCTGGTCGACCTCAGCAAGGGTTGGACCACTGTTTGCATCGAGGTAGATGGTTCGTGTTGCTGGCCCCAGGTCATCGATCAGTTGCGTTTCACCAGCGCTGACCGCGCGGTTGGCGAAGCGAACGGTGCCTTCGCTCACGCGCAGCACGGTGGCAGTCCCATCGGTGACGAGGGTGAAGACCGTGCCGACGATGGTTGCCTCACCCTGTGGCGTGACTATGACCAGGGGATGCTCAGGCAGTCGCTTGGCGATGGTTGCCTCGACGCGGCCATCAAGGAGAGCGATGCGGTTGTCTGCGACCTCAACGCGGTAGCGGGCGGTGTGGAAGCTGAGTAGCGAACCATCGGATAAGCGCAGCTCGTGGGTGCCCGTCTGCTCCACGCTGGGGACGACGCTTGGCGGTGCAGGCGCAGGTGTTGGTATTGACGAGGCAATCGGTGTGGGGGTTGTCATGCGACGCGTTGGCGTGAGCCACCACCAGCCGGAGAACGTGATCAGGAGCAAGGCTGCCGCTGCGAGCGAAACCAACCAGGGCATGGTGCGGGTCTGACGACGACGTTCGCTGCGAGTTATGTTCTCCCGTTGGACGATGTGACGACCTCCACTGGCTTCACTGCGTGCCGTTACCAATTCCTGGCGCATATTGCTGCGCAGAACGGATTCCGCCCACCAGCGGCGACGTGCCTCGGGATCAGCGCTAAGGATTTCAGCAAGGCGTTCCTGCTCTTCAGGGCTAGCAGTCCCATCAAGGACCGCATCGATCGCGGCATCAAGGTCATCCATCGACGATCTCGATCTTCGGCAGCGTGGTCTGGATGCACTGACGCAGGGCGACGCAGGCTCGTGAGAGGGCAACGCTGACCGCATTTGCCGTCCATTTCACCCGACTGGCAATGGCCTCAGGCAACAGGCCATCAAGATAGCGCAATTCGACCAGCTTGCGCGCATTGGGTGCTAGGCGTGGCAGGCAGAGGGCGAGGGCGCGACGTTCAGCGTCCCAGATCTGCGGTGACGGAGCTTCCTCGGCGAGCAGATCGATGAGCTGGGTAGGGAAGGCACCGGGGCGACTGCGAAAGCGCAGCAGTTCAAGCACCTTGTGGCGCAGAATGGTGCGAGTCCAGGCGGTGAAATCGCTGCCTTCGCTAAAATCCGCCGCCTTGGCCTGGACCACCAGGAAGCATTCCTGTACGGCATCGTCCGCGAGGGCTGGGTCGCCAGTCAGGCCGATGGCATAACCGCGCAGACTAGGAGCGAGGACGAGGAACCGCGATTGCATCCGCTTCTGTGTCGGATTCACGGGGCCTTCTTGTGCGTGAGGATAACGCGTGGTGGGCGATGTGCGACTCGGCGCAAATTCATCGCAGCAGTCGGCGTGTACGGGTGAACATCATCGATAGGCACAGCGCGAGCATGGCGATGCCGCTGCCCATGCCACAGCCTCCGCTGTCATCGGCGCGGCTGGCCGGCATGCTGGGCGTGGTCGGTGGAGTGGCGTCTACCACCGCAGAGACGGTCAGGACGAAGGTATCGTTCGCCGAGAGCGATCCGTCACTCACCGATACGGTGATGGAGGTGGCGGCGACATCGCCAGCCCCAGGTGTTCCAAAGAACGTGCGCGTCGAGGCATTGAAGCCCAACCAGCCTAGAGATTCGTTCGAGTTCCACGCCAGCGTGTCGCCGTCGGCATCTGTGAAGGTCCCGGCTGGAACCTGGTAGATGAACGCCACGCCTACCGTTGCCGAGCGATCGGGAATGGCGATCGCGAGGACAGGCGCATGGTTCACGCTACCGCCAGCGCTGTATTCGTAGCAACCGATGTCGACCGCCGATCCGGCGATTCGGACATTGCCATCAAGATCGTTAGCCGGATAGCCGTAGGTGGCACTGCCCGCATTGATGGCCGGGCTGGTGGATAGCAGGTGGAAATCCGAGGTCGACAATATGCCTGGGCTGACCAGGAGCGGATTCACGCCATTAAGATTGCCTACGAAGGTTGGCGAGCTGCCGTCACCGGTGGACTGCGAGGATTGGCTAACCGTTCCGTTGAAGAAGATGTTGTTTTTCCAGATGTTGGTGGTGGAGGAATTGCCGGAAGCGCTGCCCTTGTCCATCATCGCCGTATTGTTGGCGTTGATGGCCGGATCGGCCCAGGCGATGTTGTTCACCCAGACGGTGTTGCGGCATTGCTGGCAATACAAGTCACCGCGATAACTTCCGCTGTTCACGTTGTCGGTATTGTTCTTGAAACTGATGTTGTTGCGAATTGTGATATTGTCGCTCCAGCACGATTTGAGTCCGGCGCCACCATTGTTGTAGCAAATGTTGTTTTCGACCAGGGCGGTGAAGGGGTAGGGCGTTCCAGGATTCTGCGTGTAATTCCAGTCGTCGATGATGATACCGTTGCCGTCCGTATGCGGGCCGTTCGCTGGCGCGGTCAGGTTGCCGTAGCAGATGTTGTTGCGTATGATGATGTGATGACCTGGTGACGTGTCACCGATCGACTTTGCCTCATATATGGAGATGCCGCTGTACCAGCTCAGGTTGGAGTTGTTGTTGCAGACATTGCCCTCGAAGTGATAGAAGTCGCTCCAGGCCCCAGTGATGCCGCTATTGCCACAGTGATGGGCGTGGCAATTCATCACGCGGATATGGTGGCTGTTTTCGGCGTTGAACCCGTGGCTACCGGGATTGGTCAGATCGATACCGTCGACCTCAACGTAATTCGCATTGATCCAGAAGCCGCTTGCTCCGCTGTTGGAGACGAGTTTCGCGCCCCACTTGTTGGTAGATCTGAAGATGATGTAGTTGGCAGCGTTGCCTGAGCGTGAGAGCGTCACCGCCTCGTTGTAGGTGCCGTCAGCGATGTGGACGGTATCGCCGGGATTGACCTTGGTCGCGGCGTAGGAAACCGTTTTCCATGCTGCCCCCAGACTTTGCCCGTTGCTGGCGTTGTTCCCGGTCGTGGCGACGTAGTAGTCTGCGGCAGGCAGGGAGGTGATCAGGACGAAGGCAAGCAGGCTGGGCAGGGCAAGGCGGATGCAGGGCATAGAGGGCTCCTGCTTAGGATGCGGCGACTGGCGAGGACTTAGCAGGCAAACTGATGACTAGTATTCATGGGCTTGTATGGACAGAGGTTACAGGAGATACACTGCGGTTAATTCAGTCACGGTTAGCCACGTTTTTCTCGTCGGTCACAGGGCCGTATGGTGCAAAAAACCGCTCGCATCGTGGATTTCATCGCGTTTTCACGCCGCGACGCGCTCCCAATGCACGAGCGTACCGGCCATGCGAGATCGTATTCTGAGGGTGCCCGCCGTGGCCCCGATTTCTGGACCCGGTTCGATGACGCGGTCGCCGATTTCCTGATGTGGTCGGTGCCGGTGTTACCAATCGACGTACTCGTCCAGGCCGCGGCGAAGTGCGGTGTCGCCGACAAACCAGAAGCGATTGGGGAACTTCTCCTGGATGCTGCGGATGACGCGTTCGCAATGGGCCTTCATGTTTTGCGCCCGCGGCGCGGTGACGATGACCTCCGTGCTGTATGACGCGACGCTGCCATCGAAATCTGTAGCCATAAAACCCCTCCATGATCAGCCATGTCCGGATATGAGAGTTTTTGAAGCATTCGCGTAAGCGCTACGTTCATCTCGTGTTGCGCCGTGTCGCGCCATGATCGCGATCCGTCATTCAGGCATCAGTCAGGGGGCTCTCGCTCTCCGACAACGCGCCTCCGGCGCTGCCCCCTTCGATCCGCGAACTGGGATTGATTCTGCTTCACTGGAATCGCAACGGCCTCCGTCACTCTGCGCGTGACGGGGCGCTGCCGCTCAGGCACTGGCGTCGCCTTCGGCGCCAGCCATTGCCATCAGGAATAAAGCGCCTGTCCGTTGTTCCGACCACGCCGAGGCCGTCTCGTCGCGCGAAGCGGTTCCACTCCTGATCGACCTCACTGACGCAACGAAAAACGCCAGCCAAGCAGCGGCGTCAGCCAGCGCGTGGGAGTCGTCACTTGCGTACCTCGAGCACCAGGGCCTGGATCTTCCCATCCACAGCGCCTGTTCCGAAACGCCTGGCGATCTCCGCTGTCACGGTCTCGGTCGCCTCCGGCAGCCCCTGTGGATCCCGGGTCTCGATCTCGTTGCGTAGTGGCGTGCCCTGGCAATACGCGACTGCCGCGATCCTCGGCGATTCGGCCCGGCTGCGCTCCGTCACCACGCGTGCCACCATCCCGCTGTCGAATCCGCCTTGCACCAGGTCGCGCGCGATCGCATCCACGTCGTGGTATCCGTGCGGAATCCGCGCCATGAACCGCGGCGGGTCGTTCAGGAATATCCGTGCCAACGCCTGCGTCGTCGAATCTGCGAATTCGTTCTCCTCGATCCGGTCCCAGACGTTGAAGATGAAATGCCCACCGGCCCGCAGGACTCGCCTCGCCTCGCGGAACGCCCGTGCCTTGTCCGGGAAGAACATGGCCCCGAACTGGCACACCACCGCGTCGAAGGAGCCATCCGGAAAGGGCAGGTCCATGGCGTCGGCGCGGCGCCATTCCACGGGCCGCGCCGTGCCTGTGGCGGCGGCATGGTCGAGCATCGGCTGGTTCAGGTCGGTCGCCACGATCTCGGATTCCGGTGGCAGCGCCGTCGCCAGGCAGCGGGTGACCGCTCCAGTTCCTGCGGCGATCTCGAGCACGCGCGCCGGCCGCTTCGCCGCGACGCGCCCGGCGAGATCGAGCGCATACGGCGCGAAGATGAGCGGCACCATGTACCGCTCGTAGAGTTCAGGGATCGATCCAGCGAACACCACGTCCATGCGTCGTTCCTTCCCGCCGCCTCAGGCATTAACGACTCTAACGCGAACGGCAGCGTCGGCCATTCAACAGAACCACCCCGCCCACCAGATAGCTGAGTCGTGGCTGGATTGCCAGTGCGCTCCTCACCAAAAGCATCCGCACCGCTGTCTCATCGCCCGCGGCTACGACACACAATTGTTCGCGCTGGCTTTTCCTCATACCAGATCTCGGCCATCGATGCCGTTCAAGCTACATGAAGGATGAGTCGAATGGTCAGTTCGATTCCCGCCGCCTCGGGCAGCTAAAGTCCAGCCAGCGTCCCGTCTTCCACTTTCTTCAGATGGGCCCGCTACGCTTAGTGTGGCGGGGCGCTGCTTTCAGCAGCGATCTGGTCGACTGCGGCGACGGCCCATCTCCAGTCATCGGTCAGGGGGCTCTCGACCCCCCGACAACGCGCCTCCGGCGCTGCCCCCCACGATTCGCGAATTGGGAGTGGGTGTGCTTCACGAGAAGCCCTGGCTTATCGCGCGCTGCTCATGCCAGGACGGTTCTGAGAGGCGACGACGTTCCCGGTGGCGCAGGTCGTTTCCAATCCGAAACCAGTCCATTGTTCGGTCAATTGCTCGGCGTTACATGGTTCGGCGATTCCGGCGAATGGCCCCAAGCGACAGTTTCCGCGCGAGCGAGGCCAGCTCGCCATGGATGTCGCCGATCTCGCGTGCATCGACTCCGGTCACGATCCGCTTCGGAGTCACCACGCTGACCAGGTCGAATGTGCCGAGGATGCGGAACTCCGTGTGGGACCAGCGGCATCCGACCTGGGTGCCTCTGCCAACCCGTGTGAGGCGATGGCGCGCGTGAGGAGCGATGCCCAGCGCCTGACGCCCGGCCATTCCCCCCGGGTGCATGTCGGATATCGCTTGGGTAAGAATCCGCGCTCCTGACGGATTCATATCCAGAACATGTCCGACTCATCCCGATTACCCCTGGTCCAGGCCGAGCTGCTCCGGCATGCCGAGCAGCTCAAGGGGTTCATCCACGCCCTGATCTCGGACCGCGACGCCGCTGAGGACTGCTTCCAGGAGCTGTTCATCACCGTCACCGCTAAGGCGGCCGACTTCGCCCCCGGCAGCGATTTCCTGGCCTGGGCACGCGCCATCGCCCGCTTCAAGGTGCTGCAGCACCTGTCGCGTGGGAGGCGGCAATGCCGGCTCGATCCGGCCACGGTGGAGGCGCTCGCCGCCGAGGCAGAACCCTTCACTGCGGATTGGGATGCCGGGCTCAGCGCGCTGGTCCGCTGCCTGGAGCGCCTCGCTCCGAGCGCGCGTCGCCTGATCGACGCGCGCTATGACCAGGGCCTGCAGCCAGCGGCCATCGCCGCCGCCACCGGGCGCTCGGCCAATGGCGTCACCGTCGCCCTGGCCAAGGCCAGGACGATCCTCGAGCGCTGCATCCAGCAGCAGCGCGCGGCAGAGGAGCGCTGATGGAGGCCCCCGATCTCGATGTGCTCATCGACGGGTATGCCGACGGCAGCCTCGGCGAAGCGGAGTTGGTGCGGCTGAATGCGATGCTCCGTGATGAGCCCGAAGCTCGGGCGCGGTTCTGGCTGCGGCAGCGGCTGCACGCCCAGCTCACCATCGCCTGCCGCGCCTCGACCGGCTCGGCGACCGCACGCGGCCCCCGCGGCGACTCGGTGCGCTTCGAGCGCCAGCCAGCGCGGCGATCCGTGCTCGCGTGGTGGCCGCTGGCCGCGGCCGCGCTGCTGGCGCTGGCCCTCGGCCTGTGGCATTGGGCGGCAGCGGGATCCGGAGCGGTCCCATCCTCGGCGCTGATCGCGGTCGTCCAGGCGGGCGCCTGCGAGGTGCGGCGGGGCGAGCGCGCGGAGCAGCTCGCTCCGCCGGCGGCGCTGGTCGCCGGCGATCTGCTCACCGCCTCCGCCGGCGGCGCCACCCTGCGCTACGAGGACGGCACCACCTTCGCGTTGTCCATGACATCGCGCCTGCGGCTGCTCGCACCCGATGAGCGCGCCGGCAAACGCGCCCTGCTCGAGGACGGCAGCCTCACCGCCGAGGTCGCCCCGCAGCAGCCGGGCCATCCGTTGGTGATCTCGACGCCATCGTCCGAGGCCACCGTGGTCGGGACCGCCTTCACCCTCGCCGCGCGCGACGGACGCACGCGGCTCGCGGTGACGAGCGGGCGCGTGCGCCTGACGCGTCTGGCGGATCGCGCCGTTGTCGAGGTCGGCGCGGGAGAGTCGGCGGTGGCCAGCTCCGGTATCGCCCTCGCTGCGGCGCCGACGGTGCTGTTCGAACGCGATTTCGAGACCGGGGCGCTGACGCCAGAGTCGGCCGGGACGCTAGTCGACGGGCCGGCGCGCGCCGGCAGCCACCGCTGCGTCTCTAGCGTGCCCATCCCAGAACATGGGCTCTCGCGGGTGATGATTGCCGAAGCGGGTCCCGGCCTCTTCACCTATCGCGATGGCGCCGAGCTCTCCTTCGACTACTGGGTCGAGGACCGCGTCGGCGCGATCTCGGTCTATGTGTGGGACCGCACCCAGAAGCTGAGCCCGGCCACCGACATCTTTCCGCCGATGCTGGTGAAGAGCCGCTGGAGCCGCGCCACCGTCACGCTGGCGGACCTGCACATCGGCGACTCACGGCTGCGCGACGGCGATCTCATCACCGAGATCACCATCCAGACCGCGGAGGGCGGCACGCTCTTCGTCGACGATGTCCGCGTTGCCATGCCGCCACCGCAATAGGCTCCGCGCGTCCGGCTGATCTCCGTCATCTGTTTTCCGTTCGCCTTCCGGCATTTGGAGCGGCATTCGGAGCTGCACACGCAGCTGGAAACGCATCCGCATCCTCATCCACAAACGCATCCGCAACCGCAGCAAGGATACCCATGACCATCACTCTCCCACCGGCGTTCCGGCACGGCCTGCTCGCGCTCATCCTCTTGATCGGTGGCGCTGGCGCCGCCGTCGCCATGGATCGCTACGTCCGTCCCGACGGCGGATCCTACGGCAGCGGGAACGGCAGCGATTGGACGAATGCGTACCCCGGCTTCTCGGGCATCGCCTGGAGCGCGATCGCGCCAGGCGATACGATCTGGATCGCCGGGGGGCTGTACGGACCGCTGACCATCGACCGGAGCGGAACCGCGGGCAGTCCGATCACCTGCAAGCGTGCGACCGCGGCGGTGCATGGCGCTGGCGCCGGGTGGAGCGCATCCTACGACGCCCGAGTCGTCATCGACGGCGGCAGGGGGCTCTCGGCCGTGAGCACCGACGGCTCGTACACCTCGCACGACTTCATCACGGTCGACGGCGCGACCAGGTACGGCATCTGGGCTCGGAACGCCTACTACGGCGTGCGCGCCGCGTACGGCACGTCGAACCTGACGCTGCGCAATCTGGAGATCGGCGATGCCGGGGCGTATCGGCTCGACGAGGACGGCATCCAAGGGAAAGGCGACGCCCTGGTGGTCGAGCAGTGCTACATCCACGACAACGACAGCCACGTGACCCATGGCGACGGCATCCAGTGGTTCGGCGGCGACCGCGTCACGATCCGCTACAACATCTGGAAGAACAACGGACAGGAGATCTATCTCGGCGAAGCCTCGTGGAGCACCGTGGTCAACGATGTCGATATCAGCTACAACGTGATCTACAACCGCGGCGGCGGCCACTACAACGGCATCGTGATCTATGGAAATGCGACGCAATCCGGCCGTTACATCAACGTCTGCAACAACACCATCGACCTCGAGGCCACCGACAACAGTGGCTACAACAGCGTCTTCTATCCACTGACCGGCACAGCGACCAAGACGTTCAGGAACAACGCGGTGATCGCGTCCAATGCCAACCAGGTCCCCAACACCACCCACGGCAACAATGCCTACGACGATGCGGGCGCGTCGGTGGTCTACTACATCCCAACGGAGACCGCACGCGTGACCGCGGCCGACCTGGGATTCGTCGATGCCGCTCCCGCAACCGGCACCCCTGATTATCACCTGACCGCCACATCGCCGTTGATCGGCAAGGGCGCCAACCTGGGTCTCGCGCGCGATTTCGACGGCAGACCGGTTCCGGCGACGCCGAGCATCGGTGCCTTCGAGTTCGCTGGCTCCACTGCGCCCCTGCCTGATACCACGCCGCCGCTGGTCGCGCTCATCGCGCCGACCGCTGGGGCGACGATCGCAGGCACGGTCACCATCTCGGTCACCGCCACCGACAACGTCGGCGTCGCCGGCGTCCAGTTCAAGCTCGACGGCGCCAACCTCGCCGCTGAGGACACTGCCGCTCCATACGCTATCTCGTGGAACACCACGACGGCGAGTGCCGGCCCGCACGTGCTGACCGCGGTGGCGAGGGACGCGGCGGGAAACTTCGCCACCGCCGCGACCGTGACCGTGACCGTCGGCAACCAGGCCCCCGCGGCGAGCGGATCGCTCTTCACCACGCAGGTGCCGGCGCTGCCGCACAACGATGACGGCGTGGACTACGAGCTGGGCATGCGCTTCCAGAGCACGAACGCGGGGCTGATCACCGCCATCCGCTTCTGGAAGGACAGCGCCGAGTCCGGCACGCACGTCGGGCGGATCTGGAGTGCGGGCGGAGTGCAGCTCGCGAGCGTCACCTTCGTCGGCGAGGGCGCGAGCGGCTGGCAGCTGCAGGCGCTGGCCACGCCCCTGAACATCGTGGCCGGCAGCGAATATCTGGTGAGCGTGAACACCGGCGGCCATGGCTACGTCGCGACCAACAACGGGCTGGCGAGCCAGATCGCCAATGGCCCGCTGCGCTCGGTGGTCGGCACGAACGGCCGTTTCGGCCCCCCGGGGCAGTACCCGACCCAGAGCTGGCAGGCCAGCAACTACTTCCGCGACGTGGTGTTCGCTCCAGCCGCGACGACCCCGGCGGCAAACGCCACCGTGACCATCTCCTGCGACAACGCGTACGATCTCTACGTCAATGGCGTGCTGACCGGTTCCGGCGGCAACTGGAATGCCGCACAGAGCTACTCGGTGCCGCAGCTCGCGGGAAGGAACGTGGTGGCGGTGAAGGCGCGGGACCTGGGCGGCGCCGCGGCGCTGCTCGCTGAGCTGCGCATCGGCGTACTGCGCCTGGGCACCGGCACCGGATGGAAGGTGAGCACCACCGCGCCCGCCGGCTGGGAGACGCTCGGATTCGATGACCGCGGCTGGACCGGCGCCAGTGACTTCGGCGCCTATGGCGTGGCTCCGTGGAACCGCAGCGTCAGCGGCATGCCGCTCGACACGCCGGCGCACTGGATCTGGTCGTCCGACAACCAGGCCACCGACACCGTCTATCTCCGCTTCGCCTACGATCAGGCGGGTACTGGTGCTCCTCTGACGACGACGGTCTCCACGGCGGAATCGACCGCTGCCGCCGGCGGCACTTCGTGCGGCCTGGGCAGCGGGATCGGGCTGATCGCGGGGCTGGGACTGGTGCTGGGCAGGCGCCGCCGCTAAGGGCGGCTTCCTTCACCAGGACCCCGTCACGCAGTGCGTGACGGGGTCGCTGTTTCGGCGGCGACCGAGTCGCTCGTCACTCGAGCAACGGAACGTGCTCGATGTCCACGGTTGCGCAGCTGAGCACATGCGCGTGAATGCTTGACGGGTCGAGGATTGACGAACCGCCATCCAGCTCCGATCGTGCACGCTCGCGCTTCCATGCACCTGCTGAGATGTCGTATCGTATGATGCCCACGAGGCGGTTCGCCCAGCCGGCTCAACGCCGGGTCCGCGGCACGCCCAGATCGAACACCCGGAGCACACTGCCATGCCATCGAAGAACACGATCTGTTTGTGGTTCGACAAGGACGCGCATGAGGCGGCGCTGTTCTATGCCGCCACCTTTCCGGATAGCCGTGTCACCGGCGTCCACAAGGCGCCCGGTGACTATCCGGGCGGCAAGAAGGGCGAGGTGCTGACGGTGGAGTTCACCGTCTTGGGCATCCCTTGCCTGGGCATCAATGGCGGCCCGGTGTTCACGCACAGCGAGGCGTTCTCCTTCCAGATCGCGACCGACGATCAGGCGGAGACCGACCGCTACTGGAACGCGATTGTCGGCAACGGCGGCATGGAAAGCCAATGCGGCTGGTGTAAGGATCGCTGGGGCCTGTCCTGGCAGATCACCCCACGGGCGCTGACCGAGGCGATGATGGCTGGTGGGAGCGAAGCGAAACGGGTGTTCGCGGCGATGATGACGATGCGGAAGATCGATGTCGCGGTCATCGAGGCGGCGCGACGGGGGTGATGCGTGGCATCGACGACGTGTCGGATCCCGTCGACTGCGCGACCGGCCGCCCTGCTCGACTGGTCGCTAGCGACGCATCGCCTCGCCGAGCTCAGCGAGCGCCTGCGCGATCGTCTCCGCTACCTGCGGGTCGTTGACAGCGCCATCCGCTGAGATCGCCCGCCGCACTACGGCGCTGACCATCGGTGGCCGCGCGATCACGCGGGCGGACATGGTGCTGAGGATCTCGGTTATTTGCAGCTGCAGATGTCGCGCGTCGCCCGCTGAGGCGTTCAGCAGCAGCACCGGCTTGCCGGGGAACTCGACGCTGGACACCAGCCAGTCGAGCGCGTTCTTCAGGGAGCCGGGGATGCCGTGGGCGTATTCGGGGCTGCTGATCATCACCGCGTCGGCGGCGCCGACGCGGTGGCGGAAGTCCAGCACGACGTGGGGCGGGGAATCGCCGTCGTGATCGGGATTGAAGTGCGGGAGGCGCCCGAGGACCTCGTCGATGTCGATGCGCATCGACGCCGGAGCGAGGCGTTGCGCGGCGAGGATCAGCAGGTGGTTCGCCGACGCCGCACGCAGGCTGCCCGGGATCGCGAGCACGTTCGGCATCGCTCCATCCTGTGCGTCAATGCACGGTGTCCAAGCGACGGCGCTTTGGGGCACACGCCGACCGGGGTCGTTGTCTTGGCATCGACCCCGGCCCGTAGCGCCGGCCGTGGTTCAGGCTGGCTTCTTTGCCGAGTGGCACGAGACGTCGAGCTCCTTGCCGGTCTCGAGCAGCGACTTGAGGCTCGACAGTACGCGCGGCCAGCCGCCGCTGATGCCCTTGGCCATCACCGGGTCGAGGTCGTCGTGCGTCACGGTCAGGCGGACGACGTCGGCGACGGTCTCAATCTCGAATGAGACGCGCGACTGCTTGCCGGCGGTGTGCTCGTCCGCTGGCGCGGCCCAGGTCAGCACCAGCTGGCGAGGAGGGATCACGGTGACCACCTTGCCGACCATCTGCACCGTGTCGTAGTGGTCGCCCCTGAGGTGCTTCCAGGTCGAGCCCGGTTTCCAGTCAGAGGCATTGACGCCGCCCCAGTAGCGCTTGGTCAGCTCGCCATCGGTGAGCGCCTTGAATACCTTCTCAGCCGTGCTTGCGATGTACGTCACGTAGACGAACCGCTCGCTGGCCGTGGTCTGTGTCGAGGTCATGGTCATGGGCTGTTCCTTGTTCGAGGGTGGTCTTGAGGTGGTGGAGGGCATCGAGGCGCGGCTGCTCGTACTTCCGGATCCAGCGCTGGTAGATCTCGTGGATCGGGACCGGGTTGAAGAAGTGCAGCTTCTCGCGCCCGCGTTTCTGGACCGAGACGAGGTTCGCGTCCTCGAGGATGCGCAGGTGCTGCGTGACCGCCTGCCTGGTCATGTCGAGCCCCTGGCTGAGTGCGGTCAGGGTCTGGCCGTTCTGCTCATGAAGCCGGTCGAGCAGTTCGCGACGGCTCGGATCGCTGAGCGCTTTGAAGACGTCGTCGATCGCGGTCATGCGCGGATCCTGCCGACCAGGATCAATAGGCAGGTAAATACTTGCCTATGTCAATGACCCTCGCCGGCGTGCCAGCGCCTGGCCGGCGGACGCCACGGCGATGGCGACGACGATCAAGGCCGCGGCTACCCCGAAGGTGAGACGCATGGCGGCGGCGAGGGCGTCGCGGCTCGCCGTCGAGATGTCGATCGTCCCAGCTCCGAGCGCGAACATGGTGCCCATGGCCGACGCGCCGGTGATGAGCCCGAGGTTGCGCGACAGGTTGAGCATGCCAGAGGTGACGCCGCGCCGGTCCGGCCGGATGTCCCGCATCACCGCGGTATTGTTGGCGGCCTGGAACAGCGCGTAGCCGGCGGTGATGACGACGAGGGGGACGATGTATCCGGGAATGGCGAGATGCGTCGGCACGAGCGGTGACAGGAAGGCCATGATCGAGCAGCCGGTACCCATGCCGGCGAGCCCAACGGTGGTCGCGCGCCGCGCGCCGAAGCGATCCACGATGCGGCCGGCCGGTACGCCGGCCAGGGCCGAGGCGACCGGGCCGCACGCCATGACCAGTCCGACGCGGGCCGCGTCGAGCATCAGCGCACCGGTGAGATAGAACGGGCCGACCACCAGCGTCGCCATCACCACGGTCGTGACGAGCGCGCTCATGGCGAAGCCGCTGGCCAGCAGTGGATTCCGAAACATCGCCAAGGGGATCAGGGGTGACGCGACCGTCGACTCGACGAGCACGAAGCCAGCGGCGCCGACGACGGCCGCGATCAGCAGGGCCGAGTCGAGCGCGCCGGATCCACCGCGCCCCGTGGTCATGGCCAGCGCATATGCCGCGAGGGTCAGCGCCAGCAGCAGCGTCCCCGGGATATCGAAGCTGGCGGCATGCGGCGTCGTGTCCCGGCGATCGATCAGCGGATTCCCAGGCAGGAAGCGCCGCGCGAGCAGCAGCGCGAGTACGCCGAGCGGCACGGTGACGAGGAAGATGGCGGGCCAGCCGCATGCGGCGATCAGCGCGCCGCCGACACCAGGACCGAGCGCGGTGCCGACAGCGGACATGGTGCCGAGCAGCCCCATGGCGCTGCCGGTCCGGGCCTTCGGCACGGTTTCGCCGACCAATGCCATGGCGAGGGCCATCATGATCGCCGCTCCCACGCCCTGCGCCGCGCGGGCGGCGATCAGCAGCCCGAGCGTGGGAGCGACGCCGCAGAGCCCCGAGGCGAGCGTGAACAGGAGGATGCCGGAGAGCAGCAGGCGGCGGCGACCGATCACGTCGCCGAGCCGTCCGACGCTGACGATCACGATGGTCATAGCGAGCAAGTAGGCGAGGACGACCCACTGGACGTGCGTGAACGGAACCGAGAATGCCTGCGCGAGCGTTGGCAGGGCGACGTTGGCGATACTGATGCTCAGCGAAGGCAACAGCATGGCGAGCGATAGGCTGACGAGCGCCCCGCGCGCCGACGGAGTCGCCGCGCTCCCAGCATGTCCCTCGTCCCGTCGTGCCACGTTCGCTTCCACGAGATCCCTTCCTGGGTCGACTCCGAAACGGCTGCGCCTCAAAGCCAGCCAATGCGCATCGTAACGCCTGTCGGGCCTGCGGAAGGCGCGCCGGCTGCAGGGTATCCGTGCGTCCGACGCGGCATCGCTTCGGCGCTGCCGACCACTGCGCTATCGACCCTGCCCGCGAGCCTTGGAAGGTGGACGCATGTCCACACCAGATCTGAACCTGCTCGGCACCCTGGATGCGCTGCTCGCCGAAGGCAGCGTCGCGCGCGCGGCCAAGCGGCTGCGGCTCAGCCCGTCGGCGATGAGCCGGGCGCTGGCGCGCGTGCGCGATGCCACCGGCGATCCGCTGCTGGTCAGGGCCGGGCGCGATCTCGTGCCCACGCCCCGGGCAGTCGAATTGCGCGGGCGCGTCGCCCGGCTCGTCGAGGAGGCCGCATCGGTGCTCCGGCCCGCCACGCAGCTCGACCTCGGGAAGCTGGTCAGGACGTTCACGCTGCGTACGCGCGAAGGCATCGTCGAGAACATCGGTCCAGCGCTGATCGCCCGCGTCGGCGAGCAGGCTCCGGGAGTGCGGCTCTCATTCGTGCAGAAACCGGATCGCGAGAGCACGTCGCTACGCGACGGGAGCGTGGATCTGGAGACCGGCGTGGTCGGGGCGACGACCGGACCCGAGATCCGCGCGCAGGCGCTGTTCACCGATCGCTTCATCGGCGTCGTGCGCCGGGGTCACGCGCTGGGCAGGGGCGCGATGACGCCGGCGCGCTATGCGCGGGGCCGGCATATCTGCGTCTCGCGGCGGGGTCTCGCCAGGGGTCCGATCGACGAGGCGCTGGGCCAGCTCGACCTGGAGCGAGGGTTCGTCGCCATCGTCGATGGTTTCTCGGTCGCGCTCGCGCTGGCGCGGGCCACCGACCTGATCGCCAGCGTCCCCGAGCGTCACACCGGAATCCTGCGCGCAGGGATGCATAGCTTTCCCCTGCCGGTCACCACCCCCGAGCTGACGGTGTCGCTGCTCTGGCACCCGCGGTTCGACGCTGATCCGGCCCATCGTTGGTTGCGCCAGCTCGTCATCGAGGTCTGTGCATCGTCCACGTGAGGTCCACGTGAGGTCCACATGATGGCCGCATGATGGCCCGGCATATGCGAGCCGCCGTACTGCGACGGCCACCGTCCGGTGGGTCAGCGCCTCGCCTCGTCGCCGCTGCCGCCGTCACGAGCGCCGTCACGATCGCCGACCAGCAGCCGCTCCAGATCCGGCAGCGCGCGTAGCCACGGCTCCAGTCGCGCGAGGTCGTGGCATTGGTCTTCGCGGTGCGGCGTGGGATCACACCATGGCTGGTAGTGGCCGCCGAACAGCCGTCGCGGCCGGTCCACGCGCGCGGCGCGCGCGGCGTGCCAGACGCTCTGGTCGAATACCACCACCGATCCGGGCGGCACGCGCAGCGCGATCTGGCTGGGCCATTCCGAGCGGCGATCCTGGGATGGCGGCGCGAGCGGGTCGTGCGCGTCGCGTGGCACGACCAGCAGTGGTCCGAGGTCGTCGTCGCTGCCATCGAGATAGACGTTGGCGAGCACGTGCCGCACGCCGTCGCCACGGCGGGAGGGGTCGAGCGACCAGGCGGCTTCGTCGATGGCGTCGCTGCGGTGGTAGTGCCAGCCGGTGAATACGCGCGCGATGCCGCCGATCAGGCCACCGCTGTGGGCCAGGCGCGGATCGGCGCCAAGAGCGGCTCGCACCGCGCCGATCACCTCGGGGTTGGCGTAGAACGGCGCCATGCGTGGCGCCAGGTCGAGCAGTGGATGCAGCACCAGGCCGAATTCGCCGGTGCCGGGATCGCCGATCGCGCGCGCGGCCTCGGCCATGAGCGCACCGATCTCGGCGCACTCTGCGGCGCCGAACACCGATTCCAGCACCACGTAGCCGCGTTCAGCGACTTCCGTGCCGATCGCACCGATGGCGGATCCGCCCACGCTCGTGCTTTTCGTGGGACTTTCCATCGTGTGAGCAGGCAAGCGATCAATCGTCTGACCCGTCATGTGAGCGTTCATGGCACCTCCGTGATTGGCTGGATGGTCGCGCCTGGCATGCTGGCGTCTCCCGCAATGCGCGCGCGCACCACCACAAATCGCTCATCGCGCTCGCGCCATCCCGGCCGCCCGGGCAGTGAGCACGCCGCGTTCGAGTCGTGGAAGCTGCCCGAGGCGTGGCCGCTGGTGGTGGTCGACTGGACGATGGACCGGCCCCGGCAGGGCCACTTCCACCTGCACGACGCGCTGGAGATCGGCTGGTGCCATTCCGGCACCGGCATCCTCATCATCGAGGGCACCACCCACGCCTTCGGGCCAGGCGACGTGACCCTGATCCCGCCGCTGGTGTCGCACACCGGCTTCGGCGCCGCTGGGCCCAGCCGCTGGACGTTCGCCTTCCTCGACCACCGCCGGTTGCTGCCGGCATCAGCCGATGCGCGACTGCGCGCGCTCGCGCGCGGCACGGTATTCACGCCGAAGCTGCATGCGCGCATCTGCGACCTGGGGAGGACCCTGATCGAGGAGGCCGCCGCGCGCCGTGATCTGCACCGCGACGCGGTGGCAGCCAGCCTTGCCGCGTTCGTGGTCGAGTCCGTGCGCGCGGCGCCGCGCGCGGATCGGATCTCCGCGGACGGCGACCGAGACCGAGGTACGCGCAGCGTCGAACGCATGCGCGTGATCGCTCCGGCCTTGAAGGCGATGGCCGAGCGCCATGGCGAGCCGCTGTCGATCACCGGCCTTGCCCACGCGTGCCGCCTGAGCCCGGCGCAGTTCCGGCGCATCTTCGTCGACCAGATGGGCGTCGCCCCGAAGCAGCACCTGCTCGCGCTGCGTGTCGAGATCGCCGCGAGCCGTCTCGTCGCCAGCGACGACGGCATCGCCGCCATCGCGCTCGCCGCCGGCTTCGACAGCCTGTCGGCGTTCAACCGCCAGTTCGCGCGGCGGCAGGGATGCTCACCGCGGGAGTGGAGGGCGAGGACGAGAGGGTGAGGGGGAGTAGGGGGAAGACGTAAGACCGAAGATGGAAGAGCGAAGACCGTCAACCGGATCCGTGCGTTGCCCTAGCGCTGCTTCTCCACCACCACGTACATCGTGTCCGCCGGCAGGGTCATGGTGAACACGCCGTTGGCGGCCTTGCCCTCGATGGCGCCCGTGCGCATCATGTTGGCGTCGAGAGCGGTCGCCTTGGAGAGCGTAGCGTTGGCGAAGGCGATGGTGCCGATGGCCTTCTCAACCTGCCATGGATTGGCGCCTATGGCGTCGATGGTGAATCCCTTCATCTTCTGGTGGGTCTTCTCGTCGACCTCGAACTCGTCCTCGTGCTCCTTCCAGCCGGTCGGGCGGATGGTGGTGCCGACCTGCACCAGGATCTTCGCCGAGTCGTGCAGCGGACGATCATCCAACGCCACCACCGAGATGGCGGCATAGGGATTGGCGCAGCTGATGGTGATATCGTGCAGCTTCACCGGGCCAACCTTGCCGAGCATGCCTGCGGCCGCCTGGGCCTTCGGCGTGTCGAGGGTGAACAGCCCGGTGGCGTGGTCGATGCGCTCCTCACCAGTGACGCTGGTCACGGTCTTCTTCGCCGGATCGATGAGCTTCGACAGGTCGATGACGCGGTTCTTGGCGGGATCCCCGCCATAGACGACCTCGACGCGGCCGACCAGGAAGGCGAGCGGATCGACGGTGGTCTTGACGCTCGACGCCGCGGGCAGGCCGGCGTCGCGGTTGGGATCGTAACCGGCCTCCTCGGCGATCAGTGGCGTGCGCATGTTCCACAGGTCGTCGAGCGCGCGCTCCTCGTGCACCACCACCTCGCCGGTCTTGGCGTAGCCCTTGCGGTAGAGCAGCGCCGCGGCGGGGAACTGGCCGAGCGTGGTGGGCGTGCCCACCGGCCACTTGAACATCTTGCCCCATGGCCAGATCGGCTCGTGCCATGAGCGGTCGTCGTGGCCCAGCCAGAACACCGCGTCGAGTCCGGTGAGCGAGCAGTAGGCGGCGGCCATCAGCGGCGCCTCCGCCTGGTAGAGATCCGGCAGCACCCACCCGGTCTCGGTGACGACGAAGGGTGAGCCAGCGGGCTGCTTGCAGTTCAGCGGCAGCGCCGTCGGCTCGAGCGTGCACGACTGGTTGGCGAAGTGGTCTCCCGGCTCGAGCGCCCAGCCTTCGTTGGGACCGTGGTGGTAAGGCGCCAGGTAGCGGTTCACGGCCGTGACCTGGTTCGCGCCGTACGCCCAGCGCTCGCTGTCGAACAGCTTCACCGCGTCGGCCGGCCGCCAATTGGCGGCGTTGATCAGCTGCTTGCAGCCGAGCTCCTTGCGCAGGAACGTCTCCATCCCGGCGTTGAAGTCGCGCATGGTCGTGGCCATGAATTCGACCTGCTCGATCGCGCGACCGTGTTCCGCGGGATTCGGGTTCATCATGTTCCACGGCCCCAGCAGCCCGATCATGCCGTGCTCGGCATCGTCGCCGTCCAGCGCCGAGCCGCCCCAGGCCTCGAGCGCCTTGGCGATCGAGCCGTGCCTGGTCGTCGCGAAGGCGCCGAATCCGGCGCGCAGTTCGTCGTACGGCTGGCCCTTCTGGGCGAGGAATCCGCCGATGGTCCAGAACAGCAGGCTGTCCTCGTTCTGCAGCAGGATCACCGCGATCGCCGGCTCCTGGGACAGGGGCACTCCGGTGTACGGATTCTTCTCGCCGTAGAGCACGCGCATCCACTCCTTGAAGCCGTCCTGCATGGTGCGGTCGCTGAAGAGTACGCCCCACAGGCTGCCCTGTCCGCGGATGCCCCACGATGCCGGCGCATCACCCGTCGCCCAATACGGCGTGATCAGTGAATAGATGCCTTCGTGCTTGAGCGCTGCGACCCAACGCCAGATGTTGTCGATGGTGCCGCGGTTGGCGTCGCCGATCTTGGCCGCGGGGTTGGCCTTGGGATCGGGGCGCACGTCGGCGAACACCCGCACCAGGTTGACCCCGCGCTTGGCCAGGAAGTGCGCCTCGTAGGCCATGTCCTCGGGCTTCTTGCAGCTGGCGTTCATCGCCCAGAAGCGCGCGGGCGAGCCATCGCCGAGCACGAAATCGTTGCCGTCCTTCGAGCGCGCGATGAAGCCCTTCTCGCCCGCGATCGGCTCGTTGAGCGCGCGCAGGTCGAGCACCGCCTCGGCGGCGAAGGCGTCATCCCCCGGCGTGAACGCCCATGATTCGGCGGCCTGCAGCGGGGCAAAGGACATGGCGCCGCAGATGGTCAGGATGAGCGGGACGATGGTCGTGGAGTTCATGGGATCCTTCTTCTTCAGCGACGCTGATGGTCGCGAATGGCATGGGTAGGTCGATGCGGTCTATCGAGAGGGGGCTGGCGCGGTGCTGGCGCGGATGATCAGGCGCGGGGCGATCAGCACGCCCCTGTCTTGGTCGGTGCCTGATCCGCTATCATCGTTCGGCGACGACAGGGCGGCCATCGCCGCCTCGGCGAGCGCGGGCAGCTCATGGTCGACCGTGGTCATCGCCGGCAGCGCGGTGGCGGCGTGCACGTTGTCGAAGCCCACCACCGACGCGTAGCGCGGCACCGAGCGGCCGAGCTCATGGAGCGCGGCGTAGACGCCGAGCGCGAGGAGATCGTGGTAGCACACGAAGGCGGTGCGATCGGCGATCTCGGCATGGCGCGCCAGCAGCGCGGCGCGCGCGTGCGCGACGTGGCTCTCGTCCCCGGCCGCGGGGTAGACGGGGATGCTCAGCACGCGTGCGTCGAGCCCCAGCCCCTCGCAGGCCGCGGTGAAGGCGGCGCGGCGTAGCGCCTGCCGCTCGCGCGCCGCGGTCTCGACCCAGGCCAGGCGCCGGTGGCCGAGCCCGGCGAGGTGGCGCACCGCCGCCGCGACCCCGGCGCCGTCGTCGAGTTCCGCGCCCGCGCAACCGCCGGGCACCTGACCCAGGAACGACACCGCGATCCGGCCATCGCGCCCGCGCAGAGCATCGAGGTCGCCGCGCGAGAGCTTGCCGCCGGGGATGACGATGCCGTCGCACTGCCGCCGCTCCGCCAGCTCGAGCGCCGCTCGCACCGCGCTCGGTGGGCGAGCGGTCGCCGTGGTTGTCGGCGGATCCGTCGGAAGCCCGCCGCGCGTCCCGACCACCAATAGATGCAGGCCGCGCGTGCGCGCCGCGGCCTCGCACGCCGAGATCATCGCCGCCTGGAAGGCGTTGCCCGCGCCCTCCGGCGCCCAATCCACCGCGAACGCTACGATCCCGGTGGCCCCGGTCCGCAATGCCCGCGCGGCATGATTCGGCACGAACCCCAGCGCCTGAGCCGCCGCGCGCACCCGCGACTGGCAGCCGGCGCTGTAGCGCTCGTGGCCGCTGCCCGCGCCGAGGATCTTCGACACCGTGCAGGTGCTGACGCCGGCGCGGGTTGCGATGTCCTTGAGGGTGGTCATGTAATCGATTATATAACGGGTGGAATTGGGGTTGTGACGGTAATTGGGATTGGTTTGTAGCGGGGGCCCCGAGTGCCTGGACGAAGACAGTCGTTAGGAGAGCCTCCGACGTCGCGCAGGGGGCGCCTGGTCGTTTTGAAGGCATGTCCTGATTCCATCCGTGCTTCCCGCTGTAGCTACGCCACTACAACTTCCACTCCACTCCACTCCACCACCGAGTCTCCATGCCCGCCTCGCTGCTCTCCGCGCTCATCCCTGGTCTCGATGATCCCGCGCGCGGGCGCAGGTTGGTGGGATTCGGTTCGTCGAACACCGAGCTGACCTGGCACAACGAGGGCGCGCTCTCGTGGTTCGCCTGGCTGTCGTGCTGCGCGCGGGCGCGCATCGGGCGGCACCTGTTGTGCATCGACGCCGGCATCTGCGGGAACACCGTGCTCGATCTTGAAGCGCGCTTCGATCGCGATGTGTCGCCGCTCGAACCCGACGCGGTGATCGTGACCATTGGCGGCAACGACCAGGCGCGCCTGCCGCTCGCCGAGTACCAGGCCGGTCTGCGCCGGGTGCTCGCGCGCATCCGCGCGCTCGGCGCGGTGCCCATCGTCCAGAGCTACTACTGCCCGGTCTTCGACGAGGCGCAGCTGTCGGTGTTCGCGCGCTTCATGGCTGCCGCCATCGCCATCGCGCGCGAGGATGGCGCCATCGCGCTCGATCCCTTCCCGGCCTGGCGCGCCGTGTTCGCCGCGCAGCCCGGCGCCTACCAGGCGTGGATGCACGATCCCGCCCACCTGGGTCCGCTCGGGCATGCGCTCTTCGGCGCGCGTTGCGCGGCCGAGCTGGGGCTCGGAGAACCTGAATTTCCGGCCGCGCTCGCCACGAAGGTGGCGACGGCGCGCGCGTTGTTCTGATCCGCTCCGCCGGCACGATCCCGCGGGTTGCACCATCTCCTGAAGCTGCCTGAAGATCCCTGATGCCCTGGACGATGCCCCGGAAGCTCCCCTTCGACTGGTTCCCGCTCGGTCTCGCGGCCGCAGTGGCCCTGGCCTGGCTGATCCCGCAGGCGGGCGCGCACGATTCGGCGTTGCATCCGGCGTTGGTGAACAAGGCCGGCGTGGCTCTGATCTTCTTCCTGTCGGGCGTGTCGCTGCCGTTCGCGGCGCTCACTGCGGGTACGCTGCGTTGGCCGCTGCATGTGGTGATCCAGTCCTGCACCTACGTGCTCTTCCCGTTGATGGGGCTCGCGGTGTACGCCCTCGGAGGCCTGCGCATGGGCGACGGTGACGCGTGGTTGCCACCGGACATGCGCCTTGGATTCCTCTTCCTGTGCGCGCTGCCCTCGACGGTGTCCTCGGCAGTCGCGCTCACCGCGGCCGCGGGCGGCAACGTCGCGGTGGCAGTGTTCAACGCCTCGCTCTCGAGCATTCTCGGTGTGTTCCTGACTCCGCTGTGGCTGAGCCTGGTGCTCGCCGCCGGCGGCGCGTCTGTGCCCGTGGGCAGCGTCATCCTCGATCTCGCGCGCTGGCTGATCCTGCCGCTGGTGATCGGCCAAGCCTGTCGCCCGCTGTTCGGCGCATGGGCCGCGCGGCACAAGCGGCGCCTCGCGATGGTCGATCGCCTGATCATCCTGTTCATGATCTACACCTCCTTCTGTGACGCCTTCCTCGGAGGCGTCTGGGGTCGTTACGGTTTCGGCGCGGTGCTGATCATCCTCTGCGGCAGTGTGTTGCTGTTCGCCGCCGCGCTGTGGACGACCACCGCCGTGTCGCGCGCGCTGCGCTTCCCGCGCGACGAGCGCATCGCCGCGGTCTTCATCGGTTCGACCAAGTCACTCGCCACCGGCGTGCCGATGGCTCAGCTGATCTTCCCCCACCATCCGGGGCTGAGCATGATCCTGCTGCCGATCATGCTCTACCATCCCCTCCAACTGGTAGCGTGCGGCGTGCTGGCGGGACGGTGGGCGCGGGGCTGGAAGCGGGAAGCGGAGAGCTGAAAGCAGAAAGCGAAAAGCAGAGAGCGGACCGGAAAGACAGAAGGACGGAAGATGGAAGAGAGAGGAGAAGAGAGGAGAAGAGAGGAGAGTGGAGCGGATGCCATCGACGCCCACCCACCACACCATCACGCTCTCGGTATCGTAAAAAAGAACGTCGACCCTGTTCCCGCAGTCGATTCCACCCAGATGCGGCCGCCCCAGCTTTCAACGATGCGTTTGCAGATCGCCAGGCCGGCGCCGGTGCCGTCGATCTCGGGGCCGTGCAGGCGTTTGAACAGGCGGAAGATCTCGAGGTGGTGCTGCGAGGCGATGCCCTGGCCGTTGTCGCGGACGCACACCGTGCAGCGATCGGGTTCCTCGACGACTTCGACGGCGATGAGCAGGGGGCGCGCCGGATCGCGGTACTTGATGGCGTTGCTGATCAGGTTCTGCAGCACCTGCGCCACGCGTGCGCGGTCGCCGCGCACGCGTGGCAGGCGCGCGATGGTCAACGAGCCGCCGGCGTCGCGTAGGGGGTCGCCGAGGAGATTGCCGATGGCTGCGGTCTCAGCGGTGAGGTCGAAATCCTCAGCGTGGTCTGACGGGCGTTCGGCCATGGTCGCGCTGTAGAGGTCGTCGAGCAGCCGGCGCATACGGCCGGCGCCATCCTGCACATGGCTGAAATAATGCTGGATCTTCGCCGAGGCGTCGGCGCCGAGTTCGCGTTGGATCAGGTCGAGGTACGTCGAGACCATGCGTAGCGGCTGCTTGAGGTCGTGCGATGCGGCGAACAGGAACTGGTCCTTCTCGTCCGCGTGCACTTGCAGCGATTCGTTGGCGCGTTGCAGCGAGCGCTCGGCCTGCTCGCGGTGCCTGACGTAGCGCTGGTAGAGGCCGATCAGGGCGACGAGCGAGACCATCGCCAGCGCGATCGCGCCGAGCTCGGTCAGGAACAGCCACCTGACGCTGCGCGCCCGTGCGTCGTGCGAGATGCGGTACATCATCACCGCCGTATCGCTCAGCTCGCTGAGGGTCACGCGCAGGCGGCCGAGGATGATGCGCGACCGTTCGGACGCCTGCCGGTCTTGCAGGATGACCTGCAGCCCGGTCGCCGAGGTGTACTGCTGGCGCATCCACCGCGATTCGGCGCGGAAGCGCGGGTCGGGGCTGGCGTCGATGGTGGCCAGGGCCGATTCGAGGCGCCGGTCGGCATAGAGCGCCTGCGCCGCGCTGACGACCGAGCCGGCGAGGGTCTCCTGCTCGGCGCGTTCGATCTCGAACGACGCGGCGACGACGTCGCTGGATGCCTCGACCACGGTGCGCAGCCCATCGGCCTGATGGTAGACGATGCCGACGTAGATCCCGAGCGCCGCGAGCAGCACCAGCGCGCTGAGGCCGAACCAGCGCGGGAACCTATCGAGCATCGTGCCTGGCCGGATCTGCCGAGTCTGGCAGCGATGTCGGATGATCGGTTTTGATGTCGAGCGGGATGCTCACGGCCTCGGGCAGGAAGCGCCGCAGCGGCGCGGGATCGATGAGTGGCAGCATGTCCGGCACCGTGGCCCCGGGGCCGCCAAGCAGTTTCGCCTGCTCCTCGATCTCGACCAGCAGGCTGCCTTCGAGCTGCAGGCTGAAATGGTGGTCGGGTAGCAGATTCCGCACCACGTCTCGATCGAGGTCGCACCAGCGCGCCAACTCGTCGACCACCCGGGGGTCGTCCGAGCGCAGGCGCTGGTTGGCGCGCTCGATCGCGCGCAGCACCCGCTCGACGGGCATCGTTGGCCCATCCGTGCGGCCGACCAGGTTCCAGGTCATGCGGTAGATGATCGCGTCGTGCATGATCACGGGGTGGTCGAGCGCGCGCTCGACCTTCGAGGCGAACGGCTCCCAGATGCAGCCGGCGTCCACGTCGCCCGCGACCAGCCGCTCGGCCATGTCCTGGGGCGGGACATCCACGATCTCGACCCGCGAGCGCTCGATCCCGTAGAGGTCGAGGAGCGTGAGCAGGTAGATCTGGGCGGTGGTGCCGAAGCTCACCGCGATGCGCTTGCCGATCAGGTCCGTGGGCGTCGCGACGTGGCGGTCATGGCGCGCGATGATCCACACCGAGCGCCGCGTCTCGGCGAGCGTCGCCCACAGCACCAGCGAGCGGTGCTCGCCCGCCGCTCGCCACAGCGGCGTCTCCGCGACCGTGGCCAGGTCGACTTCGCCCGCGAGCATCGCCTGGAGAGCCAGCTTGCCGCTCGGGTAGGGCACGATGGTGACGTCGAGCCCCTCGCGGGCGAAATCCCCGAACGCGGCGGCGATCTGCGCCTGACCCGAGATGATCTGCGGCGCGGTGCCGAGGCGCAGCGCCATGCGACGCGGGTGGATGGCATGCCACGCCGCGTACCCTCCCAGGCCCGCCACGCTGAGGACGATCAGCACCACGAAGAGACGGCGCATGGTCAGGAACTGCATGGGAGCTTGTATGATTACCCCATTCGTCTGCCGCTACAAAGGATAGGTACCGAGCCTCGACATCGGAAAGTCCAACGAAGACTTCCGTTGGTCAGGGGCCTTTGCGTTCTCGATCTCGTTGGGACCAACTGTCCTTGCTCGGAAGCCCTGACGGTGGAGTCCTGACGGAAGAATGGATCGGCGACGACGGTTCCGCTCACCCCTGTGGAAATCCGTCCCTGCAGCGCTCGGCTGCCCATGTGGCGGCCAGGATCATTCCAGGATCCCGCTCCCCCGCGCATCCAGCAACGAGCGCGCGATCACCAGGCGCAGGACCTCGCTCGTGCCTTCGTATATGCGCGTGACGCGGGCATCGCGGGCAAGGCGTTCGGCAGGGTGTTTGCGCATATAGCCGTTGGCGCCCATCACCTGGATGGCGGCGTCGGTGGCACGCCCGGCGGCTTCGGAGGCGAAAAGCTTGGCCATCGCGGCTTCGCTGGTCACCGGACGGCCGAGATCCTTGGCGCGCGCGGCGCGCAGGGTGAGCAGGCTGCCGGCATCGAGGTCGGTGGCGACATCGGCGAGCAGGAACTGGATCGACTGGAAGGTGGCGATCGCAGCGCCGAACTGGACGCGCTGCCGGGCGTAGGCAGTGGCGGTCTCGAGCGCCGCGTGGCCGATGCCCAGCGCCAGCGAGGCGATGCCGATGCGGCCGCCCTCGAGCGCGGCGTAGATCATGGGTAGACCTTCGCCGGCCTTGCCGAGCAGAGCGTCCGACGGCAGCTCGCAGTGGTCGAACGCCAGCGGCACCGTGCTCGAGCCGCGCTGGCCCATCTTGTCCTCGGGCTTGCCGGCGCTCATGCCAGGGGTTCCGCCGGGAACGATGAACATCGAGATGCCCTTCTTGCCGGCCGCGGGATCGGTCTTGGCGCCGACCACCACCACTCCGGCGCGGTCGCCCGAGGTGATCCACTGCTTGGCGCCGTCGAGACGCCAGCCGTTGGCGGTGGGCACCGCGGTGGTGGTCATGGCCGCGAGATCGCTACCCGCATCCGCTTCCGAGACCGCGAAGGACGCGGCGAGCGCCTCGCCCGAGGTGATGCGCGGTACGAAGGTGCGACGCTGCGCCTCGCTGCCGAAACGGCAGATGACCTCGGCCACCAGGTTGGTGACGGCCATGGTGACGGCGACCGCGGCGTCGGCGCGCGCGATCTCGCGCACCGCCAGGCTGAATGCGACCATGCCGGCCTCGACGCCGCCGAGGACTGTGGGGACGTTGACGCCGAGCAGGCCGAGCTTGGCGAGCGCGCGCAGCTCGCGCTCGGGGAAGACCGCGGCGCGGTCGCGTTCGGCGGCGGCCGGCGCGAGCTCGCTGATCGCGAAGTCGCGGGCGAGGCGCTGGATGCGCTGTTCGCGCTGGTCCGGATCGAAGTCCATGCTCAGCGGCTCCATGCGCCGTGGTGGGGCGCGTTGGCGTAGGCGTTGGCGTCTGCGATCCGCTGCCGGGACTGCGCGCTCATGGCTGGCCGTACGTGTGGAAGCCGCGGCCGCTCTTGCGCCCGAGCCAGCCGGCGGCCACGTAGCGGCGCAGCAGCGGCGCGGGCCGATACTTGTCCTCGCCCAGCTGCGCGTGCAGGACTTCGGCGATCGCCAAGCAGGTGTCGAGTCCGATCAGGTCCGCGAGCTCGAATGGGCCCATCGGGTGGTTGAGCCCGAGCTTGATGCCGGCGTCGATGTCCTCGACCGAGCCCACCGCATCCTGGAGGGCGAAGCACGCTTCGTTGAGGAAGGGGATGAGCAGGCGGTTGACGATGAACCCGGGACTGTCCTTCGACGTCACCACCTGCTTGCCGAAGCGAGCGGCCAGCGCCACGACCGTGGCGTGGGTGGCGTCGTTGGTGGCCAGTCCGCGCACCACCTCGACGAGCTTCATCACCGGCACCGGATTCATGAAGTGCATGCCGACGACCTGGCCCGGCCGCTTGGTCCGCGCGGCGAGCAGGGTGATCGAGATCGACGAGGTGTTGGAAGCCAGGATCGCGGCCGGCTTGGCGACGCGATCGAGCTCGGCGAAAATGCGCTCCTTGATCGCTTGATCCTCGCTGGCGGCCTCGATCACCACGTCGCAGTCGCCGCATCCACTGAGATCTCCGGCGATGGCGATGCGCGCGACGATCGCGGCGCGCTCCTGGGCCGCGAGCTTGCCCTTGTCCACCAGCTTGGCGAGGGCGGCGTCGATGAGCGACCGGCCGCGCTCAGCGGCGCCGGCCTGCGCATCGACCAGCACCACGTCGCAGCGCGCCTGCGCGGCGACCTGGGCGATCCCGCGGCCCATCTGCCCGGCGCCGACAAGGCCCACACGACGGACGATGTTCTCCATCGTTGGGATCTCTGCGGTCATGCGCGCTCCACGATCATGGCCACGGCCTCGCCGCCGCCGAGGCACAGCGACACGCAGCCGCGCCTGAGATCCCTGGCCTTCAATGCGAAGAGCAGCGTGGTCAAGAGGCGCGCGCCTGAGGCGCCGATCGGGTGGCCGAGCGCCACGGCGCCGCCATCGACGTTGACCTTGGCCGGATCGAGGCCGAGCAGGCGGTTGTTGGCGATCGCGACCACCGCGAAGGCCTCGTTGATCTCGAAGAGGTCGATGTCCCTGATCGTCAGGCGCGCGCGCTCGAGCGCGCGCGCGATCGCCAGGGCCGGCGCGGTGGTGAACCGAGCGGGCGCCTGCGCGGCCTGGGACTGGGCGATGATGCGCGCGAGTGGTTCGAGACCACGCTTCTCGGCGATGTCCCTGGCCATGATCACGACCGCGGCCGCGCCGTCGTTGAGTGACGAGGCGTTGCCGGCAGTGACCGTGCCCTCGGGCTCGAAGGCCGGACGCAGGGATGGCAGCCTGGCGATGTCGCCACGTGCAGGCTCCTCGTCGGCGTCGACGCGGGTCGACGGGCCCTTCTTGCGCGGCACCTCGACCGGCGCGATCTCGGCGACAAAGAGGCCCGCCTGCTGGGCGCTGATCGCGCGGCGGTACGATTCGGCGGCGTACGCGTCCTGCTCGGCGCGGGTGATGCCGTGCTCGCGCGCGCACAGCTCGGCGGCCGAGCCCATGTGGAAGTCGTTGGTGACATCCCACAGCCCGTCCTTGATGACGCCGTCGACGACGGTGGCGTTGCCGAGCCGCATCCCGGTGCGCGCCGTCGGCAGGTAGTACGGCACGTTCGACATCGATTCCATGCCGCCCGCGACCACCACGTCGGCGTCCCCGCAGGCGATCGCCTGGGCGCCGAGCATCACCGCCTTCAGCCCCGAGCCGCAGACCTTGTTGATGGTGGTGCAGGGAGTCTTGTCGGGCAGGCCGGCGAGCAGCGCCGCCTGCCGCGCCGGCGCCTGGCCGAGGCCGGCCTGGAGCACGCAGCCCATCAGCACCTCGTCGACATCCCCTGCAGCGATGCGCGCGCGCGCCACCGCCTCGGCGATGGCGACCTGGCCCAGGCGGGGCGCGGGAAGCGACGACAATGCGCCTTGGAAGCTCCCGATGGGAGTGCGGGCGGCGGCGACGATCACGACTTCGCGCACGCTGGAGATATAGCCGACGACTCGGCTTTATCCATCGTTCAGCAGGGAGGCTTCAGGAAGGAGGCTTCAGCGATGAGCCTTCAACAGGGAGCGTTCACGGAGCCGGCACGAACAGGTCGACGAAGTCGGGCACGGAAGTGCGCGCGAGACGGGCGGGGTCGCGGTAGAGCTCGAGGATGCGCTGGCATTGCGGCTGGGGGAAGCGCGAGCGCAGGTTGGCGGCGAACTTCTCGCCGAGCAGCGGAATACCGTCGGCGCGGCGGCGGCGATGGCCGATCGGATACTCGACCGAGACGCGCTCGGTCGAAGTGCCGTCGCTGAAGGTCACCTGGATGGCATTGGCGATCGAGCGCTTGTCGGGATCGAGATAGTCGCGGCTGTACGCCGGCTCCTCGCTGATCGCCATCAGCGCGCGCAGTCGGTCGATCTCGGGATGGGCGCGATGGAACGCGTCCTCGTAGTGCTCGGCGACGAGCGTGCCCTGGGTCAGCGCCACCGCGATCATGTACTGCAGGCAGTGGTCGCGGTCGGCGGGATTGTCGAGCGGACCGTCCTTGCAGATGATGCGCAGCGCCGATTCGTGCGTCCATATCCGAATCGCGGTGATGTCGCGCCCGTTCACCATCGGATACACGCGCGGGCGCAAGGCGATCGCGGCCTCGACCGCGGTCTGGGCGTGGAATTCGGCCGGGAATGAGATCTTGAACAGCACGTGCTCCATCACATACGAGGCGAATGGCCGCTCCACGCGCACCGGCTGCGACTCGAAAAGCACGTCCTGGAATCCCCACTGCTTGGCGGTCAGGGCCGAGGGCAGGCCCATCTCGCCGCGCATGGTGGTCAGCGCCAGGCGCACGGCGCGCGAGGTCGCGTCGCCGGCGGCCCAGCTCTTGCGCGATCCGGTATTGGGCGCGTGGCGGTAGGTGCGCAGCGCCTGGCCATCGACCCAGGCTTGCGAGAGCGCGTCGATTATCTGCGCGCGCGTGCCGCCGAGCAGGCGCGTGACCACCGCCGTCGAGGCGACCTTGACCAGGATCACGTGGTCGAGACCGACGCGATTGAACGAGTTGCGCAGCGCCAGCACGCCCTGGATCTCGTGCGCCTGGATCATCGCCGCGAGCAGATCGCGCACCGTGAACGACGCCTGGCCGGCGCGGCACAGGTAGTCGGCGACCGCCAGGATGCCGCCGAGATTGTCGGAGGGGTGGCCCCATTCGGCGGCCAGCCAGGTGTCGTTGAAATCGAGCCAGCGGATCATGCAGCCGATGTTGAAGGCGGCGTGCACCGGATCGAGCTCGTGCGCGGTGCCGGGTACCCGCGCGCCACCGGGCAGGGTGGCGCCGGGAACGATCGGACCCAGATGCTTGACGCAGGCGGGGAAATTCAGCGCCAGCAGCCCGCAGCCCAAGGTGTCGACCAGGCAGTGGCGGGCAGTGTCGTAGGCCTCGGCGGTGAACTCGACGCTTCCGAGCACATAGTCGGCGATGTCGACCAGGAGCTTGTCGGGTGGCGGACGGACGCTGCTGGAGGACGAGGACATGTTTCGACTCTGTGGTGTGGTTTCGGTTCAGGCGCCGGCGCGCTGGGCGATCGGCACGAACGGCCGATCCTCGGGCCCGGTGTACTCGGCGCTCGGGCGGATGATCTTGCCGTCGATGCGCTGCTCGATGACGTGCGCCGCCCAGCCGGTGGTGCGGGCGATCACGAACAGCGGCGTGAACATCGCGGTGGGCACGCCCAGCGCGTGGTAGGACACGGCCGAATACCAGTCGAGGTTCGGGAACATCTTCTTGGCGTCGCGCATCGTGGTCTCGACGCGCTCGGCGATGGCGTACAGGCGGCTGTCGCCCAGCTCGAGCGAGAGCGTGCGCGCGACCTCCTTGATCACGTCGCTGCGCGGATCCGCGATGGTGTAGACCGGATGCCCGAAGCCGAGGATGACCTCCTTGGCGGCGACGCGCTTGGCGATGTCGGCGCCAGCCTGGTCGGGATCCTGGTAGCGCGAGATCACCTCGAAGGCGGCCTCGTTGGCGCCGCCGTGCTTGAAGCCGCGCAGCGCGCCGATCGCCCCGGCGATCGACGAATGCATGTCCGAGCCGGTGCCGGCGATCACCCGGGCGGTGAAGGTCGAGGCGTTGAATTCGTGCTCGGCGTAGAGGATCAGCGAGATGTGCATCGCCCGGACCCACGAGGCCGATGGCGCGCGGCCGTGGAGCAGGCGCAGGAAATGCCCGCCGATGGAGTCGTCGTCGGTCTCGACCTCGATGCGTGTGCCCGAGCGCGCGAAGTGGTGCCAGTACAGGAGCGCCGAGCCGAGCGACGCGAGCAGGCGGTCGGCCAGGTCGCGCGCCGCGGCCGCGCCATGCCCGGCGGCCTCGGGCTCGAGGCAGCCGAGCACCGAGACGGCCGTGCGCATCACGTCCATCGGGTGGCTCGCCGCCGGCAGGCGTTCGAGCACGGCCTTGAGATCGCCCGGAAGCGTCCGCAGCCCGCGCAGCTTGCGCTGGTAGGACGTCAGCTCGCCAGCGGTCGGCAGGGTTCCGTGGATCAGCAGGTGGGCGACTTCCTCGAACTGGCAGCCGGTGGCGAGATCGTGGATGTCGTAGCCGCGGTAGCGGAGGTCGTTGCCGGTGCGGCCGACGGTGCACAGCGCGGTGCTGCCAGCCGGCACGCCCGATAGCGCGACCGATTTCTTCGGCTTGAACGCGGGCGGTGGAATGGGGGCGTCGAGAGCCATCAGGTCGGCTTCGTGTTCGTATGCTTGGTCTTGGTGTTCTTCATGCTGATCGGCTTGGCGGTCGGCTTGGGAATCGACTTGGCCGCTGGAGTCTTCGTCCGCGCGTCCTGGGCGAACAGCTGGTCGAGCTTGCGCTCGTAGGCGTGGTAATCGAGGAAGCGGTAAAGCTCGTCGCGGCTCTGCATGGTAGCGAGCACGCTCGCCTGGGTGCCTTCGGCGTGGATGGCCTCATAGACCTTCAGCGCCGCGGCGTTCATCGCGCGGTACGCGGCGCAGCAGAACAGCACGATGTCGACCCCTGCCTTCGCCAGCTCCGCCACCGAGAACAGCGGCGTGCGACCGAACTCGGTGATGTTGGCGAGGATCGGCACGCCGACTGCGCGCTTGAACGCGGTGTAGTCCGCGAGCGTGGTCACCGCCTCGGCGAAGATCATGTCCGCGCCGGCCGCCACGTAGGCGCGCGCGCGCGCGATGGCCTCGTCGAGACCCTCGCTCGCGAGCGCGTCGGTGCGGGCCATGATCACGAAATCGTCGTCGAGCCGCGCATCCACCGCCGCCTTGATGCGGTCGCACATCTCGTCGGAGCCGACCAGCTCCTTGCCTGGCCGATGCCCGCAACGCTTGGCGCCGACCTGGTCCTCGAGGTGTACCGCGGCCGCTCCGGCCTTGGCCATGGAGCGGATGGTGCGCGCGATCGGGAACGCACCGCCCCAGCCGGTGTCGATGTCAACCAGCACTGGCAGGGCGGAGGCATCGGTTATGCGCCGGACGTCGATGAGCACGTCGTCCATGGTGCTGATGCCGAGATCAGGTAGGCCAAGCGAATTCGCCGCCACGCCGCCACCCGAGACGTACAGCGCCTTGAACCCGGTCGTCTCGGCCATGCGCGCCGCGTAGGCATTGATGGCGCCCACCACCCGCAACGGCCGCTCCGCGCGTACCGCCGCGCGGAAGCGGGCCCCCGGTGAAGTCGCGGTCTGTCTCGCCATGTGCGCCCCCCGTCCTGCGCACACCGTCGCCGAACGCCCGCGCTCTGCAACCCTCGAGCGCGGCTGGCCGGAGAGGGTCGGTGGCGAATGGCCAGGGTTCGACATACCACCCGCCAACGTGGAGCATGCCCTCGAGATGGCTAGAAGCCCATCGTGGCTCCAGCCAGGTGCTGTTTTTCAGCAGCCAGCCACGCCTCTCCGCACCTGTCGCTCGCTGTCTTTCATCATTCGTCTTCGGTCTTCGGTCTTCGGTCTTCGGTATTCCCCTCTCCGCTATTTCCCAAACCCGATCGCGTCCACCACCAGATCGAAATTCAACGGATTCGGATAATCCTCAGCCTTGAACGAGATATAGCACAACTTCTTGGGATCGAATCCGGTGGCCGCGAACGCGCTGAGCGGGATCTGGACCTCGTGCCATTCTCCATCGAGCAGCTTGGGGCAATAGGTCATCAGCTCCACATCGGCGCTGGCGCTCTTGCCGACGCTCGCCGAGTCCTGGCTGTGCAGGATGACCTGCGCCTTGGTGGGCTTCGCGGCGCCGGTTATCTTGATCGAGGCAAGGAAGGTGGAGCACGCGCTCGCGTCGGTGATCTCTGCGTCCGCGTGGGTCGGCGAGGCGAACCAGTACCAACCGCAGTTGGCGTAGGCCGCCTTCATGGCGACGTGCCAGAGGATCGCGGACTTGCCCTGGCGAACATCGGTCGATTGCACGGTGACGCTGGCATCGGCGTTGGTCCAGATGCCGTTGATGCCGGCATGTCCCTCGCCGTCCCAGGCGACGATGTCGCGCGGGACCAGCTGATGGATCAGGCGGCCGAGATCGTCGGGCACGTCCAGTCGCATGATGGTCTCGCGCGCATAGGCGGCACTCGAGCGCCAGGCGAAGAAGCAGTGGCCAGGCGCGTCGTAGACGACGCCCTGCGGCTGGAAGGGAAGCTTCGGACCTACCGCGTCCCAGCTGTCGCCGCCATCGCTGGTGATCAGCAGCTGGCGATCGCCGAGCGCGGCGAGCAGACGCTTCGGCAATTCGATGGGACAGGTCTTCACGCTCGCTGGCAGGCTAGCCCACGAGGATCCTCGGGAGTTGCCGCGCAGCACGGATTCTCCATCGCTGGCCGGCCAGTAGATGGCGCCGCTCGACGCCACCAACGCCGGTCCCGTGCCGGCGACCTCGCCGACCCGGCTCCAGGATTTGCCGGCGTCCTCGCTGCGCCAGATGCCGACGTCCTTATCCTTGGCTTTTTTTGAGGTCTTGTCGAACGACGGCGCGCTCACCAGCCAGGTCTTGGCGTCGACGATAGCCACCTGGCTGGTGTAGCCCATGGTTGGAGGGAGCTTGCCAACCTTCGAGAAGAACATGCCGCCGTTGGTCGAAACCTCGATGTCGCGCTCGCGCTCGTGGGTGCCGAGCAGCACCAGCGCGTGCTTGACATCGGTCTGATCGACGGCGATGGAATCCAGTCCGTCGACGTTGCCAAGGCCCTTGAAAGTTTTGCCGCCGTCGGCGGTGGTGAACAGGCCGGGGCTGCCGAGCGAGTTCGCGACCCACCAGGAATCGGCATCGCTGGCGGCGATGACGATCTGGATGGGACGGAACTTCGCGTCGGCGATCGACCCCAGCTTCGCCCAACTCGTGCCGCGATTGGTGGAGCCGTACAGGCCCTTGCCGCAGACCCCGGCCACGACTTGGTCCACGCCGGGGACGACCGCCATCGCGGTCACGCCATCGGCGCTCCACGCGTCCCCCGCGAGATCGTTGGTCGCGTCCATCCACGCCAGGATGGGCCGCGTGCCCTGATCTGATGGTGGTTTGGCGGCGTCTTCGGCCCCGGCGGCGGCTCCGCATGGCGCGAGCTGCACGAAGAGGAGCAAGGAGAGCTGCGGAGCGAGCGTGCGGATCATGGCGCGGATTCCTTGGGTGCTGAAGCGGGTCTGGAAGGGTGAAGTCGGATGGCGCAGGCGGTGTTCATTTCGCATCGGCCTTGTCCGCCGCGTCCGCCGCAGCGTCGGGACGGCAGAGTGGCACCATGCCTCCGGGCACGCCGAGGTAGAGGCGCTCGTGGTCGCCCGTGTGCTCGATCTGGAAGATCATACCGGACTTGCCCGACCCCTCGGGGAACATGATCCGGTAAGCGTCCGGGGGGCGCCGCTCCATCGTGCACGCGAGCGCTTCGCCGGGTGAACTCCGCGTACCGATCGCGATGCTGTCGGCGGTGAATTCGTAGAGCGCATCGGCGTACTGCTGCGCGACGGGATCGGTCGCCCCTGCCCGCCGAGGGACGAGTTCGTGGTACCTTGCGGCGTCGAAGACCCATGCGCCGCGGATGGCCTTGACGCTCGGCGCCTTCGCGCCGAACGACGCCGAGACGATCCATGCCAGCACCACGCTGGCGGCGACGACTCCCAGGATGGTACGGATCGAGGTTTTTCCGCTCACGGCTTGGCACTCCCCGCCGCGGGAGTCGTCAGGGCGGCGACGCCGGTAGCGGGGAGCGCCACCCGCAAGCCCATGTAGATGTAGCCGGGGTAGCCGGAATTGTTGAACTCGCGGTCGGTGACGCGTTGGGAGTGGTTGTAGTAGCCCCAGGAACCGCCGCGGATCGCGCGGTGATGGCTGGGCCCGTCATATGTGAGGTTCTCGGGCGTCGTGAGCGCATAGGTGTCAGTGCACCATTCGGCCACATTGCCGGCGAGGTCTGCCACGCCGTCGCGGCTGTCGCCGGCGGGGAACGATCCGACCACGGTGACGCCTTCCTCGGAAGAGCTGCGCAGGCATGTCGGGATCGCGAGCGTCCCGCCCAGGTCGAAGTTGCCGTGCACGCCCGGGATCGGCTTGGCATCGCCCCACGGATAGCGGCGGTTCTCGCCGCGCCCAGAGGCGACGTATTCCCATTCGGCCTCGGTGGGCAGGTGGAAACCATTCGCCGTCTGATCGATGGCCCAGGTCGTCTCGTCGTATGCGGGCTTCAGTCCGCGCGCGGTCGAGAGCCAGTTGCAGTAGCGCGCCGCCTCGGCCCACGAGACGTAGATCACCGGTTCGCGATCCCGCCAAGAGAAGCCGTCGCGCCAATGCCGGTGCGCGGGTGAGTAGCGTTCGAACTCCTCGTTGGTCACCTCGTAGCGGCCGATGGCGAATGCCGGCATGGAGAGCGGGCGAGGCGGCGCTTCATCGGGTGCTTCGCCGCGCGGGGCACGGGTGAAGGATCCCGCTGGGATGTCGACCAGGTCCGGCCAGGGCGTAGGCGCTGAACCGGCGCCTGGCGGCACAATGCGCACCACTTCGATCGCACTGATGGTCACGCCGCCGAGATCGTCCCAGCCTGGAGAAACGGCGCCATTCTTGCCGGTCTTGCCGAGCTTGACGCAGCTCACGGACAACTCCTTGGCGCCTGCGAAGATCGTGATGAATTTCGAGACCGTCGCGGTGGCGGTGCCGGTGGGAGGAAGGAACCACGGCACGGCATCGGCGAAGCGTTCGTTGACCGCGAGGCCGGCGGCGGGGCCGCCATCGATGCGCATGGTCAGCCTCGCGTCGGCCTGTCCTGGATTCGCCCCCGATTTCGTTCCTGGATAGGAGTACGTGATGCGGAGCGCACACGCCCCGGTGAAACCGGTGGGCAGCGTGAACGCCGCTGCCGCGTCCGGCATGTCGGGTATGGTCAGCACGCCGGCCGCCAGGGTCGCACCATGCTGCGCTCGCGCCTCGCCCATCGGCAGGAGCGCGCCCTTCCCAGCCACGGCTCCCGATATCCAGGTGCGGAAGGCCAAGCGTTCACCCTTGACGCTGTTGTCTGGAGTGGCTTCGCCGATGATCGACTTGTTCCCGGTTACGACCAGCACCTCGGCACCATCGCGTTCGATGCGCACTGCCGGCACGCCGGGCCGCATCGCCACGGCCTGGCTGGAGACGCCCGCGGGCGCGGCGAAGCGCTTGGCCTCGCCGCCGATCGTGACCGTGACCTGGGCGGCGCGCGAGAGGAAGCTGGTGACATAGACCTGGTCGGCGACGTCGTCGTGGATCTGCTCGTAGGGCCACGCGCAATCCCTGACGTCGACCCACGATCCCGCTTCCTCGTCCCACACCCGGGTCTGGTCTCGGCTTCGCGTGCGGTAGGCGAGATAGACCTTGTCCTGCGGGATGGCCGGCTTGACGCCACTCTTGAACCAGTCGGCGTAATAGCGGGTGGCGTCGAGCGCCGCTTCGTCGCGGTCGAAGTGCGAGGCCGGTCCCTGCCAGCGGAACGGCATGAGGTTGGAGTCCTCGACATAATCATTCCAGGTGACGATCTCGACCCCATCCGCGCCGTCGCGGATGATGCCCTCCCACATCGCGCAATAGCCGGAAAGGCCGCGGAAATCGCGGAGGTTCGGGCTGTTGTAGGCGGGGCATGCTCCAGCGAGGAAGAACTTCCCCAACATCATCGTCCCGCGCCTGCCGGCGGCGTTGTTGCGCACCAGATCGTTCACCGTCCCGTCGCACGCGAAGTTGAACAGGCCGTCGATGTGACCCGCTCCGGCGAGATCGCGAATCACCGTCTCGAGGCTCCACGCCATCGCGTAGCGCGACTGATCGCTGGTCTTCGGAATGAGCAGGAAATCCAAGCCGTCCTTCTTGAGCGCCGCGGCCGGTGCGGCGTAATCGTCCGGAGATCCCGCGTATCCGGAGAGCACCGCCTTGCCACCAATGCGCCACAGATTCGGGTGGTCGTAGAACCGCTTGAGCATGTCCGTCACCTGGACCAGGGGCGCCTTGTTGATTCCTTCACAGGCGAAGTCGGGCGAGAGCACCAGGCGGAATCCCGTGCCCAGTTCCTTGGCGGCCTGGAAGATCCTTTCGGCTGCTAGGACGTACTGGGTCTTCTCGCCGTCCTTCGCCAGCCAATCGCCGCAGTTGAGCGCGAAGCCGTCGATCCCATGGCTCTGTGCCAGCAGGATCTCGCGCTTGTAGAACTCCAGCGGGCTGGCGAAGCACACCATGTAATGGGCGAGCACCACCCGCTCGGTGCGCGTGCGCGCTGCGACAGCGGAGGTTTCCGCGGCCGCGTCGAGCGTGGCGGAGGTGGCGGCGGACATCACCACTCCGAGGGAGAGGGAGAGCAGGCAGGAGAGGGCGTTCGACGGCAGGTTCATGGCGTGGTTCCGGATCCCGTGGCCGGGATGAGTTCGACGGTGAGCTTGGAGAGCCGCAGGGAGCCGAGCCCTTGCCCGGGGGCGCTGTCGGCCATCAGGATGATCTGGTCGCCGACGGCGCATGGCACCGCGGGGGAATCGCAATCCACCGCGGGCTCGCCGCCCGGCAGGGTGCGTTCGACGAGCATGTGCCCCGCCGCGTCGCGGATGCCGAACCAGAGGGCATCCTTGGCGCTGGTCTCGACGCGCAGATGCATGCGCACCGATCCCGCGACCGGACTGGTCCAGGCCATGCCGATCATGGCCTCGCGCCGCGGCCTGAGCTCGAACCACCACGGCGCGCCGTCCTGATCGCGATGCCAGCTCGTCCAGCCGTGGATCTCGTGATAGGTGTCGTCGTGGTAGGGGGACAGATGTGCCATGAGTCCGGTGTATGGCGTCTGGTGCGCCGACAGCTGGCAGGCGGAGAATGCGCCGGCGTGGTCCATCCGGCCATAGGGTCCGTGGCGGTAGAGGTAGCTCCACACCGCCTGGCCCTGGGAATCGACGTCGGGATTGAAGCTGCAATCGCGCTTCGCGACTTCGGCGATATCCCAGACGAAGCCGGGCGCGTAGACCGGGTCCTTGCGCGTGGGATCCTTGCGCTCGCGCAGCGATGTCAGGAGCGTGCGTCCGGCCTGCCACGGATCGCTGGCGGGATCGAGCTGCGTCATCGCCGTGGCATCCAGCCAGCTGTGGCTCCAATACATCTCGAACCAGTTCGGCAGGCCGTCGTGGTCGAGATCTGCATACTCGCTGTAGCGGATCGCCGGCACCCCGGGGAAATCCGCGGACCACTGTGCGTCGTGGTCGCTCGAGAACGCGCACAGCCCGTTGTCCTCGCGGAAGGGGACGTCGGTGATGAGTTCGGGGGCATCGACGCGCGCCACGCGCTTACCCGCCCTGGTCACTTCCGCTGAGACCTCGCCAGGTGCGATGGGGAATGACTGCACGTGCAGGCCTCGGGGCGCCGTGTAGGTGGCGCCGCGGCTGCCGACGCTGACCTCGCCCGGCGCGCGGAGCAGGGTGATGACCTCGAGGGAGCCGGGATTGTCGCGCCTGGAATGGAAGGGGAAGGCGTGCGCGCCGGGCGGATACTTCCTATAGGCCACGATGACCAGGTCCTGTTCGGGCACTGGTTCGGTTCCGGTCTTCCACCAGCGCGCGTAGTGGGCGTTGATTTCTAGGATGCCATAGTTGCCGTCGAGGTTCGGTGCGAGGATGGTGTTCTCGCCGTAATCGTTCCAGGTCACGAACTGCATGAGCGTCGAGGTGCTCGCGATCGCCTGGCGCCAGCACTCCTGCAGTTTCCGCGTGCCCTCGGTGGGCTCCATGGATCCCAGCACGTTGTCATACTGGTACCACATGGGCTGGCTCCACTCCGCGCCGGCGGCGATCGCCTGCGCGGCGACCAGATCGCCGCGGCCCCCGGGGAAGTCGCTGTCGAGGAATCCCCCCAGGGCGGAGAAATTCTTCGCCATGAACGCGACGTAATCGAGGAAGGGCGCGGGCGTCTGTGGCGCGCAGTGGTGCGCGTAGTGCGAGAGGCAGTAGTGGAAGTATAGCGGCGTTCCCACGCGCCGCTCGACCTCGCGGTAAGCGTCGGCGGTCTTTCGCCATTTGTCCGGTCCCTCGGGCATCGCCTTCATCGCCTGGTCCTGGAGGATGGCGTACGACGAGTAGCCGAAGATGAGTGGCTTGCCCGCGCGGCGCGCGAGGTTCGGACTCTGGCCGTGCTTGGAGACCAGATACGACACGGCGTCGGCGACAGCGACGGTGTTGTCGCCGGGATGCTCGGCGTTCGCTGGCAGGCACGAGCAGTCGATGCAGATGGTTATGGAGAACGGCAGGTGGCCGGCCTCGGCGGCGGCGAACAGCGCGTCGAGCGTGGCCTTGGCCTGGAGGTCGCCTGCCCACGCATCGATGGCGAAGCCATCGACTCCGCCGCGGATGGCGCGACGGATCTCGAGCTCGGCGCTCGCTACCGGACTCAGCTCGAGATCGTCGGGCATCAGCGGCCAGGCGTGGATCCGGCCGCCGAGCTGCGAGGCCTGATCGAGTGCATCGTGGCGCAAGCCGCGCTGCTCCTTGCGCAGCGCTGGCAGCGCGCCGTACCCGATCGGGAAGCAGCCCATGTAGTGGGCGAAGAGCTGGCGGGGGAGCGGCTTCGTTCCCGTGGGGACGGCAGGGTCGGCTGCGGCGAGCGCGCACGCGCACAGCATGAGCAGGGCGGTCCTCAGATGCATGGCGGCCTCCTTCACATGTTCGTCCACGGCTGGAACATCGACGCGGGCCTGGCCTGGATCTGCGGGCTGGTGATCGCCTCGACGTGGCCGTCGAGGAACGACATCACCGTGCGACCGCGGTGCCAATACCCGAGCTCGAGGTAGGAATCCCAGGCCCACGCGCCATCGGCGCCGCCGAACACCGAGAGGCCACGGGTGCACGACCACATACCGATCTCGCTGGGATTCTTGAACGAGTTGTCGTGATATTGGACGGGGGCGCCGAAGAGGTAACCGAGCGCGTAATGGTAGCCGACGGTCAGGTCGAGCACCGGCGAGGTCGGCCTGATGTTCGAGCAGTTGCAGATGTCGCCGAAACGGCGCGCGCCACGCTCCCAGTACTCCAGCTTCTCCATGACCTGCGCCAGCGGCGCGCCCTGCGGATCCGGTGAAGGCAGCAGCCCTTCGTACTCGTGCACGTACACCAGGGTGGCGAGGGTGAGCTGCCGCTTGAGGTTCCTGCAGCTCGTCTCCATTGCCGCCGCGCGCACCATGGAGATCGCGGGCAGCAGCAGGCTGGCCAGGATGGCGATGATCGAGATCACCACCAGCAGCTCGATCAGGGTGAAGGCGCTCCGGTGGTCGATGATGCGACTGCTCATGCGTGCGCTCCTTCCATCAGGGAGGGTGACCGGTGCGGCTGGGATCGTGGATGCGGTGACGGAGGGATCCGCCACGAGTCCTCTCCGGGCCGCCGGATCGAGCCTTCGTCGGCGTCGAGATCGATGTCGATGGCCGTGCCATCGGCGTAGGCGAGCGAGAATCGACGGCCGTCGTGGTCGACATACGACGCGAACTGCTGCACGTGGATCCCTGCGAGGCGATCGAAGGCGATCTCGTGAGGCAGGGCGATCTCGGCGATGGCGCGGAGGTACTCGGTTCCCGGCCCGAGCTCGCGCATCGCGATCTCCATGCCCGGCCGCGCGCCGCAGGCGAGCTGGGTCAGCAAGGCGTGGTGATGGCTGATCGGCTGTTCGGCTGTTCCGGTGTCCCAGGCGCCCTGATAGAGGACCAGGCCATGCACGGCGATGTTGTAGAACGGGATGATCCGGTTTACCGCCCGCGCGTAGATCGGGTCGAGCCGATCACGCAGCTGGCGGAATTCCCGCGCGCCGTGCAGATGCGCGACTTCGTCGACGAATGGCAGGGTGTAGGCCGGGCCGCCCTCGCACGACACTGCCCCGAACAGGGCGCGCGGGTACTGCAGCAGCCGGGTCAGGGACATCGCGAACTGCCGCTCATCGGCTGGATGGCGATGGTCGTGGCAACGCCACAAGCCGGTGGCCTGCGCATCGAGATAGTACGATCCGGTGAAACCCAGCTCCTGGAGACGCGTGACATCGCCGGCGTAGCGATCGAGATAGACCGTCGGGCAGGCTTTCAGGGTCTGTCCGCCAGCCCATAGGCCGGATGCCAGCAGCAGTCCGTGCTCGTCGCGCGCCGCTCCTTCAAGATCGAAGGCGGGAGAATTCTGGTAGATGTCGGTGAGATTGTCGTGGGGAACCACCTGGTAGCCGAGTTCGCGGCATGCCGAAATGAGCGAGCGCAGGCCAGCCTCGCCGCCGAACGCGGGCTCGATCGGAAAGCGCTGCGGCCAGGCGCCGTCGTGGCCGCCGGGATTCCAGCCGACCAACGTGACCACCGCCTTGGCGATTCCGGCAGCATGCATGGCGCGCACCATGTGCTCGGACTCGGCGAAGGTGGCGCAGGAGACGAGCGGCGATGCGCCGTCCTGCCGGTACGGGGCCTTGTGGCCGTGGAAGATCTTCACGCGCATGGCGCGAGCCGAATAGTCCAGCACCGGATTGTCGGCGATGCGATCGGCCAGCGGCACGATGCCGCGGCGCTCGAGCAGGTATTCGCGGTACGCGAAAGCCGCTCGCGCATAACCGGCGCCGGCGATGCGCCGCAGCAGCAGCCGCTTGGTCTCCTGCGGCAGGACCTCGCCGACGTCATGGCGGATCGCGAAGGTCGCCCAGATCGCGCTAGTGCCAGCGCCATCGAGATCGGCCTCGATCCAGGCGTTGAAATCGCCTTCATCGACGATGCCGAGCACCGAGCCCGCCGAGGAGAGCGAGACGAAGCAGTTCATCAGCGTGAACTTTTCCCACTCCTCTTGCGCCATGTACACGCGGTCGCGGATCCGAGCCGCCGGCTGGCCGGCGTGCGCCACCAGCGCGCCGGAAAAAGACGGCATCACGAAGTGCCCGCCTGCGCGCGAGTCCTGCTCCAGAAGCCGCGGCGCGAGCGACACGTCCATCAGTCGGGCCCCCGCTCCGCGCGTCTCGAGGATCTCGCCCGCCGGAATCGATATGGACAGGTACGGCCCATCCTCGGCGATCACCACCGGTACATGGGCGCCCATGGTCGCGCTGTGCATCATCACCCGCAGCCGCGTCGCGCCGAGATGGTACGAGATCGGGGCGAAGTCGCCGATCGACTGCCGACGGCGCTCCGTGCGGCTCCACTGCGTGGCGGTGAGCAGGGAGCGCAGGTCGAGCGTGAAACCGGCGGCGACCAGACTCGCGCGATCGCGATCGAGTTTCATGCGCTCTCCCCGCAGCTGCGCCCGGGGATCACCCGCGTGCGGATCGTCGTGAGGGTGGGCGCGATGCCATCGACGCGGGCCTGGATCTCCTGGATCACCGAGTCCGCGACCTCGTCGGGATCGATCTCCAGCCGCGTCAGGGGCAGGTGGCAGAAGATGTCGATGCCTTTGTTGGCGTGGGTGATCAGTGCCACGTCCTCGCCGATGCGTTTGCCGCGCTGGAGCAAGGCATGGATAACCCCGCGCGTCTGGCTGTCGCAGAGCGAGGCGATCGCATCGGGACATCCAGCGGGATCATCGATCAGCGCCAGCGCGACCGCGTGGCCATCGACTTCCTTCGCTTCGCACTGGAACATGCGCAGGCGCACCGGACCCAGGCTCATGCCGGTCCCCAGCGAGGTGGCCAGCGCCTGGCCCATTTCGGCGTTGAGTTCGGAGTGGTTGTGGATCACCGCCACATCCCGGCGGCCGAGGCGGAACAGGTAGGTCAGGGCCTGTTCGAGCAGGTGACGGTTGTCGAAGGAGAATTCGCAGCAGGTATGGGGAACCGGGCACTGGCGCTCGAGCCAGTCGCGGACCAGATCGTTGGAGCAGAACTCGATGATCGCCTGCACCTTGCCCTCGGCCGCGCTGGTCTGCAGGGAATGGAAGGCGCGATCGGCCACCGACTCCTCGGTGGTGATGAAATGCTGGTGCGCCCAACCGGCCTTGACCAGGCGCTTGGTGATGCGATCGGATAACACGTTGAAGAAGGCACGGTCGATGCGCGCGAAGTTGTTGTCGCCGAAGACGATCGCCGCCGTCCGGCCCTTCACCCCCGGTCTGACGAAGGTCCCCGCTCCGCGCCGCCTTTCGACCAGGCCCCGCCGTGTCAGCTGAGTCAGGGCGGTCTGGATGGTCTCCGGATTGACCTGGAACTCCTCGGCCAACTCGGTGGTGGACGGGAGCCGGGTTCCCGCGGGTAGGGTGCCGTCGAATATCTTCGACTCAAACTGTTGGCAAATCTGAACATATATTGGCGATGAACGCGTGAACATGGGCATGGGAGCGGCTCGCTATGGGGCTTAATCGGTATATCCATATTGACCAGTATAATTAGGAGTCAAGCAGCGGTCCGACTCCAATGTCGAGGGATTCATCGGTCGTCTGAACCGCCAACGCCCATGCACCTCACAAAAGGAAATGCGGCTCATGCCGTCCTTCGAGATCGGGATGTGGTGGGTATCCTTCGACCCGCCACTACCCCTGGTGTCTCCTCGAGAGCCACTCCGGAATATTCGATACAGGGGCTGCTATCTCCGCGCGATTTGCTGAGGTATCCTTTCCGGAATAGCGAGGCATCGCGTACCGACCACATGTCCGACTCCGTTACCAATACCAACGCCATGCCCGAACCACGATCTGCTCCGGATCCGAGTGATCGGATTGCTCGCGCTTTCTGGCGCGATCGCCGAGTTCAGGCGTTCGAGGACGGACGGCCATGACTTCCATCCCCAGCACCGGCGATGCAGGTGACCGGCATCCCACCGTGCGTTTGGAGGGACGCGCTCGCGGCACGCGAACCGACGCGAAGCGTCCTCCAGAAGTACCAACCGATCCTTCCGACCCGGCGTATGCCGACCAGATCGAGTCGTGGATGGATTCGCTGGTGGGCGAGAATTCCGAAGCGGCAGACGCCACCGCGATCGCTCCTGCCGACAGCCCTGATGCGTCGCCGCCCGCGGCGATCATTCCCCCCGCGACGGCTCTCCAGATTCCGGCGCCCGTGCACCCACGCCGGCCATGGATGCTCGCGGCGATCGCACTCGCGGGTGTGACGCTGGTGGGCATCGCGGTCCAGGGGGGATTCCTGCGCCGCTCCGGCCCGGCGGTCGGTCGCGTCGTGGCCTCGACCACCATCCTCCGCGCGTCGGCGGACGGCGTGCTCGTCGCGCTGCCGCTCGCCGAGGGCGACGAGGTGGCGGAGGGAGCGATCGTGGCGCGGATCGATCCCGCGGTAGAGGAACGATCGTTTGCCGCGGCCCGGTCCCGGTTGGCGGATGCTCAGGCGAGCGCCGAGCGCGCGCGGCAGGACCTGGCCGCCGCCGAGCGCGACGCCACGGCCGAGCAGGCCACGGTCGCCCGCGCGCTGGATGCCGCAGATGTCCGCTGCCGCGAGGCGCTCCTGCGCTTCGGGCACATCGCGCGCCTGCATGAGCAGAAGCAGTCGAGCGATGCGACATTCGAGTTCACGCGCGACCTCGTGCAGAAGGAGAAGGCCGCGCGTACCCAGGCCCAGGCTGCGGTCGAGGCGCTGCCCGCGAAGCAGAAGGCCGCGCTTGAGACGCTACGGGATGCGATCCGCGAGAGCGATGCGCGCGTGGAGGCGGATGCGCGCGCCGTGGATCTCGGTCTCGCGCGCCTCGCCGCCACCGCCGTCAAGGCCCCGATCGCGGGCGTGGTGGGCTCGCATCGCGCGGCCATCGGATCGAGGGTGTCCTCTGCCGAGGGCGGGACGCCGCTGCTGACGCTGCTCGACCGGGCGCATCCGCTTGTCGAGGCGACGCTCGATCCCGAGATCGCCGCGACGCTCGCGATCGGTTCGCCCGCGAGCGTCGAATCCGACGCGGCACCAGGATCGCCGATCAGAGCCACCATCCAAAGCATCGATCCATCGGGCGACGTGCGGCTCGAGCTCGCTCCCCAAGCATCGCCACCGCAACTGGTGATCGGCATGCGCGTACGCGTGACGTTCGCGGCCCAGGCAGTCGGAGCGGGCGCGGCCGGGCGCTGAGCCTGGGGATGGTCGGGTCTTTGATGTCGAGATGCGCTGCACGTGCCCACGTCAACCATGCCTGACATCATGCGAGATCCCCGCGTGGTGGAGAAAGTCGCCAGCGAGCTGAACGCTAGGCGCGCCTGACATCCTCTCGCGCTAGCAGGCGAACATGGCGCGGCTCGACAGCGGGCGGGAAGCGTCATCATGTCGCGACCTCCCTCGCACACCTGTTCCGAAGGCATCACCATGCGCCTCGCCCCGCCGTTCACCGACCACGCCGTCCTGCAGCGCGACCTGCCCATCCCCGTGTGGGGCACCGCGGCGCCCATGGAGGCAGTCACGGTGACGCTGGCGGGACAGACCGCGCGCGTCGTATCCGGTCCCGACGGCACCTGGCTTGTCCGCATGCCGGCGCTGCCCGCGGGCGGGCCGCATCGGCTGGCGGCCAGCTCGGCTTCTGGTGAGGCCAAAGCCGACGATGTGCTCGTCGGCGAGGTGTGGATCTGCTCGGGGCAGTCGAACATGGAATGGAAGTTGTCGGAAACCCATCAGGTCGGGCGCGCCGAGGACAACGCGTTGCCGAACGTACGCCTGCTCACGGTGCAGACGCCCGCGCGGCTCGGCCGCCAGTCGGCGATCGACGCCGCCTGGACGCCGGCGAACCACGCCACGCTCGCCGGGTTCTCGGCGGTGGGCGGCTGGTTCGGTCGCACGCTCCACCGCGAGCTCGGCGTCCCCGTCGGCCTGATCTGCAACGCCTGGGGCGGCACGCGCATCCAGGCGTGGATCAGCCGCGAGGCTTTGGCGCGCGATCGCGACGGCCGTGATGAGGTGCGCCACTATGAAGGCCACGTCTTCGCTCCCGACCGCACGGTGGTCGGCGAATTCGCGACGGTCGCGCAGTGGGAGGCCAATCTCCCCAGTCTCGACACCGGCAATGCGGGACTGGCACGCGGTTGGGCGCGCGGCGATTTCGCCGACCAGGCGTGGCGGACCATGCCCATGCCCAGCCGTTGGCAGGACCACGGCCATCCCGGCAGCGGGGTGTTCTGGTTCCGACGCACGGTTGCCGTGCCGGCGGCGTGGGCGGGCCGCGCGCTCGAGCTGCACCTCGGCGCCATCGACAAGCACGATGACACCTACGTGGGCGGCGAACGTGTTGGTGGCATGTCGTGGGAGCAGGGGGCCGACACCTGGCGCACGCCGCGCGTCTATCCCGTGCCCGCGAAGCTGATGGGAAGCGACAGCAAGCTGTGCATCGCGGTTCGCGCGCGTTCACACGCCTTCCATGGTGGCATGATCGGTCCGCAGACCGAGATGCGCGTGCATCCCGCGGGTCAGCCCGAGGCCGCGATCGACCTGTCGGGAACCTGGCGCTACGAGATCGAGCAGGACTGGGGCATGCAATCGCCGCCCACCATGATGTGGGGCGACGGCAATCCCAATTCGCCGTACATCCTCTTCGACAGCCGTCTCTCGCCGCTCATCCCGTACGCGATCCGCGGCGCGATCTGGTACCAGGGCGAGAGCAACGCGCACGAGGCCACGCTCTACCGCCGCATGCAGCCGCTGATGATCGACGACTGGCGCCGCGCCTGGGGCCAGGGTGCGTTCACCTTCCTGCAGGTGCAGTTGGCGAATTTCCGTCTCGCCGGTGACGGCACGGCGCGCAGCGACTGGGCCGAGCTGCGCGACGCGCAGTTCGCCACCTTGGCCGAACCCGCGACCGGCATGGCGGTGGCGATCGACGTGGGCGACGCCGACGACATCCATCCGCGCGACAAGCGCACCGTCGGCGAACGCCTGGCGCGCTGGGCCCTGGCCGAGACCTACGGCCGCGGCGGCCCGCCATCGGGACCGCTGTTCACCGACATGACCGTCGAGGCCGGCGGCCGCGCGCGCTGCCGTTTCCGCCACGCCGCTGGCCTGCGTACCCTGGACGGCAAGCCGCCCAGCCACGTGGCCATCGCCGGCATCGACAAGGTGTTCGTGCGCGCGCAGGCGGCGATCGACGGCGACACCCTGGTCGCCTGGAGCCCAGCGGTGCCGCGACCCGCGTCCGTGCGCTACGCCTGGGCCGACAACCCGGTCGGCTGCAACCTGGTCAACGCCGCCGCGCTGCCGGCGTCGCCGTTCCGCAGCGACTCGTGGTGATACGAGCGTGCCCGCAGTGATGAACGATGCGGCGCGACTCGGGCCCGTGATACATTCCTCAAGTATATCACGGTAAAAACCCCGCCAAAACATCAACCGCGTCTGTCACCAGGCTAGAGTGCCGGCATTATCCCTCCAGCCACCGCCGGCGTCTCGGCGACACTCCAGGAACACCAGCATGCGCTCTCTGACCATCGCCAGCTTCCTCATCGGTGCCCCGCTACTGCTGTGCGCGGCCGATCCCGCGCCGGTCGCCGAGGCCAAGCCGGCCGATCCGTATGCCGACTTCACCTATGAGAAGAGCAACAACGACGGCAAGGGTTGGGTGCGCACCATCGCGGTCAAGACGCCCGCCTGCCGCGCCGACGTGAAGGGCAAGGTCCAGGTCGAGTTCACCGCTCCCGGGCTAACCGTGGCGAAGGCCACCTGCTGGCAGCAGCCGAACGCCAAGAATCCGGCTCCGTTCGGCCACGATGTCGACGTGGTCACGGATCTGAAGCTCGATGCGGACGGCCACGGGACGTTCGAGTTCCCCGCCGACGATTTCCCCAACGGTCCGACCATACTCCGGATCTACGCTCATGACGCGGCGACCAAGAAGCGCGATCTGTTCGAGCTGCAGCTCTACAACCAGGGCGGCGCGGTGTGGAAGCAGGGCATTCCCAAGACCGATCCGCCGGCGGCCAAGGGCATGAAGCTGGTGTTCGCTGACGACTTCGACAAGGACCTCTCGATCTCGAAGGACGGGCAAGGGGCCACCTACTGCTCGCACAAGCCGCCCAATGGCGATTTCAGCGCTTGGCCGTTCTCGGACTTCGAAGGCGACATGAATCCATTCAGCCGAGTCGGCACCTTCCTGAAGATCCACGCCGCGAAGCGCTCCGATGGCAAGACCTCGTCTGGGCTGATCTCCTCGGCGCGTATGGACGGCACCGGGATCTTCGCCACCGCGCCGTATTATTTCGAGTGCCGCTTCGTCGCGCATTCGGCGCCCGGGACTTGGCCGGCCTTCTGGCTGCTCAACCAGGGCACGATCAAGAAGGGCATGAAGTGCGACGAACTCGACGTCATCGAGGCCTACGGCGGCCTCGGCGCGCAGACCCCGAACAACGATCATTACACGCTGTGCACGCACTTCTGGGGCCAGAACGGTCCGGACGGCAAGCCGCTGATGGGCGGAGCCCAGGCCAAGGACGTGCGCACCCAGGATCTCCCCGGCAAGGCGTATTGGACGAGCACCTTCCACATCTACGGCGTGCAGGTCACCGCCACCGATACCATCTACTATTGCGACGACACCGAGGTCTTCCGCCATCCGTCGGGCACCATCTCCTCGACGGACGCGTACTTCTTCCTGATCAACTTGGCGGTCGGCGGCGCGTGGCCGGCGGATCTGGCGCGCTACGGCGACGCCACCGACATGTTCGTCGACTACGTGCGCGTGTACCAGGGCGAGCAGAGCCCACCGAAGAAGTGACGCGGTGGTGTCGGGCGACATCGCCTCGACAAACGCGTCACCCACTCACCAGATGACCAGGGTCATGCCCACCCGGCCATGGCCGCGCGCCGTGGCCGTGATGCGCCACAGACGATCGGTGCGCCAGGTCCTGCGCAGGCCCGGATCCTCGAGGGGGAATTCGTCGATGGCCACCTCGGCCCCTGGAAAATCCAAGGTGAAGCGACCGCGGCGCGGATCCTCGATGGCGTACCAGGTGGTGACGGCGGTGATGGCGCCATCGCCCTCGATGCGATCGTCGACGGTGATGCGCTGGGCGACGCGATCGAAGCGGACCGTGCGCGCGACGCGGCGTAGTCCGGCGCCCTGCGCATAGCAGGCGGTGAGGTCGGCGCTGAACTCGTCGGCGCTGCTCGAGGAGGACGCGCGCACGTCGCGAGCGGCATGCTCCGTGCCCGGTTGCTGCTCATGGCCGTTGACCACCGGCGCGTTGTGTCCGCTGCCCCGGATGCACCAGATGGAGTAGCGTTCCGAGGAAAAGGTGCGTATCGAGTAGGCCTCGACGCCCGGGTCGACCACCACCGGGATGCCGTGCTTGAGCACGTGCACGCAGCCAACGTCGTTGTGGTTGTGGTTCTCGCCGTTGTGGCCGCCCTTCACCGCCAGCACCAGGCCAGGGGTGCGCACCACCAGTACCTGGAGATCGGGCATCCAGGTGCGCGGCGCAGGCGGCGCCGCCGCGGGCCGGCGTGGCGCTGGATCCATCCAGAACAGCTGCCAGAGCAGGTCCTGCAGTGCAGCGCCGGTGCCGGCACTCTGCAGCGCCTCGGGCGATTCATCGGCATCGAAGCCACGGCATTCGAGCCAGGCCAGCTCCTGCAGCGCTGGCAGGCCCAGGCGTTCGCCCACCCGCCAGCCGACCGCTCGGCGAACGCTGCCGGTACCGACATTGTCGCCGAAGGGCAGGAACCAACGTCCGCCGAGATGTGCGTTGGCTGGGAATGCGCCGAGCGCGGCGAACTGCGGATGATCGAAGAAGGCGATGCGCCCGCCGCTGGCGTGGTGCAGGGATTCGAGGAACAGGAAGAGGGTGCCGAAGGCCACGCCCCAGTAGCGCATGCCTTCATCGCAGCCGCCATCCGGACCGTAGTTCGCCAGGAAGCGATCGCCGCACTCGAGGAAACGGCCAACCACCTGCTCCATGCCGGCGCGGTCGCGCGCGTGCGCGAGCACCACGCGGCCGGCGTTGGCGACGATCCACGGTGTCCAGTTGTTCCGGCCGCTGAGCCAGTGCCAGTCGTCGATAGTGGTGACCGGATCGACGATGCGCGTGCGCAAGTCGTGCAGCAGGCGCGGCACGATCGACGCATCCATGTCGGCGAGATCCTCACCGAGCAGGTCGAGCGCATCGGCGACCACCGCCCCGGTCTCGGCAGCGAACAGATCGACGACCGGCAGCTGGTGCTGGGGCAGTCCAAGGCGTGCGCCGGTGGTCCGGTGCGCGGCATGCGCGGGGATGCACCAGGTGCTCTCCTCCGCCAGCGCCCATAGCGCGTCGAGCGAGGCGTCGAGCCAGCGAGGCTCACGAGTTGCGGCGAAGGCGAGGGTGACGTAGGCGAGATGCTGCCGACGAGCGAAGTATGGCGCTTCGCCGCGCACGCGGTTGCCGGTGCGGACGCTATCGAGGTAGAGCGAGGCAGGCAGCGCCGGCCAGCCGGCGGCGACGGCCGCTTCCGCCTTGGCGAGGATCCAGGCGCGCCGCTCGGGCGTGAGCACGCGCTCCCAGGCGGCACGGTCTCGCGCCGAGGGCCACGCGCGCCAGGCGCCGGGCTCGGGAAGGGTGGCGCGCCGCTCGGGCGTGAGGCGTGAGGCGAGTGATGCCGCGGTCGCCATGGGCTTCTCCATCATGATGCTGCTCCCGACAGGAGTATTCGCCCATCGCAGCTGTCGTCAGGCCTGCTGTCGGCCGGTGCGCGCATCGCCGCTTCGATCAGGGTCGCGATCGGTTTCAGGATCTCAGCTTCCCAGGCGGGACGACGCGGGCACGCGGGGTGCGGCTGCGCATCCACCATGCCGCCGTCGGCTCCGCCGCGCAGGCTGAGGAACACTGCGGCACTGTGCTTATAGGCCGGCACCGGATCGCGGAACGCGACCATGCCGAGCGCCTGCAGCGCGTCGTTCAGCGCGAAGAAGCGGGCATCACCCGTGAGCCACCACAGGTCGCGCAGCGCGAACGCCTCGGGATGGAAGGTCGACAGGCCGAGCAGGTAGTCCGAACCGTACATCACCAGATCGATGGCGAGATCGTTGCCGGTGTACATGCGGAAATCCGGCCGGCGGCGCGCGATCAGCTCCAGACGATCGAGCTCCTGCAGGCGGTCGAGCGACGAATGCTTGGCGCCGACCAGCTGCGGGATGTCGAGCAGCCGCTCCCAGGTCTGCAGGTCGTAGATGCGTCCGAACGGCGCGAACACTGGCGACAGCTCGAAGCCCAGCGCGCGCGGCACGCCCTCGAGGATGGCGCGGTACAGCGCCGGGATGTCGACGCCCGGCGCAGCGAACAGCGGCGATTGAAAGACGATCGGCGTCGCTCCGACGTCCATGATGTCGCGGAGCGAACGCCGGTAGGCGGCGAGCGCGTCATCCCCATCGTTCGAGGGCAGCGCCCCAGCCACCATCGGCGCGTTCGGGCCGATGGACTTGCGCGCGCGCGCGAGCGCCTCGCGCCGCTGCGCCGGGGTCAGCTGCGGCCCGAAGCCCGTATCCATGTTGATCGCCGGATCGAGCCCAGCGCGCACGCAGCGCAGCAGATGCCCCTCCCACTGCGCCCAATCAGGCTCGTTCCCACGGAAAGGCAGCAGCACCGCGGTGATCCCATGGATCTTCCGCCTGGTCACGATGCGCCCGACGATCGACGTAATGGTGTTCATGACTGTATTCCTCTGTGCCCGAGATCCGTCCGTTGTCTTCCGTCTTCCGTCTTCGCTCTTCCCAGTTCTCCCTTTCCCACGCTAACACCTCTCCCGATACGCCTTCACCACCTCTCCCAACCACACTCCCTGATCCATCGCCCACTTCTCGCTCGAGAAGATCTCCACCTCGTTCCACCCTTTGAACCCCGCCCGCTCCACGCACCCGCGGATCCCAGCGATGTCGATGCAGCCATCGCCCATCAGCCCGCGGTCGGTCAGCAGGTGGCGCGTATCGACGCGCCAATCGCAGAGATGGAACGCCAGCAACCGCTTCGCTTGCCCCAGCGCGGCGATCTCGACCTCGAGCTCGGGATCCCACCAGCAGTGGTAGACGTCGACCGCGACCCCGACGTGGTCGCTGGCGATCGCCTCACACAGCTCGCGCGCCTGGCGCAGGCTGTTGATCGCCGAACGGTCGGCGGCGTACATCGGATGCAGCGGCTCGACCGCGAGCTTCACCCCGCGTGCGCGCGCGTGTGGCTCGATCGCGTGGATGCCCTCGGCGATCTGACGCCGCGATTCATGGAGCGGCTGTCCAGGAACGGCGCCGCAGACCAGCACCACCAGCGGCGCGCCGATCGTCGCGGCCTCGTCGATCGCCTGCTTGTTGTCGTCGATGGCGCGCTGGCGGCCGGCGACGTCGAGCGCGGGGAAGAAGCCGCCGCGGCAGAGCGACACCACCGCGAGCCCGGAATCGCGCAACATGCGCGCGGATTCCGCGACGCCTTCCAGCGCCAGGGCATCGCGCCACACCGTGATGCCAGCAACGCCGGCGGCGCGGTAGCCGTCGAGCGCCTGGCGCAGCGACCAGGGTTTGGTCGTGGCGGTATGGATGCACAGCCGCGAGAGGAGGGGGTCCGGCATGACGCGGATCAGCGTGCTGCGGCGTGCGATGCCGCAGCCTGACCGGCGGGCTGCATTGCGGGTACGTCGACCCAGCGCCGCTGCTTCCAGCTTTCGACGCCGAGCTCGGCGAGCTGCACGCCCTTCGCGCCTTCGCGCAATGTCCAGCGAAAGGGGGCGCCGTCGACGACGTGCGCAAGGAACAGCTCCCACTGCGCCTTGAAGGCGTTGTCGTAGACCAGCGGCGATGGCACCTCGGACCAACCGGCGCGGAAGTCGATGGGACTGTCGACGTCGGGATTCCATACCGGCTTGGGTGTCGCCGCCATGTGCTGCGACCAGCACGAGCGCAGTCCGGCGACCGCCGAGCCGCTGGTGCCGTCGACCTGCAGGGTGAGCAGGTCGTCGCGGCGCACGCGCACCGCCCACGAGGAATTGAAGTGGCAGATCACGCCATTCGCACAGCGGAAGGTCGCGTAGGCGCTGTCCTCGGCGGTGACGCGGTAGCGCTGGCCCTTCTCGTCGACGCGTTCGGGGACGTGGATCGCGCCCATGCACGACACCGCCTCGACCTCGCCGAACAGGTTGTCGACGACGTAGCGCCAGTGGCAGAGCATATCGCTGATGATGCCGCCGCCATCCTCGGCGCGGTAGTTCCACGACGGGCGCTGCCCGGGCTGGTCGCTGACGTCGCCGGTGAACACCCAGTAGCCGAATTCGCCGCGCACCGACAGCAGGTCGCCGAAGAAACCTTGGCTTTTCAGCATCGCCAGCTTGCGCAGGCCCGGCAGCCAGAGCTTGTCCTGGACCACGCCGTTGGGCACGCCGCGGTCTTCACACAGCTTGGCCAGGCGCAGCGCCTCGGCGGTGGAGATCGCTGTCGGCTTCTCGCAATAGATCGCCTTACCGGCGGCCACCGCCTTCTCGACGAAGCCGGCGCGCGCGGTGGTGGTCGACGAATCGAAGAAGATGCGGTTCTTGGCGTCACCGAGCGCGGCGTCGAGATCGGTGGTCCACTTCAGGCCACCGTGCGCCTTGGCCAGCGCCTCGAGCTTGCGGCCATCGCGACCGGTGAGGATCGGCTCGGGGATGATCATCGATCCATCCGCCGCGCGTACCCCGCCTTGCTTGGCGATGGCGAGGATGGAGCGCGCCAGGTGCTGATTGGCGCCCATGCGTCCGGTGACGCCGCTCATGATGATGCCGATGGTGGTCATGCGTCTGTCTCCTGGAAAAAGGTCTGATCGAGTGGCCCGATGAACGAGATGACGGATGTCAGGTGGAAGGTCTGGTCGAAGGACTGGAGGAAGGTCTTCATGCCCGTCCGCTGCCGCGCTGTCCGCCGAAAGCGATGAGGCGGCCCGGCTTCGCCCACGACGAGCCGAGTTCGGACGGCATGCGCTCGGTGGCGTAGGCGCGTTCCAGCTCCTCGTCGAGACTCGCGACGCTGCGCCGGCGGCGCTCGCCGTCGTGGGTCACCATCGCCGCGGGAAAATCCACGATCTCCGCCGAATCGCTGGCGCCGTTGACCACGCGCAGGTGCGGCAGCGCTGCCGATGGCGGGCAGGGGGGCGCCGCGCCGCCGCGCACCGCCGCGCACATGGCCCACAGCTTGCCGGCGTCGCCAGCGTCGACCGGAGCGCCGTAATCGATGCGTGTCCCATCGGCGAGCTCGGCGACCAGCGACTGGCCGGAGTAGCTGACCCTCGCGCGCTCGAAGCGGTACTCGCACACCGGTCCGCGCAGGCGGATGCCGGCGTGGGTGACGTAGAACAGCAGCTCGGCGCCTGCAGCGCGCACGCGCAGGGCCGCGGTATCGTAGTTCTCGATCGGGTTGGCGCGCGCGATCTCGGCCTGCACGCTATCGGCTTCGGCCGAGACATCGATGCGCGCGCCGAGCACGAACAGCATGTTGTGCAGGTAGTGGGCGGTCGCGTTGGCGACCGGGCTGTCGAGGATCCACGCGCCGTCGTCGGCGCGCTTGCGACCGGCCCAGCGGTTGCGCGCGTAGTAGGCGTCGTCGCGCGGCCACAGCGCGATGGTCTTCAGCACCCGCGGTCGGCCGAAACGGCCGCTCATGATATCCCCTTTCAGGCGCAGGATCGCCTCGCAGTAGGACCACTGGAAGCCCACGCCGGCGTGGCGGCCGCTCGCGGCGTGCGCGGCGGCGATGCGCTCGCCGTCGGCGATCAACGCGCACAGCGGCTTCTCGACCAGCAGGTGGCTGCCGCGGTCCAGCGCGAGCAGCGACTGCGGCGCGTGCAGGTGGATGGGCGAGCACAGCACCACCAACTCGGCGGCGCCGACCGACGACGCATCGACGGCCGCGTAGTACGCCTCCAACGAGGCGAAGATCGGGATGTTCTGCAGACGCAGTTCGGGCAGCCGCGCGCAGCGCTCGGGATCCGGGTCGATGCCCGCGACCAGTCGCGCGCGCCCGGCGTTCGCGGCATCCAGCAACGGCTTGAGGTAGGTGTCGCCGTAGCCGCCGAGCCCGCACAGGACGACATTCACCGGAGATTCGGCATTGCGGCCGATGGACGTGGATCCAGACGTGGATGCGGGGGAAGGCATGCTTGCGGACTGTATATATCATATATGATCGGTCAACGACTCGCCCATAACCCCTTTTATGGCAGGCATCCGATGTCCGTTTCCACCCTGGCCGCTCCCCCTGGCCGCTTCCTCACCAAGCAGGAACTCGCCTACCAGGCGCTCAGGCAGGCGATCATGCGCGGCGAACTCGAACCCGGCACGCGGGTGGTCATCGACGACGTCGCTGTGCGCCTGGGTGTCAGCATCATCCCGGTGCGCGAAGCGCTGCAGAGGCTCGAGCGCGAACGTCTGGTCGAGATCAGGCCACATGCCGGCGCGGTGGTGACGGCGCTGTCGAAAGACGACGTCGCCGAAGTGTTCGCCCTGATGGAGGGGCTCGAAGCCGCGGCCGCCGGCCCGGCGGTCGCGCGCGCCAGCGACCAGGATATCGCCGCACTGGCCGCGCTGCTCGACGGCATCGAGGCCGCGCGCAAGCGCCGCGACCACGAGCGCTGGCTCGAGCGCAACGCCGCCTTCCATCTCGAACTCTGCCGGCTGGCCGGCATGCCGCTGCTGTCCGAATTCGCGGCGCGCGTGTTCGACCGCTGGGAGCGACTGCGCCGGCACTTCTTCTCGGACGCCGCCGAAGGCACCGCACGCGCCGACCACGAGCACCGCGACATTCTCGCGGCGCTGCGCGCCCGCGACGGCCTCGCCCTCGAACGTCTCCTGCGCGAGCACAATCGCGCTGCCCGTGAATCCTACCGCAAGCGCGGCGGCTGATCATCAGAGCGCAAAGCCTCACCACCTCAGGCACCATCCATCCTGATGGAAACTCGTTTCCCAATCCACCCTGCTCCCCCCTTTTCCTAAGGGGCAGGCCGGAGGCCGATGTTGGGGGGATCGCGAAGCGATCTCGGATGCCCTGTGGGCATCCGCCGGCCGAAGGCCGTAGCCCCCAACAGAAAGCTTGCGGTCGACATGTGTATTAGTATATTGATACACATGCTATTCCGCGTATCGCCCTCCTCGGGCGTGCCCATCTACCGCCAGATCATCGACCAGGTGATCGCATTGTCCGCCGGTAGGCGGCTCAAGGCCGGGGAATTCCTGCCCTCCGTGCGGCAGGTGGCCGACGAGCTGCAGGTGAATCCGATGACGGTCTCGAAGGCGTATTCGCTGCTCGAGCGCGACGGCGTGATCGAGTTGGTGCGCGGCAAGGGCATGCGCATGGGCGACCTCAATGCGCGGGGAAGCCTGCGCGAGCGCCAGGACGAACTCTCACCGCTGCTCCAGCAGGTGGCGGCCGCGGCGTACCGGCTAGCACTGACGCGCGAGCAGACCATCGAGTTGTTGAGCAAACATTGGCCTGGAGGCGCACCATGATCGAATCCGTCCTGTCGCTCACGAATCTGATCAAACGCTACGGCGATAAACCGGTACTCGACGGCGTCTCGCTCGACATCCCGAAGGGTTCGGTATTCGGGTTGATCGGCAAGAACGGCGCGGGCAAGAGCACGCTGCTCAAATGCGCGCTCGGGCTGATCCGTTCTTGGCAAGGTTCGGCGCGGATCCTCGGCGAGGAGACGCGTGCGCTGTCAGCGGTCGCGAAAGCGCGGATCGGATACGTGGCCCAGCCGCCGGCGATGCTGACCTGGATGACGGTCGCTGACATGATCGCCTATACCGGCGGGTTCTATCCGCATTGGAATCAGGATCTGGTCACGCGGCTGGTGCGCGATTGGGATCTGCGCGCGAAGGATGTCGTCGGCAAGCTTTCGCCAGGACAGGCGCAGCGGCTCGCGCTGGTGCTCGCGCTCGGCCATGAGCCGGACCTGCTGGTGCTCGACGAGCCGGCAGGAAGCCTGGATCCGGAAGGCCGGCGTGCGCTGCTGAAAGAGCTGCTCGCTGTGGTCGGGGGAGGGGAGCGTACGGTGCTGCTCTCTACCCACATCACCTCGGATCTCGAGCGCGTCGCCGATCGCGTCGCCGTGCTCAAGGATGGCCGCATCGTCTTCGCGGGTGAACTCGGCGAGCTGAAGGATTCGGTCAAGCGCCTGCGCGTGGCCGCCACCGCGCCATTGCCCGCGAGCGTCGACATCCCGGGGGTCATCTCGTACGCCGGCACCGGCGGCACGGGCCTCGCGACGGTGCGTGGCGATGTCGCGGCGGCGGCGCGTCGCTTCTCGAATGATTTCGGCGCGTCGGTCGAAGTCGAGGACCTCAACCTCGAGGACATCTTCCTGGAACTGCACCGATGAGCGGTCTCCCTCTGCGAACCGGTCTCGCGTTTGCGCGCATGCCCGCGATCTGGTGGGTTCTGGGTGCCTACACCGTGGCGATGGGGGCGATGGTGGTGTTCATGTTCCGGATCGAGGGGTCGCCGGACGAGCGGCAGGCGCAGGCCAATCTGGTCGCCGTTGGCGTCATCGTCCTCGCCGGGTTCGCGGCCTTAAGCCTGGGCACCGTGGCGCGCGTGCTGGTGTCGCGTCCGCAGGCAACGGTGGTTCCTGGTTTCGTGCCGCGCGCCTTGCTCCCGGCCGGCATGGCGTCCCTGATGCTGATCTGCGTGGTGCCGATGGCGGCTTTGGGGATCTTGGGCGCGGCCACCGTGGCGTCGACGATGCTGCCGGTGGCGGCGACCGTCAGCGCCTGGATCGGTTGCACTCTGCTGATCCGCCACCAGGTGCAGGCATTGACCTGGATCGGCGTGCTCGGGTCGATCGTCGTCATCCTGGCGGTGTCGCTGCCGGAACAGGCGCGGCGGGTGTCCGATTGGCATCCGCCGTTGGTGGTCCCGATCGTCACGTGGGTCCTGTGCTCGGCGGTCTGCGGGTGCATCATCCGTCGCCTGGTGGCCTTGCGCGAGGAGGACCCTGCTTACTTCGATCCCCGGTATTTCGATATCGACCGCGCCAGGGAGATCTCTGGACTCAAGACCGAGTCCCTCGCGAGCGGCGGAGCGGTGCTCTCCGTCAACCGCTGGAGCCACGTGCTGCGGCGTGGTGTCCCCTTCGGACGCGATTGCATGATCTTCGGCGTCACTGCCGGCTGCATGGTCGGGTTGGTGCCGCGCATGCTGACCTCGTCGTGGACCTCGTGGAACGCTTGGAGCACGCCATCGGTGCCAGCAGACTACGGGATGATAGTCTGGATCGCGCTGTCGTTCCTGGTCGCGATGTCTGCCGGAGCGACCAATCCATTGCTGCTGCCCAACGATCCGGCCTTCCTCAAGGTGATGGCGCAGGAATCCTTGCGCCCGCTCGAGTGGGAACGCTTCTCGCGTGGTCTGGCGCTGGCGTTCGCCAGGCTGCAGACGCGTCGGTTGCTCACGGCCCTGCTCACCGCCATCGCGCTGGCCATGGCCATCGATCCGCAGTGGCGGCTCTTGCGCCTGGGGGCGGCGATGACCGTCGTGATCGTTGCCATCCAGCCGCTGCTGCTCGGGCTGGTCGCGCTCACCTCATCCATGGCGCAACGGTCCGTGCGCATTGCGCTCAGTGGGCTGATCTACATGGCTGGGATCCCGGCTCTGTGCGGATGGATCTGGCTGGCGCACGCGCGTCCGTCGCTGTTCGTGTCGTCCTTCGTCGCCATCCTACTGATCGGAATGTTCGCGCTGCGGATCTCAGCGAGGCGCTGGCGCTCCATGGATCTTGACTGATGTGATCAGCGTCCTGGCCGTGGCCGCTTCCCATTGAGGGGCAACATCCCACCTCGAGGGCATCTCCTCTGGTCAGCGACGGCTGCGCCGCTGTACACATCGACCACCTTGCCGTTCCTGCTCCGCGCGCGTATCTCCAGGCGGGGGCACGCATGGCTGGCATCGAGTTCATCGGCGGCGAAAAAGGTGGCGTGGGGAAATCGGTGGTGGCTCGCGTGCTCGCCCAGTACTGCATCGACAAGGGTCAGCCGTTCATCGGCTTCGACACCGATCGCTCCACTCGACATTCCTGCGCTTCTACGGCGATTTCGCCTCGCAGGCGGTGATCGATGATTTCGCGAGCCTGGATCGCATCGCCGAGGCGGTGACGGCCGAACCGGGGCGCCGGGTGCTCGTCGATCTCGCCGCGCAGACCATGCCGCCACTTCGGCGCTGGCTCGAGGATTCCGGCGTGCTGTCGCTGCTATCCGACGCGGGCATACCGGTGCGCTGCTGGCACGTGATGGACGATGGTATGGACTCCATCAACCTGCTCGAGCGGTTGCTGCGCACCTTCGCGGCGCCGGCGAGCTTCGTGGTGGCGCTGAATCACGGTCGCGGGCGGAATTTCGCGAACTTCCACGCATCCGCGGCCAAGGCCCTGGCGGTCGAACGCGGTGCGACCATCCTCGAGCTGCGCGGCCTGCACGAGGCGTCGATGCGCAAGATCGACCTCCACGACGCCAGCTTCTGGGCGGCCAGCAACCACCGTGGCACCGACACATCCCTGGGGCTGCTCGAACGCCAGCGCGTGAAGGTGTGGTTGTCGCGGACCTACGAGGATCTGGGTGGCTTGCTGGGGTGATCGACGCTTCCGAGGGTGCGTACCTGGTTCACCGGGTGAAACTGCGTCCGGCGAGGGTTACGCCGCTTCCGAGATCCGCTTCAGATTCGCCAGGCCCGCCTCGAAATCCTTGCCGATCATCCGGTCCATATCGCAGAACGTGCTCATCACCTTCATCATGTAGGGACGCGGTCCCTTCATAGCCCAGGTGATCACCGTGCCTCCGTTGGCGGGCGTGAGCGTGTACTCGGCGACGTTGTGGGCTTCGAAGGGCTTGAGGAAATCCAGCGTGATCGCGAGTCTCGTGGAAGCCGTTGCCTCGGTGATCTCCATGCGCCCCTCGCCGACCTTCTTGTTGCCCTTCCAGGCGTAGACGGCGCCCTTGCCGCGCGGCGCTCCGCTGAAGGAGCGCGTGAGGGCGGGATCCAGTTTCTCCCACGGCGACCACGAAGCCCAGTGGTGGAAGTCGTCGAGGAATGCGAAGACCTTCTCTGGCGGCGCGGCGATGGTGGTCGAGCGCTGGATGACGAAGGCCGCGGACTTGGTCGTGGCATGGATGAGTACGATGGCGATGAGCGTGGCCAGGACGCCGACGATGGAGAGGAAGATGGTCATGGTTGTCCGATGTGGAGGGGGACTGTCCGGCGGAGGTCATGGCATCGGGCGGTGATTTCAAGCCGCACGACGCATCATCGCCGCCGCGCGGGGAATCCCGCTTGACGTGCAGGGAAAGCATCATATTTAACCAAATAGTTAAATATGGCGATCGACCGTCTCAGCACCACTTTTGCCGCGCTCGCCGACCCGACGCGGCGCGCCATCCTCGCGCGCCTGTGCGTCGGAGAATCCTCGGTCACCGAGTTGGCGAAACCGTTCGCGATGAGCCTGCCGGCGATCTCCAAGCATCTCAAGGTGCTCGAGCGCGCCGACCTGATCGCGCGCGGTCGCGACGCGCAATGGCGACCGTGCAGGCTCGAGGCGAAACCGCTGCGCGAGGCTTCGGACTGGATCGAGCACTACCGCCGCTTCTGGGAGGAGAGCCTCGACCGCCTCGAGGATTACCTGCGCGAGCTGCAGGCGCGGCCGCACCACCAGCACCCCCCGACCACGTCGGTGCCCGATCAGCCACCACCATCCCCCGGGACGATCGGGGCGATCGATCCGGATACCAACTGAACCATTCGCGATGGAGCGATCCATCACATCGCTCTGCCGAATTCGCCCGGACTCGCCCGCGATCTTCCACACATCACACACCACACACCACACACCACAGGCCATCAAGGAATCCTCAATGGTAGAAAGGTCCGCGAATCCCAAAGAGTTCGTCATCTCACGCGTGTTCGCCGCGCCGCGCCAGCTGGTGTACGATGCCTGGACGCGGAAGGAGCACCTGATGCGCTGGTTCGGCCCCAAGGGCTTCACCATGCTCGCCGCCCACGCCGACATCCGTCCCGGTGGCAGCTTCCATTACGGCATGCGCTCGCCAGAGGGGCACGAGATGTGGGGCAAATGGGTGTTTCGCGAACTGGTCGCGCCGGAGCGGATCGTGCTCGTCAGTTCCTTCTCCGATGCCAACGGCGGCGTGGCCAGGCACCCCATGAGCCCGACCTGGCCGCGCGAAACGCTGTCGACCACGACCCTCACCGAGCAGGCGGGCAAGACCACCCTCGTCCTGCGCTCGGCTCCGCTTGATGCGAGCGATGCGGAGCGCGCGACGTTCGATGGCGCGTTCGACGGCATGGACAAGGGCTGGGGCGGCACCATGGACCAGTTCGCCGCCTATCTTGCGACCCTCACATGACCCCCGGAGTGACCATGACCAGCGACGACGCTTCCAAATCCCCCACCCGGTTCCTGCCCGCGATCGGCCGGGTGCTGATGGGATTGGCCTTCACGTTCTTCGGCTCGAACGGGCTGTTCCACTACCTGCCCGATCCGAAGATGGAATTGCCCGATAAGGCCATGTCGTTCATCATGGCCCTGGTGAACAGCGGTTACATGATGCCGATGATCTGCGGTACCCAGCTGATCGTCGGCCTGATGCTGCTGACCAATCGCTTTGTGCCGCTGGCGCTCGCCCTGATCGCGCCCTTCATCGTCAACAGCGTGGCCTTCCACCTGTTCCTCGAACCGGGCGGCCGCGTCATGTCGCTGATCGTCCTGGCCTTCGAGCTCGCGCTCGCCTGGGCGTATCGCGGGTCGTTCAAGCCGATGCTCGCGATGAAGGCCAAGCCGGGGCCGTGACCGGCGGATTGTCCGGGTTTGACGCCTCCGCTTCCCTCTCACCGATGGCGGCTACACCCATTCCCCAGGGGTCCGACCATGCGGGTGCTTCTCGATCGACCGCCATTCCATGGGCCGGCCAAGAACCGCTGGGAGCGCGGCTGGTGGCCGGCGCTGTGGCTCGAGCCAGAGACCCCGCCGGTCCTGGGTCCGCAGGTATGGGCGTGGCGCCGGCGCTTCACGCTCGATGCGGCCACGCGGATCAGACTGCACGTCAGCGCCGACGAGCGTTACGAACTGTATCTCGATGGTGAGCGCATCGGCTGTGGCCCCGAGCGCGGCGATCGCCAGGTGTGGTATTTCGAATCCCACGATCTCGACCTCGTAGCCGGCGAGCACCTGCTGACCGCTCGCACCTGGTGGTTGGGGCCGGACGCGCCCGCGCCCTATGCGCAGGTGTCGCTGCGCCCGGCCTTCCTGCTCGCTGCCGAGAACGTCGATAAAGCGCTGCTGAATACCGGCCACGCGCCGTGGGAAGCGCAGCGCATCGATGGCTACTCGCTGATCCCGCCAGGGATGACCTGGGCGACCGGCGTGAAGGTCGAGATCGATGGCTCGCGTTATCCGTGGGGCTGGGAGCTCGGCGGCGGCGGCGGCTGGACGCAGCCCAAACCCATCTGCACCGCCGGCAACGAGAGCGAGTCGGTAGACCACGATCTGCGCTGGTGGCTGCGCCCCGCCGAACTGCCAGCGATGCGCAACGAACGCTGGAGCGGTGGACGCGTCCGCCACCTCGAGCCGATCGCCTCGCTCGATACCGGCGATCTGCGCGTCGAGTCCAGCCGGCACGTGCCGGTCGAGGCGGTCGCGTGGGAGGCGCTGCTGGCGGGCCGCGCCGACGTGGTCATCCCGCCGCGCACGCGCAGGCGCGCGATCATCGATCTCGACGGCTACGCGTGCGCCTATCCGACGCTGGTCGTCAGCGGCGGCGCCGGCTCCGAGGTGCGCGTGAACTGGGCGGAATCGCTGTTCGAGGCGCCGCGCCAGGAGCACGGGGCGAAGGGCCAGCGCGACCAGATCGAGGGCAAATGGTATTGGGGCACGGGCAACCGCTTCCATCCCGACGGCGGCGCCCGCCGTCTCTTCGAGGGCTTGTGGTGGCAGTCGGGCCGTTTCATCGAAGTGCTGATCGAGACCGGCGACGCGCAGCTCACCGTGCATGAATTGACGCTGCGCGAGACCGGCTATCCGCTCGCGCGCGCCTCATCCTTCGTTTGCGCCGATCCGCGCCATGGCGCGCTCGATCCCTTGTTGTGGCGGACCATGACCGCATGCAGCCACGAGACCTTCGTCGATTGCCCATACTACGAACAGCTGCAGTACGTCGCGGACTGCCGCGTGGAGGCCCTGATCACCTACGCCACCGCCAACGATCCGACGCTGGCCCGCAAGGCGATCGCCACCTTCGACCGCAGCCGCATGCACAGTGGCCTGATCGAGTCCCGGGCTCCGCACTCGAAGCGTCAGATCCTCAGCACCTTCAGCCTGTGGTGGGTGGGGATGGTCCATGATTACGCGATGTGGGTGGACGACCTCGGTTTCGTGCGCGAGCGCATGCGCACGTTGCGCGGGATCCTCGATCATTTCCTGGCGCACGTGGACGCTCGCGGACTGCTGATCGCGCCGCTCGGCTGGTCGTTCATCGACTGGTGTCCTGAATGGCTCGATGCCGTGCCGCCTGACGGCGAACAGGGCGAGTGCAGCGGCGTGCTATGCTGGCTGCTGGTGTGGTCGCTGCGCCAAGCCGCCGATCTCGAGAACGTCCTCGGAGAACCCGAGTTGTCTCAGCGTTGGCAGCGGCGTGCATCCGAACTGGCCGCCGCCACCGATGCGGCGTTCTGGGACGAAGGCCGCGGTCTCTACGCGGACACGCTGCGCCATGGGGAATTCAGCGAGCACGCGCAAGTATTGGCGCTGCTTTCGGGCGCGGCGCCGGCGGCGCGGCGCGCGCGCATGATCTCAGGCCTGGCGGGCGTCAGAAGTGATGGCGGCGCGAGCCTGACGCGCGCAACCTGGTACTTCACCCATTATCTCGGTGAGGCACTGGCGATGTCGGGACGCGTCGACGTGCTGCTCGCGCGGCTCGAGGCCTGGTTCGGGTTGCCGGCGCAGGGTTTCTTGACCATCCCCGAGCGACCAGAACCGAGTCGCTCGGATTGCCACGCCTGGTCGGCGCACCCGCTCTACCACCAGTTGGCGAGCATCCTCGGCGTGCGGCCATCATCGCCGGGGTTCGCCACGGTACGCATTCGGCCGCAGCTTGGCGGCCTCGCGAAGGCCTCGGGCCGCATTCCGCATCGATTGGGCGAGATTGTAGTGGATGTCGCCCGCGACGACTCCGGAAAACCAGGTGGCATGCGCGGAGAGGTCGTGCTTCCCGCGGGCCTGAGCGGCACGCTGGAACTCGGTGACGAGGTGATCACGCTCGAATCCGGTAGAACGCCGTTCAGTTCGCTCGGCACGTGAACTCGCATCACGAATTCCTCTCGCTCGGCACGTAAGCCGAACTCGAGAATCCATTCCGGGAATCCCTAGAGAGAGAAAAGACAGCGCTCCGTCGAGTAGAATCCACAAGTCCTGCACCCTGGGGGCGATGCCCCAGGGTGCAGGACTGTACGGCTCGAAGCCGAGGCGATCGTAGTCTTCGAACGCGATCAGTGCGCGCGGCCGAAGAGGAACAGCAGGCCGATCACCGCCAAGGCGATGATGGCGATGCCCACCAAGGAGTACCCCCCGACGGCGCCGGCGCGGACGGCATTGGTTGAGCGCACGATCATCGTATTGAGCTTATCCATGACCAATTCTCCTGTGATGTCCGGGTGATCTCCGGTGGAAACCCGGCAGTTCGTGACCGGCATGAGCGTTGATTGTACCCGATGGCCATCTGCCCCATCGCAAAAACCTCGGAAGACTCGACCCTTTACGACGGGCGCTAAGAGCACCTAGTCCGGATATTCATCCGAGTCCTGGACCCACAGGAAATCGAGATGGATGATCATGGCGGAGCTGACTCTGCATTGTACGAGCATCCCTGTTCGCACGCAGCAAGCGATGGCGGGAATCCTCGACAACAGAGGGAGGAGGACGGCGCCGACGGAAGGTGCTAGGCGATCGCGTTGGCACCAGGATGGAGCACGGTTCGCTGCGTCCCGACGATCAGGGTGCCGCTGACCCCGACAGGCAGCCCGATGGCGCCGCGCAGGCGGTCGCCATCGCGCGCGAGCGACACCGTGATCGCGCCCAAGGGATGGGGCACGGTGCCCGCGACCCGAGCCAACGGTCCGAGCTGCGGCTCGACATCGACGCGCGCGAACGCGAACGCCGCTGGCCTCACCCCGAGGATCGTGGCCTGCCAGTGGAACAAGGGATGGGCGCTCCAGGCATGGCAATCCGAACGCGTCGAACCGAAGTGCTCGGGGAAGGTCGTCAGGCCCTCCGCCACCGCCTCGTGCCACGGCGCGAGCCGCGCGAACAGCGCATCGACTCGTCGGGCCAGCCGGCAGGCCTCGAAGAGGTAATGGCTGAAGTAGGCTCCGGCTCGCGCTAGCGAAGGATCGGCGAACAACGTCGCCGAGGCGCGCGCCGCCAACGCGGCCGGAAGCGCCTCGGAGATCAACGCCAGGCACTGGCCGTGCTCAGAGAACGCCGCGTGCCCGATATCGTCCGCGAACGCTCCCCGGCGCTCGTCCCAGAACACCTGGATCAGCGCCGCGACGACCTCGTCGCGCAGCCGCGCGACCCGGGCCGCGAGCTCGGCCTCGCCCAGCCAGCCCTCGAGAGCCGCGGCTTGGCCGAGCGCGATCGCCAATTGCCAGTTCAGGATGCCGCTCACGCCACCTGGCTCGCCGCCCGCGGGGACTCCGCCGGGAAAGGCGCCGTCGACGTAGTTCCAGCCGCGCAGGCTGCGCGCCAGGCCGTCGGCGTCGCGGCTGGCGAGGAAGCGATCGATGACTGAGCGCACGCCCGGCATGAGCGCGGCTACCGCGTCGCGGCCGCCACGCCACATCGCGACATCGTGCACCATCGCCACGTGCCAGAGAGCGAAGGGCGGGATGATCTGACCGGCGCTGCCGGGATGCGAGGCGGTGACCAGGCCGGTCGGATTCGCGCGCGATGAATCCAGCAGGGTGAGCGCCTTGCGCGCCAGGCGGTCATCACGGGTGAGCGCGTACCCAGCCAGCGCCTGGATGCGCGTGTCGCCCACGTACATCAGCTGCTCGTAATACGGGCAGTCCATGTAGGTCTCGTGGGCGCACATCCGCAGGGTGCGCAGCGCCACGCCCATGATGCGGTCGAGGGCAGTGTCGCCGGTCGCCGGAGGCGCCGCATCGATGGGATGGCCGGTATCGCGGAAGGAGAGCTCAGCGATGGTCAGCGCCGTCGCTGCGGTGGTGATCTCGATCTGCACGTAGCGCCCGGCGCGCCACCATGGCGGCTCGAATCCGCGCTCGTGGCCGTCGGCGGTGAAGCGGTCACCGAATCCGATAAAGCACCTGCTAGCGATGACATCGCGATGGCCTTTCGCCCTCCCGCCCGGTGAGTCGGCGAACAGCGCCTCGGCCCAGCGCACGCGGATCTCGGCTCCGGCGCCGCCCGAGACGCGCAAGCGCGGATACGCGCAGCGGTAGACCCCGAGATCGATGAGCACGCGCCGACTCGCGCCACCAGGGACCGACAGCGGGACCGCTGCGCCGATTCCGTCGCCGAAGAGCGCGCTCCACGCCGCGCGTTCGGCTGGCAGGTCGGATGACGGCTCGATCGGTTCGCCGGGTGGCGTGGTCGATACATGGCGGACAGCGGGTGCGTTCGTGGGCGCGCTGGTCGACATCGCCGCGAGTGTTCCTGGCAGCATGAGCCGCACCGGCGTCATCGCGGAGAGATGGAAGCCGTTGGTGCCGGCGGCCCGGCGTTCGACGCCCGTCCAGCCGTCACCTTCGCCGGATTCATGGCCCCAGGCGTAGGCGGCCGCGTCGATGTCGAACGCGGCGCCGCCACCGAACGACGTGCCCAACTCGTCGCCACCGCCACGGAACGCGATGCCCGGCAGGCGTTTCGCCTCCCAGGCAGCCACGCCGGTGCCCAGCAGCGCGATGTGCGTCTCGTCGTCCGGCGCGCAGATGAAGCCGTGCTCGACCGAGATCTGCGCCCAGGGCGCAAGGCGGCCGACCGACCACACGCGCGCCACCAGCGTGTGCCGCCCAACGGGCAGGTCGAGTCCGTAGGTCTCGTAGTACCAATGCGCGCGGTCTCCACGCTCGCTGCCCTCGCCGATGCGCTCGCCATCGAGGAACAGTTCGTAACGCTCGTCGGCGCTGACGTGGCAGCGGATCACGGTTGCCGCTTCGAGCGTGAAGATGCGACGGTATGCCGCGGCGAATGGCGGCTGGCCGGCCGATTGATGCGTGCGCACCCATGCGCACGGCCACTGGTCGAGCGCGGTCCACGGCTGCGCCGGGTCATACTCCGGTCTGCCGGGATAGGGGGGAGCGGTGACCAGGATCCGCGTGGCGGGCATGCCGGATGGTCGACGCTCGCCTGGCGCGTCCAGGGGGGAATTCGTCCGCGTGTCGACCGCTGAGGTCACCTACTGGGCGGCGTAGAGCACGTAGCCGATGAACATCTCATCCCAGCTCTGCTCGCCCCAATGCACGCTCTTCTTCGGATCGGGATTCGACTCCTTGCCCGGCGAGTTGTCGAAGGCGCCATCGACCACGATGGTGGTGCCCGCGGGCAGCTGCCGCGGCTGCGCGAAGCGGTAGAACATCTGCCAGTTCATGTCGTACGCCGGCACCGACAGCAGCTGCTCGCGCTTGCCGTCGGGATAGCGCGCTTCGTAGGTCATCCACGAACCGCGCAAGTGCATATGTGGAGCCAGGCCGTAGAGCGTCACGGCCGATCGCGCAGTCCACGTCGCCTGGACCGGGACCTCGGCGATGCCGGGTGGGATCTGGAACTCCATCGCGCGCGCGCTCACCACCTTGGCCTCGCGCGCCGGCTTTGCCGGCAGGAAGTAGAGACCCAGGCGCGGATGGTCGGTGGTGGCCTTGCCGTAGGTGGTGTAGTGCAGCTGGAAGGAGATGCGCGCCCCCTTGGGCAGGAACCTTCCGGTATTATTGGGCAGCACGCACGGTGGCATGCCGGGCGCGTAGTTGGCCAGGAAATCGTCGAGCCCGCTCAGCTTGTTCGCGTCCGGTGCTTCGCCAGGGGCGAGCACGAAGGCGATGGCGTGGTGCATGGCTCGGCGATCGCTCGGATGAATGTCGACCGCGCGCACCCAGGCGTCCTTCGGCAGGTTGGTCGCGACCTCGAAGCGGCGATATGGCTGCACGCCGTTGGCTGGCACCTCCTGCGCCGGACATTCGACGATCAGATCCGGCTTGCCCAGTGGCCATTCCTGCGGCGCCGGCAGCGGCTTCGCCAGGGGATCCTTCGCCGCGCCAGACTTGCTGTCGAGAGCCGCGCCGGCCTCGATCCAACGCACCAGCGCTCGGGCTTCGTCGGGTTGGAGCGGGGTCTGATTCTCGAACACGCCCGGCATCGCGTCGATGCCCCACGGCGGCATGCGCCGGGTGCGGATGGTCTCGCGCATCATCGCCGCATGGTCCACGATCCGTTTGCCCGAATCCATCGCCCACGGCGCCACCCCTCCGGCGCGATGGCACGAGACGCAGCGCGTCTCGAGGATCGGCGCGATGTCCTTGGCGTAGTCGTAGACGCGATCGGGCTCGACGCGGGTGAGCTTGCAGCCCTTGCTCGCGGGAGCATCCGTCGCGGGCGCCGTGCCGGCGATGACCGCGTCGATGGCGTCCTCGAGATAGCGGTGAATCGCTTCCGCCTTCTGCGCGCCGTAGCCGAGGCGATCGTCCACCGGTCCGCGCCAGCGCACCTGCCAGGTCCGGGTCTCGATCACCAGCGCCTCTCCGGTGCGGTCGAAAGCCAGGCTCGGCCCGATGATCTGCGCGGGATCGAGCAGGATCGGCAAGGTCGTCCCAAGTTCCTTGGCCTCGGCCGCGACGCGCGCGCGGTCGTCGCCGGCGGTCGAGTCGAGCAGCCACACGCGTGCCTTGGCATTGTGGTCCTTCGCGAGGCGGTCGAGGCTCGCCACGTCCTGGCGCGCGATCGGGCAGCCGAGCTGATACGAGTAGAGCACGACGACCGGCACATCGGCGCAGGCATGGAGACGGTGCTGCCGACCCTGCTGGTCGAGGGCTGCGAAATCATCCAACGCGTCGGAGCCTTGGAGCGACGCGGCCAGTCCGGTCACCAGTAGTGCGGCGAGGGGCCATCGGACGCGTGCGGGAGCGGTGGAGGGCATCATCGTATCACGTACTGGACCAGGGTGCGATGGTGGCGCAAGGAAGCTCCTAGCTGCTATCCGCGGGTTCGACGCCATCCGAATTGCTCGTACGCTCTGGCTCGCTCGCGGCCACCGCCGGCACGGGTGCATGCCAGGGCCGAGCATCTCAAACGGAGACCACCATGTCCCCAGCCCCGTCCCAGCCCGACGCGCCGCGCGGGCGCATGCCCGTGCTCTTCATCGGCCATGGGTCGCCCATGAACGCGATCGAGGACAATGAATGGTCTCGCGCCTTCCGCGCCGTCGCCGCGACCATTCCCAAGCCGCGCGCCGTGCTGGTGGTATCGGCGCACTGGTTCGTCCCGGGAACGCTCCTCACCGCGGACGAGCGCCCGGCGACGATCCACGATTTCAGCGGCTTCCCGCGCGAGCTCGCCGAGCTGCGCTATCCGGCGCCTGGCGATCCGGAGCTGGCGAATCGCGTCGTCGGCCTGATCGGCGCCGGGCGGGCGGCGCTCAGCGGCGCCTGGGGCCTCGATCACGGTGCGTGGTCGGTGCTCAGGCATCTCTTTCCCGACGCAGCCACCCCGATCGTCCAACTGAGCATGGACGACCAGGCAGAACCGGCGGATCACCTGGCGCTCGGGCGCGCCTTGGCGCCATTGCGCGACGATGGGGTGCTGATCCTCGGCAGCGGCAACATCACCCACAATCTGCGCACGTTCATGGAGGCCTCCCGTCGTGGCGATGTCTCGACCCCCGATTGGGCGGCAGGTTTCGACGGCGATGTCGCCACGGCGCTGACCCAGCACGATGACGCCTATCTGACCTCGGCGCTCGACAGCGAGCGCGGGCGCATCTGCCACCCGTCGCCGGACCATTACCTGCCCCTGCTCTACGCAGCCGGGGCGGCGGATCGCCGGGATCGGGTATCGTTCCCCATCACCGGCTTCGCCGGTGGCTCGCTGTCGATGCGCGCGGTGCGCTTCGGCTGACCGGCGTGGCGGAATATCGTGGGCTGACGATCCCCGGCCGATGTCCCTCGGCCCGAGAGCTTCGGGCTTGCGCCGCGTCGGAGTCATATGAACATCCGTTCATATGAACCGGCATTCAGCCCAGATCCCGCGTCCGACGGCTCCGTCGGCGCTTTCGGCGACAGCTTCGTGCACCGAGCGCCTCAAGGTCCTCGCCGACGCCACGCGGCTCGAGGTGGTGCGGCGGCTGTCGGACGGTCCGTGCCATGTCGGCGCGCTCTCCGAAGCCGCGGGCATTGAACAGAGCCTGATGTCTCACCATCTGAAGGTGCTGCGCGACGTCGGCATGGTCGAGGCTGTCCGCGATGGCAAGTCGGTGCTGTACCGGCTCCCCGCCGGAACCGTCAGCCGGAGTGCGAACGTCATCAAGCTCGGCTGTTGCGACATCGCCTTCCACGATTGAACCCCCAGCCCGAGCCCGAGGAACCCCATGCCTGCCACCCGCCCTAGTCCCGCCGTCAAGCCGGTACGCGCGGTCAACATCAAGGAAACTGCAAAGGCCATCGCAAAGGAGCGAATCGCAAAGGAGGACATCGCCAAAACCCTCGCGAAATTCGTGCGCCTCGGCCTGTTGACCCGCGCGGACGTCGACGAGTGCCTGCGCATGTTCGCCGCGGATTTCCCCTTCGCCGTGCAGCTCGCGTTGGCCGACACCATCCATCTGCACGTCAAGGTCGACGACGTGGCGGCACTGCCACACGCCGCGATCGAGGCGCTCGGCACGCGCGCCGAGAATCACAAGCCGGGCTACGTGAAGTATCCGTTCGCCAGCGGAGTGAACCTGATCTTCTCATCGATCGATGTGGCGCAAGACGATCAGATCCCCGGGCTGCCCAAGCGCCCCAAGCCATTCCTCGATCACCTCGGCATCGATCTGCGCGGCGAGCAGCCGCGGGTGCGCCGCGTCTTCGACGGTGTCGCGGTCGTCGCGGCCAAGCTGCGGTGGGGGCTGGCGTCGCAGGGCGGAAATGGCAAGGCGGTGTTCTGTTGCCACGTGCAGGTCGCCGAGAAACGCTGGGTCTATCCGACTCTCGGCGGCATCTGCACCAGCCCGATCGAGTTCGCCTTCGGCCCGCTGATCATCGATACGTCGAAGATGGGCTGCGATCTTCGCCCGATCGATCCCAATCATCCGGCCGCCGCGCAGGCGGTCTCGTGCTGCGCCGATCCGGATGCCGCTAGCGGGCATGCGGCCGCTTCTCCCGCCGCTTCTTCCGCCACGACGAATGCCTATTACGATGCTCGCGATCTGGCGCGCTTCGGCGACATGGGCGCGTTCGCCGCGCCGCTGATGGCCAAGTTCTTCGACTACTACAACGCCGTCACCGGTGCGGACGGCGCGCTGACCAAGCGCGAGAAGGCGCTGATCGCCCTGGCCGTCGCCCACTCCAAGCAGTGCCCGTACTGCATCGACGCCTACACCTCGCAATGCCTCGCCACCGGATCTACTCCGGACCAGATGCACGAGGCGGTGCATGTCGCGGCCGCGCTCGGCGCCGGCATCGACCTCGTCCACGGCGTGCAGATGCAGAAGGCGCTGCGCGCGAAGGGGGCGATCGCCTGATCGCCTGAGCGATCGGGCCGCTCGCGATCGCAGGTTCTTCAGTGGACGTCGAGCCTGGCGCTGGCCGAGGAGCGGCTCGCCACCGTCAGCGGCAGCCCATCACCATAGCGCGCGCGGTGGGTCGCGAGCGCGACCTCGGGCGCGTTGCTGTTCGCCGAGAGGTGGGCGAGGCAGGCCCAACGCAGCTTCTTGCCGTGCCTGGCGATCAGCTCGGCCGATTCGTCGTTCGAGATGTGCCCGCCAGGCCCGGAGATGCGGCGTTTGAGGAAGGCGGGGTAGTCTCCGTCGGCGAGCATCCCTGCATCGTAATTGCTCTCCAGGTAGACCGCGTCGAGGGTCTCGACGATCGAGCCGAGACCCGGGAAGACGTGGCCGAAATCGGTCATGATGCCCACGCGGTGCTTGCCGTCGTCGACCACGAAGATCACGCCGTCGGCGGCATCGTGGGGCGTGCGGATGGTTTCGACGGTCAGCGAACCGAGCAGCGACTCGAAGCGTAGGGTGGCGCCCGACGCGAAATGCCGCCAGGCTCCATCGTCACCGCCGCGCTCGGCGAGGCGCGACGCGTGCCAGGTGGGCTCGGTGATGTGCACCGGCAGGCCGAAACGCCGCGCGAGCGCCCCGGCGCCACCGACGTGATCGGAATGGTCGTGCGAGATGATCACCGCGTCGACGCCTTCGAGGCCGTAGCCGTGCTCGGCGAGGCGCTGCTTGGCCTTCGTGCCACTGATGCCGGCGTCGAAGAGCAGGCGCACGCCGTTGCCCTCGACGTGGATGCAATTGCCGGCGCTGCCGGACTGGAGCGGAAGAACCTGCATCGCCGCATGCTGGCGGCGGCGCCGGGCGATCAATCAAAGTGGCCTATTGCCCAAGTGGCGGATGCGGTGGACACAGCGGATTCAAAATCCGCCATCCTCACGGATTTTTGGGTTCGAGTCCCACCTCGGGAAGGTGGTTGCAACAATAACGCAACGATACCGGTCTAATTCCGATTTTTCAAGTGAGAGGAGGAAACTCCCAGCGCTCCCAGCGCTACGAAATCCCGTCATTTCCATCGCCCACGAGCACGAAGCATCAAGAGCATCAGCATTGTAAGAACAGCTCCCTGTCCGCTAGTTCCACAGAAGAAATTCTTTTTCTCATCTTGGGAACCTGGAACGCCTGTCGCAGTGCCGGATGATGTCGTGGATGCAGTGCTCGACCCGATGGGTGTTCCCGACCCGCTCGTAGTCGATGTCGCGGTGGAGGTCCCTCCAATCGCTGGCGGCATGATCTGGATGGTTCCGCCCGGAGTGCCATTGCTTGCCCACAACTGGTCGTAGGTGTTCCAGGTGGCATAATGAGTGGCGAGGGCCTTCCCATTCACCGCGCCCACCGCCACCGGGTCGGACACCGCCGTGGTCACGGCCACCGTGCCAGCAGTGGTTCCATCTGTGCGCCAGAGTTCGCTGACGCCGCCGACTAGAGTGGTGAAGTAGAGTTGGTTGCCGACGGGCATATGAAGGCCCCCGGTTTGCATGGGCACGATTGACGTGCCGGCGGGGGTGCCGTCGCTGACCCCGATTTGTCGCACGGACGAGCCGGGGACATCTACATCAGTGAAGGCGCGGCCAGCTACGTCAGAAAAAAATCCGGGCGCTGACATTGCGGTGGAGGTCAAGGTGGGGGCGGCCAGGGAAGCGTCGCTTACGTAGATGCCGTTGGTGTACGCCCCGGTCGTTCCACGGGTGAATATCTTGCCGTTGATGCCAGTATTGAAATCAGCGGAAGTTACTCCTCCGGGCATGGCCGCCGTACCCGCGGCGGTGCCGTCGCTGGACCACAGGAAGCTGCCGCTGTTCACTGAAGCGTAGAAGCAGCGATCACCGATCGCTCCAAGAGCGATCGGTTGGTTGCCGGCGCCACCTGTAGGTAGGACCGCATGCGTGCCGACGGCCGTCCCATCGCTCACCCACAGGCGATTGCCCACCGGGTCTGTCGCATTGAAAAACAGCAGGGTGGTGCCGCCGCAGAAGGAGTGGTGCCAGTTGTAGTCAAACTCGTCAGTCGTCGTCGACGGTAGGGGATCGGCGAGAGCGACGGTCCCTGAGGCGGTACCGTCGCTTCTCCACAGTCGCCACCCAATGCCAGTGGTAAACGCGGCGAAGAACACAGCGTTGCCCACGACGGTGATGTGATGTGGATTCGATGAGCCCGCCCCCGGCGAGATGTCGGCGACAAGATGCGTCCCTACGCTGGTGCCATCGCTGACCCAGAGTTCGCGCCCTGCGACGGAGTCGTTGGCGCTGAAGAAGATGTTACTGCCCGCAGCCACCAATTTCTGCGGCGAGCTGCCGGTGGCTCCAGCAACGATGTCGTACACCAACTGGGTGCCGGCGGCCGTGCCGTCAGTCCGCCAGAGTTCCTGTCCTTGGCCAGGGGTGGTGCCTGGGAAGTACGCGAAACCGCCGGCGGTTGCGACGTTGTATCTAAGATTTCTCGGATCCGCATCCTCGATGGCCGCATGTGCTGACGCTTGGAGGAACAGACAGGCAGCAACGGTCCATGGTTTCATGCTCATGATATAACACTACTACCATAGGTTAACAGAATTCGTGTGTGTAGACTTAAAAACAGCCAACCCTTCATCCACGTAACCGAATAGATTTATTTCTCTGAATTTTGCAGACCCCTGAACCCGACAGATGTCGGCAGCGGGCTCGGCGCATTTCCGTAGGGCCATCGGGCGGGCATGCACCGCACAGAGCGCCGGCCGGCTGCTCGTGTCCATGGATCGCCAAGGGGACTAGCGGCAATGCCTTCTAGGCGACGATAACATCGCTGTGATGGCGGCGGACGGTGCCGGGGATCGAGGCGGTGGGCACAGATGTGCCTGACTGATTTCGGAGTGACGCCTATTCCCGGAGGAGCGTCCTCCGAGGAAAGGTCCATATTGACCCATATGCCCGACGCCCATGCTGGGAGCGTGCCCCATCCTGCTTTCCCACGTGTTTTACCGCCTATCCCATCGCCAGCCCGTCCCGAGGGCTTCAAGGGTCGTGGTGCCTCGGCCAATCCGCCCAATCGCTTCATGCCGCTGTGGAACGAGCCGGACAGCGAGTGGGTGCACGCCGAGGATCCCGCGCCCTCGACGCGCTTCCTGCGCGACGACACCCAGTCGATCATCACCCACAACGACAGTCCCGACGTCGGCTTCGACTCCAGCTTCAATCCCTACCGTGGCTGCGAGCACGGCTGCATCTACTGCTACGCGCGGCCGACCCACGAATACCTGGGGATGTCGGCCGGGCTCGATTTCGAATCGGTGATCCTGGTGAAGGAGCGCGCGCCCGAACTCCTACGGCGCGAGCTGTCATCGCCGGGCTGGCGGCCGCGCGTGCTTGCTGCGAGCGGCGTGACGGATCTCTACCAGCCGGTCGAGCGCCGGCTGAGCCTGACCCGGCGCTGCCTGCAGGTGCTCGCCGAGTTCCGCAATCCGGTCTCGGTCATCACCAAGAACCATCTCGTCACCCGCGACGCCGACATCCTCGCCGAGCTCGCGCGCGCGGAAGCCGCCTGCGTCACCATCTCGGTGACCACGCTCGACCGTCAGCTCGCCCAGACCATGGAGCCGCGCGCGTCGGTGCCCGAGGCGCGCATCGCCGCCATCCGTGCGCTCGCTCGGGCCGGGGTCCCGGTCGGCGTCAACATCATGCCGGTGATCCCCGGGCTCACCGATCACGAGATCCCGGCGATCCTCGCCGCCTGCGCCGACGCCGGAGCGACGTACGCAGGCATGGGCCTGGTGCGCCTGCCGCTCGCAGTCGCGCCGCTGTTCGAGCAGTGGTTGACCGAGCACGCGCCGACCAAGAAGGACAAGGTGCTCAATCGCATCCGCGAGGTGCGCGGCGGCGGGCTGAACGATCCGCGCTTCGGTTCGCGCATGAGCGGTGAAGGCCTCTACGCGCGCCAGATCGCCGATCTGTTCGCGGTATCGCGGCGCAAGGCTGGCATCGCCGAGCACGGCCCGGAACTGTCCGCAGCCTCGTTCCGACCGCCGTTCGGCGTGCAGGAGACGATCTTCGGCTGACGCTCCGGGCGCCAATCCCCTAGGTGCGCGCTTCGGGCCGCCGCGGCGCCAGCGGTCGTCGCATCTCGGCATCGGGCTGATCCGCGACGTGGATCGCGGCCGGATCCGCGGCGAGCCAGGTATCCGCGGCGATGATCCGGCCTGGAGCGACCAGGCTGCCACCCAGGGTCTTGGCGCCGGATTTGAGCACGCAGCCGAGGAAGCGCCCGCGATACAGGCGCGGGCCATCGGGCGTAGCGACGCGGATCGGCCGGCCATCGGGCCGGTAATCCATCAGGATGGTGGCGAAGGCCGACGAGCGGGATTCGAACTGCGAGAACTGGTATGGCCCGTGGATGAGGAACACCTGCTCCTCGACGTGGCAGCGGTAGAGCACGAGATCGTGCATCAGCCACGAGCCCTCGCCGATGGTCGAATACTCGGCCTTGGCTCCGTCGTGCAGACGCGCGCCGGCGGCGACATGGCTGAAGCGCACCACGCAGTGCGCTCCGATGCGCGCTCCCGCGCCGATCACGCTGCCTTCGATCACCGCGGTCGGATGTACCTGGGCGCTGCGATGGATGCCGGCGAACGCCAGCGCCGCGCGCATCCGCCAAGGCACGCCCTGGCGTGGAGCGAGCGCGCCGAGCAGCGCCAACGGGCTGCGCCGTACGCGCCGACTGATATCGCCGAGCACGGCGATCTGATTCGCGAACAGCAGGTCGAAATCCGAGCGGTACGACAGCAGCAGGGCTTCCGGGATGGTGGAGATCCCCGGCGCGGTCAGCGACTCCGGGAAGGGGACCCAGGTCTGGTGGGCGGGCAGCGGCAGGATCAAGTCGCCCTCGGGGGCGGTTTCCGGACCGGCATCCTCGCGCCTGGCGAGGATCGGCAGCGGGATGCGGCGCGCGGGCTCGGCCTCGTCCTGCGCGGAGTCGTGCAGCGAATCGTGCGGCGACTCGTGCAACGACTCGTGCAACGAATAGTAATCGGCGTGGGTGCGTGGGTCGGGTTCTAGCACCACGCGCAACGCGCGCTCGCCGCCGCGATGCGCCTCGAGCGCGGCGGCGATCAGCCCCAGGCCCTCGCGGTCGAAGAGCAGGTCGGCGCCGAGATCGATCGCCCACGTGTCTGCACGTGCCGCTGCCCGAGTTGCGCCGTTCGCCGCGATCAGCTCCGTAGCGAGGAATTCCGCGACCGGTCGCGTCACCAGCTGTCTGCCGCGCAGCGCCGCGGGCGGTCCGCCGTGCCGGAAAACCACTGCCATCAGGCCACGTTCAGCACGTGCGGGCGCCGCGCCCGCGGCGCCTGCGCGGCTGGCGCGAGCGCATGCCACGGGATCTCCGGCGCCTGGTGGTGTTCCCAGTGCAGGCCGTTGTTGGCGAGCATGCGGTTGTAGATCCGGTTCGGATAGCTGGTGGCCTGGGGCGCGGTGTGCAGCGAGGCCTCCGTCGCTGATGCCGCAGCCGCCGTTGCCGCCGAGGTAGGCGGCGGATGCTGTCCGTAGTTGTGCGCGCTGACCAGCGCCCAGCCGACATAGATCAGCGCCAGGTACATCGCCAGGATCGCCGGCGCGACGGCGGCGAGCGCCACCAGCGTCGCGACCAGCATCAGCTTCTGCGCCGCGATCAGCCGGCGCGTCGACACGGCGACCTCGCCCGCGCGCGCGTCGCGCCGGATCGCGCGCATGGCCTGGGCGAGCTGGATGGGCCAGCCGAGGGCGTAGGCGAGCGGATGCCGGCGGCGCGGGCCGCTCGCGGTGGCGCGCCAGGTGCACGAATAATCGTCGAGGCCGTTGCCCGCGCGGTGGTGGTTGTGGTGGTGCAGGCGGTAGCCGTCGAAGGGCATGCCGATCAGCAACGTGATCGGCGCCGACAGCCCGGCCATCGCCCACGATCGTCCGTGGTGCACGCACTCGTGGAAGGCGATGTGCACCGAGAAGTTCAGCGCCAGCGCGGCGAGCGCGAGCCAGGCCGCTGCCGCAAGTGGCGCTTCGTGGAACGTCCAGCACGCGGCCGCGAACGCAGCGGCCTCGACCAGCGGGATCACCATCAGCGGGGCGAGCCGGCGCCAGGCATGGGATGGCGGAAGGGGCATCGTAGCGTCGGGGATCACGCGCGCAGGTTGCGTCCGCCACGGTGAATTCAACTAGGCAACCGCCACTGGTGGTCCACGATCCGCGCCAGGAGCGGCCATGGTCCACGAGCGGGATCCCGAACGGGCGATGTTCCGCGCGCTGGCCATGCACGGCGAAATGCGCGCCAATCTGCTGCGCCTCGCCGCGGTGTGCGTGTTCTATCTCATCGAACTGGTCGATTTCCACGGGCTGCCGCTCTTCGGCATCGCGCCCGCCGCCGGCATGACACCGGTGTTCCATCAGCTGGCCACGGGCCTGGCGGTGGCGTGGAGCTTCACCGCGTTCGCGATCTGGCTGTGCCTGAGTCATCACCGGTTCAACGCGGCGATGAAGTTCACGGCGACCGCCGCCGATCTGTTCCTGCTGACCATGCTGCTCCTGGCCGCGAATGGCCCGTCCAGCCCGCTGTGTATCGTCTACGCGCTGATCATCGCCGCGTCGGCGTTGCGCTTCAGCCTGGCGCTGCTGTGGATGGCCACCGCTGGGGCTGTGTTCGGGTACCTGGTGCTGGTCGCTGACGCCCATTGGCACCACCCCGAGCATCAGGTCCCCCACCATCACCTGGTCATCGTCATCGCCGCACTGGTGTTGCTCGGGGTGATCGTGGGCCAGATCCTGCGTACCGCGCGCGGAGCGTTGAAGAGCGTGATCGCGCCCGCGCCCAGCGTCGGCGGTGGGCCATGACGCACACGCCGGCCGCACTATCGCCGCCGCCATCGCCGCCGCCATCGCCGACACCACGGATCTGCCCGGACTGCGGCAATGACGAGCACGAGCCGTCCGCCGACGCCTGCTGGGTGTGCGATTGTCCGCTCGACGCCGCGCCGGATCCGCAGCGCGCATTCATCAAGGGCATCGTGCGCTCGGACAAGGTGAAACGCAAAGGCCTGGCCAATGGCTCGGTCGGCATCACCACCATCGTCCTGATCAGCGGTCTCGCGCTGGTGAATCCCATCCTCGCGGTGGCGATCGCCATCGCGATGGCGATCGCCGCCAAGAACAGACGGAAGAAAGGCAAGATCAAGGACACCTCCTTCATCGGCGTGGTGCTCGGGGTCCTGCGTGTGTTGACCATCGCGTTTCTTCTCATCGCCGTCGCCGCGGTCGCCGGACTCTTCGTCCTCTACCTCATCTGCATGAGCAGCAGCGGTGGGCACTTCTGAGATGTCTACCGGGATGGGAAACGACGGCGGCGCCTCATCCGGATCTCCGGGATCGGTACCGCGACGCATCTGCCCGGACTGCGGCAACGATGAGCACCAGCCGGGGGCGGACGCCTGCTGGAAGTGCGACGCTCCGCTGGACGCGGCTCCCGATCCGCAGCGCATCGTCGCGCGCAGCCTGGCGGGATCGAGTCAGGTCAGGAAGCGGGTGTGGTTCGGGGCCTCGCTGGGAATCATGGCCCTGGCGTTCACGATCGGGGTCTGGCTGCAGAGCATCGCAGCGTCCGGCGCGACCGCGCTGGTGCTGGCGATCGTGTTCGTGCTCACGCGCAGGCAGTGGGAGGGGGCTCCACTGAGCCGCACCATTGGCCGCATCGCGGGCGTGCTGACCCTGGTCGTGCTGCTCGCGGCCGCGGCCGCGGCGATCGGCGTCTTCGTGCTCTACCTCATCTGCCTGAGCAACGGCGGGATCCACGGGCACTTCTGATGGCCACCGACGTCGACGCCATCATCTCCGCCGGGCATCCGCTCATCCACCGCGCGGCGGTCATCGCCGCCGCGCTGATCGGCGGCTGGCTGATCGCGCGCGACTCGCGGTCATGGCCGTTGGCGTGGCGCCCGCGCTGCGAACTGCTCGCGGTGGTCGCGCTGGCCTCGATGGTCGGCTCGGCGCTGCCGGCGCTGTTCGCCGGCGGCTATGTCGGCGAGCTGGCCGCGTCCTACGTGGTCGATACGCCAAGCCTGCTCGACGGCGCGCTCGCCGAGTACCGCCTCGGGCCGAAGACCATCCTCGGCGGCATGCTCTTCGGCTTCATCGGCGCGTCGCTCTACAAGGGCCTCTCTGGCCTGCGCGTCGAGACCAGCGACGCTTTCGCGCGGGGCTCGTGCCTGATGATGGCGATCGGGCGCCTCGGCTGCATCGCCCAGCACTGCTGCTTCGGCGTGGTGGTTCCGGCCGCGATCGGCTGCGACTTCGGCGACGGCCTACCGCGTCTGCCGGTGCAGGCGATCGAGGCGGTCGCGCTGTTCGGGTTGTTCCTGGTGCTGCAGATCCTGCACCGCCGCGGCGCCCTGCGCGACCGCAGGCTGTTCCTGTTCTTCGCGATCTATGGGATGATCCGCTTCGTGCTCGAGTTCGGTCGTGAGACGATCGCCGTCACCGTGCTCGGCCTCGGCTACTACCAATGGATCGCCCTGCTGGTCGCGGGGATCGGGGTCTACCAGCTGCTCAAGCGGCGGCCGCCAGCCGCCGTGGTCATGCCGCCAGCCGCCTAGACTAGACTAGCCTAGCCGCTGGCGCTCGCGGCAGCGGAGGCGATCGCGGTGAACGCGCGCGCCAGGTCTGCCTCCAGGTCGGCGGGATCCTCGAAGCCGAAGCACAGACGCACCAGGCCCTGGTCGAGGCCGATCGCCGACTTCTCGTCCGGCGTCATCGAGGCGTGGCTGCCGTTGTACGGCTGCGCCACCATCGAGGTCACGCAGGCCATGCCGGTGCCGGTGTCGAACAGGCGCAGGGCTGCGGCGAAATCGCGGTAGCGCCCGGCGACCGCCGGAGCCAGGGCGAAGAACAGGATGCCACCGTAGCCGCGCAGCTGGTGCCCATCGATCGTCGGCAGGTGCACGCGCGCGACCTGCGGAATGGTGCCGAGGAAGGCCGCCAGGCGCGCGGTCACGCGTTCGTGCTCACGCATGCGCAGGCCGAAGGTCTTCATGCTGCGGCACAGCAGCCAGGCGCTGTGCGGATCGAGGATGGCGCCGGCATAGAAGCGCGCATCGCGCAGCTGGCCGTGCAGGTCGTCGCGGTCGCAGCAGATGATGCCGCCCATGACGTCGCTATGGCCGCCAAAGTACTTGGTGGCGCTGTGCACCACCAGGTCGGCGCCGTGTGCGAGCGGATTCTGGAACAGCGGCGTCGCCCAGGTGTTGTCGACTACTACCAGTGCGCGCGGATCGGCGGCCCGGGCGGCCTTCGCCACGGCGGCGATGTCGATGGTCTTGAGAAAGGGATTGGTCGGGGTCTCGAAGATCACCAGGCGCGTGCCCGCCGGGATGCGCGCGAGCTGTTCGGGAACGGACAGGTCGAGCGCGGAGACGCGCACGCCGCGTGCTTCGGCGAAGCGCTGGAAGAGCCGGTGCGAGCAGCCGTAGATGTCGCGGTTGAAGACCAGGCCATCGCCGGCGCGCAGCAGGTCGAGCACCTGGTGGATCGCGGTCATGCCGGTGGTCACGGCGATGCCGTGGCGGCAGCCCTCGAGGCCCGCGACGATGCCCTCGAATTCGGCGATGTTGGGGTTGTCCTTGCGCGTGTAGAAGTAGGGGGAGCCGGTCTGGAAGGCGCTCGCCTGATAGAGCGGGGTCACGACCGGCAGGGCACCGTCGTGCGGCACGCGCGCATGCAGCGAACGCGTGAGCGGGCTGGTCCCGGCGAGTGGATCCGGGTCAGCCATCGCCGCCACCGGCGGTCTGGCTCGTACTTCTCAAGGATGCGAAGTCAGGCAGCGGGCTGATGTCGCCATTCAGCGTTCCGGCTCCGGCCTCGACGGTGGGGAAATGCGCGCGGTCGAAGACCTCGTGCAGGCTCGATGCCACCTCGGACGGCACCGCGACCTCGATGCCCTGTTCGTCGGGCGAGGCCTTGGCGGCGATGTAGCGGTAGCTCTCTCCGGGCGCGAGAGCTAGCGTGCGCCACGGTTCGGATGTTCCAGGATCGAGGCGGCGCGTAAATACCGTCGCCGGGTTCGTGCCTTGGTTGCGCACCTGGATGTGCAGCGAGCGGATGTCGCCCTTCCACAGGTGGCTGGCGCGCCGCAGGGAAGGTTCGATGGCGGCCGCTGTGGGCTGCGCCGAGCCGGGTTCGGCGAATAGGCGCATGTGCGCGTCGGTTCCGCAGGCCCGGCAATGCCCATCGCCGCCGAGTCCGATCAGGCGTGCGTTGAGGCCGTAGCGCGACACCAGTAGGGAGTCGCAAGCGTGGCAGCGCGTGTCCACGCCTGCGTTGTCGTAGACATTCCCGAGGTAGACGTGGCGGATGCCGGCATCGAGCGCGAGAGCGCGCGCGGCCTCGAGTCGGGGGATCGGCGTGCGCGTGCTCGCGGTCATCTTGTAGTCGGGATGGAAGCGCACGAAGTGCAGCGGCACCGCCTGGTCGAGCTGCTGGCCGACGAAGTCGGCGATGGCGCCGGCGGTGCGCAGGTCGTCGGAGACGTCGGTGACCATCAGCGTCGAGATCTCGACGTGCTTGCCGGCGCGGTGCACCAGCTTCGCGCCCTCGAGCACTGGTTCGAGCCAACCCTTGGTGAGCTTGCGGTAGTAGACCGGATCCATCGACTTCACCGAGATCGAGAAGATATCGATCACCGGCAGCAGCTCGGCGATCGCCTCGGGGGTGATGAAGAAGGCGGACTTGAAGAGGTTGACGATGCCGCGCGCGCGCGCGAGCGCCGCGGTCTCGATGACGAACTCGTGCCACACCACCGGATCGTTGTAGGTCCATGAGATCACGCGGATGCCGTGGCGCACCGCGATGTCGACGACCTGCTCCGGGGTGTAGTGGTGGACGTCGGAATCAGAGACGTGTTTGGCCTGCGAAGTCTTCCAGTTGTGGCAGTAGTCGCAGTTCATCATGCAGCCAATGTTGCCCATCGACAGGATGCGCTCCCCCGGCGCGTAATGGAATACCGCCTCGGTCTCGATGGTCTCCTCGGTGGCGTGCACCGACTTGCCGTAATTGAGCGTCACCAGGCGGCCGTTGCGGTTGGCACGCACCCCGCAGAAGCCGTGCTGGCCCGGCTTGATGACGCAGGTGCGCGGGCTGAGATGGCAACGCACCGCGCCGCCGTCGAGGCGTTCCTCGAGCCGTGCTGGCCGCCACGAATCTTTCCAGGTCGCCATGGCCAGACCGTAGACCTGGCCCGCTCGCCGGGAAGCCCCGGTTTCCGCAGCGTCATCGGCCGTTACGGTGGCACCGGTGTCCCGACCCTCGGCCTCTCCCACTGCTCACGACGCCGCCGCGGAATACGCGCGCAGCATCGCGGATCCCGAGGCCTATTGGAGCGCGATCGCCGGCACAGAACTGCTGTGGGACCGGCCATTCACGCGTGCGTTCTCGGGCAGCCTCGCGGCCGGGGATGCGTCGTGGTTCGACGGCGGTGTGCTCAACGCGTGCGTCAATTGCGTCGATCGCCATCTGGCGGCACGCGGCGAGCGCACCGCCCTGATCTGGGAGGGGGATGAACCCGGGTCAACGCGCACCTTCACCTATCGCGAACTGCACGGCGAGATCTGCCGTCTCGCCAACGCCCTCCAGCGGCGCGGCGTGGAAGCGGGCGACGGCGTAGGGATCTATCTGCCGACGGTGCCCGAAGCGGTGGTCGCGATGCTCGCATGCGCGCGGCTGGGCGCGGTGCACTGCGTGGTGTTTGCCGGCTTCGGCTCCGAGGCCCTGCGCCAACGCCTCGCCGCCGCCGACTGCCGCGTGCTGATCACCGCCGACATCGCCATGCGCGCGGGCAAGGCCATCGCGCTGAAGCCGATCGCTGATCGGGCGCTCGCGGCGCTGCCAGGCATCCATTCGGTCTTGGTGCTGCGGCGCGGCGTGCCCGGCATCACGCTCTCGGAGCCGCGCGAACTCTGTCTGCGCCGAGCCATGGATGCCGAATCACCGGCACACCGCGCCGCCGCGTTCCCGAGCGCGCATCCGTTGTTCGTGTTGCATACCTCCGGATCCACTGGCACGCCCAAGGCGGTGCTGCACGCCACCGCCGGCTCTTTGCTGTGGGCGATGCGCACGCATCGCCTGGCGCTCGATTGGCGCGAAGGCGAGGTCTACGCCTGCGTCGCCGACATCGGCTGGATCACCGGACACTCGTACATCGTCTATGGCCCACTCGGGAACGGCGCCACCACGCTGCTGTGCGAAGGCGTGCCGACACATCCGGATCCGGGGCGGTATTGGGCCATGGTCGAACAGCACCGCGTCGCGGTGCTGTTCACCGTGCCCACGGCGGTGCGTGCGATCGCGCGCCACGGCGACGCGCCCGCGCTGGCCCACGATCGCTCCAGCCTGCGCGTCATCGCCACCGCTGGCGAGGCCCTAGACGCGGCAACGTGGCGATGGCTGCGCGACGTGCCTGGCGGCGGGAGCTGCGCGGTGATCGACATCTACGGCCAGACCGAAGCCGCCGGACACCTGCTCGCCGCTCGTCCGCAAGCATTCGCGATGGGCGCGTCCAAGCCCGGATCGGTAGGCTCGCCCTTGCCGGGCGTGGTGGTGGCGGTGCTCGACGGCGCCGGGAACCCGCTTGTGGGCGAAGCGGCAGGCATGCTCGCGATTGGCGCTCCATGGCCGGGCTTGGCGAAGTCGATCGGCGATCGCCGCGACCCCGACTGCTTGGCGCGTCATCCGGGCTTCTACCTCACCGGCGATGGCTGCCGGCGAGACGCCGATGGACATCTGTGGATCACCGGTCGCGTCGACGACGTGGTCAACGTCTCGGGCGTGCGTCTCGGCACCGTCGAGATCGAGGCGGCGCTGCTGGCGCATCCGGCGTGCGCCGAGGCGGCGGTGGTGGGCGTGCCGCACGCGCTCAAGGGTTCCGCACTGATCGCATTCGCGGTGGCGCGCGTCGGCCAGGACGAGCCTCGGCTGGGAGCCGTGCTGCGCGCGGCCGTGCGCGCTGGCATCGGGCCCATCGCCGCGCCCGAACGCGTGGTGATGGTGCCGGCATTGCCGAAGACCAGGTCCGGGAAGCTCATGCGCCGGGTGCTACGCGCCCTGGCGATGGGTGACGATGGTGCGCTGGGCGATCTCACCGCGCTGGCGGAGCCGTCGGTGATCGACGACGTGCGCCGCGCGCTATCGGAGCTGCCGAATTCCTGATCCCCGAGCGCTAGCCCAGGAGCGGATGCAGGTCGCCATCGACCGCATCCCCGGTCACGCGGCCGGCGAACCAGCGCTCGAGGGACGCGGCGCGCAGCGGATGGTCAGCATCGCCGATGCGCGCGCCGTCCGCGACGTAGATGACCGTCATCGCCTCTCGCGCGTGCGCGGACGCGTTGGCCTGGGCGCCATGGATGGTCCAGCCCAGGTGGAAGGTAGCGTCTCCCGCGCGCATCGCCCCGGTTCGTCGGATCGCCAGTCCGCGTTCGTCGATCAGGCGCGAGAAAAAATCCTGACCTTCGTCGCAGATCGGCAGATCAGCCAGGCGCTTGAGGCGATGCGATCCGGGCACGAAGTCGAGCGTGCCCATGCGTTCGTCGATGTCCGCCAGCGCCATCCACATGGTCAGGGCGCGCGCATCGCCCAGCGGCCACGCGGCCTGGTCTTGGTGCCAGGGCGTGATGCCGCCGCCGCCTTCAGTGAACAGCGCCTGGTCGTGGTAGAGGCGGACGCGTTCGACGCCGAGCAGCCGCGCCGCGATCGCGGCGAAGCGCCGGGCGAGTACGAAGCTGCGCGCGGTGTCGTCGGCCCGCCACAGGTTGATCGCCTGTAGGAAGGCCCTGCCATAGGTGTCGCGCTCGGCGAGCGGCCGCGATTCGTGCTGGAGGCGGCGCGCCGTATCGCGCAGTGCCGGCGCGAGGTGCGCGACGTCATCGCGCGCCAGCACCTCGCGCAGCAGAACGTGGCCATCGGCCTGGAACGCCGCGATCGTTTCCGCTGCCAGCGGATAGCTTGCGGTGAGCGGATCGTTCGCTTCCGAAGGGGCTGGTCCAATGCGTGTCGAGGGCACGAGACGAAGGTATCCCTCAGGTCTCCGCGAGAAAGCATCGTGGTCCGCGGTCAGCAGGGGTGTCAGAAGCCCAGCTCCACGTTCTCTGTGAACGGCTCTGCGAATGGTTCTGGGAATGCCTCAGGCGAGCGCGACGACATTAGAGATGGGCCCAGGGGACGAAGCCCCGGATGACTAGGCCTTGATGCAGCCAAGCGCCTTGACGCCCTTCTGGCTGAGGAAGTAGTCGCTGTAGCCCCACCACTCCTGCGCCATGGTCATGTACAGCGAGCGGAAGTCGTTGGTGTGCACGAGATCGCCGTCGTTCAGTTCGGTAAGGCTCGGCGGCGCGCCGATGAAGCCGCCCTTCACCTTGCCGCCCGTGAGAAAGTGTGGAGCTGCGGTGCCATGATCGGTGCCCTTGCTGCCGTTCTCGCTGACACGGCGGCCGAATTCGCTGTAGGTGCCCACCAGAGTGCGATCCCAGGCGCCGCCCGCCATCAGGGCCTCGCGTAGCGCACCGAGCCCCTCCGAGACCTCGGTGAGGAGCTTGTCCTGTCGCTCGCGCTGGTTCGAGTGCGTGTCGAAGCCATCGATCGTGAGCTTGTACATCGGCACCACGGCACCCGCGATGATCAGCTTGGCGGTGGTCTGCAGGAAATCGCCGAGCTGGCCTTTCGGGAACTTGCCCTTCAGCGCGGGGGCCTTCGCCACCAGTTCGGCCATGCGCTCACCCGAGGCGTTGATGTCGGCCTGGACTTTCAACACCTGCTGGAGCGCTGGATTCTTGGTTTGGCTCTCGGCCTTCTTCATGGCCCGGGCTTCGCGGATGAAGCCGTCGGGGCCGTTCATGATGATGTTGCGCAGCGCGTCGCCGTAGAGCGGGCCGAAGCCGCCGTAGGCGGTGGTCTTGTCGTAGCCGAGGATGATCGAGTGCGCGAGCAGATCGTCGGGCACGCCCTGCGCCTTCGACATCACGCGCGCCGCCCAGCCGTCACCCTGCATCTCGTCGGCCTTCGAGCCGGAATTCCAGATGTCGATGCCGCGGAAATGCGAGCGGTTGGGATGATCGTAGCCGACGGCGTGGACGATTGCGAGGTCGCCGTCCTTCCACGCAGGTAGCATCGCGCCCATCACTGGATTCAGGCCGAACTGCTTGTCGAGCTTGAGCACGTCGCCCGCCGGTATGGCCACCGCGGGACGCGCCTTGGCATATGCCGGATCGGCGTACGGCACCACGGTGTTCAGGCCGTCGTTCCCCCCGCGCAGCTCGATCAGCACCACCGAGCGTTTCCAATCGATGGACACGGTCTTCGGCGGGTCGCCGGCAAAAGCGACGCCCGGGAACATCATCGCCAGCGAGGAGTATCCGCACAGTCTGAGAAAGTCGCGGCGTTGCATGGGTGCTCCGGAAGCGGGGGGGGGGGACGGGTGGGCCGAGGCCCTATTTCAGGTTGTAGGCCGGATCGGTGAGCAGCTGTTTGAGCGCGCGATCGAGATCGGCGTCCTTGTCCATCGGCGTCACCGGATCGATCGGCAGCAGCAGATGCACGGCGAGCTGCACGCCCTCGGTGCCTTGCTTGCGCGCATCGGGGATCCACTGGCCGCGGTCGGGATGCGGCCCGGCTGCGGGTTTGTCTGATGAAGCCTCGCTCTTGGCGTCGGCCTTCTTGTCATCCGATTTTTTGTCCTTCGCGGTGTCCTTCGCGGACTTGTCCTTTGGATCCTTCGCTCCGGCGGCAGGAGCCATCGCCTCGCCCGCCATCTCGCCGCCCGCGGCGGGCGTGTCGGCGTCGGCCTTGCGGTGCTTGCCGTTGGGATTGCCGAGGGATCCGCCGGCGATCGCCGAGAAGATCTCGCGGCGCGCGAGCAGACTGTGGGTGCTGATCCACGCCGAGCCGCCCTTCCAGCCCCTGACGTTCGGTGGATCGAGGATGTCCTCGCCCAGCGCGCGCCCCATCTCCACCACCTTGGCGTAGTCATCGACCGGCAGGTCGAGCTGGCGGATGGTACCGACCAGCATCTCGACCGGGGAGCGGATGAGCGTGCCGCGGGCATCGGCATCCCAGAACTTCGGGTGCAGCAGCACCGCGCGCACCGCCTTCTTCACGTCGTACTTGGATTTGTAGAACACCGCGGCGATCTTGTAGACGTCCTTGGCGTCGATGGTCTCGCTGACGAACTCCTGCCACAGCTTCTCGCAGATATGGATGGCGACGCGCTCTTCGCGCTCCATCAGGATCTTCATGATCTGGTCGGCATCGAGCAGGCCCTTGTGCCCGAGCACGGTCTTCCACTCGGTGTCGTGGAAGCGCTCGCTCAGCGCCGGCCGGCCGGTGGCCTCGTCGATCTTGTACCCAGAGAGCGAACGCGCGGCTTCCTTGATGTCGGCCTCGGTATAGAAGCCCTCGCCGACGGTGAAGAGCTCCATCACCTCGCGCGCGAAGTTCTCGTTCGGGCGGTAATTGATGTTCGAGTTGCTGTCGAGATAGATGAACATCGCCGGGTCGTAGGGGATGGCGGTCAATAGCGTGGCGAAGTTCCCGAGCGCCTGCGAACGGAAGAGCTGGTCCTGCTCCCACATCAGGCGCGGATCATAGACGGTGGTCAGGCTCGAAGTGAAATGGTTGTGCCAGAACAGCACCATGCGTTCGGTGAGCGGCGAGTCGGTGGCCGCCATCTCGCGGTACCACCACGCCTTGAGCTCGACACCGCGCTTGCGGTCCCGGCTCTCGCGTTCATTGCTCTTGGTCTGGCGCTCCTGCTCGGACAGGCCCTTCCAGGATTTCTCCTCGGCCTGGCGCTGGGCGGCGTTGTCGGCCAGGGGCACGTTGCACCACTCGGGCGGTGCGAGTCGGTTGGTGGTGCGGTTCTTGGCGAGGATCGCGTCCACCGCCTGTTCGCGCGTCAATGGCAGCAGCTCGGCGATCTCGTCGGGAGTCGGGCCGAAGCCGGTGCGAGTCAGCAGATGGCGGGCTTCGCCCTGATCGAGCGCCTGCAGCGACGACAGGGGAGCGAGAACGGCCAGCGCCAGGGCGATGCGGGTCAGCATGGGCTGCGTGCCTCCAAGCTGGCTTATACCGGCCTGCCCCCGTGCGCGCTGTGGGGGCATCGCCCAATCGGTAGGCGATCGCGTCCCGGCAGCTCACACAGCCGCAAACCGGTCGGCGGCAGCGGTCTGCGTGACGATGGTGCCGGTGGCCAGGACGGTGATGCCGCCCGGATCACTTGTCGTCGAGGAATTCCTTGAGCGGCGGCGAGATCAGCGCTTCGATTTCGGGCTGGGCGAGGTTCTCGGGTGTCACCAGCTGCACCGGAGTGTCCACCTGCTTGGGCACGGTCTTGCCGAGCGCCGCGTCCACGCAGTACTTCACGCCGAGGTAGCCCATCTGGAAGGGATCTTGCACCACCAGGCCCTGGATATCGCCCGCCTTGAGGGCGGCGATCAGCGGCGGCGAGGCATCGAAGCCCACGTGCTTCACCGTGCCGTTGAGGCCCTGCTCCTTGAGGGCGAGTGCCATGCCGGCGGTCGACGATTCATTCGGGGTGAACACCGCGTCGACCTGACCCTTGAAGCGGTTGAGCAGATTCTGCGCTGCGGTGAGCGCGGTCTCGCGGGTGGCTCCGGCATGCTGGTCGTCGGAGATCAGCGTGATGTCCGGGAAGGCCTTCAGGGCTTCGAGGAATCCCGCCTCGCGCGCCTCGGTGCTGGCCGAGCCAACCGCGTAGCGCAGCAGGATCACCCGTCCCTTCCCGCCGAGCAGCTGCGCCAGGCGTTCGCCGCCCTTGCGCCCCCCGGCGAGGTTGTCGGTCGCGACGAAGCTCGACTGCGCCTTGGATTCGAGCGCCGAGTCGATGATCACCACCGGCACCTTCTGGGCCGCCGCCATCTCGACCGGCTGGACCAGGGCCTTCGAATCGAGCGGCGCGAGCACGATGCCGGAGACGCCCTGGGTCGCGAAGGTCTGGACCACGTCGATCTGCTGCGCGCGGTCGTCCTCCTTGAGCGGGCCTTTCCACAGCACCTTCACCGGTTGGCCTGCGGCGGTGAGCTCGCGGCCGGCCTTGACCGCGCCGGCATGGATGGCCTTCCAGAATTCGTGGGTGGTGCCCTTGGGGATGACAGCGATGGTCAGCGGCTTGGCGTCCACCGCCGCTGCGTTCGGCGGGGCCAGCAATCCGGCGAGGGCCAGCAGCAGCACGGGCGCGAACAGCCGGCAGGGTATCGGGTGGCTGGCGGTGATCGTCATGGGGCCTCCGGCGGCGCCGGTGGTACCGCCGCGCGCATCCTCGCGCAAGCGCCCGTGTGGCGTTTTCCGTCATTCCGTGCCCACCGTGGCGTGATAAGAACGGGTTTCGGAGGCTCCCATGTCCATCCGCATCGCCTTGGTCTGCTGCGCGCTGTTCGCCACGAGTGACGCCTTCTGCGCACAAGGGGGCGGAGGAGGCCGCGCCGGTGGTGGCGGTGGAGGCGGTGGCGGCGGCGCGGGTGTCGGCGTCGGCGCGGGCAACAACCGCGGCGCGCTCGCCCAGCTCGCGCCGTCGAGTGTGGTCGGCACCGCCTTCGATGTGATGATCGGCGAAAGCAAGGGCACGAAAAAGAAGACCCGCCTCACCTTCTCGACCAAGAAGCTCAGCAGCGACTGGTTCGCCTCCATCGGAGTCGATTCGATGACCTTCGAGGAGAAGAAGGGCAAGACCGCCGACGCGCCGGTCACCATCACGGCGTTGGCCACCGATGCCAAGGGCGGCAAGGTCGAGCTCGACGGCCAGGCTGTCGGCGATGGCATCAAGGGCACCGTCACCATCACCGCCAAGGATGGCAAGAAGCAGGAGCTGGTGTTCGACGGTGGCAAGCCGGGCTCGGACGAAGCCAAGAAGGCGATCGGACCGCAGTAGACGGCCGCTCCGTCGGACCGGTGGCCCTACGGCCAAGAGTCTGTGCCGCTCGGACTCGACGTGCGCGTCATACGGATCTGTGGACATCCGCCTTCATTCGGACAAATACCGACGAAAGCCGGTGGAAATACGATTGAATGACCCCCTGGAGGTCTCGATGGACCAGCGTGCCGCCGTGCTGCGATGCATCAGATTCACGGCCATTGGGCTGTTCACCGTTCTCGCGCTCGCCGGACAGGCGAGCGCGGCCAACACCCCGGCGAGCTTCCTGACCGCGCGCTTCAAGAGCCACTTCGATTTCGGCGTCGAGGCCCCGATCGCGTGGATGCAGGACACCCGCGCCAACAACGGCTGCAATTGGGACGCGCGCGTCCAATACCTGTCCGGCGGCGTGCATTATTCGGGCAGCGTGCTGCAGGATCCGTGGTTCTTCAATCCGGCCTGGAACAACGGCGGGCACTACATCACCGGCTACATCGACGAATGCCGCACCGTGAACTGCGCCGCCTGGTTCACCTGGTACTTCCTCGCCCAGTCGGACCCCGCGAACTATTCGCCTGGGCCTGCCCAGGCGACGCCGGTGAACGCCGCGAACGCCCAGACCATGAACGGCTACTTCACGCTGGTGAAGAAGGTGTTCCAGGAATGCGGCAGCGCGGGGAATCTCGATTGGCCGGTGGTCTTCCATGTCGAGCCCGACGAGTGGAACCACCTGCTCTTGACCACGCGCGTCGGCAACGCCTTCAATCCGGCAAACGTCGTGATCAAGGTCGGCTCGAGCGGCATGGCCGACGTCGCGAGCTATCCCGACAACCTCGTCGGCTACGCCGACGCGCTCAAGCACCTGCGCGACCTGTATGCGCCGCAGAACGTGCTCCTGGTCTGCAATCCCTCGGCGTGGGATCCGGACAACACCATGTCCGGCACGCAGATGGGCGGCTACATGAGCACCTGCTGCGGCGGCTGGGAGGCGGCGGTGCTCGAGACCGGCGACCGCGACAAGGGCCTGGGCGGGCAGCTGCCGCCATACACCGATCAGTCCGGCGTCCTCGGCACCTTCGATAGGCACATCCAGTGGATCGCCGACTTCAAGGCGGCCTCGAATCTGCCGGTGTTCGTCTGGCAGGCCGCCGAAGGGAACACCTACTTCAAGACCTGCAACAACAGCGACGGGCATTACACCGACGACCTCATCCAGACGCTGCTCGAGGGCTATCCGAACAACAACACCATCCTGCGTTACGCGCGCGCCGGATGCCTCGGTTGGATGTTCAACGCCGGGCAGGGCGGTTCGACCCACTTCTACGATTCCAAGGGCGATGGCGTCACCAACCCGGCGACCGCGCCCGGCACGCTCGGCTACGCCTCGACCTACGCCGACGATGACGGTGGTTACGCGCGGCTGCGCGTCGGGAGCTACTTCACCACGCCGTACGCGCTCGGTTCGACGCCACCAGCGCCGGTGGTGGTGGACACCATCTCGCTGCTCGCGGCGAACGACGCTAGCGCGAGCTTCCGCGTCAAGCTCGGCGCCGCTCCCGCGGGCGCGACCAGCGTGGCGGTGACCCGGCTGTCGGGCGACGCGGACATCGCCGTATCCACCGCAACGGTGGCGTTCACCACCTCGAACTGGAACGCCTACCAGACCGTCACGCTCGCCATCGGCCCCAACGCCGATACCACGTTCGGATCCGCCATCATCCGCTGCGCCGCCACGGGATATTCCAGTGCGTATGTCACCGCCACCGAGCCGCTCGACGGCGGCTTCGCTGCGGTGCCGGCGACGCACAAGGCTTGTGGATTCGGTTCGGCGTTCGGCGCGGTGCTCCTGCCGCTTCCGCTGTTGCTGCTCAGGCGCTCGCGCCCCAAGCGCGGGTAGCCGTCAGGGCAGCGCTTCGGCTCCCGTGCTCGATGGCACGCCCAGCGCCGACAACCGGTTCCGAGCGTGCGCGCAGTGCAGCTCGCCCAGGGTGCGCACCTCCGGAGCAGGGCCCTCGCCGCCGATCCTGTCCCACGCCGCCGCGCGGCTGTCGCCATCGAGCGTCGCCCACGGGCGTTCGATGGCGATGACGCGACGCAGCGCCGCGGGCGCTGTCGCGCCGGTGAGATGCAGCACCACCAGATGGCGCGAGGTCGGCACGCGCAGCAGGCTCGGGAGCCAGTCCTCGAGATCGTCCGCGTCCCCGTGCAGCAGGCACGCGGCCATCTCGCCGAGATCGCGCAGCCATGCCGACGGCACGCGCGGCCGCGAGCTGGGGTCGTCGCGCGACGGCGGCTGCGCGTGCATGAGCGCCAGCGGCAGGCGCAGGGCGTGCGCCAAGCCCTCGGCGGCCTCGCGCGCCAATTGGCGCTCGGGCCCGGTGATCAGCAGCAGCACACCGAGCCCGGGGCGCTCCTGGGTAGCGTTTTGCGCGCGCACCTCATCGAGGGCGGAGGCGAGCGCGGAGATCTCCGCGGCGCGCGTCGGCCCGTGCAGACCAGCGCCGAGCGGCGTTAGGCGCTCGGCCCAGGCGCAGCCGGTGTGGATGCGGTCATCGAGCAGCTTCACCTGGCGCAACGCCGCCGAGGACAGGTCGTCGGCGGTGATCGCGCCGTGGCCGCCGCGGCGCAGGCCGGCGGAGAGCGCCGCCATCTGCACGACGTTGCGCAGGTAGCCGCCCGAGAAGCGGAAGGTTTCGGCGAGGCGTGCGAGGGCCGCGCCTCGAGCCAGGCCCGGATCGACGGCGTGACCCTGGCGGATGAGTTCGAGCCGGAGGATCTCGGCGCGCTGGCGCGCGCCGGGCATGCCGATGCACAACTTGATCTGCAGGCGGCGGTCGAGGGCCGGGTCGAGGCGGTACGGCTGGTTCGACGCGAGCAAAACCACCGCCGGGTGGCATTCCATGCCGGTGAGCAGCACGCGGCTGGCATCGTTGCCTTGCAGGAGCAGGTCGTCGGCCTCGTCGATGAACAGCACCGCATCTTGCGTCGCGGTCTGGCGCAACAGGCCGGCGAGCACGCGCACCAGGTCCTCGCGCCGGCGCAGCCGCGAGGCGTCCACCGACAGCAGCGCGCGCTTGCCGCTGCCGGCGATGGCCTGGGCGAGCAGCGTCTTGCCGGTGCCGCTCGGCCCATGGAGCAGGATGCCGAGCGCCTGGCTCTGGCGCTGGCGGCGCGCGGCGTCGAGATCGATGCGGCGCACGCTCTCCATGAGCTCCGGCTCAAGCACCACATCGTCGAGCGTGGTGGTGGGGCGCGAGACCTGCACGCCTTCGCGCGCGCCGAGCGCTTCGAAGGGCACGCCCAGGCATTCGTGGAGGAAGCTTCGCGACGGCACCAGATCGCGGCGCCGCACCTCGACCGAGCGTTCGCCGCCCTCGGGCAGCTCGCATACGCCATGGCGGTAGAGCGGGCTGTCGAGCGCATCGAAGGCCAGCAGCAGATCGTGCGCGGCGACCGGATCGGCGCACAGCAGGGTCAGCATCTGGCCGATCTCGAGCCAGGAATAGAACTCGACGCCGGCGCGCGCGATCGCCTTGTCGAGGTAGCCGCCGAGGTGGTGGCACAGCAGCAGGCCCGCCGCGCGCGCCTCGAACGGCGGCAGCAGCGACTCATAGCGCGCCAGTTCGTGGCAGGGGTGCCCGGGCGGGGTCGCCGCGGTGCGCTCGTGGCGGACCTTGGCAGTGGCCGCGGCGAGCTGCGCCCACTGGTCGAGCGGCAGCTCGGCGCGCGCGGCCAGGATCGCCACCGATAGCTGCGCTCCTCGCATGGTGAATGCCTTCCCGAGCGCGAGATCGCGCAGGGTCTCGGCATCGAGCACGTAGGCTTCCGCGTCCTTGCTCGGCGCCTCGCCATGGAGGAGCGCGCGCTCGCAGCGTGCGAGGCCGAGCGCGGCCTGCTGCTCGCGCGCCAGATCGAGGAGGTAGTCCACGACATGGGCGTAGGGCTTGAACGCCGAGCGCGCGAGCGGCAATGGCATCGGCATCGGTGATGCCGATGCCGATGCCGGAGCCGATGCGAACGACACGGGCATCGCCTGGATCGACGTCGGAGCGGCGGGCGGGGTTGGTTTGAGCGCGGTGCGGGGAGTCATGGCGTCACAGTGGTTCAGGAGGTGATGGACAGGCGCGGCGGCGCGGGCCCTGCCGCTGGAGCGGCCGAGAAGATCAATGCGAATGCCCTGACCTCGCCCAGCAGACGCAGGGCGGAGAGGTCGGTGAGGACGCGCAGCCGATCGTTCGGGCGCGACAGGGCCGCGGGCCTTGCGATGCGATAGGCGCGTGGAGTGGAGAGGTTGGAGAGGGCGATCATGAGAGGGCTTTCGAGAGGCTTCTTGCTGGAGAGGAGAGATGAGTTGGGAGGGGAAGGGATGGGCTCGGCGACCAGACATGGTCGCCGAGGCCGAAGGCGATGGCCTGCGCTGGCGTCAGCCAGCGGTCGTTCGGGCGCAGCAGCTCCGCTTCGATGGCTTCGTCGTCGCAAAGAAGGCTGTGGCGCCGGTAGTGGTCGAGGATGCGCCGGTGCGCGAGGTCCTCCTGCACCCGGCCCGCGACCAGATCGGCGTGGGTGCCGCCGGTGATGGTCGCGAAGCGGTGAGACAGCACGCTGCAGTGGGGCAGCAGGGTGCGGTGCCCTGCGGCGCCGGCCATGAACAGCAGCAGGCCCATGCTCGCCACCAGCCCGAGGGCAGTAGTGTGGATGGGGATGCGGCTCCAGGCCATGATGTCGATCAGGGCGAAACCCTGGTCGACATCGCCGCCCGGGCTGTCGAGGTACAGACGCAGGCGATCACGATCCCCACGCAGGTTGTGGATGAGGATCTGTTCGATCACCGGCTGCACCGAAGCCGTCGAAATGGGGCCGAAGAGGCGGATGACGCCTTCGTCGTCGAGTGGGGAACGTGTCATGGCATGCTCTGAGAGAGGGGGTCCTGAAAGGGGGAGTGACGGGGGCTGGCCCATGCGGCGGAGCCGCATGGCGACGGAAGACGATGGAGTCGGATGGAGCCGGAAGATTGCGCGAGGTCCGGGTCGCTCGGAGAGCGATCGGAAAAGAGTCGCGCAGAGCCGGTGGGAGCTGGTTTAGCCGCGTCGATCGCGGCGCACGCCGGCCGCCATATTCCGATCGGAATTCCGATCGGAATGGCAGGCGGACATGCGACACCGGCCGTTCGCACGGCCAGCGACGAGGCGGGCATCAGCGTAGGTCGGTGGGGTAATCATGGAGGAAGATGTAGCGGCGCGGACATCCGAGTCAAGCGCGACGTGGTGAAAACCCCTGGAAAAACCGCTCAAGTCGTGATGCGGCAGCGATGTCGGAGCAGATTCGGAGACTGCGTCAACGCGTCGTCCGCCATTCGCCAGAACCGAGCCGACGCGCGCAGGTCGAGCCCGGAACGAGCGTGAAGGGCAATGCGCGCGACTTCGCGCGGCTGAACGGCGATTCGTGTTGGGCGAGCAGCATGCGCGTCGCGGCCGAGCCGAGCTCTCTCCAATCGAACGCCACCGAGGTGGCCGCCGCGTTGCGTCCGGACGCATCGTCGGCGTCGCGGAAGTACGCGAGCGAGATCACGCGCGGCACTTCCAGTCCGCAGGCGCGCACGTCGGCGTCGAGGTCGCCGTGCGTGTTGCTGATGACCGCGGTCGGCCGGTCGAGCTGGGCGAAGCGGCGTCGCCGCGCCGCCGAGCGCACGGCCTCGTCGCTGGAGAATTCGCAACCAGGCAACAGGTCCGGTGGCAGGCGCGCGTCGCGCATCGCCTGCAGGTAGCCGGCGCAGCGGTCCACCATGCCGTGGTGGCGATTCGGCTCGGAATTCTCGGCGATCCATCCGTCGTAGGCGATGTGCCGATGTCCGAGCTCGATCAGGTGCTCGGTGAGCATCCGGCCGGCACCCACATCGTCGGGCCGCACCGCATTCCATTCGCGGTTCGAGTCGATCCACACGCGCGGGATGCTGAGGTTGGCGATGAGTTCATCGAGAGGCTTGGGGATCCTCGGCTGGAGGTTCAGGAAGATGCCGTCGGCGAGATGCTCCTTCAGCGCGGCGAGCAGCCTCTGCGGGTGGGCCAGCCACTCGCGCTCGACATGCAGGCGCTCGAGACGCAGTCTGTTCGCGGCGAGCGAATGTTCGATGCCTTCGACCAGCGGACGCGGCAGGTGGTTGGCCTGGCCATCGCTGGTTAGCAGCACCATGCACTTCGCCGGGGTCTGGACCATGCGCGAGAAGATACCTCTTGCTGGCGGCGGGAGCAAATGACTCCGGAGTCGGCCTCAGCGGAGGAGGGTCATTTAGGCGTTTCGGCGGCAGCGGGAGCTGCGGTCGCCGGTTCTGCCTTGCCGGCTGGCGCGGCCTTCTCGAAGGTCAGGCACACGGAGTTGATGCAGTAGCGTTTGCCAGTGGGGGCCGGGCCGTCGTCGAAGACGTGCCCGAGATGGGATTGGCAGCGCTGGCACAACACTTCGTCGCGTTGCATGCCATGGCTGTCGTCCTTGCCCACGGTGACCGAGGTGGCGTTCGCGGGCCTGGTGTAGCTTGGCCAGCCGGTGCCGGACTCGAACTTGTCGCCCGAGGAGAACAACGCCTCGCCACATGCGGCGCAGCGATAGGTGCCGGCCTCGTGGTTGTTCCAGAACTCGCCGGTGAAGGCGCGTTCAGTGCCTTTCTGGCGCAGGACCTCGTACTGCTGCGGGGTCAGGCGTTGTTTCCATTCGGCATCGGTCGCCGGCAGCGCGGCGCCAGGCGTCGGCTTGGCGGTCGCCTCAGCCGGACCCTGTCCGGCCGGAGCCTGGGCAGCAGGGGCCGCCACGTCGCCGCAACCGGCGACCATCGCCAGTACGCAGAGGGAGAGGAGATGGCCCACATGGCGGTGCAGCGTATCGGTCATGATGTGGATACGTTTGCCGCGAGGCCGTGGATGTCCACGGACAAGCCTCCGCCTCGCGCGGCGCGCAGGCCGGCTCCGCCGCCCGGATCGACGTTTGGGATGCGCAGTGCCAGGGGAAACCAGGCGGGTGGCAAATGTATCCGATCCAGCGATAGTCCCGTCATGGCAACGCTTCCCCTCGGGCCCGCTGGGCCCCGCGAGCTGCATTGCCGTATCCTGCATGAGAGCATCGTGGTCATCGATCGCGCGTGGAATCACATGCTCTGCAACCCGTATTGGCGGCTCTACCGCAATGATGGCGATGGCGCGTGGGTCGATTGCCCGTCCGGCGAGGTGCATCTCGATGCTGGCCTGTTGTATCTCGTGCCCGCTTGGGGGCGGTTCCACTCGCGCTGCGTGAAATCGACTCGGCACTTCTATGCCCACTTCGCGCCATCTGGCCTGGAGGGTGATTGGTCCAAAGGCGTATTCGATCGCCCCCTGGCCGTGCCGCGTGATGCGGCCCGCGATCTGGCGGCGGAGCGCCTTTCCCGCGGCGCACCGACTCCGGCCCGCCGCCTGCGCGTCCAGGCGCTGGTAGCCGATGCGCTGGCCGCGACCATCGAAGCCCTGCCCGCGCAGGCACTGCATGGCTTGTCGCTGCAGATGGCGGGGCCGGATCAGATGGGTCCGGCCCTCAGGCATATCGATGCGCACCTCGCGGCTCGGCTGCCGGTGGCGGTGCTGGCGAAGCAGTGCGGATTGAGCGTGCATCATTTCTCGCGCGTGTTCCACGCCCGCATCGGGCGGACGCCGACGCGCTACGTCCAGGAGCGCAGGGTGGCCGTGGCGGCCGAGCGCCTGGTGTCCGGAGACGAGGGCATCGAACGCATCGCCGACGCGGCTGGCTTCGCGAACCGCTACCACTTCACCCGCGTGTTCACCCGCTTCATGGGCGTCCCACCCGCCACCTACCGGCGCACCGGGCGGGTGTGATCGCTGCATCATCCATGACTGGCGCCCCTCGACTGCGCGCCCTGGCGGGTATACACAAGGGGCCGCGCGAAAGGGAACCGATGCGATGCTTCTCCTGGGTTGTCCTCGGCCGCCTGCCGATGGCGATGCTCGTGCCGGTGTCGCTGACGGCGGTCCTGATGGTGATCGCGCCGAGTCTCCCCGCCGCCGATGCTCCGGTAGACCCGAAGCCGCCGGTCGAGGTTCCTGGACCGGGCCTAGATCCGGCGAAGGACCCAGCGAAGCCGCCTACGGTCGAGGACCCTACGCTCCTGGATCCCACGGCGATGCCCGAGATCGAGCCGGTCGAACCGCCGCCGGATGAGCTCTCACAGCGGCGCGAGCGCCATCAGGATCTGCTCGACGCGCATCCGTCCCTCGGGATGGGCGCGGCGGACGAGCGCTGGCAGCAGGCCTTGGCCGTGGCGGATGAAGCACAAAAGGCGATGCGCGCCATCGAAGCGGCGCAGCAGGCCGTGGCTACGCCCGAGGGCGAGATGGTGACCGATCCGCGCACGCTCGAGACCCAGTCGCGGCTCGAGGACAAGCTGCTGGCGCTGGATCAATTGCTCGACCGCATGGACATCGACGGCGAGCTGCTCGAAGTCGCGAAGAAGCTCGATGGCCACGACGAACTCGCGCAACGCGGCGGCAAGGCCAAGCAGCTCGCGGGTCTGCGCGAGCGGCTGCTCGGAGCGCTGAACGCGACCCACGCCCTGCAACGCGACGCGCTGGCGCTGCGCCACCACGCCGCCGCCGTGCAGGAGCAGGCCGACGCGAAGGAGCTGGAGTCCGAGAAGACCGCCGAGTCCGTCGAGGAGGCGCGCGCCGCCCTCACCGAACTCGGTGACCGCATCGACGACGCCTTGAGCCCGGTACCGTCCCAGGATGGCAGCGAGCAAGCGCCTATGCCCCGGCATTTTTGATCGACGCAAGTCCCTGCGCCTACTGATCGCGCCAATTCGGCGGTGACGGTGGAGATCCTCCAGACAAAAATCACGGTCGGCCGCATCATCATGGTTGAACCCCGGTGATCAGCGACCATGACGACATCCGACGACTGCTTTCCGCGAGCGATCCGACCGCCCTCGACCTCATCCATGAGCGCTTCTGCGGGCTGCTGCACGGGTACGCGCTGTCGATCCTCGGCTCTAGCCATGATGCCGAGGATGTGATGCAGGAGCTGTTCGTATCCATCGCGACCCATCGGGCGCAGGTCGCGTCCGCAGCCAACCTCGCCGGCTATCTCGTTGGCATGGCGCGCAACCAGGCGCTGCAGTGTCTCCGTCGTCGTCCGCGGCGCGAGCATCCACTGGGGGATGCGATCGAGGTGCTGGTGGCTGCGCCGGGATGCGTCAACGACGACGATCGGACGCGCGCGCTCGCCGCGGCGCTTCTGTCGCTGCCGCTGGAGCAGCGCGAGGTCGTGGCCTTGAAGATCGACGAGGACCGCACCTTCGCCGAGATCGGCGAGCTGCTCGGGGTGTCGATCAACACCGTCGCCAGCCGGTACCGGTACGCGATGGAAAAGCTCCGCGCGCAGCTCGGCGCCGGCTTCGGGGGGCGGGATGCCTGACCTTCCGGACGTTGATCGGCCCTTCCGCGGCCACCGACTCGCGCCTTCAGCCATGGACCGTGAGCGCATGCTCGTCCGTGCCCGCGCCGCGTGGGCCCTGCCCCCCGCGCGCGCCCGCGCCGGCTGGAAACCGTGGGCCCTGGCTACGGCGGCATCGCTGCTGGTGTTCGCTGATGTGCTGAGCACCGCCTGGTGCCGTGGGGGCGGCATCGACGAACGGATTGCGTTCTCGCGGACGGTCGTGGAGGCGATCGCGGTACCGTCGCCAGAGGATCCGGACACGCCTGATGGTCTCGACGACCGGCGCATGTCCCGGCTCGCGCGGTTGTTCCCGGCTGTGCCGGACCGTAGCGCGTCCGACGTCACGATTGCGAAGTTGCAGAACAGAATCTTCCAACAGGAGTGAACATGCCTGGCATATCAGATTTCAAACGGTGGGCTTGGCGCACGATCACGGGGCGAGCCGGCATCGTCGCGCTCTGCCTGCTCTTCGTCCTGGTCATGATCCATGTCGTTCTCGGCCTGGTCTGGGGTCGCGATCTGCGCGCGGCGCAGGCGCGCCTGGTGGAGGCGGGACTGCCGACGGCACCTGGCCAGGTCAGCCCGACGTGCCTGGAGGTCGACAATGCGGCGCCCTTGTATGTGAAGGCGTTCGTGCTGATGACGCTGGACAGCGGCAAGGTATTTTCCTCGTCGTCGTCGGGTAAGCTGAATCCAGCCCTCAATCACGTGATCGACCTGATCGCCAGGCCTCTCTGCTCGGATCCATCGGCGTGGACGCAGGCGGAGCGGGATGACACCCTCGCGGTGCTCGAGAGTGCCGATTTCACGCGCATACGTCTCCTCATCGACGAGGCGGTGACGCGACCTCGCTGCTGCTTCGATCTCGATTACGGCACGGGCCCCGATACACGGTTGCCGCACATCATTGTAGCTCGTGAGTCCGCACGCTTGCTCGCCTGCCGCGCGCGGCTGTTGGGGCTCGCCGGTCGCTTACGGGATAGCGCCGATGCGCATCGGGTCGTCCTCGGCCTCGGACGGCAGCAGTGCGAAACGCCGGTCTTCATCTGCCAGCTCGTCGGGCTTGCGATGGATGCGTTGGCCATCGAAAGCCTGCACCAGTCCTTCAATGCCGGACTGGTTCCTGACGAGAGTCTGCCGGCGCTGGCCACTGCCTGCGAGGCGATGGATGCGCGCACCAACATGGTGAGGGCGTTCGACGGGGAGAGGTTGTTGTTCGGAGAATGGGTATTCGATGCCTTGGCCAATGGACGCATGGGATCGGACCTATATGGCACGAGCCTTGATGACGCTTCGCGTCTCGGGTTCATCGGAGGATGGCTGTACCGGAGCTTCCTTGGTGCTCCGCTGGTGGCCAAGGACCATGCCATCTATCTCGACCGCATCGTGGAGATGCGTCGGCAGATCGAGCAGGCCGAGAAGCCTGGCAAGTGGGTGCCGCTGCCATCGTACGCACGGCTGACCAGTATGCTGTTGCCCTCTGCGGACATGCTGGCGGCCGCGCTTGAACGTCATCGCGTGACCGTCGATCTGGCCCGCCTGGCGGTGGCCCTGCGACGCGCCCATGCGCGTGACGGCTCCTACCCCGACGCGCTCTCGGCGCTCTCGCCGAGTCTGCTGGCCACACTCCCGGCCGGCACGTTGAATCACCAGCCCTACACCTATCGGCGGCTTGCGAATGGATTCGCGCTCTCCGCCGAGCCCGTGGTCGAGGCTACAGCCAAGCCCGACAAGAAGCAGCGCCTGATCGACGCCTGGACGTGGTCCGCCGGCAGCGAGCCTGGGAAGCCTGGACTCTGAGCTCGACTCAGGTTCGTTAGGGGCGCCGTTGCCCGTCGTGCCCCGCGCATAGGGTCGCGGCATGCCCAACGCCCCATCATCCCCTTCCTCCGATCTCGCCACGCGCCTGCGTGCCCACGTCCTCGAGGGCATCGATCTGAAGGCAGGGCGCCCGCAGGCGCCGTCGTCGCCATTCTGGAAAGGCTTGGCCGCGCTCGGGTCGAGACTGTGGCTGGACACCGGCGACATCGCGGCGGCCGAAGCGTTGTGGTGCGCGGAATTCTCGGCGCTGACCACCAACAATACGCTCCTGAACAAGGAGGTGCAGACCGGTTACTACGATGCGTTCATCGGCCAGACCGCCAAGCTGCTCGGCGGGCTCGATGACCAGGAGAAGGTGCTCGAGATCGCCTTCGCGCTGAACGCCCGCCATGGCCTGCGCCTGGTACAGCGTTTCGGCGCCAAGGTCAGCGTCGAGCTGCACACCGATCTCGCCCACGACGCCGAGCGCTCGATCGCCTACGGCGTGCGCTACAACGCCGTCTGCCCGGAGTCCTTCATCGTCAAGCTGCCGCTGACGCCGTCCGGCCTGATCGCCGCGCGCGAGCTCGGCAGCCGCGGCATCGCCGTGAATTTCACGCTCGGCTTCAGCGCGCGACACAACCACCTCATCACCACCTTCGCCAAGCCGTCGTTCGTGAACGTGTTCCTGGGCAGGCTGAATGCCTACATCAAGGACAACCAGCTCGGCAGCGGTGACATGGTCGGCGAGAAGTCGCTGCTCGCGAGCCAGCGCGAGGTCACGGCCGCGGGCGGCGGGCGCACCCTGCAGATCGCCGCCAGCCTGCGCGGCGCTGGACAGGTGCGCGATCTGGCCGGCTGCGACGTCTACACCATTCCAACCGCCGTGGCCGCTGCCGCGGTCAAAGAGCTCGACGGCACGTGGAGCGACCGCCGCCGTCAGGATTACCAGGTGACGTTCACCGCCGACCGCGCCGCGATCCGCGCCGATGTCCTGTGGGACGTGTCGGCTGCGGAGCGTGCCTTCGCGAACGATCTCGCGGCGAAACCGCCGGCCAAGGCCGAGGAGCTGGTGGCGCGCGCCCATCGCGCCGGCTGCGGCGACCTCTTCCCACGCTATTCCGCCGCCGATCTCGCCCGCATCGCGGCCGATGGCAAGATCCCCAAGCACGAGGCCTGGGCCCAGCGCATCCAGGGCGGCGAGCTGGCCATCGATACCCTGCTTGCGGCGGCCGGTCTCGCATCGTTTTCGGCCGACCAGGCCGCGCTCGACAAGCGCATCCGTTCCTGCATGTCCGCATCCTGATTTCCTGCCGCCGCACCCGCCGTGGATGGCCGTGGATGGCCATGGATGAAGGGGGCGCCATCGCCCATCTCGACTATTCCCGCGGACCGCTCAAGCTGTGCGCTCCACGGGCGCATCGTTAGATGGCCCAGTACCCAGGAGCAGCCCATGGCCAACGACACCCAGTACCTCGACGCCAACAAATCCAAGCCGGGCGTGACGACGCTGCCGAGCGGCCTCCAGTACCGGGTGGTGACGGCGGGAAGCGGCAAGAAGCCGCGCGCGAGCGACACCGTCAGCGTGCACTACAAGGGCAAGCTCATCGACGGCACCGAGTTCGACAGCTCGCACAAGCGCGGGCAGCCGGCCAGCTTCCCGGTCAACGGCGTCATCGCCGGCTGGACCGAGGCGCTCCAGTTGATGGGCGAAGGCTCCACCTGGGAACTGGTGATTCCGTCCAATCTCGCCTACGGACCACGTGGCGCGGGTGGCGTCATCCCGCCGCACGCGACGCTGATCTTCGAGGTCCAGCTCCTCAAGGTCAGCTGATCGGGGCCGAGCGCCGTCGATGCCCATGAGTGCAGTCGCACCATCGCCGGCGCCCACCGACTCTCCGTCCGCATCTCCGGCCGCCTGGGGCGGTCGCTCGCTCGTCGGGACGCTGCCCTTGCGTCTCGGAGAGCCGGTGCTGCGCGTGCTCGGTTTCGGCGGGATGCGGCTGTTCAGCTATCCGGTGGCGTTGCTCTTCCTGCTGATGGATGCGCGCTCGCGCCGCGAGACGCTGCGCTATTGGCGGCGCGTGCGGCCCGGCGACGACGGCTGCACTCAGCTCGCACGAGCGTGGCGGCAGATGGCGTGTTTTGGCCGCCTGCTCTGCGATCGCATGCTTGCCTACTCGCGACCCGGACGCATGCGGCTGGCGGCCCAAGGCCATGAACGGCTGCGCGTGTCGCTTACCTCCGGCACCGGCCGCATCATCCTCTCGGCCCATCTCGGCAATTGGGCGCTCGCCGGACGCATCCTCAGCCGCTGGGACGGTCCGCCGGTGAACGTCGTCAAGGTCGAGCTCGAGAGCGACGAGGAACGCGCGATCTACGAGCGCATCATGGGCGACCGCGCGCCGAAGGTGATCGATCCGCGTGATCCGCTCGGCGCCACCCTCGCCATCCGCGAGGCGCTCTCGCGCGGCGAGACCGTGGGCATGCTCGGCGATCGGGTGTACGGCGACCAGCCGTGCGCGCGCGTGCCGTTCCTCGGGCCCGATGCGCGCTTTCCCATCGGCCCGTTCCAGATCGCTGCCGCGACCGGAGCGCCGATCTTTGTGTGCTTCTGCCTGCGCCGTGGCGACGGCGCCTACCGGTTCATCGTCGACGAGCCCTGGTACGTGAGCCTTCCGAGCGACCGCCGCGAGCGTCCCGCGGCCATGCGCGCCGCGGCTGCGCGCTGGGCCAAACGGCTGGAAACCGAAGTACGCCGACGTCCCCTGCAATGGCACAACTTCCACGATTTCTGGGCTTGAGCCTCGGCACGGGTCGACCATCCTGGGCGACCCCCATGGAAGCCGACCGACTCGAACTCGCCAAGCACCTGATCGCGGGCCTCAACCTCGAGGGCACCACCCCCCAGGACATCGATCCGAAGGCGCCGCTCTTCGGCGAGGGGCTCGGCCTGGACAGCATCGATGCGCTCGAGCTCGCGGTCATCGTGGACCGTACCTACGGCGTGAAGATCCAGGGCATGGAGCAGGGCAAGGCGGCCTTCGCCAGCCTCGATGCCCTCACCGACTACATCGCGGCCAACCGCGCGAAGCCCGGCCCGGCGGCATGACGCATCTCCAGCCGGAGTACGACGTCGTCATCCTCGGTGGTGGCCTCGCCGGCCTCTGCCTGGCTTTGCAGCTGAAGCAGCGCCGCCCCGGCACGAGCGTGTTGGTGCTCGAGAAGAAGAAGCACCCGGTCGACGAGGCCGCGCACAAGGTTGGCGAATCGTCGGTCGAGATCGGCGCGCACTACTTCACCAACGTGCTCGCCCTGATGGACCACTTCAAGGAGCGCCAGCTACCCAAGCTCGGCCTGCGCTATTTCTTCGCCGACGGCGACAAGCGCGACATCGCCACGCGCACCGAGCTCGGCGGCAACGTCTTCTTCCCATCGCGCAGCTGGCAGATCGATCGCGGCCGCTTCGAGAACCACCTGGCCGTCCAGGCGGCGGCTGCAGGCGCTGACTTCATCGATGCCGCGGTGGTCGGGAAGGTCGACCTCGGCGGACGCACCGCCATCAGCACCGTCGCGTTCACCGCAGCCGACAAGGTCGAGCGTACAGTACGCGCGCGCTGGGTCGTCGATGCCAGCGGCCGCGCTGGGATCCTCAAGCGCAAGCTCGGGCTGGCGAAGCCGAATGGTCACGACGCCAATGCGGTGTGGTGGCGCTATGACCGCAAGGTGGCGATCGACGACTGGTCCGAAGATCCCGCATGGCAGGCGCAGAATGCCGGGAAGCGCTCGCGCTGGTTGTCCACCGTCCACTTCATGGGCCGCGGCTACTGGGTGTGGTTAATTCCCCTCGGTTCCGGCAGCCACAGCGTCGGCATCGTGGCCGACGCCAAGCTGCATCCGTTCAGCACCATGTCGTCCTACGAGAAGGCGCTGCAGTGGCTGCGCGATAACGAGCCGCAGTGCGCCGAGAAGTGCGAGGGCCGCGAAGCCCAGCTCCAGGACTTCCTCGGCTTCAAGGGCTTCTCGTACAGCTGCAAGCAGGTGTATTCCGAGGAACGCTGGGCGCTCACCGGCGAGGCCGGCGCATTCCTCGACCCGTTCTATTCGCCCGGCAGCGACTACATCGGAATGGGCAACACGTTCATCGTCGATCTCATCACCCGCGAGATGGCCGGCGAGAGCATCTCGACGCGCGCGTCGTTCTACGACAAGATCTACTTCACCTTCTTCGAGAACCATCTGAAGCTCTACGAAGACCAGATGCCGCTCTTCGGCAACGCCAAGGTCATGGCGTTGAAGATCATCTGGGACTTCGCGTACTACTGGGTCGTTCCCGCGGCATTCTTCTTCCACGAGCGCCAGACCGACCTGATGGCGTTCGCGCGCTTCAAGGGCGCGCTCGACGCGTCAGGCGAACTGAACCGCGACGTGCAGATGCTGTTCCGCGCCTGGGAGGCGCTCGACCCGCAGATCGCCAAGACCTTCATCGACGTCCCCGGCATCCCGTTCATGCACGACCTCAACGCGCGGTTGCAGGACCGGCTCGACGACGCTCAGTTCGCCGCGAAGCTGACGGCGAACCTCGCGCTGCTCGAACGCCTCGCCGGCGAGATCGTCGACGAGGCGAAGCGCGAATTCCCGGGCATCTCCACGATGGGTCTCGACGGCCTGCCGAGCGGACGCCTCGAGCTGCTGGCGACCATCATGCCGCAGCTGCGCCGTCGCCCGGCCGGCCAGGGCGCAGGCGCGGCGCGGTAGGTTGACCCCGATCACGGGACCGTGCTGCGATGATCCCAGGGGATCACCTCCAGCAGCCGGGCCTGGAAGGCTGCGCGTTCATCGGTGGGCAAGGCCGTCGTGAACTGCCTGAGCCGATGCCAGGTCTCGTCACGACGCTGGTGACCCCAGCGCCGCCACCAGGCGATCAGATCCGTGCGCAATCCGCCGCCGATCGTTCCATCCAGGCCGGGGCCGTGGGCTGGATGGAAGCCGTCGGCGCCGCAGATGAACGCGGCACAGGCCGACCTCACGGCGGCATCCCCGGCGTGCAGGCCGCGCTTCAGCGCGGGCAGCGCGTCCTGGCCCATGGCGATCAGCGAAGACGCCGCGTCGGCACGGGTCTCGACCTTCGCGAGCGCTTCGACCTGGTCGAGGCCACGCGGATCCGCCCGTTCATCGTCGTAGGTGATGCGGATCGGACCCGAGATCAGCCATTCGTGCCCGGGCACCATCGCCACCGGAGCGACCGCCATGGCGTTGTCCGGTTCCGGGAAGGTCAAGGCCACCTGGGCTGATCCCAGTCCGCGGACATCCGGGTTCGGCTCGGCATCCATCACGAAGCGGTACGACGCGCCGGGTGCGATGCGCAGGAAGTCCGCTGCCGTCAGATCAGGCACCGCGTCGAAATTCAACCAGTGCGGGAAGTTCTCGTGCCCGGGCCTGAGCAGGAACAGCTGCCAGAGGTGCTGGAAGATGCAGAGCTCGTGGTCGGTGGTGTTGGTGATGGTTACCAGCAGGCTCACCGCGTCGCCGGGCTGCGAACGCGGCCCGACCTGGATGGCGGCGATGGTGATGCCTTCCGCGGGTTTCCCCGCCGCCGCCGGGATGGCGTCCAGCGCGGCCGCGCACGCGGTGCGAACCATCGGATCCGCGTCGTCGAGCCTGTTCCCCAATTCCACCGCCGCGGCCGCACCGCGCACGCTCAGGGCGGCGATGGTCTCGGCGGGGCTGCCGGCGGTGGACGTGAGCGTCGCGTCCACGGCGCGATCGGCGGCGTGGTCCTCGTCGGTTGCTGTCGCCGGAACCAGATACGGATCCATGCCGCGGCGTTTGCGCAGCGCCGCGAGCGCGACCTGCCGCTCGAGCGCGTCGGCGGCTTCGCGGATCATCCCTGGTGGGCCCAGCTGGGCTTTGCCGTCGACATAGAGGAGGAACCGTCCGTCATGATTCGCGCACGTGCCGCTCCAGGGGCGGCCGCGGCGCCAGATTCCGGAGAACAGCTCGGTCCCTTCCGCATCCAGATGGGCGATGGCAGTATCGCCATCGCCATCGCCGATGACGGTTTCGCGGAACGACACCGAGCCGTCCGCCCGATACTCGTCGACCGCGGCCAGCCGCCCGCCCGCGAACGAGGCGGAGAACCAGCGCTCGCCATTGGCTCGGAACTCGACCAGCGTTCCGGTGCCGTGGTCGAACTTGCCGCGCCAGCGTTCGCGCCCGTCGCGGGCAAAGCTCACCCAGTCGCCATGGCGTCGTCCCGGCGTGCCGATCGTCGCCAGTCCCCATCCGCGCCCGTATCCGCCGCGAGGCAGCGGCGTGAGGCCGGCGATCCAGCCGCCGCTCGCCGCCAGCGTGCCGTCCGGGTACCAACGCCGGTAATCGCCATCGAGTTGGCCATGGACGCAGGTGAAGGCCTCCTTTCCCATGTTCCCCATGCGGCGGGTCGTGCAGTTGCCGTTCCACAGTCCGTGATCGAACGTCTGCTCCTGCTCGACCTCACCGTTGGCATCGAACCAGCGCCACAGGCCATCCGCGGTTCCGTCATCGAACTGGCCTGAGCAGATGACTTTGCCATCGGACGAGGCCAGGATGCGGGCCGGCCCCTGGAGCTGTCCACGGCGGTAGGTGGCGAATTCCTCGTGGTCTCTGAACATCGATGCATCCACAAGGTGCCATTCGCCCTCGCGAGTTCCATCCATGAAGCGCCCCCGCCACTCGTGGTCGCCGCTCTGGAACTTGGGTTTCAGCCGATATTCGCCGTGCGGCACCGCGACGCCGTCCGGCAGCAGATACCAATCGAGGGCGAGGCTCGCCCACCCTTCGCCGAAGTACGGCGCGTCACCCCACCAACGTTTCGGGAAAGGCTCGCCTTCGAAACGAGAGGTTTCGAAAGGAAGAAGGCGCTTCTCCCCAGGCTTCGGAATATTCTCTGAGACGATCACGCCGGAGTGGTGGATCTCCCTCACGAAACCAATTGGCAGAGCTGGCTGAGGGGATTGCGAGGCGCGTGGCGGCAACCGGACGAGGGAAGCATCGCTCGTCGCGGCCATTCGCTCCTGTTCGTGCCAAAGCGGAGCCTTGCCGAAGTACGGATTCTCATCCCATGCGATCGCGTACGCGCCATCGTCACGTCGCGGCAGGGCGATGAGGATCCACGGCCGCGCGGGCAGCGAGCGTCCGGAGGTTTGGAATCCCGGCGTGCTCAGGCTCACGAGCGTGCGTTTCTCATCCGATCGAACCTCCTCGCAGGTGATCCCGGAGGTGTTGCCGGTGTCTCCATAGCAGACGGCCAGGACCACATCGCGCGTGAAATCGACCTCTGCTACCACCGGTTCCGGCCTGGCCAGCCCGTCCCACGGTTCCGGCAACGGCTGGAAGTCGCGATCAGCATCGTCCACGCCGTGCAGGCGCTCGATCACGCGCGCGCACTGCTCTGCTGTCGTCGCAATGAGGGCGAACCGAGTCGCGCATGCGCCCCATCCGCCGCCCGCGACGACTCGTGCCTTTATCACTTGGCCAGACACAGGGGATTGGCCTGGGCACTGCTGACCATGCTCCACCTCGTAGTATTCCGCCTCCCCGGATCCCGTGGTGTCGCCAGCGCCTCGCACCGCCACCAGCGCGCGCTCGACAGTCTCAGAGGTTTTCGACGAAGCGCTCTTGGTGTGGTCGGAGCAGAACGCCAACATCCGCCAGGCCGGGCTCACCGCGCGCGACCACCGCACCGCGCTGGTCGCGTCGTCGACCGCCACCAAGTCGCCCGCGAGGCCGAGGTACACGGTCGTGCCGCGCCAGCTCAGGCCGAGATCGACGTCGATGCGGCGACCGTCGCGCAGTTCGAGCGTCTTCGTCGAAGTGCGCGCGTCGGCGTATTCCAACGGCGGAGGCGGGTTGTCTGCGGCACCGGCCGCGCTCAGCCCAACGATCGACGCCAAAGCCAAGAACATGACCCGGCTCAGCGCGAGTCGAGGAGGGCGATTCATGCAGCGACGGTAGGCCGGGGCGGCGCCACGCAATCCGCCGCGAACCGCCTCGAATCGCATCGGAGGCCGGAGCTACGCCGCCAGCAACGGCCTCAGCTTGCGCACGCCGCGCTGCACGCCCACTACCGGTTCGACCGCGCCCTCGTATTCGATGCCCAGCCATCCGTCATAGGCGCACTCGCGCGCGATGGCCAGGCAACGGGCATGATCGAAGCGCGGATGGACCAGGGCCTCGTCGATGTCGTTGACCTTGGCGTGGACGCCCATCGCCAGCGGCATGATCATGCGCAGGGCGGCGTAGCGGTCGGTGGCGTCGTCCCAATTGCCGAAATCCGCGAGCGCGCCGACGATGTCGGCGCCGTGCGACGAGCGCACCGCCGTGAGCACCTCGACCATGCTGCGCGGATCCATGCTCAGACCCCAATGGTTCTCCATCATGATCCGCACCCCGTGCTTACGGCCGATGTCCGCTAGGCGTTGGAAGCTGTCGGTGCAGTTGGCGACCGCGCGGGCTCGGTCGGTGAGCGCGCCGCCGCCGGAGTTGGCGCGGATCGCGTCGATGCCGAGTTCCTTGGCGATCGGGATCCAAGCGCCGTAGTTGCGCAGTCCGAGCTCGCGTTGGCTGGCCTCGTCGTGCGACAGGTCACCCTGCTCGTCGACCGCGATGTTCACCAGCGCGGTGCCGGCGCGCGCGGCGGCTTCGCGCAGCTTGGACAGGTAGGCCGAGTCGCGCGACGCGAAGAAGATGTTGTTGAGCTCGATGCCATCGAGTCCGAAGCGGTCGCGGGTGAAGGCCGGGAAATCGAGCAGGGTGAGCGACGGGGGCGTAGAATTGAAGAGCTTCTGCAGGCTCCAGCCGGCGAGCGATAGGCGCATGTGGTCTCCAGGGGGTATGGGCGTCGAGGCAGGGGGGCGATCAGGGGTCTTGGCGAGGCGGGTTCAGAGGTCGATCCAGCCGCCGCTGCGCGAGGAACGCGCGGCTGCATCCATGATCGTCACCGCGTCGAGCGCCGCGGCGAGGTCGGCCCGCGCTTCCGACGGATCCAGCTCGCCGCGAATGGCGGCGAGCAGGCGGCGGACCGAGTTCGGCTTTTCCGCGGCGGCGATCACGGGCACGGCCTGCTTGTTGGCCATCTGCGTGACGTACGAGGATCCATTGTGGTAGAGGGCGCCGAGCGAGCCGACGATCTCCAGACCCTTGATGCCGGCCGTTTGCACCCACGAGCCCTCGACGGTGCCGAAAATGCCATTGGCGAAGCGCAGATGCACCACGCCGAAATCGTCGGCCGACGGGTACTGGCCGCTGAGGTTGTGCGACGTCGCCCATACCTGCTTCACCGGTCCGAAGAGCATGCGTAGCGCGTGCACGCAGTGCGTGCCCTCGTCGAGCATGCCGCCGCCGCCGGCCAGTGACACGTCATGGAACCAGGCGAGGGCACTGTCGTCGAACCAGCGCCACCATGCTCCGCCGTGGCAGTTGCGGAAGCGCACATGGGTGACGCGGCCGAAGGCGCGCTCCTCGACCAGACGGGCGATCGCCTGGTAGTGGCCCATGAACGGATAGACGTAGCCGTTGACCAGGGTGCTGGAATGGCGGGCGCACAGCGCCGAGATCTCCTTCGCATCCGCTGCGGTGGTCGCGAGCGGCTTCTCGCACAGCACCGGCTTACCGCTGGCGAGCGCGCGGCGCAGGAGCGGCAGATGGCGGGTGTTCTCGGCGCAGATCACGAAACCGTCGACGCTGTTGTCGCCCATCACCTGGTCGAGGTCGGTGGTGTGCGTGCTCTTGGCGTAGCCGGCGTGCCGGGCACCACGGTCGGCGACGTCGTCCCAGACCGACGCGACGCGCGCGCCGGCGGCGAGGGTGTCCTCGATCCATCCCTTGGCGTGGATGTGGGCGGTCGAGAGGAAGGCGAGATTGGCCATCGCGGTGCTCCGGGCGGCCGGCGCCGCGGTGAGGTCGATTGGAATGTCGGTTGGAATGTCGGTTGGACTGTCGAAGGGAGAAGCGGCGCGGAAGGCGCGCGGGAATGATCGTAAGGGCCGAGGGTTCCCCGGGCGGCGGCGGGGTGGCCGCCCCCGGGCATTCCTTCCGAGCTTCGTGGAAATTTTGCTCTCAGGCTGGCCTATCGGCGCCGTCTCCGAAGATCGCGGCGTGCGTCCCCATGTCGCCATCTCGGCCGCGTTGTCCACCGCCTTGCCAACCATCGCGCGCAAGCGCATGGCGGCGCTCGCGTGTTCGGCGGCGATCTTCACCCTGGTCAACGGCGCTTTCGACGTCGTCGGTCCGCTGTGGGCGACCAGCGATCTCGGGCTCGACGCCGCGGGCTGGGCGCATCTGCGTTCGATGCGCATGGCCGGGACCTTCATCGGCATCGCGATGCTCGGCGTGGTGTCCGAACACATCGGCGCCCGTTTGATGGGTGCCATCGCCATGGGCCTCGGCGCGCTCGCCCTTGCTGCGATGGCCGGGTCGCCGACCGCCGCCACCGTGGCGATGCCGGTGTTCGGCGCCTGCATCAGCGCCGGCTACGTGAACCTCAACGTGCTCACCCAAGGCGTGTCCACCACCCGGCAGGGCTTGGCCAATGCGCTCTACCGCGGCGTCGGCGCCGCCACCGCGATCGTGGCGCCCACGGCGGCGCTCGCGGCCGCGGTCCATTTCGGTTCATATGGCGAGGCGCTGCGGATCGGTGCCGCGGTGCTCGCGGTCGGTGGCCTGGTGCTGCTCGCGTACCCGCTCCCCCGCCGCGGTGAACCGACGCCGCCACTCGGCGCACTGCTCGCGGGCTATGCGCAGGCGCTGCGCCGACGGCCGCTGGTGGCCTTCGTCGCGCTCGAGCAGTGCTGGTACGCCACCCAGCTGGCGGTGGTGTCGTTCGCCGCCATCCGCCTCACCCGCGAGCTCGGCCTCGCCACGCCCGCCTTCGGCGCGCTCTGCACCGCCATCGCCATCACCGGACTCGCCGGCACGCTGGTCAGCGGTGCGGCGGAGGCGCGCCTCGGCACCCGGCGGCTGCTCGCGCTGGTATGGTCGGGTGCGAGCGCATGCGAGCTGGTCATGGGGTTCACCGATTCGCTGCCGGTCACCATGGCCGCGTATGCGGCCTTCTGCACCATCCTGGCCTTCGGCGCCGTGCCGGGATCGATGTGGGTGAGCCGCGCCGCGGGTGCCGGCAGCCAGACCACGGCGTTCACAGTCTACAAGATCGGCGGTGCCGGAATCTCCGCCGCCGCGATCGGCGCGCTGGGTTTCCTCGAGCCGCATACGGGCATGCGCTCGCTGTTCTGGTGCGGTGGGCTGCTGGGGTTGCCCTTCTGCCTGGCGATCCTGCGCCTCGGGAATGGAAACTCCGCCGACCCCTCGATGCGTGCTCCGCACACAGCGCTGCCCGGAACCACGCGGTAGATCGATCTGCAGGACCGTGTGCAACGTCGCTCGACGATCCGAGGTCGTTCGGGTGGAGGGGCGGTATAATCCTCGTGTCGGCTGCATACGAACATGCCGACGCCAACGATGTCCGAGCCAGGACGATAGTCCTCGGCCCGGCATCCCCGAGGACCCGCCCACCGGGCGCGGTCCGATCTTGGACGGCCACCGCGAGGTGGCCGTCCATTTTTTTTGTCGGGCAGCGATGGCTTCGCCTGGCCATCCAGGATGATGCTGCTTATGGCCTGATGAACGCGCTGCGGCCGCCGATGCCGCCCGACGGCAACCTGAACGCCGGGTCGACACACGCCCGCATCAGCGCGACCAGGAAGGTATTCGAATTGGGTCCCAGCAGGCGATAGTCGCCGCGCGAGGTCGGCAGCCTCGGATCGCGGGCGAATGCTCTCGCGGTATCGGCGAGGCAGGCACAGGGAGCGGCGGACGGGTAGCCGCGCTCGAAGACGGTGCGGGTCCGCACGCCCCCGCCACCCCATCGCTCGATCCCACGCGGATGGCCATGCGCGTTCGGCAGCGAGAAATCCTCGAGCACCAGCGAGGGCCGTCCGTCCTGGTCGGGAAGCGACCACGGCGGGATCGGCACCTGCCAGAGTTCATGGGTTCGCCACGTCGCGGCTTCAGGATCCCCGCTCTGAGCACAGCAGGACTCGACAAACCCATGGCGGCCGACCCACAGGGTCTGCCGTACATACCACATCTTGACGCTGATCCGGCACGCCGGCGGCTGTCCCCGGGGGACAACCCCAGGCGTCACTCGGCCTTGTCGGCCTCGGCATCGCCGGCTTCGGCGGCTCCCGCGATGCGCGTGAGCCGCTCGCGGAAGGGGGCGCTGACCTTGCCCACGAACTCGATGATCTTCTCGCGCTTCTGGTCGCTGACGCGCTCGCTGAGGACGGCAGCCATCTCTTCACGCGTCATCTGCGCGGGCACTTTGCCCTGATCGAGGGCGTTGAGCAGGAGACGGGCGGCGGCTTGCTTGGGGGTCGACATGGTGTCCTCGAGTAGGTGGAACGCGGTTTGGAGGATACTCTCCCCGCCCGAGCCGCAACACGGTAAGCATGTTGACGCGTAAGTAACTATAGAAAAATGAGTTACAGAACCAGCAAGAGACTATTCCAGCCGCTACTGCGCGTTAGGGCGTGGTAGCCGACGATCGGATTCTGGCCTTTCCGGAGCGCCAAGCCACGTCCAGCGGCACTCGATGGTGCCCTTAGCCGTTGGCCAGGGCCCCGGGGACTCCGGCCTTCTTGCGGCACGCCTCGCTCAGCTCGCGGATGCGGGCGAAGACCTCGTCGGGCTTCACCACGCCGTTGAGCGTCACCGAGGGGCTCGAATGATCGACGGTGTCCAGCACCACGTCGCCTACGCCCAGCAGGCGTGGCAGAAGCGGCAATTCGAGGTGCAGATCGCGCACGCGGTACAGTTCGAGATTGTCCACCCGGCGCATCAGCAGTCCGCGCGTCACCACCAGGCGCTCGGCGGTGAGGTCGTAGCGGATCAGGCGCGAAGTGATCCACGCGCACGCGAGATGGACGACGGGGATAGCCAAGCCCACCCACGACCAATGGATCACCGTATCGATCACCGGTTGCCAGGATGGCGGAACCTGCAGCCGGGCTGCGAGCAGGGGCAGCCACCAGCGGGCAGCCGCCAGCCCGACACCGACGATCACCCAGGCGGTGATGCGTCCGGCATGCGAGCGGAGCGCGGGATGTTGGGTCCAGAGCACATCGGCCATGCCAAGGCGTACCAGCTCGCCAGCCGCGGTCGAGCGCTCTCGCCCCCACCTCGTCCTCCCGCCGTGCGCTCTTCCCCGCTCCCTGCTCTCTGCTCTCTGCTTTCTGCTTTCCGCTCTCCGCAGTCTCCTCGCTCTTCAGTCTTCAGTCTTCAGTCTTCCCGCTTCCCCTTCTCCATCCTCCTCCGTCATCATCACCGCATCCTCGTGCCCAGCGATGCGCGTCTCGCCCTTGCGCTGCACCAGCGGCAAGATTCCCGCGCGCCCCTCGAGGCGACGCGCCAGCTCCTGCGAATGGGTGGTCACCACCACTTGTCCGCGGCTCGCCGCGGCGGCGATTAATTCGGCCAATGCCGGCACCAGGTCGGGATGGAGGCTGGTCTCGGGCTCGTTCAGCGCGATCAGCGGCGGAGGCTTCGGACTCAGGCAAGCCGCGGCCAGGCACAGGAAGCGCAGTGTGCCGTCAGACAGCTCGCGCGCCTGGAAACGACGGAACACGCCGGGCATTCCCCATTCCACCCACAGCCGTCCGTGCTGGTCGGCGGGGATCTCGAGCGTGGCGCCGGGGAACGCGCTGGCGATGGCCGTGGCCAGCTCCGGCTCACGGTCGGATTCGCCGATGGTCTGCAGCGCGGCGGCGAGATCGCAGCCATCGTGCGCGAGCGCGTTGGTGCGCACGCCCAGGCGCGGATGGCGCAGCGGCGCGTCGGCGTCGGTGCGGAACTCATGGTAGTGGCGCCAACGCGACATGCCGCCGCGCAACAGCGCGAGTTCCGGCCAACGCGCCGGATCGTGCAGCTGGGCGAGGATGGACTCGTTGGTGTCGAGGGGTTCCTCGAGCGCCTGCCAGCGCCCGGCCTCGTCGCGCAGCTTGGCGCCGAGCCCGCTGCGTTGGCACAGCGAGGTGGTGCCGCCGCCGTCGAGGCGCACCGCGATCTCCTCCTCCTTCACCTCGGGATCGAGCATGAAGCGGGTGCGTTTCGGCGTCGGCAGCCCGAGCGCGATGCTGTAGATGAAGCGGCCCCAGACGATGCGCACCTTCATGCGCACCACCTCGCCCTTCTGGCGTCGACCTGCCCACAGCGCCGAGGGCATGCCGCCCTCCTCGCCCATGGTGGCGGCGAGCGTGCCCGAGGCGGCGGCGCTGAGCAACCTGAGCGCGCGGTAGCAGTTGGTCTTGCCGCAGCCGTTGGGCCCGATCACCAGCGTCAGCGGTGAGAGCCGCAGGCGCAGCTTGCGCAATGAGCGGTAGTTCTCGACGTCGAGCGCCGTGACGACGGACGCTGCCCGATTCACCAATCGAGCACGACCTTGCCCGAAGTGCCTTCGCGCATGGCCTTGAAGCCCTCGAGGAAATCGTCCACCGGCAGGCGGTGGGTGACCACCGCCGAGATGTCGAGGCCGCTCTGCAGCATGCTCGTCATCTTGTACCAGGTCTCGAACATCTCGCGGCCGTAGACGCCCTTCATCACCAGGCCCTTGAAGATCACCTTGCTCCAGTCGATCGCCACCGGCTTGGGGAAAATGCCGAGGATTGCGACGCGTCCGCCGTGATTCATCGCATCGAGCATCGATTGGAATGCCTCGCCGTTTCCGGACATCTCAAGGCCGACGTCGAAGCCCTCGGTCATGCCGAGCGCAGCCATCACGTCCTGCAATGAACCGGAACGCGGATCGTGGACCCTGGTCGCGCCCATGCGGCGGGCGAGCTCGAGCCGGTAGGGATTCACGTCGGTCACCACCACGTGGCGCGCGCCGACGTGGCGCGCGATCGCCGCGGCCATGCAGCCGATCGGTCCGGCGCCGGTGATCAGCACGTCTTCGCCGACCAGATCGAAGGACAGCGCGGTGTGGGTCGCGTTGCCATAGGGATCGAAGATGCTCGCGACCTCGTCCGAGACGTCGTCGGGCAGCTTGAAGGCGTTCGACGCCGGGAGATCGAGGAATTCGCCGAAGCAGCCAGGGCGGTTGACGCCGAGCCCTTGGGTGTTGCGACAGAGGTGGCGGCGTCCGGCGCGGCAGTTGCGGCAGTGTCCGCAGGTGATGTGGCCCTCGCCCGAGACGCGGTCGCCCGGGGCGAAGCCCACCACCGCCGCGCCCACGCGCTCGACCACGCCCACGAACTCGTGCCCGGTGACCATCGGCACCGGGATGGTCGCGCGCGCCCATTCGTCCCAGTTGAAGATGTGCAGGTCGGTGCCGCAGATCGCGGTCTTGCGCGTGCGGATCAGCAGGTCGTTGGGGCCGATCTCAGGGATGGGCACGTCCTGCATCCACAGCCCAGGCTCGCGGCTGGCTTTGACCAAGGCTTTCATGGTGCTGGACATGAGGGTTCCTGGAGCTGTCTACGAGGGCGGCATCGAGCGGACTTCAGACGGACATCACGGGATCAGCTTAAGCGTGCGGCCCGCTTCGGCAAACGCGCGTAGCGCGCGCTGGATCTGCTCCGGAGTGTGTGCCGCCGACATCTGCGTGCGGATGCGTGCCTTGCCCATCGGCACCACCGGGTAGGCGAAGCCGACCACGAAGACCCCCAGCTCGAACAGCTTGGCGGCGAGCGACTGCGCGACCACCGCGTCGCCGAGCATCACCGGCACGATCGGATGCATCCCTGGCGCCACGGTGTAGCCGAGGCCCTCGAGACCCGAGCGGAAGGCGGCGGTGTTCTCGCGCAGACGCGTGCGCAGCGCCGCTCCCGACTCGACCAGATCGAGCGCGCGCAGCGTGGTGGCGGCGATCGCCGGGGCCAGGGAGTTCGAGAACAGGTAGGGGCGCGAGCGCTGGCGCAGCCATGCGACGATCGGCGCGCGGCCTGCGGTGTACCCGCCCGAGGCGCCGCCGAGCGCCTTGCCGAAGGTGCCGGTGAGGATGTCGACCCTGCCGCCCACCCCGCACAGCTCCGGGGTACCGCGTCCGCCCTCGCCGATGAAGCCCACGGCGTGGGAATCGTCGACCATGACCAGCGCCTGGTGCCGGTCCGCGAGTTCGCAGATTGCCGCCAGGTTGGCGATCACCCCATCCATCGAGAACACGCCGTCCGTGGCGATGAGCTTGAAGCGGCAGCCGCCCGCCGCGTCGAGCTGGCGGGCCAGGTCGGCCATGTCGTTGTTGGCGTAGCGGAAGCGCTGCGCCTTGGACAGGCGCACGCCGTCGATGATGCTGGCGTGGTTGAGCGCGTCGCTGATCACCGCATCATCCGGCCCGAGCAGGGTCTCGAACAACCCGCCGTTGGCATCGAAGCACGACGAGTACAGCACGCTCGCCTCGACGCCCAGGAAGGCGGCGAGCCGACGCTCGAGCTCGATGTGCGGCTCCTGGGTGCCGCAGATGAAGCGCACCGACGACATGCCGTAGCCATAGCGGTCGAGCGCGGCGCGCGCCGCCGCCACCAGCTCAGGGCTGTCGGCGAGTCCGAGGTAGTTGTTGGCGCACAGGTTGATGACGCTGCGTCCGCCGACCACGACCTCGGCCGCCTGCGCCGATGCGAGTACGCGCTCGGACTTGTAGAGCCCTGCGGCGCGCAGCCCGTCCAACTCGTGGTCCAGATGCTCGAGGAATCGCGTGTCCATGCGCTGGCTCCGTACGCACCGTACGCCGCGCGACGCGCGGGAAACCGATTCTGCTCCTCCCGGTCGCCGTCCCTGGTCAAAGCTCAAGGCCGTTACGCTCGCCGCCTCGCGCGCGGCGCCCGGAGTTGTGCGAGGCTCTCGGCTTCTACAGTGCCGCCATGACCAAACCCATCCGCTGGGGCATCATCGGCACCGGCATGATCGCCGGCATCTTCGCCGAGGGACTCGGCAAGGCGTCGAGATCCACCAAGCAGGCGGTGGGCAGCCGCAGTCAGGCGAAGGCCTCGGCATTCGCCGCCAAGTACGGATTTCCCAAGGCCCATGGGTCCTACGAGGCCCTGTTCGCCGATCCCGAGGTCGACGCCGTCTACATCTCCACGCCTCACACCAACCACCACGCCGAGACCCTCGCCGCCCTGCGCGCCGGTAAGCACGTGCTGGTCGAGAAGCCGATGGCCGTGATGGTCGCCGAGGCCGAGGAGATGGTCGCGGCCGCAAAGAAGGCCGGCAAGGTGCTGCTCGAGGCCTTCATGTACCGCACCCATCCGCAGACGCGCAAGATCGAGTCGCTGCTGAAGTCGGGCGCGATCGGAGTGGTGCGCACGGTGCGCAGCTGCTTCACCTTCGGCCTGGGCGATTCGCCCAACATCCGCCTCGATCCGAAGCTGCGCGGCGGCGCGCTCTTCGACGTCGGCTGCTACTGCATCAACGCCAGCCGCATGGCCGCGGGCGGCGAGCCCGACCAGATCGTCTCGACTTCGCGGGTCGAGCCTCAGACCGGGGTCGACGTCAACCTCGCCGCGTCGCTGCGCTTCCGCTCCGGCGCGCTCGCGCATTTCGACGTCGGCATCCGCAGCGCGTATTCGGGCTCGCTCGAGATCCTCGGATCCGAGGGCCGCATCGTGGTGCCAAATCCGTGGAAGCCCGATGCCAAGCGCACGTCCTTCACCCTGGAAGAGAAGGGCAAGCCAGCCGAGGAAATCGTCATCAGCGATGGCGGCGACATCTACGCGCTCGAGGCCGACCACCTCGCCGACGTGATTGGCGGCGCCGCCACGACCATTTCCGGCGAGCAGGGCATCGGCAACACCAAGGTCCTCGAAACCATCTGGAGGCAGATCCATGGCTAATGTCGTCACGAACTCCCTCGCGGCTCGTTCCGATCGCATGACCACCCAGCTTTTCCCCCTGGCGCTGCTCGTGGCGTGCGTCGCCACATCATTCGCCGCGGATCTACCGGAGAACATTCCACCGAGCGATAAGGAGATCCGCTACATCGGGCGCTTCGACCTCCACGACCCCGCGACCGCGCGCTGCTCCTGGAGCGGCGCCACGGTCATGGCCAAGTTCAAGGGTACTGCCATCAATGTGAAGATGAAGACCACTCGCGACGAGGCCTACTACCAACTGATCGTCGACGGCAAGCCGACCACCGTGCTCGAGATCACCAAGAGCCAGGAGATATATCCGCTGGCTACCGGGCTCGAGAACAAGGAACACGTGGTCGAGGTCTTCAAGGCCACTGAACCCTACCAGGGCACCGATGCCTTCACCGGGTTCCAACTCGAGAAGGGCGGCAAGCTGCTGCCCCTGCCGAAGCGGCCCGACCGCCGCATCGAGTTCTACGGCGACTCCATCACATGCGGGTACGGCAACATGGCAGCCTCGCAGAAGGAGAAATTCAGCGCCGCGACCGAGAACAACTGGTACGCGTATGGAGCGGTGGCAGCGCGCGCGCTGAATGCCGAGTATTCGTGCATTGCAGTCTCAGGCATCAAGGTGTGGCAGGCGGATTCGCTGCCGACCTGCTACGACCTCACGTTGTTCAAGTGGGACAACGGCCCCAAATGGGATTTCTCGACCTGGATCCCGCAGGTGGTGGTGATCAACCTCTGCACCAACGATTTCGGCGGCGGCGCGCCCGACGAGAAGGGTTGGACGGACGCCTATCGCGCGTTCATCGCCGACATCCGCAAGCACTATCCCGAATGCACGGTGTTCTGCGCGGTCGGCTCGATGATGAATGGCGCGAACCTCGAGACCGTGCGCGGTTACCTGACGCGCATGGTGAACGACCTTGCCAAAGCCGGCGATAAGAAGATCCACTATGTCGAGATGTCGCCCCAGAACATGGCGAACGGCATCGGCGCCGACTGGCATCCCAACGTCAAGACCGACCAGATCATGGCCGACGAACTGGGCGCCGAGATCAAGAAGGTGATGAAGTGGTGACGCTCGCCGCGCAGGGCGCGCGCAACGGGTCGGGCATCAACGGGTGAAAACCCACACCGCGTAGGCGATGTTCCCCGCCGCCGCCATCACCGGCACGGCGAGCGCCCAGAACATCGATACGCCAGGCGCGTTCACCAGGCGATCGTCCCGACCGAGAGCGAGTCCTGGAACGCTGTCGGCCACCAGCGCCGGCGCTGACGAGTCCGCGAGGAGCAGCACTCGCTCTTCCGCCTCGTCGGTGAGCTCCTGCGGATCGTTCGACCGCACCGTGACCGAACGCGGCTCGCCGTCGGCTGGCGTGAAGGTGAACATCAGCTTGATCACGTTCCGTCCGTTGATCTTCACGTTGGTCCACTGCTTGGATGCCAGTTTGGCCCGGTATTCATCCCCGATCGCGAGCGTGCGCGCGATCCTGGTTCCGATCGCGATCCGCCAGACCGCCAGCATCACGCCGATCGCGGGCAGGACAGCCGTCAGTCCCAGCCAAGCCGAGAACGGCGCCCCGCGCATGCCGACGATGCGCGCATGTCGAGGCTGTCCTGATGGGTATTCGATCTCCACCCGGGGCGTCGCGCCGGCTTCGGCGCCGACGGCGGCAGGCGCGCGCGAATACGACACGCCGTCGTGGGCGGTACCGTCGTCGGCGATGAAGTGGAAGCGGTGGGCGTAGATGGGATGGCCGGGGCGCTTCTTGCCGCCGCCTTCGCTGTAGCCGGTGCGCTGGACACCGAGTTCCGCGCCCGTGGCCGTGGCGATCCCGCCGTGGAAATGCAGCGCCGACCAGTCCGCGGCTCCAGCGAAGATCCAGGCGAAGAGGCCGCCTATCGCGATCATCCACCAGCCGGCGAGACCGACGCCCATCATCATCAGGCGCAGCCGCAGCGCCGTCGAGAGGGCGCGCGGAGGTGGCGGCAGGCGCTCCGGGAGATCCTTGGACATGTCTGAGGCTACGCCTTCACCGTGCGGCTAGCGCCAGGCTTCTGGCGTCGTCCGTGGCGGCCGCCTCTGCCGGGTGGAGTCGAAGCCGCTCCCTGGCGCTTCTCCGGCGGCGTGCGGGAAGCGCCGACGGCGTCCAGGCTGCGCCACAGGTACCAGCTGGCGATGGTGCCGTGCGGGCTCCACGCCGCGCCGAGCTTGCGTACGCGCTCTGGCGAGGGCAATTCGCGCAGGCGGTAGGCGCGCTGTACGGCCTTGCGGATCCCGAGATCGAGCACGGGCAGAACATCGGGACGCCCGAGCCTGAACATCAGGAACATCTGCGCGGTCCACACGCCAACGCCCTTGACCCGCGTCAGCGCGGCGAGGATGGCCGCGTCGTCGAGATCGTGCAGCGATTCGATGGGCAGCTCGCCGGAGTGCGCGAGCCGCGCGAGATCCTTGAGGTAGGCGACCTTCTGCCGCGACAGGCCCACGCTGCGCAGGCTGTCCTCGGATGCGGCGAGCACCGTCACGGCGGTGGGCGCGCCGCCGAACAGCGCCATCAACCGCCCGTGGATCGTCGAGGCCGCGCTGCCGGACAACTGCTGGTAGACGATCGCCCGGATCACCGCGTCCAGGTGCGTGCCCGCGGCGTTCGCCGCGAACCGGCATGGCCCAACCAGGTCGATGACCGCCGCGATCGCCGGATCGGCTCGGCGGAGATGGGCGATCGCGCGCTTGCTCATAACACCATCATCGTCGCGTGATCGCGAGCTCAAGGCGGGGCCCAGGCGAGCGGAACCGAGTCCGTCGCCCGACGGACCGCCACCGGGGTGGGACCGGGCTGGTCGTGACTTGGGCATGGAAACTCATAGTATGGACGACGTCGATGGCCCTTGAAACCACGGACATCCTGCTGCGCATCGGCGTCGCGCTCATCGCCAGCGCGGTGATCGGCTTCGAGCGCGAAAGCCACGGCCGCGCGGCCGGCCTGCGCACCACGGTGCTGGTCGGTGTCGCCGCCGCTTTGGCGATGATCCTTTCCGAGATCCTCTTCGACAGCGCCGCCAGCCCGGGTGCCGGCTGGCGGCCCGATCCCGCGCGCTTGGCCGCCGGAGTGCTCACCGGCATGGGCTTCCTCGGCGCCGGCACCATCATCCGCGAGGGCAACGTCATCCGCGGCGTGACCACGGCCGCGACCCTGTGGATGGTGGCGATGCTCGGCCTGGCCTTCGGTTCAGGACAACTGTTGCTCGGCGGCATCGGCTGGGGCGTGGCGGTGTTCACGCTCTTCGTGCTGCCCAGCGTCGAACACTTCGTGAAGAACGACTGGTACGGGACCCTGACCCTGCAGGTGTCGATGGACGGCATCGGCGAGGATGAGGTACGGCGCCGGCTGAAGACGCTCGGAGTATCGGTCAAACGACTCGAGCTCGACTACGATCTGGTGCGCAAGACGCGCTTCATCACCCTCGAAGTGAAATTCAAGAAGGAGGACCTGTTCGAGCTGACCCAACGCATCGTCGCCGATCTGGTCGGAGCTCCCGGCATCCTCGAGATCAAGTGGCGCTGATAGTCGGGGGCTCCGCCCCCAAACCCCCACGGCCTTTGTCGTCCTTCTTTTTGTCCGCCGGGCGGCCAAAAAGTTTGGTTCTTCACGGAATATCGGGAATCGAGCTCTAAGAGCGGGATAGAAAAGGACATCGGCGGCCAGGGCGGCAGGTTGTGGTTACCACGCCAACA
>JBBRLJ010000009.1:0-123682 GCA_038231435.1 Planctomycetota bacterium
AAGACTATAACCAGGAGCGGCCGCACAGCTCGCTGGGCGGCATGACCCCAAACGAATTTGCTCTGAAGGGCAAGAACAGGACATCAGAAAACCAACCGGCAGACTCCCAAGCGGTGTGGTCCTAAAAACGTGGTCACGTCAATGGGACTCCGAAAGGGGCGATCGATTCGACCTTCACTCCCGCGACTCCGCGAAACTCCACGAACAATCCCCGCACACCCAGTCGATGCACGCCCACGCGTTCAGCTTGGCCACTCCCGGTTTTCCGGCCGCATCGTCAGGCGCGTCCGCGATCGCCTCGCCGATGGACGAGCCCACGGTCGCACCTCCGGGAATCATCGGCAGGTGCAGCGTGCCCTCGGCCAGGGTGATCCGCCGCGCGTCGCAGCCGCCGACGTAGGCGTCGACATAGGCCATCCAATCTGCGCCGAGCATGCGCGCGATCGCCGGCAGGCTGGGATCGACCGGCACCCAGCCGATGGTGGTGTCGACCTTGAGCCAGAAGTGCGGATTGGCGACCACGCTGTTGGCGATGATGCCGGTGCACAGCCGCCAGGGCCGGCCCAGCTCGTCGAGGCGCCGGCCGAGCTCGAGCGCGCAGTCGAGGCAGCTGCCCGAGATGCCGTCGCGACCTATGGGCAGCGGATCCCGCGGATCCTCGGCTGGGAGATGATGGCGGTATTCGTAGCGGAACTCGTTCGCCAGCGCCGCCACCAGCTCGACCAGCATGCGGTGGTCTGGGAACAGATCGAGCGGACGCGGCGTCACCAGCACCTCGGTCTCGCCGACGACGCGCGGCGCCGCGATCGGCTCGCTCCAGGTGAAGCGCTCGAACGGCCCGACCGTGGTCGTCTCGGGCGAGCCGCTGGCGCGCGGAGACAGGCGCTCGACCACGCGCGCCTCGGGCTGATCCTGGCAGACCGGGATGCGCGGCACGTACCAGCTCAGGCCCGGCACCGCGTGAGGCAGGTACAGGCGATGATCCTGCGTGACGCGGTAGCGGGCGGGAGCGTCCTGGCCGTGCACGTGCGGAGCGAACCAGCGCAGGTACGCCTGCCAGCGCCGCGCGAGCAGCGGGCAGCGCTCGAGCCGGCCCCAGCACAACCAGTTCGCCGCGGCGAACGGATCGATCAGCCCCCCTTGCGCGGGCAGGCCTTCCTTGAGCCACGACAGCACCTCGGGGGTCGAGACCGACAGGCGCTCGGCGAGATCCTCGGCCGCCAGCGGCGGGTGGGGATGCGCCGTGCCGGGCGCGAGGAACGGCCCGCGCGACGGGAATTTCGCCGAAGGTCCGCTCATGGGCTACCTCGATCGTCTTGCATGAGGCAGGCCCTGGAAGCAGGGCCCACCCAGCGATCGACGACGAGTGGTGTCGCGGACATGACCGTTTCCGACCGACCGGCGGTGCGCCTGCTAGCGCCCGTGCGCTGGACCGGGATCGGCCTTGCGCTCCTCGTCCAGGCCGGCGTCGTCGGCCGATTCCTCGTCCTCATCGACGATCAGGCTGCCGCCCTTACGCCAGGCATTCCAGGAATCGAAGATGCCGGCGCCTACGCCCATCAGGACATAGCCGGTGGTGGCTACGAACAGGGTTGCGGCGGGATACCAGACCAGAAGGCCCACCACTATTAGGCCGATGATCATCTTCCGGAAGCTGATACGGCCCAGCATGGTGTTGCCGACATGGCGATAGCGGATCGTGGAGACCATCAGCAGCGCTGCCGCGACGCTCATCGCGATGGTCGCCCAGCTGAAGATGTCAATGTAGAGCAGGCCGGTGTACTCGCCGGTCTTCACCAGGCCCCATTCGGCGAGCTGATCGTGGTAGCTGCGCTGGAAGATGATCCAAGCGCACACCAGTGCGGCAGCTCCCGGAGATGGCAGGCCGCGAAACCAGGGCGTCGCGGTATCGCTATGCTCGACGTTGTAACGCGCGAGGCGGATCGAGGCCATGACCGGGTAGAACACCGTGATGAACCACAGCAAGCGCTCGCCGTTGTCGAACACGCCGGATTTGCCAAGGATCAGCCGATGCACCAGGATTGCGGGCGCGACGCCGAAGCTGACCACGTCAGAAAGGCTATCGAGCTCGGCACCGAACGCGCCCTCGGTGTGGGTCAGGCGCGCGACTTTTCCATCGAGCATGTCGCAGACCATGGCCACGAAGACCATGATGGCGCCGGCGTAGAGCCAGTTCTCGCGCTCGCGGACATCCCCGGTGGCATGCGCCGCGCACAGGATCGCGGTGATGCCGCAGGCGAGGTTGCCCGCGGTGAGCAGCGTCGGCAGCACCGGCAGGGTCTTCAGGCGCTTGATGCGCTGGCGCACGGTGGCGCGCGCGCTGACGCCGCGATCGGCCTCGTTCACGTCTTGGCGCCCGCGAGGCGGACGATCACCGTCTCGCCGCACTTCACCCGGTCACCCACCTTCACGGTCACGGTGTGCGGATATTCCCTGGGCATCCACAGCTCGGTGCGGCTGCCGAACTTGATCATCCCGTAGAGCTCGCCGCGGCCGATGGTGTCGCCGATGCCGTGCGTGCAGATGATGCGGCGGGCGATCAGTCCGGACAACTGCCTGACCAGCACGCGCAGGCCGGTGGCGGTCTCAGGAGCGACGTCGATGCCGATCGAGTTCGCCTCGTTGGCGTGGCTGACATCGGGATGGCGGGCGTCGAGGAACTTGCCGGGCGTGTAGCGTGCGTACGAGATGGTGCCGGCCACCGGCGAGCGGTTGACGTGGACGTCGAACACCGAGAGGAAGATGCCGATGCGCACCGCCTTGGCGCCAAGGAAATCGGGCTCGTCCACCTCGGTGATATCGCTGACCACGCCGTCCGCCGGGGCGATCAGGCAATCCAGGCCGCCGGCTGGCGTGCGCTTGGGATTGCGGAAGAAGGCGAGCGTGAACAGCCACAGGAAGGCCGCGACCGCGAGCCCGATCCAGCGCGGCGCGCCGACGGGCAGCAGCATGACCGCCCAGGCGAGCACGAAGGTCGCGACCAGCAGGGTCGGGATGCCCCAGCGTACGAAGGTCATGGTGTCTCCACCCTGACGGTGGTGGGGCCGGCGTCGCACGCCGTGCAGAGCCATGGGCAGAGCTCGAGCGCCAGGAAGGACGCGCAGGCCACGATCGCAGCGACCAGGCTCGAACGCCAGAGCGTGCCCACCACCCGGTACCAGGCGAGCAGCCAGGCCAGGATCAGGAACACCAGCAGCACGGCCATGCGCCTGACGTCATGCACGTGCGCCAGGTAGACCGCGCCGGCGACCCCGAGCAGGCCGAGCAGACGGTAGACCTTGCCGACGTTCGGCAGGCGCGCATAGAAGCTGCCCACGTCGACATGCTGGGCATCGCGGTATCGCATGGGCGGAATCATGGGTCCCCCGAATCCCATCGCAACGGCTGTGCCGCAAAGGCGGTGCACGTTGCCGGCAGCTGTGTCGACATGGATCGGGCCCTCGGCTCATCTCCACCAGCCGTGGTGTCGCGGCCATGCGCGCACGGTCGCGGGCCACCGGCCACGCCTACCGGGATCTCGCGCTGGATGGTCTCAGCGAGCGAGGCGGAATCCGCAGCCGGCGTGGACCCAGCGAGCGTCGACCTCGCGCTGGGACAGGCAGCCGTAGCGCTCGGGTTGGAGATCGTGGTAGTTGCCGCCCAGCAGAAGCTTCAGTCGCGGATTCTGCGCGGATGCGCCGTCAACGAATTCGGACAGCGAACCGGCCATGTCCATCGCCCCCTGGACGGTCCGATCCATCGCGAACGACCCCACCGCCGGCGAGGGCGAAGCGGACACCGTGGCCGAGGAATGGCAGAGCCAGGGATCCGCGTGCATGCCCCAGGGGAAGGCGCGGCCGTCTCCGCCCTGCGCCGCGAGCTGCCATTCGCTGCGGGTCGGCAGCCGCCAGGGGATCGAGTCGCGATGCGCCCGCCACGCGGCGTAGGCCGTCGCGTCCTCGTGGCTGATGCCGGATACCGGGGTGTCGGCGCCGATCAGCCGGCGTTCGGAACGGCCAGTGCTCTCGAGCTCGAACGCGCCACCGCGCAGCGCCGACTTGCGATGCCAGAGCGGCTGATCGGCGTCATAGGCGGCGCGCGGAGCCAGCGCCAGGCGGCCCTCGCCGAGCGCCTGGTCGTAGACGCGCTGCACCTCGGGGTCGTTCAGGAACTCCAGGTACTCGCCACAGGTGACTTCATGGATGCCGATCGCGAACGACGCCACCTGCGCGGTCGCGCGTCCATCCGGGTCGTAGACCGAGCCGCCGGGGATGAACACCGTTCCCGCCGGCACGGCCGGGGCCGTCGGCAGGACGATCCGGACCTGGGCGCCGCGTTCGAGGCGGCACGCCGCGCTGGTGCCAGACGGATCGCTCATCAGGTAGCGTCCGCGCGCGATGCGCGCGGACGCTCCAGGCGGGATGACGACGGCATCTCCAGTGGCGGCATCGGTGCGGTCGGGTTGTTCGCTGAGGCGGCGCAGGGTGAGGACACGCTCGCCAGCGTTTTCCACCAGCGCCTCGCCCGCGAGCAGCGAGCCGCGCTCGCCATCGTCGAACGAGCGCGCCTGGGCCTCGGCGGCCGCCGCTTCAGCGCCATGGCCCGATATCTCGGCCTCGAGCAGGCGAGCGATGAAGTAGTCGCGCAGAGCCCGGCGCACCGCCGGGCGCGCCGGTGCGAGCGCAAGCGCCTGATGGAGGAAGCCGATGGCTTCGGCGAGCGCCCGTTCGCGTCCGTCCTGGCGCTCGCGCAGCTCCTCCTCGGTGCGATGGAGCTCTGCGCGCACGCTGCTGGAGCCGGTCTCGGTCGCTTCCAGGCGCAGGATGCCGGCGCGCTCTCGCAGCGCGCGCAGCTGGGCTTCGAGGTTCTCTGCCACGGCCTGGCTCGCGTCCGCGCTGGCGACCAGCTGGTCGGCGCGCGCCGCGGCCTCGGCGCGCACCGCCTCGTCCGCCAGGCGCTCGCAGCGCTCGAGATCCGGGTGATCGGGGCACAGTCCCTTGGCGCGGGCGAGATGATCCTGGGCCTCGCGGCCATCGCGCGCGGCGGCGGCGCGTTCGACCAGCGCCAACTGGCTATCCGCCTCGGCCTGGCGCATGTGATGCCTGGCTTCGAGCTCCTCATGATCCCGACGCTTCACCAAGCGTTCGAGATCGGTGCCGTCTGCCGCCGACGGATGCAATGCCATGGCGCCGTGCAGGGCGGCGATGGCCTTCGGCACCGCTCCGGCGGATTCCGCAGCCACAGAATCCCGACGCAGGCGCTCGGCATCCGCGATGGCGCGCCGCTCGGCGTCGGTATCCGCCTGGCGTTTCAAGGCCTCGACCACGTGCGCGAGACCTGCCTGGGCTTCGCGATCGGCGGGCCTGCCGTCGAGCAGGCGCTCGAAGCCGCGGCGCGCGAGGTCGAACTCCCCAGACGCTTCCTGGGCGAGCGCGGCGCGGCGGACCTCGTCGAGGGCGCGATTGCGCAGGTCGGCCTCGTGCCACAGCCAGGCGAGCACGCAGGCCAGGGTGAGCGCGGCGGCGGCGGACGTCGACATCACCTGGCGGCGATGGTTGCTCAGCCACCGCGCGAGGGATTCGACGGGGGATTCACGGTAGGCCCGCACTGCCGTGCCCGAGAGGAACCCCGCGATGTCGGCGGCCAACGCGCCGGCGTCGTCGTAGCGGTCGCGCGGTTCGAGGGACATCGCCTTGTGGACGATGGCGACCAGGCGGCGCGCGAGCCGGCGCCCGGCTGGTCGCTCGACGATCGGGGTCCAACGCCCGTCGGCGGCCTGTTCCAGGGTCCGCTGCACGTCGCCGCGGACGTACGGCGAGGTTCCGACCAGCAGCTCATAGAGCATGACGCCGAGCGCGTAGACGTCGGAGCGGCGATCGACGCGGTCGATCGCGCCGCGCGCCTGCTCCGGGCTCATATACGCCGGAGTCCCTACCGCATATCCGTGCAGGGTCTGGTCGACTCCCGCATCGGTGGCGGAACGCAACGTGGTCACCGTCGTCGGCGGCCGATGCGGCGCGCGTGACCGGTCGCTGGCCTGGTCGCCATCATTGGACTGGGCGTTCGGGCCCGAGGCATCAGTACCGAGAGCACCGAGGACCTTGGCCAAACCCCAGTCGAGCACCAGGACCTCGCCATAGGTGCCGATCATGACGTTGCGCGGCTTGAGATCCCGGTGCACGACGCCGTGATGGTGCGCGAACGCCATCGTCTCGCAGATGCGCACGAACAGGCGCAGCAGATCGTGGCGCTGCGCCTCGCCACTCGCCAGGACCTCGGCCAGGTTCGAGCCGGCGATGCGCTTCATGGTGTAGAACAGGGTGCCGTCGGCGAGCGCGCCGACATCGTGCACGGGCACGATCCCGGGATGCTCGAGCTGCGCGGTCACCTGCGCTTCATGGATGAAGCGGCTGAAATCCTGCGGATCGGTGCGGTCGGCGTGCAGCGTCTTGAGCGCGACCTCGCGGCCGCAGTCGCGATCCCGGGCCGCGTAGACGATCCCCTGCGATCCCGCGCCGAGGCGCTGGCCGAGTTCGAAGCGTGGCTTCCCGGGCGTGGTGGCCGACACGCGCCAAGCGGACAGGTTCGCCGCCATCTGGCCGACCGGTCCGCGCAGCGAGCTGGCATCACCGAGTTTGAGGGTTTCCGCGGACTCGTCCGAGGGAGCCGCCGACGTGACGATGGTCGAGGCATGCGCGGGAGACACCGTGCTCACCGAGTCGTCCTCGTGCCGGCCGCTCACCACCGAGCCTCGCTCATGTCGCCGCTCTCATTTAGCGACTTCAGTGACCATGGCGCTGACCGGATCGAGCGGCACCGAGCCGAGCCCGGTCAACGGGATCCACGCCATGCCCTCGGGAGCCGCCGTCTCGTCGGCAACGCGCAGACGGTACACCAGGATGAAGATGCCGCGGCACTCGGGCATAGCGTCCTCGTTGCAGAAACCGCTGAGCTCGATGCGCCCGGAGGTGATCCCGAGCAGATGCCTGCCGGCGGCGAGCGCGAGATTCTTCAAGGCGGCGAGACCGGTACCCAGTCGTCCAGCCTCGGGCGGAACCTGCGTCGCATGCAGCAGCACCCCGGCTTCGCTCACCAGCGCGTGGCCGGCCTTGACGATGACCAGCCCGACGCGCACCTCTTTGGCATCGAAGTTTCCCGCGAGGGTTTCTTGCGATGCGTACCAGGATTCCTCGCCGAGGGACTCGAGCACCGCGATGTCGAGCGGCGGCACGAACCCCTGGATGCGGAACAGCTCCCGCCGCGGCATTGCCAGTACCAGTTCGGAATGCGACTCGCCGTCCATGCGTCCATGGTGGCGCCCGATGCGCCTTTTCCAGGCCTGTCGCCGACCCCGCGCGCATCAGTCGAAACATCTTTGGCTGGTGTCCGCCGATCCGGTCGGCGGTAGGGCGCTGCCGGCGGATGTCCGCAGGGCTCAGCGCGAGCACACCGTCGACGCTGGAGCCGGGTCTGGCAGGTCGGGCTCAGGGAGCCTTCATCTCCATGGTGATGCAGTAGTCGGTGAAGCCGATGCCGCGCCAGAACGAGGCGCCGACCGAGTTGCCGACCAGCACGTCGAGACGGATGCGGTCGGCGGGAGCGAAGCTGTTCTGCCACAGCCACATCATCGCCTGGCGCCCGATGCCGCGGCGCCGGTGGGCGGCATCGACGTGGAACTGACGGATGTAGACGTGATCCGGATGGCGCTTGAACAGGCAGTAGCCCAGCGGCGCGCCGGTGCGCTCGAACACCACCGCGTCGTATTCACCCGCCGCCAGCCAACTCCGCATGCGCTGCTCGAGTTCGGCGGGGCTCATCTCATTCCGGTGCCCCTCGTCGCGAATCAGCTGCAGGTTCAGTGCCGCGAGGACGCCGGAATCCTCTGAAAGGGCAGGCCGATAGGTGACCTGCAGGTCATGGCCGTAGTCGGTGGCCATCAGAACGTCCCGTCCCAGGTATCCAGGAAGCGCACCTTCTCGGCTTCGATCATCGCCGTCCACAGGTCATCGCAGTCCCCCTCCATATAGCGGTCGAGACTGTAGCTGGTGACGTTGACGCGGTGGTCGGTGATGCGGTTCTGAGGGAAATTGTAGGTGCGGATGCGATCCGAACGATCGCCGGAACCGACCTGCTCCTTGCGCATCGCCGCGCGCTCAGCATCGAGGCGCTGGCGCTCGGCCTCGTACAGGCGCGCGCGCAGCCATTTCATCGCCTTGTCCTTGTTGGCGAGCTGGCTGCGTTCGTCCTGGCAGGCGACGACCACGCCGGTCGGCTTGTGTACGATGCGCACCGCCGATTCGGTCTTGTTGACGTTCTGGCAGCCAGCGCCTCCCGCGCGGAAGGTGGTGATCTCGAGATCGTCGGGGCGGACGGTGACTTCGGCTTCCTCGGCTTCGGGCATCACCGCGACCGTGGCCGCGGATGTATGCACGCGTCCCTGGGCCTCGGTCTCGGGAACGCGCTGGACGCGATGCCCGCCGCTCTCGTAGCGCAGCAGCGCGTAGGCGCCGGCGCCCTTGACCATGAAGATGGCCTCCTTGAAGCCCCCCTTTTCGCCTTCGCTGAGATTCAAGGGCTCGAGCTTGAGCCGGTGCTTGCCCGCCCACTGCGTGTACATGCGCGCGAGGTCCCCCGCGAACAGCGACGCCTCGTCGCCGCCGGTCCCGGCGCGGATCTCGAGGATCGCGTCGCGCAGGCCCGCGCTGTCGGAGGACACCAGCAGACCCTTGAGGTCCTCGGTGATGCGCGCCTCGAGCGCCTCGTTCTTGGCCACTTCTTCGCGCGCCATCTCGCGCATGTCGGGCTCGTTCACCAGCGCGCGCGCCGCCTCCGCGTCGGCGCGCGCCTTGAGCAGCCGCTCGAACGGATCCATCAACCTCGCCAACCGCGCATGGTCGCGCAGCACCTGCTGATACCGCGGCGTACCGATCACGGTCGGATCGCCCATCTGCGCGGTGAGCTGGTGGTACCGCCCCTGCAGGGCCCTCAAACTTTCGATGAGATCGGTCATGTGCCTTACATCATCCAAAACCAAACCCGCTGGCACGCCAGCGGGCTTCCTAAACTATTCCGTTTCCAGCCTCCAGGGGGGCAGGCCGGAGGCCGATGTTGGGGGGCCGTAGCCCCCCAACCGAAAGCTACTTCGCCGGAGGCGCCGCCGGCTTCTTCTTGAGCAGATCCTTCATCCCGCCCACCTTGCCGTACTTGGTGTCGAACTTCTCGACGCGACCGGCAGTGTCCATGATGCGCTGGCTGCCCGTGAAGAACGGGTGGCTCGCGCTCGACACGTCGACCTTCACCAGCGGGTACTCCTTGCCATCAACGCTGACGGTGTGTTCCGCCTTGATGGTGCTGAGCATGCGGTATTGGGCGCCCGACACGGTGTCCTGGAAGATGACTTCGCGGACGTTGGGATGGAGATCGGTCTTCATGGCTTGGTCCTCTGTGATTGCTGTCGATTACGCCTTGACGGTCTTCTTGGCCGAGGCCTCGGGCTTATCGCCCTTACCCGAGCCTTCGCGGTCGCCCTTCTTGTGGGCGCCCTTGGCATCGTCCTTGCCGCTCTTGGCTTCGGAGCCCTTGGCATCGTCACCCTTCTGCGACTTGCCCTTGCCCTGCTTGGCTTCTTTGCCTTCTTTGCCTTCCTTAGGCTCCTTGTCGCCCTTCTCAGCCTTCTCCGCTTTCTCAGCCTTCTCGTCGGTCTTGGCGGATTCTTTGGCGGCGCTGGCGGCAGCCATGGCCTCGTCGAGGGTCGGAGCGTTGGGATCCGAATTGACGATCTCGAGCTTGATGGTCACCGGGACGTTCTTGTGCAGGCGCACATCGACGCTGTAGGTGCCCAGGCGCTTGAGCTTGTCGTGCAGATGGACTTGCTTGCCATCGACCTCGATGCCGGCCTTGGCCAGCGCGGTGACGATGTCCTTGGTGCCGATCGAACCGAACAGTTCGGTGTCGTGGGCGACACGGGCGGCGATCTGGATCGACATGCCCTCCATGCTCTTCTTGAGCGCGGTCGCCTTGACCTCGCGTTCGGACTCCGACTTGGCCGCCTTCTCGCGCAGCACGTCGATCTGCCGCTTGGCCGCGGTTCCCGCGGGAACGGCCATGCCGAACGGATAGAGGTAATTGCGGGCGAATCCCGGGGACACGCGGACGATGTCGCCCATGTTTCCCAATTTGAGCACGTCCTTGACGAGCAGGACTTCCTTGCGCCTAGCCATGTGATGTGTCCTTACTCGCCCACGTAGGGCAGCAGAGCGAGGTAACGGGCCCGCTTCACGGCCAGCGTCACCTGACGCTGGTAGAAGGCCGTGGTGCCGTTGCGCTTGCGTTGAGCGATCTTGCCCTGCGAGGACACGTACCGCGAAAGGATGCCGATATCGCGATAGTCGACCTCGAAGGTGCCTTCCTTCTCGAAGCGGCACGACTTGGGGGCCTCGACGCGCTTCGCGCGCTTGACGCGCTTCTTGCGGCCGAACTTGCCGCCGGCGGCGCCTCCGCTACTGCCGAATCCTGTACTTCTCATGATGATCTCGCTTGGTGTGAAAGGTTGTTTTGGATGTGTCTGTTAGAACGGCGGCTCGTCATCGACCGACGCGGCCGATGCGGGAGCGGCCTTGGCCGGGCCTGGCCGGCCTTCTGCAGCTGGAGCTTCGGACGAGGCCTCGACATCGCCTTCCGGCGTGCCAGCGGCTCCGCGTTCTCCACCGCGGTTCGAATCGAGGAACTGGACGTTGTCGGCCACCACCTTGATTTTCGAACGCTTGGATCCGTCCTTCTTGTCTTCCCAGCTGTCGAGGCGCAGACGGCCCTCGATGTAGCAGGCGCGGCCCTTGGTCAGGTACTGGCCCACGAGCTCGGCGGTACGGCCCCAAGCCTCGATGTCGACGAAGGTGACTTCCTCCTTCATCTGCCCATCGTTGGTCTTGAACTTGCGGTTGATGGCGAGACCGAAGTCCGCCACCGCGTGCTCGTTGCCGATGAATCGCACCTGCGGATCGCGGGTGAGATTACCCGCTAGCATCACGCGGTTGAGTTGCAGCGCCATGTCAGTACTCGGGCACCGGATTGGCGGCAGCGGCGGCGGCGGCAGCGGCCTGCTTGGCGCGCTGGACCTTGATCAGCTCCAGCTCCTTGCCCGGACGGGCAACGATGAGCTGGCGGATGATGGTTCCGCCCAGCTGGGCGCGGCGCTCGATCTTGTCGATCGCGTTCGAGGGCGCGGTGAAGTAGGCGTTGAAGTACACCGCGCTGGTCTCGCCAGCGATGGGATAGGCGAGCTTGCGCTCTTCCCACTTCTCGAGCTCGAGGAACTGGGCGCCCTCGGTCTCATAGGTCTGGCGGACGGCGGCAAGGATGCCGTCGTAATCGGCACGGGCGGCCGTGGCCTTGACCAGGATGGTGGCTTCGTACGTGCGTGTGGTCTGACCGGACTGCTCTGCAGTCATAGGTGCTCCTTCGGTTTCTGAACCGGTTCATGGACCGCTCGCTGGATAGCCCCGGCGGGCGGGAGGCCTGGTGGCGTTGGCCCCGAACGTGCAACCGGCCACTGAGGCCGATCGCGGAATGGTGCGACCGCTTCGCGGTCGACTGTGGCTTTCAGGCTTGCGCCATCAGGCCTTGGGTGCGGCCTTGGGCGCCTTGGGAGCTTTCGGCGCCTTCGGGGCGCTGGCCTTGGCGGCGGACTCGGCCTTGACCACCCGGGGGGCGGCTGGAGCCGGAGCACCGACCGCGATGGCGTGGGCGACACGCGACTTGGTGCGCGCGGCCGCGTTCTTGTGGATGGTGTTGACGCTGGCGGCCTGATCGAGGCGCTTGGTGAAATCCCGATACAGGGTCTCGGCCTCCTGCTTGTGGCCGTCGTGCACGGCGCGCAGGATCTTCTTCTTGATGGACTTGAGCTCGGTCATCCGGTCCTTGTTGTGGATCCGGCGGTCTTCGCTCTGGCGGAGGCGCTTCTTGGCGCTCTGGGTATGTGGCATCGTGGGTCTTTACTGATCGTGGTCGGGGTTGGGCGGTGTCGGTGATGGTCGGGGTGGAGTAGAGGTGGTGTCAGGCGCCGCGGAGCTTGGTGAGCCTGGGCGAGGCGTCCTTGTAGCCCAGGTCGACAGCCAGCAGCTTCTCGTATTGCGTGATCGCGTCGTCCTTCTTCCCGAGGTCTTCGAAGACGCGCGCCAACATGTAGCGCACTTCCTTGGCTTCCTCGGCTTGTTCGTCCTCTACAAGTTGGAGGTACGAAGCATATTGATTTGAGGCAAGGTCAAGTAAATTCTTCTTAGCAAAGCAGTAACCGAGATATCGATGGCTCCCGCGGCGCAGCCGGGGGTCGTTCACGGTGCGCTGGAATTCCCCTGCCGCGGCATCGACATTACCGGTCTGCAGGAGGCGCAACCCGAGGTTGTACTTGTGGTTCATGTCGGTCGGCTGGCGCTCGACCCGACGGCGGTACTCGTCGATCTCATCCTGGAGCAGGGCCTTCTTGGCGGCGGTCACGTCCTGGCCAGCCGCCTCGGCGGCCTGGATCTTGGCCTTGGTCTCGTCGATGCGGATCTCGCCCAGTTTCATGGTGATGGTGAAATCGTGCTGATCGAGGGCCTGGCCCTTCTCGAGCGCGATGCGCGCCTCGGCCAACTGGTTCACCCGGCGATGGATTTCCGACTTCTTGACCCATAAGGCCTTGTCATTGGGGTTCTGCTGCAGGTCGGCGTCGACGTAGGCCAGCACCTCCTTGGCGTCCTCGGCGGTGCGGATCATGCGATTGAGGACCTCACCCCGGCGCGCCTTGTCGTCGTTGGCGAGCTGCGAGCGGTAGTCGCCAGTGGACCCCGCCTGGTTGCGCGAATCCATCGAACGCTCGGCCTCCCAGTTCTTGATCACCTTCGAGGCTTCGACGTGATTGGGCATGGCCTTATCGAGCTCGACCATGGTTTTGAGCGCCTTCTCGAGCCACGGCTTGGCCGCCTCCTTGTTGTCCTTCAGCTCCTTGTAGCGGCTGTAGTAGAGCTGGGCGAGGTTCCAGAGCACCTTATCGTTGAACATGCCCGACTTGCGCATCTCCTCGTAATAGAACACCGCGACCTCGCCCATCGACTTGACGCCGCTCTGGCTGAGCTTGAGCGCGGCATCGCCAGCCTCGATGATGACTTTGTTCTCGGGGTTCGAGGCGATCTTCTTGAAGGCGGCGACGAAGAGCTTGTGGGGATCCTTGCTCAGCCCGAAGCTCATGCTGGGGATCAGCGATTTCTTGCCCGACTCCTTGGCCTTGCGTCGCGCGGCATCGAGGTTGAGCGCGTTGAAATCGAGATGCGCCGGATCCACGTCGATGCATTCCTGGCTGATCTCCATCACCAGGTCGTAGCTGCGACGCTCCATGGCCTGCTTGGCGCGCGCGAGGTGTTTGCTGAGATCAGGCATGTCGAGTCCTTGCTGCGGGAGATGCTTCGGTGAGTCGAAACCGACCAGGGTCGTGCGGGTGAACGTGTCGAAAAGACCTGAAAGCGGTTGCCAAGAAGGACCAGAGCTTAAGATCACCTCTCGCTTCTCAAGACCCTCCCTCCCGCCATGGCTGCTACTGCATCATCACCGTATCCGTTGCATCCCGAGCTGGTCCATTACCCGCACCCGATCCTGCGCAAGCGCGCTAGTCAGGTAACGGTGTTCGACGACAGCTTGCGGGAGTTCTGCGAACGCATGTTCGCGGTGATGGAGCTCGAGCGCGGCGTGGGCCTCGCCGCCCCGCAGGTCGCCGTCGGCAAGCGCATCTTCGTCTCCGATCACTTGCGCAAGCGCGACGATCCCACGCCGAAGGATCGCCGCATCTGGATCAATCCGCGCATCGAGCGGCCCGAGGGCGAAACCAGCTACGAGGAAGGCTGCCTGAGCTTCCCTGGCATCTACGCCAAGGTCACCCGCCTCAACCGCTTCACCTTCGCCTACCAGGACGAATTCGGCGTCGAACGCCGCCAGGACTTCGACGTCGAGGCCGGGGATTTCCTGGGCATCGTGATCCAGCACGAGCTCGATCACCTGGACGGAAAGGTGTTCGTCGAACACCTGACGCCAGCGCAGCTCACCCTGGTGCGCAAACGCCTGAAGGAGCTCGAGTCGGCCTATAAGAAGTCGGTCGGCAAGGAAGGCTCGGTGCTACGGCGATGACATGCGAGGCGGGGATGGTCCGTGGTCCGTCGTCCGTGGTCCGTCGTCGGACGGCGTGCAGACAGCGACAGATGGCGTGGATCGGCTGCCTGCAGTCGACGACGGACGACGGACGATGGACGATGGACGTCCTCGATGTCTGACCCCGACAGCTTCCGATTCTCGCTGCCCGCGGACCGCGACCGACTCGCCGATCTGGGCAGGATCGCTGGAGGGTTGGTGCACGAGCTCAAGAATCCCCTCGGCGTGATCTTGCTGAACGCCGAGCTGCTCATCAATCAGAGCGCGCAGATAGCCGCGGGAACGGCCGAACGCGAACGCATGGAAAAGCGCCTCAAGCGCATCGTCGACAGCGGACGCAGCTTGCAGGCGATCGTCGAGTCTTTCCTCGGATTCGCCAAACCGGCGCGGCCCGATCCGGATGCGGTGGACATCAATGCCTTGCTGCGCGATCTGGTCGAGGAGCAGTCCGACCTCGACGAGCGAGCGGGCGTGGCGGTGTCCCTGCACCTCGACGAGAACCTCGCGCTGGTTCCGGCAGACATCCAGCATCTGCGTTCCATCTTCCTCAATGTACTGAAGAACGCCCGCGAAGCGTTGCTCGATCGTCCGACCGACCGCAAGATCCTGATCGTCACCCGCAGCGGCAAGGAGCAGGTACGGGTGATGATCGCCAACAACGGGCCGCCGATGTCCGAGCACGTGGCCGCGCACCTCTTCGAGCCTTTCACCAGCTCGAAGGAAGGCGGCACCGGACTCGGCCTCGCGATCGTCCACCGCCTGGTCGAGATGCACCACGGCACGGTCACCGTGAGTTCCGATCGCGACCAGGGTGTCAGCTTCACCTTCGAGTTTCCTACCCCGCTCGGTCCGGCGCGGCCGCTCACCGAATTGCCGTTACCCGAGGCGGAGGCGACGGTTCGCGACGAGGAGCGTCCGTCGTCCGTCGTCCGTCGTCCGTCGTCTGAGAGGGAGCGTGCGTCAGCAGTCGTCCGCCGCCCACCGTCGGAGCGCGGATCGCGACAGAAGAAGCCCCGCATGCCCAAGCGACCCGCCGTCGGCGACGGACCACGGACCACGGACGACGGATCATCCGTCAGCGGACCACGGACCACGGACGGATAACATGGCCAACATCCTCGTCATCGATGACAACCCGACCAACCGCGAGACCTACGCCGACGTGCTCTCGGCGGAGGGACACACCGTGATCAGCGCGGCGAGCGGCGAGGAAGGCCTCGCCAAGATGGGCGCCGCCGCGGTCGACGCGGTGCTCTGCGATCTCAAGCTGCCCAACCTCGACGGCCTGGCGACCATGGAGCTGGCGCACGAGCGGCACGGCCAGGTCCCGTGGATCCTCATCACCGGTCACGGCAACGAAGAGACCGCGGTGGCTGCGATCAAGCAGGGCGCGTTCAACTACCTGACCAAGCCCGTCGATCTGGCCCGTTTGAAGGCGACCATCGAGAGCGGCGTGCGCATGGCGAACGCCAACCACGAGAACCGCGCGCTGCGCCGCGAACTCGGCTACGACGAGGCTCTCGATCGCATCGTCGGCACTTCGAATGCGATCCGCCAGGTGAAGGCGCTGATCAAGCAGGTGGCGGCGTCCGACGCCACCGTGCTGATCGAAGGCGAGAGCGGCACCGGCAAGGAGCTGGTGGCCGATGCCGTGCACGCGCTCTCGAACCGTTCGAGCCAGCCCTACGTCAAGATCAACACCGCGGCGCTGCCTCGAGACCTGCTCGAGAGCGAGCTGTTCGGCCACGAACGCGGCGCCTTCACCGGTGCGGTACAGCAGAAGAAAGGGAAGTTCGAGTACGCCGACACCGGCACGCTGTTCCTCGACGAGATCGGCGAGATGCCGCTCGACAGCCAGGTCAAGCTGCTGCGCGTGCTGCAGGACGGCAGCTTCACCCGCGTCGGCGGCAACACCCCGATGAAGTCCGACGTGCGCCTGGTGTGCGCGACCAACCGCAACCTCAAGGGCGAGGTGCTGGCCAACCGCTTCCGCATGGACCTCTACTTCCGCCTCAACGTGGTGAACGTCCAGGTGCCACCGCTGCGCGAGCGCCGCGAGGACATCCCGCTCCTGGCCAAGGCCTTCCTTGACCGACTCAACCGCCGCCACCACCAGAAGAAGGACCTCTCCGAGGGATTCCTCCAGGCGCTGCGCCGGCAGGACTGGCCCGGCAACGTCCGTGAGCTCGAGAACACCATCGAGAAGCTGTACGTGATGACCAGCGGCACGATGATCGAAGCCGAAGGCTTCCAGCACGAGCAGCAGTCCTCCCAGCCGTCATCCTTCGCCACCATGCCCACGGCCACGACCACCTCGCCGACCTTCGTGGCCGATTACGCGCCGCGAGCGCCGGTCACTCCCGACGAAGCGGTGCGCGCGCTGGTCGGCCTGCCGGTGGACGAGGTCGAACGCCGCCTCATCCTGGCCACGCTCACCCAATGCGGCGGCAACAAGAGCAAGGCGGCACGCCAATTGCAGATCGGCCTGAAGACCCTCTATCGCAAGCTCGAGAGCTACGGCGTGGCCACGGAATGAGGTGTTTGGCGGGTAGTGTCTGGTGTTCGGTGGACAGCCAGGAAACAAGAGCCCCCGAGCTTCCCGAACTGCTCACATTCACTCCCACCATACACCACACGCCATTGACCACACAACACCCATGATCCTCCTGATCAACGACGACGGCATCGACGCGCCTGGCATGCGTTCCATGTACCGCGCGCTGCGCGCGCGTTGCGCGCAGCCGGTTCTGGCGGTGGCGCCGACGCAGGAGCGATCCGGCCAGAGCCATGCCATCACCTTGAACCGTGGCCTGGTGGTCACCGCGCGGCGCGACGCCGACTTCTTCGGCTTCGCCATCGATGGCACGCCCGCCGATTGCGTGAAGCTCGCACTGACCACCCTCTGTCACGAACGGCCCGAGTTGGTGGTCAGCGGGGTCAACGACGGGCCGAACGTCGGCCGCAGCATCTTCTACAGCGGCACGGTGGGCGCAGCCCTCGAAGCCGCCGTTGAGGGCTTCGCGGCGATGGCGGTGAGCCGTGATCGCGGCGATGGATCCTTCACCGACGCCGCCGAATTCGCCGCCGGATGGGCGGCCCGCGTTGCGGGACGCAGCGATTTCAGGGGCCAGGTGCTCAACATCAACGTTCCATCCACCCCCTCCTCTCGCTGGCTCGAGCCGAAGCTCGCCGCGCACGGCCATTCGGGATTCATGGAGAGCTACAAGCCCACTCGCGACGGCAAGGACCGCGTCGCCTGGCGCCTGCATGGCGAATGGGTGGCCAAGGCTGGTAGCGACGAGTTCGACGCCTGCACGCTCAGCGCCGGGCATCCGGTACTGAGCATGCTCCAGCCGAACTTCAACGCCCCCGAAAAACCGCTGCGCAAGCTGTTGGAATCCAGGACCGGCGCATGAGCGGAAACGTCCGTCGTCGACAGCGGACCAGCAACGTCCGTCGCGTGTCGTCCATCGTCCGCCGTCGCCAGCGGACTGCCATGCACCCCTATCGGTCGCTGTCTGCTCGCGGTCCGACGATGGACCACGGACGCTGGACCACGGTCCCTCTCCACCGTCCGACCTCGGACGCCGCACCTCGGACGCTGTTCCCATGAGCGATCCCGCGATCGTGGTCGAGGACCTGGTCAAGCGCTTCGACACCAACACCGTGCTCGATGGCGTCAGCTTCTCGGTCCAGGCGGGCGAGACCGTGTCGATCCTCGGCCGCTCGGGGACCGGTAAGAGCGTGCTGCTGAAGACCATCATCGCCCTGCTCGATCCCGATTCGGGCAAGGTCACGGTCCATGGCCAAGACCTCCACTCGTTGGCCGAGCACGAGCGCCTCGAGGCGCGCAAGGCGATGGGCTATGTCTTCCAGGGGGCGGCGCTGTTCGATTCGTTGAGCGTGCTCGAGAACGTCGGCTTCTCCCTCTACCAGCGCCGCCTGCCCGAGGGCGAGATCCGCAAGACCGTGCTCGACCGCCTCGACGCGGTCGGTCTCGCCGACGCCATCGACAAGTTCCCATCCGAGCTTTCTGGCGGCATGCAGAAGCGCGTCGGCCTGGCGCGCGCGATCATCGGCGCTCCCAGCATCATCCTCTACGACGAGCCGACCACTGGGCTCGACCCCCTCACCACCGACGTCATCAACAAGATCATCCTGCGACTGCGCGCGAAGTCGCAGGTGACCTCGCTGGTGGTCACGCACGACATCCGCAGCGCGCTCGCGATCTCGGACCGTCTGATCATGCTTGACCAGGGACGCGTGGTGGCGGTAGGCACTCCCGCAGAGATCTCCGCCTCCGACAACGCCTGGGTCCAGCGCTTCCTCGGCATCCGCACCATCGAGCTGGGCCAGCTCAGCAGCCGCGTTCGCCTGACTCCCGTGCGCAAGCTCGAAGATCCCCGTCCCTGATGCCCGTGGCGTAATCCGTAGCGTAGTCCGTAGCGTAGTCCGCAACGGAGAGGGCACTGACGGCGCTCATCCCTCCTTGCCGGCGTCGAGCCGTTTCTCGAGCACTTCGAGGCGCAATTCGAGCCCCTTGCGCGCCTGCTCGCCCTCGTCGACCTTCTTCGCCAACTCGGCCGTGGCGGTGGTGATCGCCGCCGCCTTGCCGAGCTCGTCGAGCGCCTCGCGCAGTACGCGGCGCACATTGCCGAATATCTCGCGTCCCAGCCGCGCCGACAGCGCGCCACGCGCCTGCGCGTCGCCCAGCGCCGCCAGGCCGTTCGCCGCCGCGGCGCGCACGTGCAGGCCCTCGGCATCCAGGAGCCGCTCGAGCGCGCGACGTACGCGATCGCGCGCGATCAGGTGGCGCGCTCCCAAGGAGCCCGCCGCGGCGCAGGCGGCGACCACCACCCCCTCGAATTCGCCGGGGTCGCCGAGCACGCCGAGCACGTCGTCGAGCGCCGCGGCTTCGCCGCAGGCGCCCAGGCCGCGCACGCATGCCGCGCGCAAGCGCTGGTTCCAGCTCTCTCGTTTCATGCGCGCGCGCAGGAGCGGCGGCGCACCAGGATGCTCGATCGCGCCGCGCGCCGCGAAGAACTCTCCGGCGGTCAGCAGGCTCTGCTCCGCATCGCCGCGCTCGATCAGCCAGGTGGCCAGACCTTCGGCCCCGTCCACGCTACGGAAACGGCCGAGGGTGCGCGCCAGCACGCGACGCAGGCGGGGTGGCATCGGGGAATCAGCGACGGCGCGCAAGGCCACGGAGGCGCTCGGCGCACGCATGCCCCCGAGCGCCGCGAGCGCCTCGCCGCGCACCAGCTCGGGCGCGGAGGCATCGGCGGATACCGCCGCCAGGGCCTCGACGACCTTCGGTGACGGATGCTTGGCCGCGAGCGCGACCGCTGCGCGGGCCCGTCCGGTGGGGCCCACGCGCGGATCCGCGAGGCGCGCGATCAAGGGCGCCGCCTCGGCATCCTCGTCCCATTCGGCCAGCACCTCGCCATCGGGATCGACCGCGACCCATGCGGGGGCGATGGCGCATGGGAAGACCAGCGATTCACGGGCTCGGACCAGCTCTACGCGGCGCTGTTCGAGCACGCCGGACGCCACGCCGGGCACGGGACCGGCAGCCCAGCAGACATCGATCGGGATGCGGTAGGTCTTGTCGGCCTGCTCGGGAGCCGGTGCCGATGACGCCTGCGTCTGTTCGATCTCGACCGTGAGCACGCCGCGGACGGGGTCATGGCGACTGCGCACCTTCAGGGTCGGATGGCCCGGACGCTCGACCCACTGCGCGAAGAACCAGTCCATCGGCTCGCCGGTCGCATCCTCGATGGCCTGGCGGAAGTCGGCGGTTTCGACCAGGTCGTGGGCATGGCGCGAGGTGTACAGCTTCAATACCGCGCGGAACCGCTCCTCGCCCAGGATCCGGGCGAGGTGGTGCAGCACCATGCTGCCCTTCTCGTAGGCGACGCGATCGAAGAGTTCGTAGGCGTCGGCGTAGCGGTTGGTGACCAGCGCGCGTCGGTACCGTCCCTGATCCTCGTCGAGATAATTCCGGCGGTTCACCCACAGGTGCAGGCTGAGCTCGTCGGCTTCGCGCCGGGGATCGCCGTTCGCGGCATGGTGCGCGATCCAAGCCGAGGTGCCGCGCGCCTCGAGATAGGTCGCGAAGCTCTCGTTGAGCCAGATGTCGGACCACGCCTTCATGGTCAGCAGATCGCCGTACCACTGATGAACGAGCTCGTGGATCACCAGGCTGTCGCAATCGATGTCCTCGCGTTCCTGCGTGGCGGCATCCATCAGCACGCGATCGGTGATGGTGGTGAGCGTGGTGTTCTCCATGCCGCCCCACATGAAGCGATGCACCACCACATGGCCGTAGCGATCCCAGGCATAGGGCACGCCGGTGTACTCCGATAGCCAGCGGATGGCGAAGGCGGTGGAGCGGAACATCGCCGCGGCATCGGCCTCGCGGCCACGCGGCAGCCAGTGCGAGATCGGCACCGGGCCAGAGGTGTCCACCGCCTCGACGAACTCGCCGACCACGATGTTCAGCAAATAGAGGACGTGCGGCTTCGTCTGCACGTACACCGTACGCGTCCAACCATCGCCAACGGGCGCCTTCGATTCGAGACGCCCGTTCGCCACCGCGACCAGCGCGGTGCGATGGCGCACCGCGATGCGGTAGGTCGCGAGGTTGTTCGGGCTGTCGAAGCACGGGAACCAGTGCGAATGGTCCTCCATCGCTCCTTGGGTCCAGCACATCGCCACCTGCCGTCGCGTCTGATCAGCAGGTACGAAGAACATGCCCTTGGCCGGATGATCCGCGGCGAACGCCACCCGCACCTCGGCGAGGCCAGCTCCCACGGGAAGCGCGATCACGACGCGTTCATCGGCGACGCTATACGCTACCGCCACGCCATCGACGTCTACCGAGCGGATCTCGAGATCGTGCTGGTCGAGCTCGAGCGGTGTCCGCGCACCGGCGATGATCTCGCAGCGGTGCGTCACCGTTCCCTCTATCCTGCGCGCTTCTAGATCGATGGTCACATCCAGATCGACATGCGTGATCCGCACGCTGCGCGGCCTGATCCACGTCGCCGGCGTTCCAGGATCACAGAACGGTCGTGCACTAGGATCGAACATGCCCGCACCCTAACGCCGCCAACTCCTCATCAAACCGCGAAAGGGGCTCCCGTGGTCAGGACGCGCCTTCTCAGGCCGCGTCCCTACCCCGCCCTTCCCGTTGCTTCCTGGGGAGCAGCGCGGAGCGCGATGTTGGGGGGCCGTAGCTCCCCAACAAAAAATCGAAGAAGTTGTGCCACTGCATCGGCCACCGCCGCGCCTGCAATTCCAGCCGCCGCGCCCACCGCGTGACCGCCCGCTCGATATGCTCGACGCGTTCGATCGCGCCCGCCGGCCGGCAGATGCGCCATGGCTCGTCGATCTCGAGCCGGTACGAGCGTTCGCTGGTCTTGATCAGGAAGCTCACGTAGATCGGGACCTGCAGGATCGCCGCGGTCTGGAATGGACCGAGCGGGAAGCGCGCCATCCCGCCCATGAACGGTACCGTGATCGATGCCTGGTCGCCGAGCACGCGGTCGCCGAGCATGCATACCACATGGCCACCGCGCAGCGCCTTGGCGATCGCGAGCGACGCGTTCAAGCCATCGCGCGGATCGATGACCGTGATGCGCGAGCCGCGCATGCGCTCGTCAACGAACGCCTGCACGCGTGGATCGTCGTCTCGGATCATCACCACGTGCACATCACGGTCGTTGGCGATGGAGCTCTTCAGCCAGTAGCTCGACAGGTCCCAATTGCCGATGTGCGCGGACAGCAAGATGCCGCCTCCGCCGTTCATCAGTCCTTGGCGCGCCTCGTCTCGGCCAGCGGAATCCAGCCGGAAGCCATCGGGCTTCAGGAACACCAACAGCCGATCGCAGAGGATGCGTCCGAAACTGGCGAAATGGCGCCAGCACAGGATCAGCAGCAGGACCCTCCCGGCGCCGGGCCTGAGGCGACGCCAGTACGCGATCATGCCGTATTGGCGGCGACCCCCGCACAGGACGAAGCAGCCGCCGATGACGAAGCTCCCGAGCCATGCCCCGGAGACGCCGACCACGGGCAGCAGCGCGGCGCACGAGCGGAACAGCCATGCGCCACCGAGGGTGCGGCCTCTCCACGCTCGTCTGGCGGATTGCTGGGCGCGGTTTGCCACGTGCTCGACGGTACAACCCTTATGGCATTGTCATCACCAAGGGCGGCTTGCCGAGACACCATCGGTCGTACCATGGGGGACCGCCGCGCTCGGTGGACCTTCCTAACGCCATGCCACCCGCGCCCAGCTCATCCGACGAGACCATTCCCGTGTCCTACGCGGTATTCGGCCCGGGACTTGTCGGCTCGTACCTCGGCGCCGCCGGCGCCGCCGAACTCGCCTACGTCGGCCCCTCGGGCTTGATCCGCGCTACGCGCGTCCGCCTGCCGTCCGGAGTGGTTGATTGGCGACCCAGGCAGGCGAGGTTTCCCAATGCCTCCACCTCGAACGCCTCACCGGCTCCCGCGCTGCTGATCGCCACGCGCGTGCATCGCACCCCGTGGGCGGATCTGCCGTCCGATGCGCTCGCCGCTCAGAACGGCCTGGGCCAGCCGCGCGCGGTCGTGGTCTGCTTCTTCGCGCTCGACGTCGGAGGCGATGGCGTGATCGAAGCGGTCGGGCCGCGTCCACGCGTGGTGCTGGCGCGCCCAGGGAAGGCCTGGGAGCCGATCCTCGCGCGATGGAGCGACACGGGCCTGATCATCGAGGTGCTCGACGACGCGCGCCCCGCCCAGTGGGAGAAAGCCATCCTCAATGCCACCGTCGGCCCCCTCTGCCTGGCCACCGGCATGGGCATGGGCGCGGTGTGGGCCGACCAGCGCATGCGTGAACTGACGCTGCGGGCCACCACTGAAGGCGCAATCGTCGCGGCGGCGCATGGCGTGGACATCCCGCGCGGCATCGAGGAGCGCGCGAGCGCCTTCTTCGAGCGCGTAGGAGCCCATCGCCCATCGGTGCTGCGCGACACCGGCGAGCTCCCGCACATCCTTGGCGAGCTGCAGCGAAGCGCACGGCGCCATGGCGTGCCCACGGTGTCGCTCGACGCCATCGCCCGCATGGTCGAGCAGCGGGTGGTCGCGCTCACTGGTTGGCGGGTGCCGGTCGGCGCCTCGCCTGGATCAGCCTGAGCATGGCGTACGCCCGAGGTCCCAAACCGCTCGCGATCACCGGGCTCGGCTGCGTCGGCGCCCCCGGCATGGGCATCGAGTGCCAGCTGCAGGCGCTATCCTCGGCCGCCTGCGGGCTGTCGCGACGCGACGATCCACGGCTGCCGCTGTCGCTGAAGGTGCCGATCGGTCGGGTCTGCGCGCCGCTTCCGCACGTGCCGAGCCGCACCGCCGCGCTGGCTGTCGCCGCGGCGCGCGAGGCGCTGCGCGCGGCGCGCGTCCCAGCCGATCGGCGCGGCGACATGGGCGTGGTGGTCGGCACCTGCACCGCCGGACTGCCCGAAAGCGAGCACGAGTACCTGACGCTGGGCCCCGACGCGACATCGCTCGCCTACCGCCGCCAACAGGCGCATCGCACTACCCAGGCGGTCGCGCGGCTTGGCCGCTGCGGTGGCGTTCAGAGCACCCACAGCGTCGCCTGCGCCTCCGCCGCCGCGGCGATCGTGGAAGCCATGGAGCTGGTGCGCTCGGGTTCGTGCCCATGGGTGCTGGTGGTAGGTGCTGACGCGATGACGCGCGTCACCATGGCGGGCTTCACCAGCCTGCAGCTGGTCGATCCCGACGGCTGCCGTCCGCTGATCCGCGAGCGCCAGGGCATGAGCCTGGGCGAGGGCGCCGCCGCCTTGCTTATCGAGGATCCCGATCATGCGCGCCGACGCGGCGCCACGGTGCTCGCCAGCGTGCTCGGTTGGGGCCTGCGCGCCGATGGCTACCACGTCACCTCGCCGGATCCGGCGGGGACCCAGCTCGAGCGCGCGCTCGCCGACAGCCTGGCGGACGCCGGTGTCGCCTCCGGGGATGTCGACTACGTCAACGCGCACGGTACCGGCACGCGCGACAACGACGATTGCGAGAGCGCGGTGCTGGCGCGCACCTTCGGAGCGATTCCGACGGCGTCGTGGAAGCGCACCTATGGACACACCATGGGTGCGTGCGCCGCGATCGAGGCGGTGGGCTGCTGCCTGGCCTTGCGCGAGCAGGCGCTGTTCCCGAGCGCTGGCGCCGAATCCGGCACCGGCATCGACGGCATCGAGGTGGTGCGCGCGCGGCGTGCGGCGAAGGTCGATGTCGTATGCTCGACCACCCTCGCCTTCGGCGGCGTCAACGCCGCGATCATCTTCGGCAAGGCCGAGCGATGCGCCTGACGCGGTTCTGTGCGTTCCATGGCGAGTCCCTGCCCGAATGGCCGGCGTGGGTCCAGGGCGGCCAACGCCGGCGGCTCGACGTGCTCAACCGCGTGGCCTGCGCGGTGGTCGAGGGCGTGATCGGGCAAGGTGGGGCACTCGACCCGGACACCGCGGTGGTGGTCGCCAACAGTTATGGCAGCGTCGACTCGACCCTGCGCTTCATCAACTCCATCGCCTCGTTCGGCGACGCCAGCGCCAGCCCGACGCCATTCACCACCTCGGTGCACAATTCGAGCGCCGGGGTCATCGGCGAGGTCCTGAAGCTCCATGGCCCGTGCACCACGCTTAGCCAAGGCGGGACCGGTGGGTTGGCGGCGCTGCGCTGGGCGCACCTGATGCTCGCGGCCGGGCGCGCGCCTGCGGTGCTGGCGGTGATCGGGGACAAGCATGTACCCTGGAGCCGCGACACCGTCGGTCGCCTCAGCGCCAGCCCGTGGCCGATCGGCGACGGCGCCGCGGCCTGCCTGCTCGAACCGGGAGCCGGACCCGGGCGTGAGATCCGACTCGGCAGCCATCCCGCTCAGGTCTGCTACGATGGCGGAGCAATCCTCGCCGAGGACGAACGCCTGCTCGCCCAGCTGGCGACGGGCCAGCGGCGGGTCCGCGCCCCTGACGCGCTCGGAGCCTGGTGGCCATGCTGCCTGATGACCGCCATCCCCTACGACCAACCCGAGCCGGTGCAGCTGCGCGAGGTCGAGCATCGCCATGTCCTCGAAATGTGGCTCGGCCCGCGGGCGGAACGCTGAGCGCGCCCTCGACCTTCATCACAGGCCGGACTGTTCGCCGCGAGGCCGCTAGCGTTGGCTCGGCACCGGACGCGCATACCCTGGGGACCACCATGGGCAGACTCACGATCCATTCCCTGCTGGCCGCGATGCTTTACGTACTGCTCGCGGCGGGACTCGGCGCCGCCGAGCCTGCGCCGGCTACCTCCACCACCGACGCTCCTGCGGTGCCCGCCGCCACTCCAGCCGCGGCGACTGCTCCCCTCACCGCCGACGAATTCCTTGCCAAGGTCGCCGCCGGCGCCAAGGACATCGCCACCGTGCGCCTGCCATTCACCCAGGAGAAACACCTGGCGATCATGGAGGAGCCGATCATCAGCGCCGGCGTCATCGAGATCAGCAAGCCGCAGTCCGCGGTGCGCTGGGAGTTCACCGGCAAGTCGGTGCTGATCTTCGCCAATGGCAAGATCCGCCGCTGGGGCGCCGAAGGGAAGGAGGAGGCCTCGGGTGCCAAGGACCCGAACCTGAAATCCTTCCAGGACCAGATGCAGGCGTTCGTCAGCGGCGATTGGTCAGGCCTGAAGAAGGCCTTCGATCTCGAACCCGACGCCACCGGCAAACCGACCATGATCATGAAGCCGAAGTCGAAGGACCTCGCCAAGTACATCGACCACATCCAGCTGACCTTCCGCGACGACTTCACCGCACCCGCGCGCATGTCGCTGGTCGCCAATGGCGGCGACGAGACCACCTACGTCTTCAGCGAACCCCAGACCGGCATCGAGCTCCCGGCCGCGCGCTTCGCCGGCCCGTGACCATGGACAACCCTCCGCCGCCGGCGGTCCCCGCCGAGCCCGACGGCCAAGCGCATGCGTACCAGCCGGTGCAGACGCTCCGGAACCGGTTGCTCGCGATACTGATCGGCCTGCTGGCGCTGGGCATCCTCACCGCCATCGCGTGGCGGGTGAACATCTCCACCGATCTCGCCACCATGCTGCCGCGCAACGACCCGGCGTTCACCCGCGAGATGGATTTCTTCTCGCGCCAGCGCGCGGCCAAGTTGATGGCGATCGAGGCGACGGTGGCCGACTCCGCGGCGCTGCCTGCCGCCGAGCGCGAGCTGCTGGCGCTCGACCGCGAGCTCGAGCCGATGGGCCTCAAGCCGCTCGCCAACGGCGATCCCGATTCGATCTTCCGCGCCGCCGACATCATCGAGAGCCACCTTCCTGAGCTGGTGACGCCCGAGGAGCTCGCGGCGCTCGAGCCCCAGTTGGCCACCACGGCGCTGCAGGAGCGCCTCGAGGCGCTGAAAGCGCGCGTGTCCCGTCCCGAGGATTCCTTCCTGGCGACGCTCGCGCGCCAAGACGTCCTCGCACTCGCCGCTGGCACCGGCAATACCCTGCAGAAGGGGCTCGGCGGCTCGCGGACGGACGGCCCGCTGATGATCAAGGACGAGCGCTACGCCCTGCTGGTGATGGCGGTGCCCTTCGATCCGGGCGAGATGGACAAGACCAACCGCCTGATGGAGACCATCGATGCCGCGCAGGCGCGCGCGGCCGTGGCCGGAGTCCGCCTCGAGGGCATCGGCAGCTATCGTCATTTCCGCGAGAACATGGCGGCCGTGAAGAGCGATCTCGGCTCGTCGATCGGCATCAGCGTGGTGCTGATCATGGTGCTGCTCTACTCGCTGATCCCCAACGTGCGCGCGTTGATCGCCATGCACGTGCCGGCGCTGATGGGCATGGCGGGCAGCGTCGCCGCGGTGGTGCTCAGCGGACAGGTGCTGCCGCTGCCGATCCTGGGTTTCTGCGCGGCGATCCTCGGCGTGGCGGTGGATGCGGGCCAGCACGTGGTGGTCGGAGTCCGCTCAGGACACGGAGGCGACCTGCGCAAACCCCTGCTACTGACCTTTGTCACCACCACGGTGGCCTTCGGCGTCCTGTTCACGAGCTCGGTGCCCGGACTGCGTTGCATCGCCACCATGGTCATCGGCGGACTCGCCGCCTCGCTCGTGACCGCGCTCTTCCTGGTGCCGCGCCTGCTGCCGCACCTGAAGCCCCACGATCCGTGGCTGCGCGTCAGCCGGCCCCTGCTGGTCCTGGTGCAACGCTGGCCCCGTGCCAACTGGTTGCTGACCGCGCTGATCACCGCCGCCCTGGTTCCGGGATTGGCCAAGACGCGCATGAACGAGGACCTCCGGAAATACGATGGCAGCAAACCGGAGAGCTGGGAAGTGCTCAAGTCGTTCGAGGAGCGCTGGAGCGGCGAATACCGCTCCTCCGATTTCCTGGTCAGTACCGCCGACGATCTCGACACCGTGCTCGAACGCACCAGTGCGGCGCGCGCCGGCATCGGCCGCGAGCCCACGCCGATCGAGCACCTGCTGCCGTCGCGCGCCGAGCAGGCGCGTCGGATGGCGGCCTGGAACGCCTTCTGGTCGACGCACGCGGACCCGTTCGCCGCCAACCTGGGCATCGCCGCCAAGGCCGTGGGCATGCGCGCCGAGGCCTTCGCGCCGAGCCTGGCGCGCTATCGCCCCGTCGACCCGGTGGCCTTTCCTCCGCTCGTCTTCGACACCTGGGCCGACACCCCGATCGCCAAGCTCATCGACACCTATGTGGGCCGCGCCGACGGCGTCTGGCAGGTGGCGCTGCCGTTGGGGAAGCTGGCCAAGACCGAGGTCGCGACCGTTCATGCCGCGCTCGCCCAGCATCCCGAGGTGTGGGTGGCGCAGCGCGAGCACATCGGCTCGCACCTGGTCGCCGTCGTCCAGTCCGATCTCGCTTCGAGGGGACTCGCCATCCTGGTGCTGATCGTGCTGCTGGTGTTCGCCATCGAACGCGACTGGCGCAAGGTGACGGCGCAGCTCCTGCCTTCGCTGCTCGCACTGGTCTGGACGTTCGGCCTGCTCGGTTGGATGGACGTGGCGCTGACGCCGTTCGCGGTGCTGGCGGCGGCATTCGTCGCCGGCATCGGCATCGACAGCGCCGTGTTCCTGTCCGAGCATCCCGAGGCCGAGACCCTGTCGCCGGTGCTGGTCGCATCCATCACCACCATCGCGGGCGTGATCTCGCTGGTGAACGCCAGCCATCCGATGATCTCGGCCATGGGCCGCGTGCTGGCGCTGGGCATGACCTTCTGCCTGATCTCGTGCCTGCTCATCACCCCGTCGTTGTCGCTCTTCTTCCGCCGCCGGCATCCCGGCCCTGCTTCCCCATGATCAGCCCTCGTCAGAGCGGGCCGCCCTTGCCGAAGCGAGTGCCGCTTGCCGATGGTCCGGCGAGCGTCTCGCCGTAGCCTCTGCCCCACCCAGGAGGTCCCATGTCAGCCCGCGCCCTCGTCCTCGTCGTGCTCGTCCTCGCCCTGGCCATCGGCCTGGGACTGTTCTTCGCCAATCGCCCGGCTCCGGCTGCACCCAAGGCCGATTCCGCCGCCAATACCTCACCTGCTCCGCTCGCCGCGCCGGTGGAAGCGCCGTCCAAGTCGATGACCGACCAGGCCAAGGACGCCGCCAACGACGCCATCGACTCCGCCAAAGCGAAGGGCCAGGAACTGAAGCTGCAGGCGACCCAGGCCGCGCAGGATCTCTCGGGCAAGGCCAAGGCCGCTGCCGGCGATGCCAGCAACCAAGTCAAGGACCTCGCGACTGGTGCGACCCAGCAGGTGGGCGAGCTGCCACAAGCCGCGAGCACGGTCGCCACTGATGCCGCCGCCAAGCTCGGCGAGAATGCCAGCGAGACGAAGGCCGCCGCTGGCCAGGCCGCCCAGGCCACCGTCGATGCCACGCTCAACACCTCGAAGGATGCTGGCGCCAAGCTGCAGCAGGGCGGCGACAAACTGAAGCAAGGCAGCGAGCAGCTCAGCGGAGCCGCGGCCAACGCCGTAGACGCTCTGGGAACCACCGGCACGCAGCCGGCCGCTCCAGCGACCACCACCCAGCCCGCGAAGCCCGCCGCTCCCGCCGCCGCGGCGGTGAACCAGGCCGCATCCACCGCGACGCAGGCGGGTCAGACCGTGAAATCGCTCAAGAACCCCTGGGGCGTCAAGCCGGCGGTGGCTCCGGCCGCGCCCGTCGTGACGCCTGCGGTGCCCGCCGCCCCGGCAGCGAGCGCCACGACCCCAGCCCCGTCAACGCCCGTCCCCGCAACGCCCGCCGCCGCGGTCACTCCCACGCCGACTGCGGTTCCGGCGACCGATCCCACCACGGCCCCGGCAGCGAGCGATGCGGCAACCCAACCGTCGGCTCCAGCTCCCACGCCGGCGGATGCATCCGCCCAGCCCGCGGCGCAACCGGCGCCCTGACCGGTCAACCTGGGCGCATGACCTTGCCGCTCGCGGTGGTGGGCAGGCTGTCCACCACCGTGATGCGAGCAGGCCGCTTCAGCGGCGCCAATCTCGCGGCGCACCAGTCCTCGAGTTCGCTGATCAGTCGGCTGCCGGACTCTCCTGGGCACACCTGGACCTCGGCATGGACGAGTTCGCCGAGACGCTCGTCGGGCGCCGCACGCACCCGGCTGGCGACCACCCGCGGATGCGCGTCGAGCACGCTCTCGACCTCGAGCGGAAACACCTTCACGCCGCCGACGTTGATCACGTCCTTGCAGCGGCCGAGCAGGCGCACCCGGCCATCCACATCGCGCGCCGCGAGATCGCCGGTGCGGAAGTATCCGCCATCGAGCACGGCCGCGCGCGGGCGCCACGGTTCGAGGTAGGCATCGAACAGCCCTGGGCCCGCGATCGCGAGCTCTCCGGTCTCGCCGGCGGGCGTCTCGACCGGTGATGATCCGCCGGCCGCGCTGAGGATCGCCACGCGGTAAGCCGGTAGCGGACAGCCGAGTTCACCCGGCCGCTCGCCCACGCTGCCATCGCTGAGGAATGGGAGACCGACCTCGATGATGCCCAAGCCCTGGCGCACGCCGAGTCCGTGGCGGACGCGGAAGGCCTCGGCGGCGCCCGCGTCCAAGGCGGTGGTCGTCGACACCACGCGCGCGAGTGTCGGCGGGAGATCGTCGCCCGGCTTCAGTTCTGCGAAGCGCCGCACATGGTAGGGGCTGACGTACGCGAATGTCACCTCCTCGGCGCGAGCGATGGCCGCTGACGTGCTGGCGCGCAGGCTGTTGCCGAAGACCACCGCGGCTCCCTGCTGCAGGTAGAGCAGGATCGACACGGCGAAATGATAGGCCATGGGCAGCATCCACAGCACGCGATCGTCAGGACCCAGGCGCAGGCCCTGGTTCGCCGCGGCGACGCGCTCCAGGATCGTCGCGTGGCTCAGCAGCACGCCCTTGGCCGATCCGGTGGTGCCGCTGGAAAGCCGGACGAACGCGCTGGCGCCAGGTCCGAGCGGATCCGGGCCCGACGACTCGCCCGTCGCGCGCAACCGCACGCCGAGATCGGGCTGAGTGCTCTTCGGCTTCCGGCTGTCGAGCGAGATCGCCCACGGCGTCCGCAGCACCGCGATCAGCCGCGCTATCTCGGGCTCGGCGAGGGTGTGGTCGACCGGGGCGTGGACGCCCCCGGCGTGCAGTACCGCGAGCGCGACGACCAGCGCGGGCACGCCATCGGGCGCACACAGCGCCACACGATCACCGGGACGCAAGCCCTGGATAGACAGTTCCGCGGCCGTGGACGAGACCTCCGCAGCTAGTTCGCTCCAGGTGCGGCGGGTCGATGCGTCAGCGGCCGCGAGCACGCCCGGCCGATCCGCAGCATGGCGGAACAGGGCATCGGTGACCAGGGCGCTCATGATGCGCAGCACATCGGATCGCCAGCCCACGGCAAGCCTGGCACCGCGCTTTGGACCGGCGACCAGATGCTTGCGACCAGTTGATCGTCAAGACGGCTACGTCGCCGCCAACCGGCCCACCGCGGCTCCCACAGCTAGGCAGGTACCGGTGACGCGCAGTGCCGCCGCCGCCTCGAGCTCGACTGGCATCGCCTTACCGACGAACCAGCAGTTGTCCGGAGCACCGGCGATGCGCGTCGCGCGCTCGGGCACCCCATGGCGATCACCAGGTGGCCAGGTCCACGCGACGCCGTCGGGCCGATGCTCTTCGCGTGGCCACGCGGCCCAGCACAGGCCGCGCTCATCACAGGCGAACAACTGCTCGAGCGACATGGCTCCGAGTGGACGACCCTCGTCGCGATCGGCGACGGCGAGGGCCATGCCCTCGACCACCGCGCCGAGCGCCGTGGCGATGCGCTCGACCGTTTCGGCCGCCGCCCGGACTGGCGTGCCGCGCTGGCAGTCGAGCGACAGCTGCCAGGCGCGCGGTCCAGGCAGCGGCGTCAACGCCAGCGCCGCCGAGCCGCCCGAGGCGACCTGCGCGATCGACAGCGCGCGCACGCGCGCGGCCGCGCCGGCGCCGATATCCGCGGAGATCGTCGCGCGGAACGACGACCATTGGCTCGGCGGGGCGAGCGGCAGGCCGAGCAGGCGAGCCAGGGCTCCGGATCCGCTCGCGTCGACCACTGAGTGCACCTCCAGGTCCGCGCCTGCACGCACGGATACGATGCGGCCGGCGTGCGTCTCGACACCGCCAACGGCCTGACCACGCACCACCTCGACGCCAGCGCCGGAGAGACGCGCGGCCAGACCATCCTGCAGCGCGCGCGCATGCGTCGTCCACAACCACACCCGGCCCTGGTGGAACGGCTCACCGATCGCGATGGCCGGGATCCACGCGCCAGTGAGTCCTGGCTCGAGCAGCACGGGCTCCGGCGCATCGATGGGCGCCAGCCCGCACAGCGTGCGGTGTTCGCCACGCGCCGCGACACCGCCGAGATGATGCGAAGCCTCGATGAGCACTACCCTGGCACCGGCCTCGGCGGCGGCGACCGCGGCCGCACAGCCAGCGACGCCACCACCGATAACCGCCACCGTCCTTCCCGAGGAGCCGATGGACGAGGTCACGCCGGACATCCGACGAACGCGCGCTCGAGCAGGTGGTGGCGCAGACGGCCCGCCAAGGCTTCTGGCGGAATCACCCGCGCCACGTCCCCGGCAGCGATCAGATCCGCACCGAGCCCCCGGCGATCGCGATGGAACAGCGCCGCGAGCCCGGGCATGCCGGGAACCGCGGCGACGTGATCCACGCCGAGGACCTCGCCGCCAAAGAGCGCATCCGGAAGCGCTGTGGGACCGGTGTTGGCGACCAGGCAGCTAGCGGCAACCCCTGCCTTGAAATAACCGAGCTGGGCGCGCGAGAGGCGCACGCCGATGTAGGGAAAGAATCCCAGCGACGCGGACATCTTGGTGGTCATGTCGGCGGCGACCCACGTGCGATACGCCTCCTTGAGGAAACGCGACGCTTCGCCGAGATCGCGGCTGGCGAGGCCCGCGGGAACGCGCAGGAAGATGAACGAGTGGCAGTTGGCGACCAGCGGCGCGCGCAGGCGAGGCCGGCAGTCGACGGCGAGCGGGAAGAGCACGTCGCCGCGGATGCCGCCCAGGTCCTCGAGGGCGGCAGCGAGACACGCGAGCAGGAACGGCGTCTCGCTCATCCGACCGCTGGCCGCGAGCTGGCGCGCGGTCACGCGCGCGGTCTCCTCGTGGCCCAGAGCGAGCACGGCGTGGGCGAGCGGGGACGCGGGATTCGCCGCCGCGACCGGCGGGCGCCAGAGTCGCGCCATGCGGTGCGGCCGCAGGTGCTCGACCGCCCCGCGCGCGAGCAACCCGCGCGCGGCGGCAGTGGCGGGCATCCCTGGCGTATCGCGATGCCCTGCGGCCCACCAGGGATCGCGCAGGCGGCCTCCACCCGCCAGCGCCGGCAGCGCGGCCACCAGCCCCATCGCGCCGCGCGCATCGCTCAGGCGGTGGTCCCAGGTCAGGACGATGCCCGGATCGCTTCCCGCCACGCAGCCGAGCCGGGCGCGCGGGCCGCGCTCGGGAAGGCCTTCGCGCAGCTGGTCTACCGCCAGCCGCTCGAGCGAGGCTCCCTGCTCGAGTCCGAGACGCGCCGGACCGCGCACGATCCACTGTGGCCCGCGCAGCGAGGCGCGCAGATGCGCGCCGAGGGTCCACGCCTCTTCGCCGGCGCGCCGCCAGCCTGTTGCCAATGCGACTGCATCGGCGGCGGAGCCCAAGCGGATGCGGATCTGCCCGAGATTGCCAGAGCCCCCGTGATCGACGATCACGCGGTGCAGGACCTGGTGGAAGTAATCGGTGCCTGAGAGGCGCAACCGCATGCTAGGCGCCGGACCGGTCTTTCGTCGCCGCCAGTACGCCGGCCACCAGCGTCTCCGGATTCTCGAGCGCGGCGTCGTCGAGCTCGAGGCTGGACGACAGGCCGAGCGCGCGCTCGATGTCGAGTAGCACGCGCATCAGCCCATGGCTGTCGAGGCCGAGGCGGTCGAGGCCTTCGCGTTGATGGAGGACCAGCTGGTCCTCGGGCATCTGCAGCTGGCGCGCGAGCGCGGCGAACACGGCCACTGTGACGGCATCGGTCATGCGCCCGGAGGATGCTGCCGATCGCGCATGAGGGAAGGCGAGTTTGCTGGATAGCGGTTGTCCAGCCGACCATGCCTTCAAGATCGCGCGCCATGCGCAAGTCTGGGATCGTGCCGCTGTCCCTGCTATTGGCGGCGTCGCTCGCTGCCGTGAGCTGCGGCGTCCGCGTGCCGCAGGTGCCTCCGGCTGCTCGCGGTCAGGTTCCGCATGCCGCACCGACTGGCCCGTGGTTCGCCCAGGGACGGATGGAGCTGGTGCTGCCGGGCAAGCGCGTGAGCTGCACCGCGCTGGTGCGCGGGCTCGGCGACGGGCGCGCCCGCCTGGCACTGATGAGCGACGAGGGCCTGCAGCTCGCCGACCTCACCAGCACCGCCGACGGCTACGAGGTCAATCAGGCGCTCGACGATCTCAAGAAGGCGCTGCCAGCACTCGGGCGCATGCTCCGCCAGGCGTACGCGCTTCCCGCCGAGCAGGGCCACCGCCAATGGTGCAATGGACGCCTGGCCGGGCTCTCGGGCAAGGATACGCGCTGGTTCGGGGGAGATCCGGTGCTGCTGCGTTCGGTGCAGGGCGACGGGCTGGACATCGCCATCGAGGATTATCGGCCGCTGAGCGCCTCGACGCCGGGAAGCGGCGAGCTGCTCGCGCGCGAAGTGCGGGCCAATGGGCCGTTCGGAATCACCATCCGCATCCATCTGGGCCAGGCGAAGGTGATGGAATCCAAGCGCGCGCCGGACGCGAAGGCCTCGCCGCCGAGCGCCCAACCGTCATCGCCGGCGCCGGCGGCTCCGGCTACCGCAACCGTCCCTGGCACTGCTGCCGACTTCTGATTCCGCGCCGAGTACCATTGCGGAATCCCACGCGAGCATGCATACTGAGGCGGTAGGAGTCCCAGCATGACCTCGACGATGATCCTCATCTGCGTCCTGTGCGCGATCGGCCTGGTCGGCCTGATTGCGGCGCTGTGGGCCGTCGGCGCCTACAACGCCCTGGTCGCGCTGCGCAACCGCTTCAAGAACTCGTTCGCGCAGATCGATGTCCAGCTGAAGCGGCGCTACGACCTCATCCCCAATCTCGTCGAGGTCGCCAAGGGCTACATCAAGCACGAGCGCGAGACCCTCGAGGCGGTGATGGCGGCGCGCAGCGGCGCGATGACCGCGCACGGACGCGCGGTCGCGGATCCCACTGATGCCGGAGCGATGAAGCAGCTGATGGCGGCGGAAGGCACGCTCGGAGGCACCCTCGGGCGCCTGATGATGGTGGCCGAGGCTTATCCGGACCTCAAAGCCAACCAGACCATGGCGCAGCTGAGCGAGGAGCTGACCAGCACCGAGAACAAGGTGTCGTTCGCGCGCCAGGCCTACAACGACGCGGTGATGGCGTACAACACCCAGCGCGAGATCTTCCCCAGCGTCTTCATCGCCGGCATGTTCAACTTCCAGGCCGCGCAGCTCTACGAGATCGAGGACGTCGCGGCGCGCCAGGCCCCCAAGGTCGCCTTCACCTAAGGCTCCGATCGCAGCCGGATGATGGATTTCTTCGCGAGCCAAGACCGGGCGCGCCGCAATTCGCGTCGCCTGGTGGCGCTATTCGCGCTCTCGGTGGCGGCGATCGTGGTCACCCTCAACGCGGTCGCCTTCGGCGTCATGAGCCAGGATCCGACCTGGCTCGCGCATCGCCTTGATGTGCACCTGTGGGTGACCTTCGGCACGCTCGGTATGATCGCCGCCGGCAGCGCCTGGAAGACGGCGCAGCTGTCCAAGGGCGGATCCGCGGTGGCGGCGATGATGGGCGGCCGCGCGCTCGCTGGCGCGAGCTCGATCCCCGCCGAACGCACCCTGCTGAACGTGGTCGAGGAGATGGCGATCGCCTCGGGCACGCCGGTACCGCAGGTATACGTGCTCGACGAGCCGGGGATCAACGCCTTCGCCGCCGGCCACGGTCCGAGCGACGCGGTGATCGCGGTGACGCGGGGCTGCATGGAGGATCTTTCGCGCGACGAGCTGCAAGGCGTCATCGGCCACGAGTTCAGCCACCTGCTCAATGGCGACATGCGCCAGAATCTGAAGCTGATCGGCCTGCTCAACGGCATCCTGCTGCTCGCACTGTCGGGCCGTCTGCTGCTGCGCCTGCTCGGCTCGGGAACCGGCACCAGCTCGCGGCGCGAACGCGGCGGCGGCAACGCCTATCTGGCCCTCGCTGCCTTGGCGCTGCTGGCGATCGGCTACATCGGCTATTTCTTCGGCACGCTGATCAAGGCGGCGCTGAGCAGGCAGCGCGAGTACCTCGCTGATGCGTCCTCGGTGCAGTTCACCCGCAATCCGGATGGGCTCGCGGGCGCGTTGAAGAAGATCGGCGGTGCCTCAGGCGGATCGCGCCTGACGAACGAACGCACCGAGGAGGTCAGCCACATGTTCTTCGCTGACGCCTTGTCGTCGCGCTTTCTCGGTTTCCTGGGCACGCATCCGCCATTACCGGCGCGCATCCGTGCCATCGAACCGACCTGGAACGGCATCTGGACCAGCGCCGCTCCCCCTTCCCGGACGGCCGCCGTGGTGGAACCAGCCACCCTGCCGCCGACTCCACGCATTCGTTCCGAACAGGTCGTGGGACGAGTAGGCAGGATCTCGCCGGACCACGTGGGTTTCGGAGCGCGCCTCCTGGCCGCGCTGCCCGCCGCGTTGACCGATGCGGCGCGCCAGCCGTATTCGGCCCGCGCGGCCGTGATCGCGCTGCTGCTCGACCAAGACGACGCCAAGGCTGCGCCCCAGTTCGAGGTGATCGAGCGCTCAGAACCGGGCCTGGCGAGCGAGGTCAGGCGCCTGCGCCTGATCGAGAAGCCGCTCGGCGACGGCGCGCGTCTACCGATCGTGCAGCTCGCCCTGCCGTCACTGCGGCAGATGAGCGACGCTCAGCGCGGATCCTTCCTGGCGCTGATCCGGTCGGTGGTCGACACCGACGGGACCGTGACCCGGGCCGAATTCGTGCTCGCCCACCTGGTGAAGATCCATCTCGACGATCGCCCGAGCGCGGCGCCGGCGGTCGCATCCATCAGGCCGCTGCTCCCCGATATCGCGCTCCTGCTGACCGAGTTGGCGCGCTGCGGCAGCTCCGATCCGGCGCGGGCCTCCACCGCGTTCGCGGCCGCCAGTGCCAGGCTGGTGGATCAGGGACTGCAGCTGCGCATGCAGCCGAACGACGCTCGGCCCGAGGACATCGCGCGGGCACTCGACCGCATCGCCGCCGCCGAGAACGGGGTCAAACGGCGGGTGCTCGATGCCTGCGCGTGGTGCGTCGCCAACGATGGCGAGGTCACTCCGAGCGAGGCCGAGACCCTGCGCCTAGTGGCGGATTGCCTGCGCTGCCCGCTGCCGCCATTCCTCGACCAACCCTGATCGAACAGAGCGTCTGGATGTGGGCTGCGGCGCGAGGAATGTGTGGCGCGGCGAGCGGCGTGAAGAACTGCGGATCACGAAACGTGGACGAGGACCAACAGGTTATCGCGGTGCACGGCGGCCTTGGGCAGGGCGTAGCCCAGCGCGGTAGCGGCTGCATCCAGGCGCTTGCCGCGCACGTGCTCGATCTCGTCTGAGGTCATGCTCGCCAATCCGCGCGCGATCTCCTCGCCCTCGGGCCCGATGATGCCGACGGTGTCGCCGCGCTCGAAGCGGCCGACCACCGAGGTGATGCCCGCGGGCAGCAGGCTACGGTTCTTGGCGATCAGCGCCTGCGCCGCGCCGGCATCGACGTGGAGCTGGCCCTTGACGCGACGAGCGACCGCCAGCCAGCGGCGGCGCCCATCCGGTTGCGAGGCGTGGCCGGCTCGGGCGGGAATGCGCGTCCCCACCTCCTCGCCGGCGATCAGGCGTTCGATGACATTCGGATCCCGCGCTGCGGCGATGTGGGTGATGACGCCTGCTCCGCTCGCCAGGCGCGCCGCCTCGAGCTTCGAGCGCATGCCGCCGCGGCCGCGCGCGCTCGCGCCGCCGGCCGTCGCCAGCACCTTCGCCGAGACCGTGGGGATCTCGGCCAACCGGCGAGCGCCAGGGTTCTCGCGCGGATCGGCGTCGTAGACGCCGTCGATGTCGGTCAGGAGCAGGAGATGGCTGGCACCCAGCTGGCTGGCAACCAGCGCCGACAGACGATCGTTGTCGCCGACGGTGAGCTCCTCGACCGCGACCGTGTCGTTCTCGTTGATCACCGGCACCGCGCCATATGCGAACAGCGCCTGGAAGGTTGCGGTGAGGTTGAGGTAGCGTTCACGCTCTGTGAAATCGTCGTAGGTGAGCAGCACCTGGGCAGCGATCAGGCCATGTGCGGCGAAGGCCACCTCCCAGCGATGGGCCAGGGTCGCCTGCCCGATGGCGGCCAGCGCCTGCCGCTCAGGCAGGCCGGGTGGACGCGTGGCCAGCCCAAGGATGCCGAGCCCGCTCGCCACCGCGCCGCTGGTGACCAGCACCGGGTGCTTACCGGCGGCGGCCACGCGGGCGAATTGCGCGGCGATGCCGCCCAGGAACGCCGCATCGAGCCGTCCCTGGCGGTCGACCAGGGCGTTCGAGCCGATCTTGATGACGATGGGATGATCAGACATCGGGCGTCCCTGCGGCCTCATGCGGATCTCCATCAGGAGGAGCCGGGGGCGGGATGGTCTTAGGCACCATGAAGCGGCTGGCAACCAGGCCGAGCTCGAAGAGTACCTGCATCGGGATGAACAACGCCGAAAGCGACACCAGATCGGCAGTCGGGGTGATGCAGGCGGCGGCGATGAGGTTCGCCACGATCACGTAGCGCCGGGCCTTCGAGATCCTGGTCGGCGTCACCAGGCCGGTGCGCACCAGCACCATGACCAGCCAGGGGATGTCCATCACCAGACCGAATGCCACCGTCCAGAGGATGAAGTCATCGACGTACTCCGACTGTCTGAGCTGATAGACGGCGGTCTGGTCTCCCGCCGTGAACTGGATCAGCCAAGCGTAGAAATATGGCAGGCCGACGAAGTATCCCGCGATCGTGCCTGCGTAGAAGAATATCACGCCGAGGGGCACGAACAGGAACGCCAGGCGCCGCTCCTTCCAGGTCAGCCCGACGACGATGAACTGCCAGAGGTGATAGAGCAGCACCGGCAAAGCGATCGAGATGGCGGCGGCCATCGAGACCTTCACCGCGGTAGTGGTGCTCTCGGAGATGGACAGCACGGTCAAGCAGCGCATGGGGTGCTGCATGATCGAGTCGAACTGCGCCTTGTCCTTCACCAGCCCGACCGCCATGGCGTCGTCGAGGCCGACGATCTGCACCGCGCGCTTGAGCGGCCACACCATCACCTGCTTGGCCTGGTTCTGGTAGGCGAAGCACACGAGGAAGATGATGCCGATGCAGATCAGCGGCCACTTCAGGCGGCGGCGCAGCTCGTGCAGGTGGTCGCCCAGCCCCATCGGGACATCGAGCATGCTCGGCATCCACGCCATGCGGACTCAGCGCTCGACCGAGCGACCAGCCGGGCGGTCGGCAGGGCGATCGGCAGGACAAGCGACGTGATTGCCGGCCCGATGTACCGCCGCCGCGAGCACGCCCGCGCGAGCGGCGACGATCGCGACCAGCCCCGCCTCCGTTCCGTGCTTCTCGACCAGACGCACCAGATGGCTGCCGACGATCACGCCGTCGCCGTGGCTCGCGGCAAGTGCCGCCTGTTCCGGGGTCGAGATGCCGAAACCGATGCATACCGGTGCGTCGGACACCGCCTTCAACGCGGCGACTTGTGAGGCGAGATCGGCCGGAAGCTCGGCGCGTTCGCCGGTGACGCCGACCCGGCAGACGTAGTAGAGGAAACCGCGGCTTTCGCGTGCGAGCATCTTCTTGCGCTTCAGCGGCGTGGTCGGCGCCGCGAGGCACACGTTGGCGATGCCCGCCGAGCGCATGGCGAGCAGGAAATCGGCGCCTTCCTCGGGAGGAAGATCGAGCGGCAGGATGCCGTCGACGCCGGCGTCGGCGGCCTCGTGGGCGAACTGCTCGAGGCCGAAGGCAAGGACCGGATTCAGGTAGGTGAAGAACAGCAGCGGCACCTGGCTGCGCATGCGGATGCGCCTGACCACCCCGAGTACGCCAGCAACGGTGGTGCCGGCCGCGAGCGAGCGCTCGCAGGCCGCCTGGTTGGCGGGCCCATCGGCCATCGGATCAGAATAGGGGATGCCGAGCTCGATGATGTCCACCCCGGCCTCGGCCATCGCCACCACCAGTTCGACGGTGGCGTCGAGATGCGGATCGCCGGCGCAGATGTAGGCGATGAAGGCCTTTTTTCCGTCGCCACGCAGCCTGGCGAAGCACGCCGCGATCCGGTTGGATGGTGCGTCCGTCATCCGTCGGCCGTCTTCCGTCGTCGCTGAGGGCCCTATCCGGCGTGTGCGTTTGGCGAGTGGCTTCATCGAGCGGATCGATCGGAAAGCAGGCACGATCCATGCACCACCAGACGACGGACGACTTCCTCTTCGGGACCAGCACTCATAGCTCGATGCCTTCCTTGCGCGCCACCTCGGCCACGTCCTTGTCGCCACGTCCGGAGACGTTGACGATGATGATGCCGTTCTTCTTCACGCGCTCGGCAGCCTGCTCGAGCACGCCGATGGCGTGTGCGGATTCGAGCGCCGGGATGATGCCTTCGGTTTCGGCCAGCAGGTGCAGACCCTTGAGCGCCTGGTCGTCGGAGCAACGCACGTATTCGGCGCGGTTCAGGTCGCGCAGCCACGCGTGCTCGGGTCCGATCGAGGCGTAGTCGAGCCCGGCGCTGATCGAATGCGTGCCCACCACCTGACCATCGGCGTTCTGCAGCACATAGCTCGCCATGCCCTGGAAGATGCCGAAGCTGCCGCCGTCGAAGCGCGCCGCATGTTCGCCGAGCTTGTCCCCCGTGCCGCCGGCCTCGGCGCCGAGCAGCTTGACCCGCTTGTCCTTGATGAAGGGATGGAAGAGCCCAATCGAGTTCGAGCCACCGCCGACGCACGCGAGCAGCAGATCGGGCAGCCGGCCTTCGGCCTTGAGGATCTGCGTGCGCGCTTCGCGGCCGATCACACTCTGGAAATCGCGCACCATCATCGGGTATGGATGCGGTCCGAGCGCGGAGCCGAGGATGTAGTGGGTGCGCTCGACGTTGGTCACCCAATCGCGCAGCGCCTCGTTCACCGCGTCCTTCAGCGTCTTCGTGCCGCTGTCGACTCCGATCACCTCGGCGCCGAGCAGCTTCATGCGGAACACGTTCGGGCGTTGCCGGCGCATGTCCTCGGTGCCCATGTAGACGCGGCAATCGAGCCCCAGCAGCGCGCAGGCGGTCGCGGTGGCCACACCATGCTGGCCCGCGCCGGTCTCGGCGATGATGCGTTTCTTGCCGAGCTCGAGTGCCAGCAGCCCCTGGCCGATGGCATTGTTGATCTTGTGCGCGCCGGTGTGGCAGAGGTCCTCGCGCTTGAGCCAGATGCGCCGGCCATAGCGCTTCGAGAGGTTGGCCGCGAAGGTCAGCGGAGTCGGCCGTCCGACGAATTCCGCGAGCAGCCGCTTGAACCGTTTCTGGAACGTCGGGCTCTTGCGCGCTTTCGCATACGCCGTGGTGATCTCATCGAGCGCCGGGATCAGCGTCTCCGGCACATACCGCCCACCATAGCGCCCGAATCGCCCCCGCGCATCCGGCACCACGCTCCCGAGACCTGCTGTTCCACCCATGGTGCGCCCATCCTCCGCCCACTTCCCCGGAAGCAAACACGGCACCCAACTGACTCAGAATGCGTATCGCCCCGACTGTCTGGCTCCCTAAACCCTCCCCTCTCCCTGTCTCCTGGGGGGCAGCGCGGAGCGCGATGTTGGGGGGCCGTAGCCCCCCAACTGACAGCAGCAGGCCGGAGGCCGATGTTGGGGGGCCGTAGCCCCCCAACCAAAAGCTAAAAGCGATACCCGATCCCGACCGACGCATCGAGGCCCTGGGCCTTGGCATCGAAGGCCGCGCCCCCCGCGGGGGCGTCGAGACTGAGCTTTTCGACGGTGAAGCCCGCGCTCACACCGAACTGGAAGTGCTTGGCCATGGTATGGTACCACCCCAGCTCTCCGAGCAGCACCTTGGTCTTGCCGTCCTTGCTGAAGGAGCTCATGGCATTGTGCGAGGTCTCGCCCAACCCGTACCCGACCGCCAGCTCGAGGTGATCCGTCGGTCCGGCGTAGTAGCCGATCCCGAGCAGGCCCACGCCCTCGAGCAGGTTGCGGGACACCGTGGGGCCAGCGTCGAGCTTGGCATCGAGGTTCGCGGCCCGGAAACGGATGCCGAGCACGATGCCGAAATCGCTCGCCGCGTCGACCACGTGCTGGTCCTTGTCCCCGAGATCCCCGCACATCAGGGTCAGCGAGGTGGCGACGCCGTTCGTGCAGGTCACCCCGCCCTGGAGGCGCAGGTCGGCGAAGGTGAGCTCGGATTCGGTCTCCGCCATGATGACGGGAGCGAACAGCGCGACGGCCGCGATGATCGGAAGGGCGCGCTGGTGCATGGGCGGACGCTACCGGGGCATCGGGGCAGGTAAAGGCGAGGCGCGTCGACCGCACCGCGACCGCACACCAAGCCAAGCACCCTGCTAGCGTTTCGCCTGGAAGCACCAGGATGCGCGGCCACTGGAGACACCATGGCCGAACGCCCTCAATCCTACGCGAACCACCGCCGCATCCAGCCCGTGCTCCATCTGGTGGTGACGCCCATCCTGATGGTCTACCTGGTGTCGACGATCGTCTTCGCGGCGAAGGCCCCGTCCTACCCGACCATCCTCAATGCCGTCACCGCGCTGGCGCTGCTCCTGGGCGTGATCGGTGCGCGCTCGATGTCCCTCGTCGCGCAGGACCGCATCATCCGTCTGGAGATGCGCCTGCGCCTGGCCGAGGTCCTGCCAACCGAGCTCAAGTCGCGCATCCGCGAGCTGACGGTCGGCCAGCTGGTGGGGCTGCGCTTCGCCTCGGATGCCGAGCTGCCGGAGCTGGTCCGCCGCGTGTTCGCGGGCGAGCTCACGACCAACGAGCAGATCAAGAAGGCGATCAACAACTGGCAGGCGGACTGGCTCCGGGTCTGACACCTCGCCCGGCATGGTGCCGCCTGGTGCCGGAATAGACGCTCAGCCGCCGATGCCGATCTTGGCCACGCGCTCCTCGGTGCGCCGGACGCGGTCCCAGGCGCTCTTCACGACCTTGTCCTGCTCCGCCGCCGTGTGCGCCGCTGCGTAGCCGGGGATGACCCGGCCGCCGCGCTCATCGTCGCGATGCTTGCTGTCCTGCACCAGGGCGGCGTTGACCCGTTCGATCTCGACCAGCCTGCGCATGCGCGCGTTGAAGTTGCTGTCCGGAAGGAAACGGTCCGCTAGCTCATTGGCGATCTCTGCGGAGCCGGGAATGGTCAGCGTGCCCTCGCGCTCGGACAGGAGCAGCCGGAGCGCGTAGCGCGTCAGCGCCTGGCCATAGAACTCGATGGCCTTGAGCCGTGATTCCTCGCGTAGGAAGTTCTTGCCGATGCCCTCGATGTCGGTCTCGAGATAGGCCGGTTTGACCTTCGTCACCGACGAGAGCCGATCGTATGCGTCCTGCACCAGACGCATGATGCGCGGACGCAGGACCTTATAGTCGATGTCGTGGCGGCGCGCATGGTCCCGACTCGCGAATTTCAGTTCGGTGCGTACCAGACCATAGGCGTTCGAGTACAGGCCCCAGGCCGGGATGATCTCGTTGTAGGCGCGCGGGATGGTTTCCTCGTGCTCCTTCAGGGCCTCAGCGGGAATCGTGATCAGGCTGAACGGGAAACGAACCTTCTGCGGCAGCGTGCTCACGCCCATGCCGATCACGGTGTACGGGGCTTCGCTGAAATCGGTGGGGAAGCGGATGGCGCAGCCGAGGCCGAAGAATGCCCCTTCGCCCGGCCAGATCTCCTGGTCGGGGGCGCGGCCGGTATGGTTGGAGCCGACCATGGCGCCGTACGCCACGTTGCCCTTGCCCTCGGGCCAGAATGCGGCGATCAGCAGGCTCTGATGATGAAAACCCACGAACGGCCCGAGCAACGTCGCGGTGACCTCGCCCTTGGCGATGGTGGTGTTGGGGCCGATGGCGCTGCCCTCGATCGCGGCATGTTCGTCGGCGGCGCTATGCTCGAGCATCGCGCTGTGGCGGACGATGGCGTTGCCGGTGATCTTCACCCCCCACTGCAGCACCGAATCGGTCACCGCGCTGCCGCCCGAGACCTCGGTCGGCTCATCGAGGCTCGACAGCACCGCGACGTTGGTGACTTCCAAGGCGTTGTCGATGATCGCACCGCTGCCGATGTAGGCGTCGCGCACGCGTTCAGCATGGCGCACGCGCGCCTTGCGGCGCACCCACGCCACGGGACTGGTGACGGTCTTCTGGTATCTGGCCACAGCCTCGCGCAGCGCTGCTTGTCCGGCCACGTCGCCGCGATCGCGAGCCGCCATCGCCAGCGAGTCCACCGTGCATTCGGCCCACAGCGGCACGTCGCGGCCGCCCGTTTCGCATGCCAGCGGCAGCGACTGGCCGCAGCCGAAGTAAGCCGCGCCCGAGCAGGTGATCGATCCGACATCGAAGAGCACTGCGTCACGCTCGACGATGAGGTTGGCGGCGAAGCGCACGTTCTCGAGCAGGCAGTCGTTCCCAACCTGGCAGGAGATGAGCGTGCAGTCGTAGATGCCAGCCGCGAGGGTGATGCCCGGCATCACCTCGACTTCGCCACCGAAGCGGCCGAGCACGCAGCGGCCCTTGAAGTGCGTGCGACGGACGCGGAAGCAGTCGAAATCCTGAGCGACCTGGACCTCGGCCCAGTCGGAGGCCCGACATCCGCGGTCCTCCATGAGGGCGATCTCTTCACGAGTGAGGTCGCGCAGCAGCAAACCGAGAACGTTGTCGCGCCGCTTGGCCACCTGCTTGGATGCGTCGGCGAGCTCGGAGCGCTCGCCGATCTGCGCGGCGAGCTCGCTGAGCGTCCTGGGCTGATTGGGCGCCTTGAGCGCGACGTGGAGGTTGCTGTCCTTGGGATCGGGCAGGGGATTGCTGCTCACAAGACGGCTCCATGGCGAGCGATCGGGCCAGACGACGGGAGACCGGCGGCCGGAAGGTGACGATGCATCGAGGCCACTATTCGGCTTCCGCCATCTCGAGGTGCTCCGGGTCGAGCTTGGACGCGGCATCGCGGTCGACGACGATGGTGAGATGCTTGTGGCCGGTGAGCAGGCTGGCGGGCAGGCCTGGGCCGACCTTGCCCTCGACCATGCGGCGCAGGGATTCGGCCTTGCCCAATCCGGTGACCGCCAGCAACACGGACCGCGACTCGAGGATGGTCGCGACGCCCATCGAGATGGCGCGCGATGGGGTGGTTTCGAGGTTACGGAAGCGTTCGCCTCCGGAGATCGCGGCCAGGGTCGACGGCGTGAGATCGACGAGGCGAGTGCGGCTCTTGGGCGAGCTTCCCGGCTCGTTCAGTCCGACGTGGCCATTGTGGCCGAGGCCAAGCAGGACCAGGTCGATGCCGCCGCGCGCCTCGATGAGCAGATCGTAGGCCTTGCACTCCGCCTCGACATCGAGCGCGTCGCCGCGTGGGACGTAGGTCTCCTCGCGGGGTATGTCGACTTGGCGAAACAGGTGCCGGTTCATGATCGCGCGGGTGCTGCGGCGGTCTTCCGGGCGCAGGCCCACGTATTCGTCGGTATTGAAGGTGGACACGTGCGCGAACGAGAAGCCGCCGCGCTCGTGGTAGCGGCTGACCAGCTCATCATAGGCCACCAGGCTGGTCCGCCCCGCGGACAGGCCGAGATTGAGGCGCGGATTCTTGGTGATGGCGGCGGCCAGCATGCCGGCGATGAGGTCACCAGAAGCCTCGCGATTCTCGCAGACGATGATCTTCATGTGCTCCACCCCGCGAGTCCACCGGACCATCGCCCGCGGGCTACGGCCCGACGAGCACTTTCCAGGCCGCGTCCACTACGTCGTGGCCACAAGCGGCGCCAGCCTAGCGCCGCACCGACCCCCTGCCAGGCCTTTGGCTTACGACTTGCTCCCAACGATTTCGCCGGCTCATCGCCGGCGAAATCAAGTCCAGTACAACCATTGGCTGGGCCCACGGGCCGCCGTAGGGGCGGAGCCCCTGACTGTTAAATGCCCTTTTTGACCATGAAGCTGAGCAAGTCGACCACGCGGTTGCTATAGCCCCATTCGTTGTCGTACCAGCTGATGAGCTTGAAGAAGTTCGGGTTCAACTCGATCGAGCTGCCGGCGTCGTAGATCGATGAGCGCACGTCATGGATGAAGTCGCTCGAGACGACCTCCTCGTCGGTGTAGGCGAGGATGCCCTTGAGGTAGGTGTCACCGGCGCGCTTGATGGCTTCGCCGATTTCCTTCAGCGAGGTGGCCTTGGCGGTCTTGAAGGTCAGGTCGACCACCGACACCGTCGGGGTCGGCACCCGGAAGGACATGCCGGTCAACTTGCCCTTCACCTCGGGCAGTACGAGCGCGACCGCCTTGGCGGCGCCGGTCGTCGACGGGATGATGTTGGTCGCCGCGCTGCGGCCGCCCTTCCAATCCTTCTTCGACGGGCCGTCGACGGTCTTCTGCGTCGCGGTGTAGCTGTGCACCGTGGTCATGATGCCCTCGGTCAGGCCGAAGCCCTCCTTGATGATGACATGCACGAGCGGCGCGAGGCAGTTGGTGGTGCAGCTGGCGTTCGAGACGATGTGGTGGGCCTTCGGGTCGTACTTGTCGTTGTTCACGCCCATCACGATGGTGATGTCCTCGCCCTTCGCCGGGGCTGAGATGATCACCTTCTTGGCGCCGGCGGTGATATGGCCCTTGGCCTTCTCGGCCTCGGTGAAAAGCCCGGTGGACTCGATCACCACGTCGACCTTGAACTTGGCCCAGGGGAGCTCGGCCGGCGACTTGGCGCTGACCACGTGGATCTCCTTGCCATCGACGATCAGGACGTCGTCCTCGACCTTGTCAGCCGCGGACTTCTTCGAGCCGACGGTGCCGCCGAACTTGCCCTGCACGGAATCGTATTTCAGCAGATAGGCGAGATTGTCCGCCGGAACGATGTCGCCAACGGCGACGACCTCGAAATCCTTGCCGTGCAGGCCCTGGGCGTGGAGAGCGCGGAACACGAGGCGACCGATACGGCCGAATCCGTTGATGGCGATGCGGGTAGGCATGACGGCTCCAGATCGAGGTGAGCACGGAATCTAGTCCCATGGGAATGAATGCAAGGCGGGCGGGGATATGCAGGGGCTTCGTTTTGCCCGTCGCCGACTGGTGTCGGATGGAGGCCATTCGTTGGATCGCCGGCGGCGGGATGTGTCCGCGACAGCCCGCGGTATATCACCGCGCTCCAACGCCGCATCTCGCCTCGATCCGAAGTGGCTGCCGTGAACGATTACGTTTGGACGGTACCCGGGCCGCGCGCCGTCACCACGCGCCGATCATCGACACGCCAGACGCTTTCAAGCGGGCCGTTTCATAGGGGAAACGCCGCCTTCCCGACCTCGATCACGCCGCCGTCCGCCAGCGTCATGCGCACCCACACCACCGTGCCCGTCGCGAGCGGCAGCGGCGCGGAGAGGCGCACGTCGAAGCCGTCCGACATCCCCGGCACCGGCAATGCCATGTAAGCGACCGCAGCGGGATCGAAATCGTCGCCGATCCAGCCGGCGACCGACACCGGCGCCGATTGGCCCGCGTCGGCCACGATCCAAAGGCGCACCGAGGTCATCCCGTCATCCGATCTGTCCATGAGGAAGGCTTGGACGGCGTAGCCGGGCACCGCGCGCTCGCCCAGCAGGCTGGCGACCGGCGGGTGCGAGTCCGGATCCCCGGAACCTCCACTGACGATGACTCCGCATCCGGGGAGGATGGCGAGTGCGGCGAGGATGACGATCCGGAGATGCGTGCCCATGATGTGCTTCCCATGTAGGAGAATGAAGGGGCGGACCGCGGCGCTGGCGTCAACCACTGCCGCCTGGCGTCACCACCACACGATCGAAGACAGCGGTGCAGAGCACCCCGTTGTCGTGGCTCGTCACGGCCAAGCCGATCTGTACCGGATCGGTCAAGCTGATGGCCACCGATCCGACCGTCGACCAAGTCACCCCATCGGCCGATTCGTATCCGGTCACCAGCATCCCCCTGCGGACCATTTTCACCCATCGTGGGGCCGAGGCGCGTGAGCCGGCGGTATGCGATGAGGCGCCATCAGTCGTGATGCGCCGTTGGAACGCCGTCCCGTTGCCAGGGGTCACGCAACAGAACGCATGCTTCGCTCCGGCGGCGGTGCCTTGGCGGATCATCACTCCAGCCTTCGCCCATCCGTTCGTGTTCTGCACCGATACCACCCGCGCCACGATGCTGCCATCGCCGGTCAGCGGTTGCGAGGCAAACTGAAAGGCGTCGGCGGAGCCCCAGATGTCCGAGCCCGATCCCTTCAGCGTCCAAGTGCCACCTGACTGGCTCGTCGAGCCTGTCAGCCGCGTGCCGCCCACGTCGCGGGTGGTCCAAGCCGAGGCCGCAGTCACCGTGATCGACACCGTGGCGGTCGCGGAAGTCGCCGTTCCATCGTTGACGGTGAAGGTGAAATCGTCAGCGCCGGCATATCCAGCCGAAGGTGCATAGGTCCGGGAGTTTCCGCTGCCCGACAACGTTCCATGGGTAGGGTTGGCCACGATCGCGTAGGTGAGCGGATTGCCGTCCACATCGCTGCCGCTCAAGGTGATCGCCTTGGCGACGCCCGACGGGGTGGACACGCTCTGGGCATTGGCCACCGGCGGGTGGTTCACGGCGCCGTCGGTCGGCACAACCAGGGATAGCGCGGATCGCGGGGTGAAGGCCACCGGCCCCGTCGCGTTGAAGTGCATCTCCGGCTCCTGCCACGCGAGGTTGGTGCCGGCGTTTGGACCCCAATGACAGGTCGAAGCGTAGGTGATGTTGGCGCTCTTGGTCGAGCCGTTATCGATGGCGCCGAAGATCAACCCATTGCTCGATGGAGTCCCACGGCCCTGCCAACTCGCCAGGCTCAGGTGATCCGCACGGCAATTGGTGAATACGATGTTCTGCGCACCGGCGGTCGAGAAGGCTCCGTTTCCGAAGTTGATGGCGTCGACCTGATCGACGCTGCCACTGCTGGTGACGGAAGCCCCGTACCCCTCGAAGATGATGTTGTCGCCGAACGGACTGTTGTTCCCGTCGATGAGACCACGCGAGATCGACCAGCCGTTGGACTCGTAGATGTTGATGCAATCCTCTGTCCAGGCGATGTTGCGGTCGTTGACGATAGAGAAGTCGCTCAGTGAACCGTTCGGGGAATTGTCAGCTTGGATGAGTTGCCCGCGCGGAATCGGACCGCGCATGTCGTGGCCTTCGAGCCAGGTGATCGCCGGTCCATGTGAGCAGCCCACCATCCAGATTCCGGTGGAGCAGTTCTCCACCCGGACGTTGTTGATCTTGCCGCGCGCCGAACCCACGACGCAGATGCCGAGCATGCCTGGATTGGGGTTCTGTCCGCGCGCGGGCGCCGCCTTGCAGATGATATTGCAGGTGTCGATCGTGTAGTCGTCGGAACCGCCAGTGATCAGCACGCCATCGCCGAGTTGGTGCTTGATCAGGCAGTTCAGCAGCTTGCACCCCTTGTGGCCTGACAACGTCACCGCCGGCGTCGCGCTCCCGACGGGAACGACGATCGTCAGTCCCGAGATGGTCTGATTGTCTGCGGTGAAGGATACAGGCCCCGATGTCGCGGCATCGGACACGGACGCGGTCGCGAGCAGCACGGCCCCGATGGCGCAACGCCACGCCGCTCCGGCGATGGACGGCGTTGGCGACGATGGCGGGAAAAGTCGAGGCGTGTGCATGGAGGTATTCCTGTCTCCGGTGGGATCGGTATCCGTGTCCTGTCGGCCGGTCGGCGCATGTGACCGTGTTGCTGCGTCGCTTCCGTGCTTCTGTGATGCGTGATGCGTGATGCGTGATGACCAAATGAACCACGTGCTGTGCCGTACTGTGGAAACCTGAGCCATAGACCTGGAGCCCTCAACCCTGAGCCCCCGATCAGAGAGAATCACTTGGCATCATGGGCACCGATGGTGACGCCATGATCGCGCACCTTCGCCAGCCAACGTTGCCACTCCGCATCCTCGAGTGCGCGGGTGATGGGCATCGTCATGACGCGGTTGCCAGTGGAGCGCGCGTCCCTGCAGTCGAATCCATCGGCATCCTTGTCGAACCAGAAGTTCGCCGGTTCGGGCGAGCCGCGGGTACCCCACCTGACCCACCCCGAGAGGTTGTCGTGGACGATGTTGTTGGAGAAACCCATGGGCGCCCGGCGATGGATCCTCGCCAGATCCCACACCGGGAAGGCCGTGTTCTGGGCTCGGATCGGCGTGCCGTCGGGCAGGATGCCGGCGGAGACCGCGGTGTTCCCCCAGACCTCCTGGTCGTGACCGCCGAACAGGGCGATCGCATGGTTCACGGTGTCCACGAGTTGGTTGTCGTACACCTTGGTGAAGCCTGGCTGCTGGCCTGAGGCATCGGGCTTCCCTTCGCCCAGGCAGATGCCGCCCCCCTCGTAAACGTCCCGGGCTGGATCGAGCGGATACGCGCCATGGATGTAGTTGTCGTGGATCAACAAGGGCTGATCGGCGCTGCCGCCGCTCCCCCAGATGTTGATGACGTGCGACACCTGGCTCGTGCGCGGCGCGTTCAGCACTTCGTTCCAGGCGATCTCCGCCCCCGCCGCGCGGTCCACGCCATTGAGATTGACGAAATGGGCGGTGGGCTCCTCCTGGATCAGGACCCAGCCCCCCTTTCCGTCACCGGCGCGTCCGTCGAGATCGCGCACGCGGTTTCGGCGAATGGCGATGCGCGGAACCGCCGCATCCGCGGCTCCATGGATGTCGATGCCAGAGGTGCCGTCGACCTCGTTGTTCTCGATGATCATGCGCGTGGGCGATTCGGCGTCGACGAAACGACCGGGAGCGCGGCCCGCGACCTCCGGCCGTTCCCCAATCGCGTGGCAATCGCGGATGACGACATCGGCTCCACCATCGCACGCGATCAGCCCTCCGGCCCCGCTGAGCCACGAGCCGACGATCACCACCGGCTCACGGGTCGCGATGCGCACCGCGGGAATCAGCCGATCGGTCGATCGCCAGGCGCCGCGGTAGTCGCCTCCGGCGGTGATGCGCAGGGGAGGATCGTATGCGGGCTCGACCGGCAACCCGGTTCCATCGGCACCAGTGACGACCTTGGCCTGGCGATGGGCCGCGACAGGCACGGTCGCGCCATCCGCCAGCCGACGCAGACGGACCTGGCCTTCCTCGACGATCAGCCGCGTCGTGGTTCCGTCGTGCTCGAGGCTGAACCGGGTACCGACAACGATGGCCTCGGCGACGGGAGTGGAGATGACCAGCCGCTGGCCTTGCCGCTGGTGCGCGGCAACGACCCTGAGCTCTCCGTGCGCCAGGCTGGCGCGCATGCCTTCCGCGGTCGCGGCTATGACCAGGTCTGTACCCCCTTCCAACGTCACGTCGCTGCCGTCGATCAGCACCACGGTGGCTCGCCCCGCCGCCGGCACGTGGATGCCGTCACCCGATACGAGGTCGAGGCCGACGGCGGCAACGCGTCCATGCCCGTCGCGCACCATCGATACCTCGCCAACAATGGATTGGAGCCTTCCGGCGTCCGCTGGCGCCCGCCATGTATGGACGGACAGGAACACCAGGATGCTGGCCGCGGCCGCGAGCGAGAAGGCCAGTCGCAGCCGCATGTGATGGCGTGGATGTAATCGAGTCCGAGGCACGGTCGCGAGCGGGCCCAGCGCCGAGGTCAGTGCCTGGTCGAAGCGCAGATCCTCGACGAGATCGGCGACGCGGGCCTTGTCGGCCAGCACGTGTGCCAAGCGCTCGCCATCGCCAGGCAGCTCTGCTCCGCTGGACCAGCGCTCGAGGAGTTCGGCCGTCTCGGAATCGGTCATTCGCCGCTCGTCCGAAGCAGCCGCTTGGCCACGCACTGCTTCAGCGCCTGCCGTATGCGCATCAGGCGCATGTTGAGAGCCTCGAGCGTTACGCCGATGCGCTCCGCGATGGACTGCGCCGGACGGCGATCGATGTAGCGCTGCTGGAGCAGCGCTCGGGCCGGCTCGTCGAGCCCCTGCAGGCACTGGCGCAACGCACCGAGGCGCTCGCCGTCATCCGGCGGTTCAGCTTCGAATCCATCCGCCAGCAGGTCGATGATCTTCTCTCCCGAGGGCCGTTCGCGCCCTTGGCGTTGCCAATGCTTCATGATCGCATGCTTGGCGATGGTCCTGCAGTAGCCGGCGACGTTCTCGATGCTCCGGCCAGCCGTGATCTGCTGCTCCAGGCGCACCCAGGCCTCTTGGCAGATGTCCTCGGTCAGGTGGGGATCGTGCGTCAGCGCCAACACGAATGCCGCGAGATCCGGGTGGATCGTCAGGAACGCGGTGGTGACGGGGCAAGAGCTGCTCACGCAACCCTGATCCTCGGACCGACGCATCTAACGCAACGCTTCCGGCCGTCCCCCGGATGTGTGTGATACTAAACGCAGGCCAATCAGCGCGCATCCTGCCGCACCAGGGACGCCGCGTAACCGCCCCCGCGCCACTCGTCGGGCCAGGTGAGGTGCTCGCCGAGCAGACGCCAGCCCTCGAGGGCGTGGGCGATGCCTTGGTTCTCTTGAGGATTCAACGAGCAGGTGCTGTAGACCAGGCGCCCTCCCGGAGCCACCAGCGTCGCGGCCGCGCGGATGAGCGCCCGCTGCAGCTTCGCGAGGCTGTCGAGATGCTTGCGATCGTAGCGCCAGCGCGCCTCGACCCGCCGGGCGAGCACGCCGCTGTTCGAGCACGGCGCATCGACGAGGACGACATCGAAACCCGCGACCAGCGCCGGCCGGGTGCCGTCCTGCGCGAGCCTGAGCGGCAAACCCTGGAGCTTGCGCGTCTTCTCGAGCGAGACGTCCGCTGACACTACCCGACAACCCCGATCCACGAGCGCCAGAGACTTGCCGCCCGGCGCGGCGCAGACATCCAATACCAGATCGCCCGGCCGGGCCGCGCTCAACGCCACCACGTCTCCCTGGGTGCGGTCCTGGACCACGCAGATGCCGTCGGGGACCGGGCCCCTGAGCGGCTCCTGCGGGTCGTCCCACCAGGTCCAGTCGCCGTCGCGCTTCAGGATGCTGGCGCCTTGGGGCACGGGCTTGCCGGCGCGCGTGCGCGTGCACAGGTGCGGCACGCGGTTCAGGGCCGCGAACGCGGCTTCACGGCCCAGGCCGCTGGGCACGACCTCGCGCAGGTCGTCGATGAGCGCCGAGGGCAGGCCAAGCCGCACCGCGAGATCCTCGGGCTGATCACGCGCGGCGAGGCGACCGAGCGGGCCGTCGCAGGTGCGCTCAGGCGTGCGCAGGTCCGCGAGCCGGCGCGAGACCGCGTTGGCGACCGGCACGAGATGGCGATGCCCGGCCGAGCGCAGCGCCTCGATGGTGTCGTGGAGCGCCGCGTGTGGCGGCACACGGTCGAGCGCGAACAACTGGTGACAGACCAGGCGCAATGCGGCGCGCAGGACGTCTGGCGGGGATCCGCGCCTGAGGAACCTCTCCGCCAGCGCGTCATAGAGACGGCCATGGCGCAGTGCGCCATAGGTGAGCTCGCGGGCGAGGCCGGCATCACGCGGGTCCAGCCCGGCGAGGCGGTCGAGCCCCTCGTCCAACCGCTCGATCGACGCGGCGTGCCAGTCGACGAGCACCCCCAGCGCCGCTTGTCGCGCGCTGGGAACGGCGCTTCGTCGAGCGTCAGTGCTGCTGGGCTTTGGTGATCTCGATCTCATCGCGCAAATTGCGATCGAGGGATTGGGTGTCGTAGACCCCATAGGTGGTCATCGCCTGCGACACTTGGTCGTCGTCCCACCCATGCTCCTTCGCGACCTTCTCGAAACGCTGGCTCGCCGCGCGCATGTCCTGTAGCTTCACTCGAGCGCTGGTGAGCTTCGCCAGGTCATGAGTCCCGAGCGCCGACCGGGCGGCGGACTTGGCGTCCGCGACCGAGGTCTTGATGCTGGCGCTCACGTCCTCGAAGCCCTTCGGCACGCCCGCATTGCTGTGGCCGGTGGTCTTGACGATCAATCCGATGCCGAACACCAGCACGACCAGCAGGCTCATTCCGCTCAGCAACATCATCTGCTGGCTGTTGCCCTTGGACTTGCGCGAGCGCGCCGCCTTCGAGGCCTTTGAGACCTTCGATGATGAACCGGGCCGGCCCTTGGCGGTGGAGCGCGACGAACCCTCACGCTTGCGCGATGATGAATCGTTCTGCGGCTTGTCCGAGGCCTCGATGTGATCGGAGACCGCAGTCTCGGATTTCTCGCCGTCGCTTAGGGCATCGTCATCCTTGTTGCCGCGCCCGAGGGCGTCGCCGACACGGACGCCGCCATCTTCATCGCCGTCGGTATCGGCCCTGGCGTCCGCGGTCGCCTGCTTGGCGTCGAACGGTGACATAGGCTGCACCGCCTGCGCCCCGCTCTCGTCGAGCTTGGGAACGGGCGTCTCCTCGAGATCCTCGTCGTCCTCGTGGGTGGGGCGCTTCGACGGCGTCAACGCGGCGAAGCCTGCCGCCGCCGACGAGAGCTCCTGATCCATGACCGCGACTTGGGCGGTGTCATCGGGGGTCTCGTGCGCATCCGGGGGGAAGGGCGCGCTCGGCAGCACCACCGGGGACACGGGCTGCTGAGGGATGTCCTCGTCCATGGTGCGCACGCGGTCGCGCGCGATGTCGACCGGATGGGACGGGAATGACGGCCGGGGCGTGGGATTGGAGCCGATGCCCGACGGCCCGACCGACGACGAGCTGTTGGCCGCTCCCGCTCCAGCCATGGCCGTGGCCTTCTGGGCTTGGTGCGCATGCTGCGCGCCCCAATCCTTGCCCTTGCCCAGATCCAGGCAGGCGGCGCAAATGACATCGTTACGCCGGCGCATGCCGTGGCCGCTGTGCAGATCGACATCGGTGACGCGCACGCCACAGACATCGCAGAAGTAGACATTCATGCGCGCGATCCTCGGGCCAGGGCCAGCGTACTTGGGGTCCCGCGATCTCTAGAGGGAAGTGAAAGCGTCGCGTCGCCATTGAGTGACACCCGATCGGTACCCAACCGGCGCGCTCGCCTCGGCTTAAGTGCTCGTAGGAATCCCCGGAGCGGCTCTCGGCGCTCTCCGCCCAGAATGGTCCCGCGGCGACTCGGCTGCGACTCGACGGCGACTCGACGGCGAAAAGTCCTCGTGGATACGATCCATCCGCCCCTGTTCGCTCAGCGCCCGCGCACCACCCGCTGGGCGTTGAGCGCCAGCAGTTCGAGGGTCAATTCGCCGTGATTGCCGCTCTGGCGCATCTGGCGCTGGGCGAGGACCATGCCCTGGAGCAGGCGCAGGAGCGTGGCCCGGCCGAGGTCGCGGGCGCGCTTGCGCGCGTAGTAGAGGTTGCCGCGTCCCCGGCCGCCGGCCCAGGCCACGGCGTCGCCGTCGTCGCTGGTCTCGCAGCAGGCGATCAGCTTGCGGGTTTCTCCAACCAGCGCCGACAAGGCCGGCTGGGGCTCGATACCGCCGCCCGCATAGATCATGTCGATGGCCTTGCGCGCATTTCCTTCGAGGAAGGCACCGGTGAACTCGTAGATCGGTCGCTCGGCGGTACCGTTGGCGACCGCGCGGACCGCTGCGACGTCTAGCGGCTGCCCGCCGGCGTAGAGCACCGCCAGGTCCAGGGTCGCGAGCAGGGCATCGGGCTCGGCGCCCACGTGCTCGACCAGCTCCTCGGCGACGCTGCTCGGGCGCTCGACCCCCTCAGGGATCGCGGCCAGCCGCGCGCACAGCCACTCGACGATCTCTTTCGGCCCCGGCACGGCGGCGATGTGCAGCGCCTTCCTCGCGGCGAGCGCCTTGGCCAACTTGTCCTTGGCCTCGAGCCCGGGCACCACCAACACCAGGCAACCGTTGGCGACCTCCTTGGCGGCCGCGCCGAGCAGCGCTTCCTGGTGCTTGCGCAGGTACTTCTCGTCGGCGCGCAGCACCCACAGCGCCGGCTCCTCGAGGAACGATGGCGTGTCCAGATCGAGCAGGATGCGTTGAGGGTCTGCTGGCTCGGTCACGCGCTTGACCGGGCCGTTCCAGGCGCCGGTGAGCGTCGCCAGGATCTCATCGCGCAGGCGGACGCTGTCGCCGACCACCGCGTGCACGCGCGCTTGCGACAGTTCGACCATGCTGGTTTATAGGGTGCGGATCGGAGAGGCAAAGCGCCGTGCGGCCGAAAAGTTCAGAGCTCGAAATGCTCGCCGAGGTACTTCTGGCGGACGATCGGATTCTCGACGATCTCCTTGGGCGTGCCCTCGGCCAGGTTGCTGCCAGCGTCCATCACGTAGAGCCGGTCGACCATGCTCAGGATCGCCTCGGCATGATGGTCGGTGATCAGCACGGCTACGCCGCGCTTGCGCAGCGCGTGGATGATGCGCGAGATGTCGGCACGGCTCTTGGGATCCACGCCCGCGAACGGCTCGTCGAAAAAGAGCAGCTTGGGCTCGACCACCAGCGAACGCGTGATCTCCAGCCGCCGCCGCTCGCCGCCCGAGAGCTGGCGCGCGTAGCTGTTGCGCAGGGACGCGAGCCCCAATTCATCGAGCAGCGCGTCCAATCGGCCGTCGTGCTCGGCGCGCGGATAGTGCTGCTCGAGGATGATGCGTACGTTGTCGGCGACGGTCAGCTGCGAGAACACCGTCGGTTCCTGGGCCAGGTATCCCATGCCGAGCCGGGCACGGGCGTACATCGGCAGGCTGGTCACGTCTTCGCCATCGAACTGGATGCTGCCCGCATCTGGGCGCAGCAGGCCGACGACCATGCGGAAGGTCGTACTCTTGCCGGCCCCATTGACCCCGAGCAAACCGACGATTTCACCGGGTTCCACACGCATGCCGAAGCCCGAGACCACGTAGCGCTGACCGAAGCGCTTCGACAGTCCCTCGACGGCGAACAGCGTCATTGTGGAAAACTCGGGGGGACGGAACGCGCCATCCACCAGTTTCCCTGCTCCAAGGCCAGCCACATATACCCGTTAACAGGTAGTAAGTGGCTTTGAATACCTGAGATAGCGGGATCTTCACAGACGTTTTTGGCATTGCGAATTGCAGTGGCTAGCTTTGGCATCCATGGTTTCAACCACGATTTCCCGTGGAAAACCCGCCCAAAATCAGTGATTTCCGCGTTCCTCACTTGACGATCCGCCAGCGAGTGAAGGGCATGACCACCGCGAAAGCCCGACCACGGAGGTTCTCCTCGGGGACCCAGCCCCAGGCGCGGCCATCCCAGCTGTGGGGGCTGTTGTCGCCAAGCATGAGATAGGCCCCCTTGGGCGCGGTGATGGCGGTCTCTGGGCTGCAGCCCCATTCCGAATTCAGATCCTTCGCCTGGAATTGGTGGCGCACCGAGTCGATGTCCCGGATTCGGCTCTTCAGCTTGTCACGGAGCTCGGCACCCGAGGCGTTGGCGTAATCGCCTTCCAACTTCTGCCGATCCTGGACCTCGTTTTTGAGGATGTAATTCTTGGTGTAGTGCACGTCCCGCTGGATGTGCAGACCTGAGACTGCCAGCGATCCGATTCCGGAGATCGACAAGGCAGCGCGGTTGTTGAAGTCGTTGGGGTCGAGCACCGGGACGTCGATGCGCGCCAATTCCTTCCCGCCGATGGTGAGCAGGCACTGGCAATCGAGATGGGCCAGCGTGAACGGCTTTCCGACGACCGTCTCCGCTCCCGAGGCCAGCGGCTTATCCGCCGCGAGCGCGTCCACGCCGATCAGCTGCCAGCCCTCGGAGGACAGCGCCAGGCGGACCCCCTGCTTTTTGCCCTGGCGTAGGACCACGCTCGGATGCCCGTCCAACGACGTCACGGTGCCAGCGATGCGCACGTCGCCGACGTACTCGTCCTGCACCGCGTTCAGCCAGTCCTGCCGAGCGACAGCGCCGTTGTCGATGTCCGCGCTGGTCAGACGTTGGATCTCCCAGTTGTCGAGATCCCAGATGTTGCCGACTACGCCCCGATCGTAGGTGAATTGCGGCTTGGTCATCGAGACGTCGACGAGGATGCCTTCGCCGCTCGCGGGCAGCTTGCGCACCCGCACCGTGCCCGGCTTGACATACAGGTTCCGGAATGGCTGGGTGAACGTGACCGCGCCGCCTTCCGTGGTCGAGAAGGCGAGAATCCCGCCTTGGGCGGACACCCCGCAGCTGGTACCGGCGACCCACGGCAGGTAGTCCTTCTGCTCACCGTGACGATACACGTCCTGCCAGAGCGCCTCCTGGATCGCCGGCGGCTTGCGCGACGGCTGGAAGCTCCCGTCGGGCTGCTTGAGGAAGATATCTCCGCCAAAGATGAAGAACGTGTCGCCGGGCAGGATCACGCAACGCTTGACGAAGTTGCGGAACATGAGTGGCCGGATCATCGGGATGTCGAGCCGGTTACCGTCAGCATCGACGGCCGGCCGTGCGTCGTTACCCGATTCGATCTCGGGCTGCGGAAACTGGAATACCGTGACGTCCCAGCGGTGGATGCCGCGGAAGCGGAACAGCAGTTTGTCGACCACGACGTGGTCGCCTTTCAGGAACCCTGGATCGCCATAGAGCATCGGCTCCATCGACGCCGTCGGGATGCGGAACGCCTCGACGACGAAATGGCGGATCACCATCGCCACCAGGAACGCGAAGATCCAGTTCTCGCAGGTGCGATTGATCCAACGCTGCGCCTCGGGCAGGCTCGCCTCGAAATCTGGCGCCCTGGCGATCGAGGGCGCGGGGGTCGTAGCTGGTGCATCTACCATGAAGCGGTCGAGTGTCTCGCCACGGTCGACACTTACAACCCGGTGGACCAACCTGGTGGACCAACCCGGTGGACGCAGCCGTTGCGCTGGCGCGTCCTCGAGCGCCTTCCCCGCCTCAGCGTTGCCGCAACGGTGCCACTCCCAGGTCGCGTTCCTGGCATTCCATCCAGCGCTGCAGCCGCAGGGTGACCCAGGCATCCTGGGCTCGCGAATCCAATCCCGCCGGCGGCCGGATCGGCGTGCCGAAGCGGATCTCCATCGGCGCGCCCCACAGGCGTGGGACCAGGGCGCCGCGCGGCCAGCAGCGCTCGGTGCGATGCAGGTACACCGGCACGATCGGCACGCCCGCCCGTCGCGCGAAGAGCGCGGGGCCATCACGCATGCGCCCGACCCGCCCGTCGCGCGTGCGGGTGCCCTCAGGGAAGACCAGCACTGGTATCCCCTGGCGCAAACGCTCGACCGCCCCCTTCATGCTGGACAACCCGGGATTGTCGCGTTCGACAGGGATGCCGTACATCACCGCGAGAATCAGCCGGAGGACCGGATTGCGCCACAGATCGGCGCGCGCGAAATACGACATCGGCTCGCGCTGCCACATGCCCACGAATGGCGGGTCGAAGAAGCTGCGATGGTTGGCCGCGTACACGCAGGCGCCTTCGGGCTGCCCCTGGGCCTTGCGCACGCGCACCCGGAAGGTGAACAGCACCAGGGGCCGCAGGATGAGCATGCCCACGGCCTGGATCATGCGCGGCAGGTAGGCATGCGGCGCGAAGGGCACGGTAGGGACGTTCGAATCTGGGAGTCGCGAGGCAAGCGCCTGGCCCCCAGCCGCGGTCAGCACCTCCTGGGTGCTCGACTGGGTGTCCGGGTCACTTCTTGGATTGGTCCTTGTTGTAGCGGTCGCTCAGCACAGCCGAGAAATCCGCGCTGCGGTACCGGCTCGGTCCAGTGATCAGGATGTTGAACGAGAAGGCGGTATCCTCGCTGCGCGGAACGCGGATGAATGGCACCTGATGGTGCTGGGCGGCCTGGGCGTCGAGTGGGCTGTCGCCGATGAACACCGCATCCGCAGCCGCGACCTTGAAATCCGCGAGCGGCAGGTCGAGGCGTTTGCGTTGCCGCTGGTCCGGCAGCGCCTCGGAGGCGTTTCCAGCGTGGTAGATCGCCTGGAAGAAATGACGGATGCCGGCCTGCTTGAGCGTGCTGGCGATCAGCTCCTCGGTGGCGTCGCTGATCACCACCACCGGCACCTTGAGATCGCGCACGAAGTGCTGCAGGAATTGCCCGATCCCCAGGCGAGGCGCATAGGCTCGGCCCTTGAGTTCGACCAGGGTCTCGAAGCAATCCATCAGGATCAGCTTCACGCCCCGCGCGATCATGGTTTCGCCACCGAACTGCTGCATCCATGCAGTGTCCCCAGGCGGAGTCCGTTTCAATCCACTTTCGTGTCGAGACGTATCGCGGCGAGCGCCGATCCGGCACGATCGATCAACGTCAACTAAGGCCGGCGTGCGTGATCTAGGACTGCCGTCGAATCGCGTTTCAGTCCAATGACGCCTGTTCGCCGGTGCGGATGACATCCAGCACCTCGGCGGCGGTCTCGGCGTTCTTCAGGCGGTCCTCGACGTACTCGCTGTTCTCGAGGATGCCGGCGATGCGCGCCTGCAGGCGCTGATGGACGCGCGCCATGCCGGCCGGGGTGAGCAATACGAAGAGCAGATTGGCGCGCTCGGTGGTGCCCTCGACCGGGATCCCCTGCTCGGAGCGGATGAACAGCAGCGCCGGTCTCGGCAGGCCGGGGATGCGCGCGTGGGGCAGGGCGACGCCCTTGCCGAGGTAGGTGCCGGCGACGCGCTCACGCTCGAGCACCGCACGGATCACCGATTCGGTGTCGAGTCCCAGGTCGCCCTCGGGGATGCGTGAGAGCGCCTGGCGGATCGCCGAGGCCAGCGAGCCGGCCTCGATGCCCAGGATGACACGACCGACGGTGATGACCTCGCCCAGCTGGATCGGCGTGTCGACCTCGAACTCGTCGGTGACCGTGCCGATGATCTCCTCGATGATGTCTTCCATGGTGATGAAGCCAGTCCAGGCGCCCTCGGCGCCGATGACGATGGCGACGTGGATGCGCCGGCGCTGCATGTCGGCGAGCAGGTTCTCGAGCGCGGTGGACTCCGAGGTGATCAGGTACGGCCGCGCCAGCTTCATCAGATCGGGCTCGGGCATCGGCTGCAGCAGCAAATCCTTCACGTGCACCATGCCGAAGGGTTTTTCGGCATGCTCGTTCTCGAGCAGCGGAAAGCGTGAGTAGCGATAGGCCCTCAGCACCTCGAGGTTCATCTCCCAGGGCGCGTGCAGGTGCAGGAAGCGCACGCTGGCACGGCGGCGCATCGCGTCCGCGACCTTGAGCTCGCCGAGCTCGAAGATGTTCTCCATGAACAGCAGCCGACGGAACGACATGATGCCGGTGGACTGCGAGCGGTCGAGGATGATGCGCAGCTCATCCTCTGAATGCTGCTCGCCCTCGGCCTGGGGCTTGAGGCCGAACAGGCGCAAGATCACCTGCGAGGCACCGTTGAGGATCTTGAGCGGGACATAGAAGATGGTGCGCGAGATGCTCAAGGGCAAGGCCGTGAAGGTCGCCGCCTTGTCCGACAGGCGCAGCGCGACCAGCTTGGGAATCTGCTCGCCGAACAGGATGTGCACACCGGACACCACGAATACGCCGATCAGACTGGCGACGCCGTGTGCCCATTCATCGACGTGCGGCAGGCCGAGCTTCTCGATGTAGGGCTGCACGAGCATCTTCGCCATCGGCTCGCCGACGAAACCGAGCGCGATCGAGGCGAAGGTGATGCCGACCTGGCAGACCGAGAGATACTCGTCAAGATTCTCGTTGATGTGCTGGACGAGCTTGGCGCGCGCGTTGCCTTGATTGATCAGCTCCTCGATCTTCGACGAACGCACCTTCACCGCCGCGAATTCGGCGAGCACGAAGAAGGCGTTCAGCAGCAGCAGGCACGCCGCGGCGATCAGATAGAGCATGACGGCGGTCATCGGGGGGAGCAGTGTCGCAATCCCGCCCGAATGAGAAGAGCCGGCTTGTTAGTGCTTTGCTATACAGTGCTTACACAAGTCACAGCGCCATCGACCGAAGCGGTTCCTGCCAAGCCGCCTTGAGACCATCGATGCCGGCTGCGAGCGCCCCGCCCATCCCGCTGACCCGCAGTTCGCGGTGCGAGGCGACTTCGCCGACGGCCGCGTGCGGCACGGAACCCAAGAGCGCTCGCGCCTCGGCCAATCGCGCCGCTGGCACGGTGAGCACGATGCGGCTGTTCGATTCGCTGAACAACAGCTGGTCGAGCCGTTCGAGACCCTTGGCGCGAGGGATCTTCGCGGCGTCGACGTCGAGACCGAACCCGCCCGCAAACGCCATCTCGGCGAGCGTGACGCCGAGACCGCCATCGGAGCAGTCGTGGGCCGCGGACACCACCCCGGCCCGGCAGCACGCAGCGACCGCGGCGAGCACCGGTTTCGACAGCGCGCGGTCGAGCTTCGGGATGAAGCCGCCGGACACGCCGAGCATGGCCAGGTACTCGCTACCACCCAGTTCGTCGCGGGTCTCGCCGACCACCACCAGCGCATCGCCCGGACGCTTCACGTCCATGGTGACCGCCTTGGTGCAGTCGGGCATGACGGTCATCGCGGTGATCAGGAGCGTATGCGGGATGCGGATGGTGCGTCCCTCGTAGGTGAACTCGTTCGAGAGGCTGTCCTTGCCCGAGATGAACGGTGTTCCGTAGTACATCGCGAGCTCGTAACAGGCCTGGCATGCGCGCACCAGGGCGCCGAATACGTCGGGGTCCGTGCATTTCGCCCAGCTGAAATTGTCGAGGATGGCGACGCGCTCGAGCGGCGCTCCGACGCACGCGAGATTGCGCAGCGCCTCCTCGATGCCGGCGGCGGCGGCATGCCACGCGTCGACGTCCCCGAAGTTGGTGTTGAGCCCGCACGCCACCGCGACCCCGCGGTCGCTGCCGGGGCGCGGAGCCACCACCGCCGCATCGCTCGGGCCATCATGGGTCACGCCGACCAGCGGCTTCACGATCGAGCCCGCCTGCACCTCGTGGTCGTATTGGCGGATCACCCATTCCTTGCTCGCCACGTTGGGCCTGCCGAGCACGCGCGCGAGCGCCTGCCCCAGATCGGCTGGCGCGGCGAACGCCGCTGCCGCCTCGGGCTTGGGCACGAAGCGGGCCGATCTCTTGAGGCGCGGCACGCCATCGTGCAGGAAATGCATATCCAGGTCGCCGACCTGCTCGCCGTGGTAGCGCAGCTCGAGCCGGTGGGTGCCGGTGATCTCACCGATGTCGGTCGCGTCGACGCCCTCGGCGGCGAAGATCGCCAACGCCTTGGCGAGCATGGCGGTCGAGACCGCCGCAACCATGCGCTCCTGCGACTCGCTGATCCAGATCTCGGCGTAGCTCAGGCCCGCGTACTTCAACGGCACGCGATCGAGATGGACGACGCAGCCGAGCTCGCCGGCCATCTCGCCGACCGCGCTCGACAGGCCGCCCGCGCCGCAATCGGTGATGGCGGTGAAGCAACCGGCGTCGCGCGCCTGCAGCATGGTGTCGAGGACCTTCTTCTCCTCGATGGCGTTGCCGATCTGCACCGCGCCGCTTGAGACTACCTCGGACTTGTCGGTGAGCTCGGCGCTGCTGAAGGTGGCGCCGTGGATGCCGTCGCGGCCGGTGCGGCCGCCGATCACCAGGATATGGTCGCCGATGCGCGCCGCCTTGTCGACCGCCGCGCGCGGGATCAGGCCGCCGGTCCCGCAGAACACCACCGGATTGCCGACGTAACGCTTGTCGAAGCGGATGGCGCCGTTGACGGTGGGGATGCCCATGCGGTTGCCATAGTCGCGCACGCCGGAGACCACGCCGCGCATCAGGCGGCGTGGATGGATGGTGCCGGGCGGCAGCGAATCGGCTTCCGCGTCGAGCTCGCCGAAGCAGAACACGTCGGTGTTGAAGATGGGCTTGGCGCCGATGCCGGTGCCGATGACGTCGCGCACCACGCCACCGAGCCCGGTGTTAGCGCCGCCGTACGGCTCGATCGCCGACGGGCGGTTATGGGTCTCGACCTTGATGCAGACGCCGAAATCGTCGTCGTATGCGATGACACCGCTGTTGTCCTTGAACACCGACAAGCACCACGGCGCGGCCAGCTCGGTGGTGGCCCGGGCGATGGTCTGCTTGAGCAGGTTGTCGATCACCACGGTGCCATGCGGCCCAGGACGCCCGGCGGAATCGACCCCCTGCGGACCGGTGTATTCGACCAGACCCTTGAGGGTCTTGTGCACGCAGTGCTCGGACCAGGTCTGGGCAAGAGACTCGAGCTCGATGTCGGTGGGTTCGCGCTTGGCCTTGGCGAAGTGCGCCTGGATCTCGCGCATCTCCTCGAGGGTCAGGCTCAGGCAACCGTCGCGCGACAGCGCGTTCAGGTCTGCGTCGCTGAGATCCGACAGGCGGACCTCCGTGCGGACGTGTCGGTCCTGGGTGGCGGGCGAGCGCAGCCGGATCGGCTCGACCGGATCGATCGCGACCTCCTCGATGGCCTGGTTGGCCAGGCACTTCCATGCGAGCTGGCTGAGATCGCCGTCGCTGCCGCCGATCACCTCGAGGCGCGTTCCGACCCGCACCAGCGACAGCCGCATGCCCAGGTCGGCGGCACCCTTGATGATCGAGGCCTCGACCGGGTCCATGACGCCGGTCTTGCGCTGCACTTCGATGACGCGCCGCGTGGCGCCGGCAACGCTCCGTCCATTGCCGGCCGGAGCGATCGCGGCTCCGGCCACCACGGCGGTTTCGATCACCGGATCGCAGAGCAGGCGTTCGGCGAGCCGCGTGGCCGCCTGGCGATCGATGTCGCCCTCGACCAGGTAGTAGCGGCTGCGGCGCAGGTCGGTCAGGCGATTGAGCCCGAGCAGCCGCGCCTCGCTGGCCAGGTGGTGGTCGTGGGCCGGCGCCGCCGGCAGGACATCGATGCGGAAGGTGGCCATTGGGGTGGCGTGAGTGTGTGGGCGTGGCGGGGTCGGCAAGCCGGGGTTCGGTACCAGGCCTGGCGATGTTCGGAATGCGCCTTTGTGATTGGTAGTCGCGCATCAGGGAGTTAGGTATTTCGGCAGCCCCGCACCGAAACCCCAGGCCCAACGTCCCATGCCCGATCCCTTCAAAGCCTACGACATCCGCGGCCTCTACCCGCAGGAACTCGACGAGGATCTCGCCTACCACATCGGCAACGCCACCGCCCAGGTGCTCGGCCTGGCCGGCAAGCGCTACACCGTGGGCAGGGACATGCGCATGTCCGGCCCGATGCTCAAGGAAGCGCTGATCCGCGGCCTGGTGGACGCGGGGGTATCGGTGGTCGACGTCGGCATGCTCTCGACGCCAGCCCTGACCTTCGCGATGCACCATCTGGATACGGCCGGCGGAGCCCAGGTCACCGCCAGCCACAACCCCGCCCCCTACGGCGGCGTCAAGATCACCGGTCCCGGCTGGAAGCCGATCGGCGGTGGCAGCGGCATGGAGGAGATCGAGGCGCTGGCGCGCGCCAAGAAGGTCGTCAAGGCCGCGGGAGGCCGCATTGACGAGGCGCTCACCATCGACGCCTACGCGACCTTCCTCGCCAAGCTCTTCAAGCCCTCGCGCCCGCTCAAGGTCGTCGTCGATGGCGGCAACGGCATCATCGGCACGATGTTCCAGGCACTGTTGCCCAAGCTCACCGGCATCACCATCGTACCGATGTATTTCGATCCGGATGGGCGCTTTCCGCATCATGAAGCCAATCCCCTCAAGGAGGAGAACCTCAAGGATCTGATCGCGCGCGTGAAGCTCGAGAAGGCCGACTTCGGCGCCGGCTTCGACGGCGACGGCGATCGCTGCGCGCTCGTCGACGAGAACGGCAAGATCGTCCCCTGCGATCTCGCCACCGCGATCCTGGCCAAGCATTTCCTCACCACCGAGGGCCCCAGCGCGGTGGTCTACGATCTGCGCAGCTCGAAGGTGGTGCCGGAATACATCCGCTCGCTGGGTGGCACGCCGGTCGAGACCCGCGTCGGCCACAGCTTCATCAAGAAGACCATGAAGGAGCACCACGCCTCCTTCGCCGGCGAGCTCAGCGGCCATTACTATTTCCGCGATTTCTTCGGCGCCGATTCGGGGCTCTACGCCTTCCTGCTGCTCGGCAACATCATCGCCTCGGCGACGAGCCTCAGCTCACTGGTCAAGCCGCTCGAGAAATATTTCCATACCGGCGAGATCAATTTCAAGGTCGCCGACGCGGCCGTGGTCATGCAGCGGATGCGCTCCATGCCCGGTGCCCAGGTCAGCGAGCTCGACGGTGTCACGGTGCGATTCGCGGATTGGTGGTGCAATGTCCGCGCCTCCAACACCGAGCCGGTGGTACGTCTCAATCTCGAGGCCGACAGCGCGGCGTCGAGGGATGCCAAGCTCATCGAGGTGAGGAAGCTCATAACCGGGTAGAATGTCCCCTCGCGGGCCGTGGCCGGCACAAGCCTGAGACGCCCCTGACGAGGAGGACCCATGTTACCGCTCCGTGCAGCCGAATCAGGCCGGCAGCGTGAAGGTCACCGTTGCGCCTGCATTCAGCTGTCCGGCGATGGCTATCCGTCCGCCGTGCTGCTCGACGATCTTCTTGCACAACGCCAGGCCGACGCCATTTCCCGGATAATCCTCGCGGGCATGCAGGCGCTGGAATATGTCAAAGACGCGTGCGCCGTCCGTGTCGACGATGCCGATGCCGTTGTCCGCGACCGTGAAAACCCATTCCCGATCCTGGCGCTTGGCCGAGATCCTCACCAGCGGCACCACGGACGGCGCTTTCGAGCGGAATTTCACCGGGTTGTCGATCAGCTGCTGGAACAAGGTGGTCAGCTGGGCGCGATCGGCCACGAGTTCGGGCAAACCTGGGGAGATCTCGACGACAGCCTTGGTGCGCGAAATCGCTTCACCGGTCCTGATCACGGCCTCCTGGACCGCCTCGGCCACCTGCATGGGCGCCGGCTTCCGCCCAGTGCCGCAGCGCGAAAACGTCAGCAGGTCGTTGAGCAACTCGTCGATGCGCTGCGCCCCCGACATGACGAATCCGAAATACTCCTTCTGCCGATCGTCGAGCGCGGGGAGCTTGCGCTGCAAGAGGCTGAGGAAGCCGGTGATCATGCGCACCGGTTCGCGCAGATCGTGCGAGCAGATGTAGACGAACTTGTCCTTCTCGGCGTGGGCCCTCGCGACCTCGCCGCTCAAGCGAGCGATCTCCGCATCGGCGTCAACCGGCCCGGATTCGATGGGGACGGGCCCCTGCGACTCCACGCTTGGCGGAGGAGTCGCGGTGCTCGCTGATGAGATGATTCGCTGGGCCATGTTGTCGTCGGTCGTCAAAGCGACTTAAACCCATTGCCGGGAACGGGCAACGACCCGCAGGGGCAAGGCTCGACAAGAATCTTCAACGGGGCGCGCCAGCTGAGGCGACGTAGCCTGGAATCTTGCTCAAGTCGACCGGATCTATCTGTTCCGGGTTCAAGAACTTGCGTGCATAGACCATATGCACCCCTTCATTCAGGAACACATTGAAGAGATCCGGGTCGATGTGGCCATCCACGGCCATGCGCCCGAGGATCCCCAGGGCCATCGACAGCTTCATCGCCTTCTTGTAGGGGCGATCGTCCGCGGTGAGCGCCTCGAAGATGTCGGCGATGCCCATCACCCGCGCCTGCACCGACATCTGCTCGCGCTTGAGGCCCTTGGGGTAGCCCTTGCCATCCATGCGTTCGTGATGGCCGCCCGCGAACTCTGGCACGCGGCGCAGATGCTTGGGATACGGCAGCGCCTCGAGCATCTTGATCGTCGCCACGATGTGGTGGTTGATGACGGCGCGCTCCTCGGGCAGGAGCGTGCCCTTGGCGATGGTCAGATTGCGCACCTCATTTTCTGTCAACAGCTGCTGGAGCGAGCCGTCGGGCGAGCGCCAGGTGCGGCTTGCGATGGCGCGTACCCGCTCCTGGTCCTCGGGCTTCATGAATTCGCCGCCAGTGTTCACGCGGCGGATGAAGGCGAGGTCCTCATCGAGCGAGGAGACCGCGGCTGCATAGGCTCCTGCCGCCGCGGCGGCGTCGATGCCCGAGGCGATGTGGCGGAGGTGCTCGATCTCGAGATCGCGCCGCACCACCTCGAAGCGGGTCTCGATCAGGCCAATGCGGTCGTAGATGGTTTGGAGCTTGGTGGCCTTGTCCATGATCGACTCGGGCGTGGTGATCTTGCCACAGTCGTGGATCCACGAGGCGATATGCAGTTCGTAGCGGTCGCCTTCGTTCATCGAGAAATCAGCGAGCGGGCCGCTGGTGGTGCGCGCGGCGGCCTCGGCGAGCATCATGGTCAGCTCCGGCACGCGCCGGCAGTGGCCGCCGGTGTACGGTGACTTCTCATCGATCGCGGTGGCGATCAGCTGCACGAATGATTCGAAGAGCTTGCGCATGCCCTCGATGAGTTCGTGCTTGGTCAGCGCCGTCGCCGCCTGCGAGGCGAGGCTCTCGACCAGGCGCTGATCGGCTTCCGAGAACGCCACGATCCGCCCGTCGTCCGTGCGGGCGTTCAGGAGCTGCAGCACGCCGGTGATCTCGCCTTCATGGTTTCGCATCGGCACGGTGAGCATCGAAGTCGACCGGTAGCCGGTCTTCTTGTCGAACGCGCGCGTGCCGGCGAAATCGAAGCCCTCGGCATGGTAGGCATCGGGGATGTTGACGGTCATGCCGCTGAGCACGGTATGCGCCACCACCGACGCGTGGTTCGGCCCGCCGTCTTCGCGGCGCAGCGACAGCTGCTTGTAGGGTATCGACACGCCGCTCGAGCCCCCCATCACCAACCCGAGGGTGTCGTTGCGCAGCATCTCGAAGCGCAGCAGGCCATCGCTGGTAACCGAATAGACGGTGCCGGCGTCGGAATTGGTGATGTCCTTCGCACCGAGCAGGATCTGCTCGACCAGGCGCGTGGGGTCCTTCTCGGACGACAGGGCGATGCCGATGGCATTGAGCTTGTCGATGCGTCGCAGCAGTTGAGCGACGGCGGGAATATCGACGGCGGTGGCCATGTGTGGTCGGACGCTCCGTGACTGGAATATCCGCAACCATGGTAGGAAGCCGGTGGGGGACGGCAATGCGCCGCCACCCTCCCGCGCCGGCTCAAGGCGCGGGTGCGGCTGGCAGCTTGTCAGGTTCCGGCTTCTTGCGCGGGAGCGCCTGGATGGGCCTGGCAGCCGACATCAGGTCCTTCTTGGTGAGACCCTCACCGTTCAGCCATTTCCGTGCGAACGTTGCAGCCGCGTCCATGCCGACGGCCGCGCGCAACGATTCCAGCCAGTCCGCGTCCTGGACATAGCCGAAGCGGTGTTCGGCGAGCCACGAACGCAGGAAGCCGAGGAAGGCGTCGTCGCCGATCTGTCGGCGCAGCGCCTGGTACATCAGGGCCCCTCGACCGTAGATCACCCCCTCGTAGCGGACCATGTCGTAGGCGTCCGCGTCGGACGTCAGCGGCGCGGCGATGGGACCAGCCGAAGCGGTGGCGCATTCGAGCAGGCAGGTGTTGAAGCCACCGGCGCCGAGGATCGCGCTCTTGCGCTGTTCGAGATAGTAGCAACCACTCCAGTTGGTCAGGCTCTCGTCGAGCCACGGATGCAGCCAGGCGTCGCTGCCGACCATCCCGTACCACCATTGGTGCGCGATCTCGTGAGCCACCACTTCGTTCATCATGAACAGCGGCATCGAGTCGTGCTGGCCATCGTCGTTGCGCAGCGCCGCATAGGCGTCGCCGCTGATCAGCACCAGCCCAGTGGATTCCATGCCGCCGACGCTGCTGCCGAGCCGCACCTCGACGATGTCGAGCTCGGAATATGGATACGCGCCGAAGCGTTCGCTGAACAGCGCCAACGCATCGGCGGCCACGTCACGAGCGACGCCGCCTGCGTTGGCGTCATCGGCGAAGCACCACGACGAGATCCTGGTGTCCCCGACCTGGACGGTGGTCGGGCGCAGTCCCTTCGCCGCCACCATCGCGAGATTGCGCGTGAACGGGCTGGCGATGGTCAGATGGACGGTCGCCCCCTCGGCGCGGCGCTCGACCTCGATCCCCGATGACACCAGACTCCAGGCGTCTGGAATGACCACCTCGGCGATGACGTGCGCACTCTCGCTCTGCGTCGGGTCGCCATGGTCGCCCACCGGATGCAGCTGCCAGGCGCCGTCACGCCAGACGGCGAGGTCGGGATACCAATTGTACAGGCACTCGACGCCGTCCTCGGCAGCGTTCAGCCCGTAGAGGCCGCCTTCGGACGACATCGTCGCCTGGTATTCGAGCTCGATGCAGGCGCGGCCATGAGGCGCTAGCGGCGCTGGCAGGGTGATCGAGATCGAGGTGCCATCCGAGCTCGGCTCGACGCGCTGCGCCACGCCATCGACGCGCGCGGCGGTGACGCCCATGCTCGCTCCGTGGTACGACTCGGCGTTGGCGAAGGCATGGAACGCGAGCGTAGGCCAGGGATCGGGGGTCCGGTTCACCACCCATAGGCGCAACGAGCCGGTGATCGCGCGTCCCTCGGTGTCGAGTCGAGCCCGCACGTGGTAGAGCGGCAGATCGTGGACCGTGGCCAACTCTCGCACGCCCGCGGGTGTCAGCGCTTTGGCCAGCAGCGGCTGGTCGGCGGTGAACGGTGCATCGAACTCCGACGCGCCCAGCGCCCCGATGCACAGCATCGCCAGCGATAGGAGCGTCGGCCGAATCCAGAACCGCATCGGCCGTGTTCCGCCGATTATTTGCGCGTCTCAGTGGAATTGATCCACTTCATCATCTTGCGCAGCTTGCGGCCGACGTCCTCGATCGGGTGCTGGGCCTCCGACTTGCGCATCTTGTTCATGAAGGGCTTGCCCTTCGCGCATTCCTTGCGGAACGCCTTGGCGAACTTCACCTTCTGGATGTCCTTGAGGACCTTGCGCATGGTCTTGCGCGTCTTGTCGGTGATGATCTTCGGACCGGTGACGTAATCGCCGTACTCGGCGGTGTTCGAGATCGAGTAGCGCATGTAGCTCAGGCCGCCCTCGTACATCAGGTCGACGATCAGCTTGACCTCGTGCAGGCATTCGAAGTACGCCATCTCGGGCGGATAGCCGGCCTCGGTGAGCGTCTCGAAGCCCGCCTTGATCAGCGCGCTGAGGCCGCCGCAGAGGACGACCTGCTCGCCGAAGAGATCGGTCTCGGTCTCATCCTTGAAGGTGGTCTCGATGATGCCGGCGCGGGCGCCGCCGATGGCGTTACCGTAGGCGAGCGCGCGTCCCAGCGCCTTGCCGGTGGAATCTTGCTTCACGGCGACCAGGCACGGCACACCACCGCCCTTGAGGTATTCGCTGCGCACGGTGTGGCCCGGGCCCTTGGGCGCGATCATGGTGACGTCGACGTCGCGCGGCGGCTTGACGAAGCCGAAGTGGATGTTGAAGCCATGCGCGACCATCAGCATCATGCCGGGGCGCAGGTTCGGCTCGATGTCCTGCTTGTAGACCTCGGGCAGGAATTCGTCGGGAACCAGGCACATGACGATATCGGCCTGCTGGACGGCCTGGGCCGGGGGCACCACCTTGAAGCCATGCTTGAGCGCCAGCTTGGCGTTGGGGCTGGTGGTGTTGTGGTTGCCGACCAGCACCTTCACGCCGCTGTCGCGCAGGTTCTGGGCGTGGGCATGGCCCTGGCTGCCGTAGCCGATGACGGCGACGGTGCTCTTCTGGATGGGGGCGAGCTTCGCGGTCTTCTCGTAGTGGACCTTGATGGCCATGTCGGCTCCGTCGGGGCGTTTATGAGGGTTGATGAGGGTTGCAGATGATGGGACAAGCGTGTCGCGTGCGCGGGATGCGCCCTTGGATGCGCTGGGGAAGGGGCGGCAGCATAGGGGCCGCGGGGCAAAAGCAAAATAGTTGAATTTACGCGGGCTTTTTCCCGCCAAAACGTGCGCGCAGGGCCTCGACAACACACGCGTCGGCCCGGGGCGATACGAGCTCGACCGGCGAGATGCCACGGCGCACGGCGAGCGCGGCCGCGGCCAGCAGCGCAGCTATGGTGATGGCCGCGTTTTGCCAGGACGACAACCCCCACTGGCCCGACCACGACCAGCCGAGATCCGAGAACGGCTGCAGGAACGGGATGGGCCACTGGTTGCCATCCGGTCCACGCGCGCCGATCAGATCGCAGGCCAGATGGCCGAGCGCCGCCGCGAGGGCCAAGGCCGCGACCCGCCAGGTCCTCCCGCCGAACATCCAGGCGCAGCCAGCGATGGCGACGCAGGCCAGCAGGTTGTGGGTGAGGTGGTGATGGAAGCGGTGGAACCATTCGATGGGGTGGGCGCTGTCGCGGGTCAATGCCTCGAAGGGATAGCCGAAGCCATCGAGGTCGGGAGCCAGCCCGGCGAGGGTGATGGCGATGCGGCCGCGCCGGTCGATTCCTGGAGCGTTCGCGAGCAGCCAGCTCAGCAGCCCATGGGTGACCGGACTCACGCCGTGGGCTTGCGCTGCGTGGCGGAGCGCTCGGCGAGCAGGCGTTCGGCGTACGCGAGATCCGCCGGCGTGTTCACGCCGAGCACCGAGGCCACGTCGTCGGTGGTCACCAGCTCAATGGGCTCGCCTGTGGCCGCGAGCATGCCGACGACGTCGGTCAGGTAGTATTCGCCCTGTGCGTTGTTCGGCTTGACCGCCGCAAGGCAGCGGAAGAGATCGGCGCGGCGGAAGGCGTAGATGCCACTGTTGACCAGGTCGATCCCGCGCTCGTCTGCGGTCGCGTCCTTGTGCTCGACGATCCTGGTCAGCCTGCCCGAGGCATCGGTGACCATGCGCCCGTAGCCGGTCGGGTCGCTCATGCGTGCGGCCACGCCGGTGCATGCCGCGCCGGTCCGGGCATGCTTGGTGAGCAGGTCGTCGAGCAGTCGAGCCGGCGTCAACGGACAGTCGCCGCACAACACCAGTACGGTGTCGCCACGCACCACCGGTTCGGTCACGCGCACGGCATGGCCGGTGCCCAGCTGCCGGTCTTGCAGCACGCAGTCCGGTTTCCACGGAGCGACCGCCTGCTCGACCCGCTCGCGCTGCCAACCGACCACCACCACGGTCTGGCCGACGCCGAGTTGAGCGCAGGTATCCAGCACGTGCGCCACCAGCGGCCGGCCCGCGAGAGGATGCAGCACCTTCGCCAGGTCGGAGCCCATGCGCGTGCCCTTGCCCGCCGCGAGGATGACGGCGGCGACGGTACGATGCTGGTTCTGGGACATCCACTCACCGTAGTCCGGACCCGCCTATCGTCCAGGCTCGAGGAATGGCGCTGTCTGTCGTCCATCGTCGACAGCCGGAGACGGACAGGAGGTACATCGTCAGTCGATGATCACAGGTCTCGTGGTGTCGGTCGGACTGCCTCCCCGTTGTCCGACGACGAACCACGGACAATGGACGACGGATGGTCATCCATTCCCACCTGCCCATGCAAACAGCGCGCGGTGGCCACGCTGACACGCGTGCGCTCGGCGATGCAGAAGCCGGGGATCCACACCACTCCTTCGGCATCGGCCACCACCGCGACCTCGGCGCGCGTGCGCGCGTCGACGCGGTGGTCGGAGAGATATTTGCGCACGCCTTGGTGGCCTGGGGATCCCAGCGGCCGCCAGGCATCGTCCATCCGCCATGGCCGCCAAGTCAGAGGCCAGTGGATACTGGCCGCATCGAGCCAGGCCTCGCCAGCCGCGGCGCGAGGATCGCTCGGCGCGAGCGAGCTCTGGAGGATCAGGCGCTGACCGCCGCGCCGATATGATCCTGGTCCTTCGATCGCGACCACTTCGACACTCGGTTCGCTCGTCTCGCGCTCCCACCGCACCCCATCGCGAGCGCGTTCGAACATCCACGGCCCCAACCGCAGCCGTCGACCGACGGCGCCGACCTCGAGCTCCTCCAATCGCCGGATGCGCTGCCGGCTCGGCTCGATGCCGAGTCCGACCAGCAGCTCTCGCCAGCGCTCGCCGGCCGCCGGCCGCCGCGACGAGGCATCTCCACGCGGCGCGTGGCGCGCGAGCGCGTGGCGCAACAGAGCGTCGACGGTGCCAGGAACGGCCGCCTCCAAGAGCGGCAGCACCCGCGCGCGGATGTGGTTGCGGCGGAAGCGCACGTCCGCGTTGCTCGCGTCCTCGCGCCAAGAGACCGAGCGTTCGGCGAGGTAAGCGCGCAGACGTGCGCGCGTGAAGGGCAGGAGCGGACGCACCAACGGCAGTCCTTCGAGATCGCGCGTAGCCGGCATGCCCGTTCCACCGGCGCTGCCAGCGCCGCGCAGCAGGCTCATCAGCACCGTCTCGGCTTGGTCATCGCGATGATGGGCGGTCGCGATCGCCGATGCTCCCGTCTCGCGCGCTACCGCGCGCAGACGTTCGTAGCGGTACCGGCGGCCAGCCTCCTCGATGCCGCAGCGCCAGCGGCGCGCGAGGTCGGCGATGTCGGCGCGCTCAACCACCGCGACCGCGCGGCCCGCGCCCGACGCGATCTGGATCTCATCGACCAGCGCGCGCACCGCGTCGGCATCGGCTGCCGATTCCGCGCGCAAGCCGTGGTCGAGATGGAAGGCCACCAGCGGCCAGCGGCCGGCGGCGGCCAGCAGGTCGAGGAGGGCCACGCTGTCGGCTCCGCCGCTCACCGCGACCACGATGGTAGCGCCATCGGACGGCAGCAGCGGGCGCGCGTGGGCGAGGAATTCGGCGAGCATCGACGTCCTTCGACGGGTCATCGGTCAGACATCGGCCGGACATCGGCCGGACATCGGCCCGACATAGCCCGGACTGCTGCCAGCATCTGCTGGACGTCCGCAAAGCATCCGCAAGACATCGGCATGATGGCCGATTGCCGGTCGGCTCAGGTGAGGCGGCGCTTCTGATCCTGCACCGTGCGCGATGTCAAGAGATCGACGAGCCCGGGCAGCACGTCCTTCGCGGTCCCGCGGATGCTGCAGGTCGCGATCGGCGAGAACGGCGTCTCCTCGGTGTTGATCTCGACCACCGGCTGGTTGGCGATGACCAGGTCCGAAGGGATGGCCGAGGCCGGTTGGACCAGGCACGATGATCCGACCAGCAGACAGCCGTCGGGATTGAACTGGGTGATCGCCTGCAGCGGGGGCAGCGGCAGGGCCTCGCCGTACCACACCGAGCCGGGGCGGACGGGCGCCCCGCAACGCGGGCAGGGCATCAGGCTCAGGGCGTTGTCGCCGTCATCGGCTGCCCTCCACCCGCAAGCGGCTGAGCAGATGGTCTCGAACAGCGAACCGTGCAGGTGCAGTACTGGGGACACCCCTGCGCGCTCGAGCAGGTCATCCTCGTTGGTGGTGGCGATCAGCACCTGGCCGGGAGTCGGGAAGTGCCGCTGGAGCAAGGCGATGGTACGTTGGCCGGGATGCGGCGCCGACGAGGCGACCTGCAGGCGACGCTCGCGGTACCATTCCCAGACCAGATCCGGGTCGCGCGTAAAACCATCGGGGTGCGCCAGGTCCTCGAACTTGTGATTCTTCCAGAAGCCGCCCTCGCAGCGGAACGTGGGGACTCCGGCATCCGCGCTCATGCCCGCGCCGGTCATCACCAGCAGGCGGCGGCACGGCCGCAGCAGCTTGGCCGCTTCCGATTGGGCGCTTTCCAGCGCTCCAGGAGCATCGGTGGTTCGCTGGCTCACAGGGTGTATTTGTACTGGTCAGCCCTCTGGGGATCAAGAGATTCCGGTCAGGTGCCGGATCTCGATTGCCCTTCCCTGCAGGTATTCGTGGCCGAGGCGCGCGCCCGCGGCCTGAAACGGGCGGTCGTGGCGTGGCGTGAGGAATTCGGCCCGCTGCCCCGCCCCGACGGTGCCGCCGACTACGGCCGCGTGCGCGAAACCACTGCGCTCGCCTACGATGGCGGCACCATCCTCCGTCATCACGCCACGGGCGAGAGCGCGGACCGCCGAGCGATGGCCCAGGCGCTCGCCGAGGCCGGACTCGCGGTCGAGAGCCGCTGCCGAAACCTCACCGGCGACATCGGCTCGCGACCGTCCTGATTCCGGCAGGTGAGCCCGGCTCCGCACCCCGTCGCTCCGGTGCGCCTGATTGACCATCCCGCCGCGAGGGCTCCAATGCGAGTTCTTCCAGGCCTCCTGCCTGGTCCAGCCCAGCGGCGCAGCCGCGCAGCGCGATCGACGATCGCACGGAAAGCAGTCTCGTGTTCACTCTGATAGACGATGTGGCGGTAGTGATCGGCGGAACCGGGGTGCTGGGCGGCGCATTGGCCGAGGGTCTCGGCCGCGCCAAGGCGAGCGTCGCCATCCTCGGCCGTAATGCCGAGCGGGGTGAAGCGCGCGCGCACGCCATCCGTGAGGCAGGCGGCAAGGCCCTGTTCGTCGCCTGCGACGCCCAAGATGCCGACAGCCTGAAACGCGCGAGCCAGGACATTACCCAGAAACTCGGCGAGCCGACCGTGCTGGTGAACGCTGCCGGTGGCAACGACCCCAAAGTCACGGTGGTGGGCGACAAGAGCTTCGAGTCGATCGCGCTCGCCGACTGGAAGGCCAACTACGACCTCAACCTGATCGGTGGCGCGCTGCTCCCCTGCCAGGTGTTCGGACCGGGCATGGTGGCGCGCAAGCGCGGCTCGATCGTCAACATCGCTTCGGTCAGCGCGCACATCCCGCTGTCGCGCGTGGTCTCGTACTCGTCGGCCAAGGCGGCGGTGCTGAGCCTGACGCAGTTCCTCGCCCGTGAATGGGCCCGCTCGGGCGTGCGCGTGAACTCCATCACTCCCGGCTTCTTTCCCGCCGAGCAGAACAAGCGCCTGCTCTTCAACCCTGACGGCACCCCCACCGCACGTGGCCAGCAGATCCTCGGCCACACCCCGATGGGTCGCTTCGGCGAAGCCGACGAGCTGATCGGCGCAGTGGTGTTCCTCGCCTGCCGCGAGGCGAGTGGTTTCGTCACTGGCAGCGACATCCGCGTCGACGGCGGATTCCTGGCGCAGACGATATGAATCGGAACGGGCGGCAGGCGGCGTGCGGCGAGCGGCGATCGTAGCCGTGCTGGTCCTCGCCATCGACATCGGCACCTCGTCCACGCGCACCGCGCTGTTCAACGAATCCGGCGCGCGCATCCTCGCCACCTCGGCGAGCGAATCCTACCCGTTGGTCACCGACGCCGCCGGACGCGCCGAGATCGCGCCGGGGCGGCTGCTCGCGGCGGTGCGCGGCTGTGTCGGCCGCACGCTCGTGGCGGCGAGGACGCTGAAATCACTGCGCGGGCGCCCGATCGCGGCGGTCGGCACGTCGTGCTTCTGGCACAGCCTGATCGGCGTCGATGCCGATGGCGAAGCGGTCACGCCGATCATCACCTGGGCGGACAGCCGTTGCCGAGTCGACGCCGAACGCCTGCGCCGCCGCCATGACGAGCACGCCATCCACGCGCGCACCGGCTGCATGCTGCGCGCGTCGTTCTGGCCGGCGAAACTCGCCTGGCTCGAACGCGTGCATCGCGGCACCTTCCGCCAGGCCGAGCGCTGGATGTCGCCGGCGGAATGGCTGTACCTGCACATCTGCGGTGGCCTGCGCTGCGCGCACGGCATGGCCACCGGCACCGGCCTCTACGATCCCGCGGCCATGACCTGGGATGGCGACGCGGTGGCGCGCGCGCATCTGCGCCCGGCGCAGCTGCCGCCGATCTCGGACGAGCCGCTGATGCTGGGCGCCGCGGCGCGGCGCTCGTGGCCCGAGCTCGCGCAGGCGCGCTGGTTCCCGGCGATCGGCGATGGCGCGGCGAACAACCTCGGCGCCGGCGCCACCCGTCCGGGGTGGGCGGCGATCAACTTCGGCACCAGCGCCGCGGTGCGCATCATGCGCGACAAGCCCTTTCCGGGCGACCGCGGCCCGCGGGCGCCGTACGGGCTGTTCTGCTACCGCGTGGACAGCGAGCGCTTCCTGGTGGGTGGCGCGATCTCCAACGCGGGTTCGCTGCGCGCATGGTGCATGGAGCACCTCAGACTGCCCGACGATGCGACGATCGAACGCCAGCTCGCGCGCCGCGCCGGCCCGGCGCACGGCCTGCGCGTACTGCCGTTCTGGCTCGCCGAGCGCGCGCCGAGCTGGCGCGACGATCTCGCCGGCGCGATCGTCGGCATCACCCAGTCGACCAGCGCGCTCGACCTGCTGCAGGCGATCACCGAGGCCAGCTTCCACCGCCTGGCGACCATCGTCGACGCGCTGCCCGGATCGGGCGCCAGGCTCCGCTTCGTGGTCGGCGGTGGCCTGCAGCGCTCTCCCGCCGGCCTGCAGCGCCTGGCCGACGTGCTCGGCCGCGACCTGCTCGCATCGCACGAGCCCGAGCTGTCGCTGCGCGGCGCGGCGGTGTTCGCGCTCGAGAAACTCGGGGCTCCGCCCGAGCGCGGCGCGGCGAGCGGTGAGCCCGTGCGCGCGCGGCGCACGCAGGCCCACGCCTACGCGCGCGAACGTGCGCGCCTGCTCGAACTCGAAGGGGAATTGCATCCGCTGCCATCTGGCGCCGGCTCGCCTCCCACCGCGAAGCGCAGGGCGGTGCGCCGCGGCCGGACCACCCGCAACGCGAGGACTCAGCCATGACCGTCTGGTTCGCCAAGGGTTCGTCCACCACCGTGCTCGGCGAAGACGATCTTCGCGCAGCACTCGCGTCGGTGTTCGCACGGCTCGGCGACAGGAAGAAGGTGCTCGCGGTACCGCCTGACATGACTCGCTTCAACAGCCGCGCCGGCATCCTCACGCGTATCGCCTACGAGCACTACGGCGACGCCATGACCGATGTGCTGCCGGCGCTGGGCACGCACGTGCCGATGCCCGATTGGCAGATCGCCAAGATGTACGCGGGCGTGCCCCGCTCGCTGTTCCGTGACCACGATTGGCGCAACGACGTGGTCACCATCGGCACCCTGCCGGCCGAGTTCGTCAGGACCGCGACCGAGGGCATCTACGACAAGCCCTGGCCGGCGCAGCTGAACAAACTGGTCTGGCATGGCGGCCACGACCTCATCCTCTCGATCGGCCAGGTGGTGCCGCACGAGGTCGCTGGCATGGCGAATGGCGCCAAGAACCTGTTCATCGGCACTGGCGGCGCCGACGGCATCAACGAGAGCCATTTCATCGGCGCAGCATACGGCATGGAGCGCATGATGGGCCGCGCCGACACGCCAGTGCGCCGCCTGCTCGACGAAGCCCAGAAGCGTTTCTGCGCGCATCTGCCCATCGTCTATGTGCTGACCGTCGTCGGCGCCCAGGCCGACGGCAGCCTGGTCACGCGCGGGCTGTTCGTCGGTGACGGTCCCGAATGCTTCGCCCTAGCTGCGAAGCTATCACTCGAGGTGAACTTCAGGCTCCTCGACGAGGAGATGGCCAAGGTGGTGGTGCTGCTCGACCCCGAGGAATTCCACACCACCTGGCTGGGCAATAAATCCGTATACCGCACGCGCATGGCGATCGCGGACCGCGGTGAACTGGTGGTTCTCGCCCCGGGCCTGAAAGGGTTCGGCGAGGATCCCGAGATCGATCGGCTGATCCGCAAGTACGGCTACCGCACCACGCCCGAGGTCATGCGTTTCGTGGGCGAGAACGAGGATCTGCGCGCGAACCTCTCGGCGGCGGCCCACCTCATCCACGGCTCGAGCGAGGGCCGTTTCAGCGTGACTTATTGCCCGGGCCACGTGTCGCGCGCTGAGATCGAAGGCGTCGGTTACCGCTACGCCGATCTCGCCGAGACCACGCGCCGCTACGATCCCGCGAAACTGAAGGACGGATGGAACGACGTCGCGGGCGAGCGCGTGTTCTTCATTTCGAATCCGGCGCTGGGACTGTGGGCTTATCGCGGCCGCTTCACCTGACCCTCGCCGACGTCACCACGGCAGCTACACGGGCTTCTTCGAGCCATCCAGGACATGCGCGTCGAACGCGTCGGCGATCTCTTGCAGGCGGTACTCGTGCTCGTCGAGCGCCTGCACGTACGCGTACAGGTAATAGCCGTCCTTCGAGCGGTTGAGCTCGGTCTTCATCATGCACTCCGGATCCTTGTACCGGAACGTGTAGGTGCCGGTCGGCTCGAAGCCGAGGTCGTTGAAGACCGAGGTGAAGTGGTCGAGGTCATGGGTGAAGTCGACGATTTCCTTGGGGTCCAAGGAAATGGCGAACTTGCGGACGGTGATCGTGCCCATGTACCGGGAGTGTACATCCAGCCAGCGAGCGCGGCAAGACAGCCTCGGGCGGTATGCGAGCACCAGCCCCTTAACACCCGCATTCCCCGATCAACACGGCCCTTGCATCCACCCCCGATGCCTCGAGCCGGGCAGGCGGCGAAGCCCGCAGCCGGCAGTAGCGGCGAAGCCGCCGGTGGCCGTCAGCCCGAGCCGACGATCTCCGCCTCGCCCTTGGCGGTGCCGGTCGGGCTGAAGAAGTACTTCGGCCGGATGATCGGCGTACCCTTGCCTTGGCGGGCCTCGCAGCGCTCGTAGACGATCTGCGCGGCGATGCCGACGACGCGGCTGAGGCCGAAGAGCACGGTGTAGTAATCCGGATCGGTGAGGCCGCAGGCCATCAGCAGCGATCCGGAGGCGCTATCGACGTTCGGATGCGGATCGCTGATCTTGGGATTGGCCGCGAGGATCGGCGGCACCACCTCGGCGAGCAGTTTCACCATGCGGAAGTTGGGCTCATCTGGGCAGAGATCCTCGCCGACGGCGCGCAGCACCTTGGCGCGCGGATCCTCGACCCGCAGCACCGCGTGACCGAAACCGTAGACGACTTCCTTGGCCGAGAGCTTCCGCTGGATGAGCTCGCGCACCGCGTCGGCATTCAGCTTGTCGCCGACCTTGGCGACGCACTCCTGCACAAACTCGAGGCATTCCTGGTTGGCCTTGCCATGCAAGGGGCCCGCGAGCCCTGCCATCGCCGCGCCCATGCTCTCGTACATGTCGGCCTTGCCCGACGCCACGGCCTTGCCGACGAAGGTCGAGAGGTTGCCGCCGCCGTGATCGAAATGCACGACGTCGAACACGCGCATCAGCTTGGTCAGCTTGCGCGTCTGCTCGGCGCCCAGGCCCGGTACGCCGAGCATGTACACGAAGTTCTCCATGTAGCCGAGATCGGCGCGCGGAGCGATCGGCTCTCCCCAGCCGGAACGGATGCGGAAGATCGCCGCGGTGAGCGCGGGGATCTTGGCGATGAGGTCGATGCACTCCGTGCGGTAGTCGCCCGAGGCGCAGACCATGCCCAACGCGTTGATCGCGTGGATGAACCATTTCATCGGATGGCCTGAACGCGGCAGCGCCTTCAGCGAATCGAATACCGCCTTCGGCACATCCTGGTTCGCCTTCAGCAGCTTCGAGAACTCGGCCGCCTGGGCGGGCGAAGGCAGGACCTTGTGCAGGAGCAGATGGATGACTTGCTCGGGATCGGTGTTCGCCAGCTCTTCCACGGGGTGACCGACGTAGAAGAGGCCCTTGGCCGCCTCGACCGAACTCGTGGTGCAGTAGCCGACTGGGACCCCGCGCAGGCCGGTCTCAAGCGTGTCCTTGGTGATCTCCATGAGCACCGCGCTCTTGGCGCCTTCCTTCATGGCGTTCCCCTCGGTTCGGCAGGCAGTTGAGCTGGCCGTCAGCCCTGCCGTGGGACGGCAGACGCACAGGTCACGACGACCTCTGATCATACGTATTCGAAGCGCTCCGGCCTCGCAAAAATCGACACTGACACGTCCGCGTTTGGGTGCAAGCACAGGGGGCGCAGGTACGCACGGATGCGCTCCGCGACTGAACGCGATGCGCGCGGCACATCGCCTTGTTCGCAGGCCGGTTCGATGAACAGTCCCGATCCGTGCCCGAACTGCAGCCTGCGCCGTCCACGCTCTACCGCCAGGTCTCCATCGCGGCCTGGGATTGCGTCAGCGTGGCCGGCGATGCCGAGGCCTCTTGGAGGGCGGTTCGAGACGGGCGCTCGGCGCTGATGCTGGTCGATGGCCGCTGGCGTGGCCGTCTCGACATGGCATCGGCCGTACCTGACGACCAGCTGCGCCTGCTCGCGATCTCCGCCGCGCGACGACCCTGGACGGCGATCGCAGGTGGCCGCGGTCCGGTGGCCTGGTCGGCGAGCACCAGCAAAGGGGACCCGTTGGCGCTCGACGCGGCGCTCGCCGGGGACTCGCGCCGGTTCATCGACAGCCTACCTGGGATGCCCGGCCAACGCCTCGCGCGGGATCTCGGCGTCGATCCGCGGAACGATCCGCTGCTGCCCTGCCCGGTCGCCGCCGCATGCTCGACCGGCCTGTACGCTCTGCTCGCCGCCGCGGACTTGATGGAATCAGGGAGGTGCGCACGAGGATTGGCCGGAGCCGCAGACAGCTCGCTGACGCCGCTCTTGCTCGCTGGTTTCGACGCGCTCGGGGTCGCGACCGGTGCACGTCGACCACTGGCCTTCGTCGATGATGGAGCCACGCCTACCGGATTCGCGCCCTCCGAGGGCGCAGGCTTCGTGGCCATGGCGCACGCGGGCCCATGGCGTCTGGTGGCAGGCGTCCGCCTCAGCGACGCCACCCATGAGACGCATTTCGGCGATCCACGCACCCTCGCCGGCTGCCTGGCGGCGCTGTGGAGGCACGCTCCCGAACCCGAGCTGATCATCACCCATGGCACCGGCACTGCCGCCGGGGATGCCTACGAGCGCGCCGGCTTGGATGCCGGACCCTGGCGCGGGGCGCGGCGCATCCACTGCAAGCCGATCATCGGTCATAGCCTGGGCGCCAGCGGAGCGGTCGAACTAGCTCTCGGCCTGAGCTCGTCGGCAACGACGCTCTGGAAGATCAGCCTGGGCTTCGGGGGGCATCTGGCCGCGGTGGCGGTGCAGCGCATATCGGAATGACCGTGCCGCTCCCAGCCGAATCCCACGCCCCGAAATTTCTTGAAAAGCAAATTTTTACGTCGATATGCCGCTAAAATCAACGAAGCAACCGGTACGGTTAAGCCCAAGCGCAGTTTTGCCGGAACATCACGGCGTTAGATTCTAAGTGCCTGTAAATCCTTATACTGTATGCGATCTGACGACCGTTACCATGGCCCTTGCTTTGCCGCTGGCGGCCGATATCTACACTCCTCACAACGGCAATCCATTGCCGATAAGCCATGCCTGACCGTACGGGAATCCTGCCGCAATCGCCCCGCCACGACGGGGATGAGGATGAATCGCTGTTTCCAGCGGGCTCGGTGAAATCCGTATCCGCGGACGACATGCGTGACTTGCTACGCCAGCACGGTGAACGCTTCCAGCCCATCCTCGCCGCCCTGCGCGATCAACCGTGGAAGGAGCTCGTCACCACCCGCGATCTGATGGACAGCCTCTCGGCGCAGGGCCTCGACCTGTCCGAGCGCACGCTGCGCCTGTATCTCGCCGAGATGGCTGAGGTCGGCCTCATCGAACGTCACGGACGTCGTGGCTACAGCCTCGCCGAAGCCGGCGTCGAGGTCGCGCGCGAGCTCACCATCTCGCGCCGGCTCGGCAGCATCCTCTACCGCATGGAGGAGACCATGTGCCAGACCAGCTTCGATCTCGCCAGCGGATCGGGTCTGGTCTCGATCAATGCCTACGTCATCCCGCGGCGCTACGTGCTCGCCCTGTGCGATGAGCTCGAAGCGGTCTTCGCGGCCGGGCTCGCGGTGGGCTCGCGCGTGCTCGTGGCCGCGCCGGGCGAGGACATCCTCGGCCGCGTCGTGCCCCAGGACTGCATCGGGCTGGGGACCATGTGCTCGCTCACCCTGGCCGGCATGTTCATGCGCCGCGGCATTCCCAGCCATCCCATCTTCGGCGGTCTGTTGCATGTCGAAGCTGGTAAGCCCGAGCACTTCCTCGAGATGATCCGCTACGATGCGACCACGCTCAGCCCGAACGAGGTCTTCATTCGTGCGAATTTCACCAGCGTCTCGACCGCCGCGCGTACCGGCAAGGGCGCCATCACCGCGTCGTTCCGCGAAGTCCCGATGAGTGCGTTGCCGCGACTGCGCGAACTGGTGAAAGAGTGCGAGGACGCGCGCTTCCCCGGCATCATGCTGGTCGGTCGGCCAGGCCAGCCGGTGATGAACATCCCCGTGCACGAGGGCCGCGTCGGCGTGGTGCTCGCCACCGGATTGAATCCGCTCGCCAGCCTGTGGGAGCTCGACCATCGCGGCGATGCGGTGCAGCTCGAGAGCTCGCGGCCGATGGTCGGACCCGCCCCCTACGAGAGCCTGATCCCCGTCGCGGATTTCCGCAAGCGCGCCACCGGCCTGGCCGGCGCCACCGCCTCCGCCTCCGCCTGATCCCCATGACCGGAATCACCACATCTAGCCGCGCCAGCGCACGACCCGACTTCTCACGACCAGGCATCTTCACGATCAGCATCACGACTAGCGTCACGAAAATGGACACGCCATGACCCACGGTCTGCCTCCCGCCCAAGGCCTCTACGATCCGCGCAACGAGCACGACGCCTGCGGCGTCGGCTTCCTGGCCAACATCAAGGGCGCCAAGTCGCACGCCATCATCCGTCGCGGCATCCAGGTGCTCTGCAACCTCCACCATCGCGGCGCGGTGGGAGCGGATCCCCTCGACGGCGATGGCGCCGGATGCCTGATCCAGATCCCCGACGCCCTCTATCGCGAGGTCTGCGGTTTCGCCCTGCCGATCACCGGCGATTATGGAACCGGCCTGGTGTTCGTGCCGCGGGACGAGAAGTCTCGAGCCGCCTGCATGCAGGCCCTCAAGCAGGCGGCGGAAGCGCACGACCTGAAGCTGCTCGGCTGGCGCGACGTGCCTACCGACAATAAGGCGCTCGGCACCATCGCGCGCACCACCGAGCCCACGGTGAAGCAGGTCTTCATCGGCCGTGGCAAGGTCACGCCCAAGAAGTTCGAGCTGGCGCTGTACCTCGCGCGCAAGCAGGCCGAGAACACCGTCAAGCGCGAGCATCTCGCGCGCGGCGCCAAGGGTGCCGACGAGCTGTTCTACGTGGTCTCGCTGTCGTCGAAGACGGTGATCTACAAGGGCATGTTCCTCGCGCATTCGCTCGACGAGTACTACGCCGACCTGGGCGACGAGCGCGCGGTGAGCGCGCTGGCGTTGGTGCATCAGCGCTACAGCACCAATACCTTCCCGACCTGGGATCGCGCCCACCCCTATCGCCTGGTCGCCCACAATGGCGAGATCAACACCCTGCGCGGCAACGTGAACCGCATGAAGGCGCGTGAGGCGCTGTTTGCGCACCCCGAGATCGGCGAGGACGTCAGGGATCTCAAGCCGGTGATCCTCGACGAGCACGGCTCGGACACCGCTTGCTTCGACAACGCCCTCGAATTCCTGGTCCGCACCGGTCGCTCGCTACCTCACGCCATGGCGATGTTGATGCCGGCCGCGTGGGCGACCAAGGCCAAGCTGCCGCGCGCGCTCAAGGGCTTCTTCGAATACCACGCCACCATGATGGAGCCGTGGGACGGCCCGGCGAACATGGTCGCTTGCGACGGCGAGCGCATCTGCGCCGCGCTCGACCGCAACGGCCTGCGCCCCGCGCGCTACCTGCTGACCACTGACAACGAGATCCTCTACGCGTCCGAGATGGGCACGCTCGACTTCCCGCCAGAGAAGATCGTCGCCAAGGCCAGGCTCGCGCCAGGCTCGATGATCATGGTCGACACCGCGCGTGGCGTCTTCCTCGAGGACGACAAGATCAAGGACGAGCTCGCGAAAGCGCACCAGTACGCCGATTGGATCGAGAGCTACAAGATCACCCTCGATCAGCTGCCCGCGCCAGCCCAGCCGCCGATGCCGCGGCACGAGCACATCCGCCAGCAGCAGCAGGCCTTCGGCTACACCGTCGAGGACCTGAAAGTCGTGATCGCGCCGATGGCGATCGACGGGCAGGAGCCGGTTGGCTCGATGGGCGACGACACCCCGGTGGCGATCCTGTCGAACCGGCCGAGGCCGTTCTACAACTACTTCAAGCAGCTGTTCGCGCAGGTCACCAATCCCCCCATCGATCCGATCCGCGAGGAGATCGTGATGAGCCTGACGCAGTACGTCGGCCCGGCTCGAAACATCCTCGACGCCGGACCCGAGCACTGCCGGATGCTGGAACTCGATCAGCCGATTCTCGGCGACATGGAGCTCGAGCAGCTGCGCCAGGCCGACGTCGAGGGCTTCCGCGGCACCACCCTATCGATCCTCTTCGAGGCCAAGGCCGGACCGGAAGGCATGGAGAAGCGGCTCGAGGAGCTGTTCATCCAGGCCGAGCGCGCGGTCGACAACGGCTTCACCCTGCTGGTGCTTTCCGACCGCGACGTCGACGACGAGAAGGCTCCGATCCCTGCGCTGCTCGCGGTCTCGGCGATCCACCACCACCTCATCCGCGTCGGCAAGCGCTCGCAGTGCTCGCTGATCCTCGAGAGCGCCGAGCCGCGCGAGGTGCATCACTTCGCGCTGCTGGTCGGCTATGGCTGCACCGCGATCAATCCCTACCTGGCGATCGACTCGATCCAGGACATGGTCGACTCGGGCGTTCTCCCCCAACTCGATGGCAACACCGCCGCCGACGAGGAACACGACGCCGTCTACCACTACACCAAGCACTACATCAAGGCGATCGGCAAGGGCCTGCTCAAGGTGTTCTCGAAGATGGGAATCTCGACCCTGCAGAGCTACTGCTCGGCCCAGATCTTCGAGGCGGTCGGCCTGTCCACCGCTTTCGTCGAAAAGTACTTCACCGGCACCCCCACGCGCATCGAAGGCGCGGGAGTGAAGGAGATCGCCGAGGAATGCTTGTCGCGCCACCGCGTGGCCTTCGCTCCGCTGATCGATCCGAACCGCGATCTCGACCGCGGCGGCTTCTACCATTGGCGACGCGACGGTGAGTTCCACATGATGAACCCCGAGGTCATCGCGCTGCTGCAGCACAGCGTGCGCGCCAATGACCGCTCGACGTTCAAGCGCTACGCCAATCTGATCGACAACCAGGCCAAGAACCTCTGCACCCTGCGCGGCCTGTTCAAGTTCAAGGACACCACCGCGATCCCGATCGAGCAGGTCGAGTCCGCGGAATCGATCACCAAACGCTTCGTCACCGGCGCGATGTCGCTCGGCTCGATCGGCACCGAGGCCCACGAGACCCTCGCCATCGCCATGAACCGCATCGGCGGCCGGTCGAACACCGGCGAGGGCGGCGAGGATCCGCGCCGCTTCGAGCGCGACGCCAACGGCGACTGGCGCCGCTCGGCGATCAAGCAGGTGGCTTCCGGGCGATTCGGCGTGACGCCGTTCTACCTGGTCAACGCCGCCGAGCTGCAGATCAAGATGGCGCAGGGCGCGAAACCCGGCGAGGGCGGGCAGCTGCCCGGCCACAAGGTCACCGACTACATCGGCTGGCTGCGCCACAGCGTGCCGGGCGTCACCCTGATCTCTCCGCCGCCGCACCACGACATCTATTCGATCGAGGATCTCGCCCAGCTGATCTACGACCTCAAGAACGCCAATCCGCAGGCGAACGTCTCGGTCAAGCTGGTGTCCGAAGTCGGGGTGGGCACGGTCGCCGCCGGCGTCGCCAAGGCGCACGCGGATCTCGTCACGATCAGCGGCTGCGAGGGCGGCACGGGCGCGAGCCCGGTGTCATCGATCAAGCACGCCGGCATCCCCTGGGAGCTAGGCCTGGCCGAGACGCACCAGACGCTGGTGCTGAACGACCTGCGCGGACGCATCAAGGTGCAGACCGACGGCATGTTGCGCACCGGACGGGACGTGGTCATCGCGGCGATGCTCGGTGCCGAGGAATTCGGCTTCGCCACGGTCGCGCTGGTCACGGTCGGCTGCATCATGATGCGCAAGTGCCATCTCGACACCTGCCCGGTTGGCGTCGCGACCCAGAACGAGGCGCTGCGCAAGAAGTTCAACGGCAAGCCCGACCACGTGGTCAACTTCTTCCGTTTCATCGCCGATGACGTGCGCGAACACATGGCCAAGCTCGGCGTGCGCACGCTCGACGAGCTCGTGGGCCGCACCGAATACCTCGAGATGAACGAGGCCATCAAGCACTGGAAGTCGAAGGGCCTCGATTATTCGAAGATCCTGGCCAAGCCCAAAGCCGGGCCGGCGGTGAACACGCGCTGCTGCGTAGCCCAGGACCACGGCATCGCCAAGATCCTCGACCGCCAACTGATCGAGAAGGCCGCGCCAGCGCTCGAGCGGCAGGAGAAGGTGGTGATCGAGATGCCGATCCGCAACTCGAACCGCACCGCCTGCACCATGCTCTCGAGCGAGGTGGCCAGGCGCTATGGCGAGGCCGGGCTGCCCGCGGGCACCATCGACATCCGCTTCACCGGCGTTGCCGGACAGAGCTTCTGCGCCTTCCTGTCGAACGGCATGAACGTCTCGCTGGTCGGCGACGCCAACGACTATGTCGGCAAGGGCATGGCCGGCGGACGCATCGTCATCCATCCGGATCCGCGCGTCACCTATCGCTGGGACAACAACGCGATCGTCGGAAACACCGTGCTCTACGGCGCGACCGGCGGCGAGGCGTATCTCGCGGGCGCGTCGGGCGAGCGTTTCGGCGTGCGCAACTCAGGCGCGCGCGCGGTCATCGAGGGCGTTGGCGATCACGGCTGCGAGTACATGACCGGCGGCCACGTGGTGGTGCTGGGCAAGACCGGACGCAACTTCGCGGCCGGCATGTCTGGCGGCATCGCCTGGGTGCTCGACGAGGACCGCCGCTTCGGCGGTCGCTGCAACGACGGCATGGTCGATCGCGAGCAGGTGTCGGCCGACACCGAGGAGCTCGACGTGCTGAAGTCGCTGATCGAGAACCACGCCCGGCTCACCGGCTCGGCGAAGGCCAAGCAGCTGCTCACCAGCTGGGACGCCAACCTCAAGAAGTTCGTGAAGGTGTTCCCACGCGAATACCGCCGCGTGCTGCTCGAACGCGCTAAGAAGGACGCCACCGACCGTATCGCGAAGGAGACCGTCCGTGGATAAGCCCGCCATCGTCTCGAACCGGCACCGCCTCATCCGCACCAGCATCGTCGAAGGAATCCGTCATGGGTGATCCCAAGGGCTTCATGAAGCATACCCGTCAGGTGCCCAAGTACCTGCCGGTGGATCTGCGCCTCGCCAATCACGAGGAGCACATCGAGGAGTTCAGCGAGGAGCAGGTGCAGACCCAAGCCAGCCGCTGCATGGACTGCGGCGTGCCCTTCTGCATGACCGGCTGCCCGCTCGGCAACCTCATCCCGGAATGGAACGACCTGGTCTTCCGCGGACGTTGGAAGGAAGCGCTCGCCGCGTTGCACGCCACCAACAATTTTCCCGAGTTCACCGGCCGTGTGTGCCCGGCGCCGTGCGAGAACTCGTGCGTGCTCGGCATCAACGAGCCCGCCGTAGCGATCAAGCTGCACGAGGTCTCGATCGTCGACAAGGGCTTCGCCATGGGCTGGATCAAGCCCACGCTGCCGCCCTCGCGCACCGGCAAGAAGGTGGCGATCATCGGCTCCGGACCCGCCGGGCTCGCTTGCGCGCAGCAACTCAACCGCGCCGGACATGCGGTGATGGTGTTCGAGAAATCAGATCGCGCCGGCGGCCTGCTCATGTACGGCATCCCGCACTACAAGCTGCGCAAGGAGAAGGTGCAGCGCCGCGTCGACCTGTTGGTCGCCGAGGGCGTCGAATTCACCTTCAGCTGCCATGTCGGCGTCGACGTCACCTGGGAGAAGCTGAAGGCGGATTACGACGCAACGGTGATCTGCACAGGCGCCGAGCAGCCCCGCGATCTCGCCATCGAGGGCCGTGAGCTCGACGGCGTGCACTTCGCCATGGAATTCCTGCCGCAGTCCAATCGCCGCAACTGGGGCGACGAAGATCTCGCCGCGCTGCATCCGAAGAAGCAGGCCATCGGCGCCGCGCACAAGAAGGTGATCGTCATCGGCGGCGGCGATACCGGATCCGACTGCATCGGCACCTCGCTGCGGCAGGGCGCCGCGAACGTCATCAACTTCGAGCTCCTGCCCGAGCCCCCCGGCGCCCGCCCGAACAACAATCCTTGGCCTCAGTGGGCGCGCGTGAAGCGCATCTCGTCCTCGGTCGAGGAGATGACCGCGAAGGGTGGTGATGTGACCTACTCGGTGGCGACCAAGCGCTTCACCGGCGAAGCGGGTAAGGTGACGGGCCTGGTGACCGTGAAGCTCGATTGGTCGTCGGGAAAACCAGTCGAAGTCCCCGGCTCCGAGGAGACCTACGGCTGCGATCTGGTACTGCTCGCAATGGGCTTCCTCGGACCGCGCAAGCTCGGCATCGTCGAGCAGATCGGCTGCGCGCTCGACCCGCGCTCCAACGTGCAGACCGATCCCGATACGCGCATGACCTCGGTGCCGGGCGTGTTCGCGGCCGGCGACGCTCGGCGCGGGCAGAGCCTGGTGGTATGGGCGATCAGCGAGGGCCGCGAGGTCGCACGCTGCGTGGATTCGTGGTTGATGAAACATGAATCCCTCCTACCAAGCGTGCGCATCGAGGCGTTCGCCTACTAGCATCCTGGCGCTGCGTGCGCCAGAATGCTCGTGCGCCAGAATGCTCGTGGTGCGGCGCCTTCGGCGCCGTCGGGCTTCGCCCGATTCGCCGCTGCGCGGCGGCACCTCCGTCCAGGCGGGGGGATCGAAAGCGATCCCCCGCTCCACTACGCTTCGACTGTGGCTCATCTCCGTCCCCCCTCTGTGCCATACAAAGTTTTATTGGTGTCTGGAGGCGCTCCTGGCGAAATGCTTCCCGTCCGCAGGCCGTCTACGTGGTTTGATTGGACGAGGACGGCGCCATGGTTTGGGCATGTACAATCCAGCGCAGTTCGTCGTCAGCGATCCTGACGTGTTGGTCGCGTTCATGCGGGCGCATGCATTCGCGACCCTGATGACGCGCGATGGCGAAGGGGACATGCGGGGGTCGCATATACCGTTGTTGGTTGAGCGTGAGGGCGGGCGGATGCGCTTGCTCGGGCACATGGCGCGCGGAAATCCGGGTTGGCAGGACGGCGGGCGGCCGGTGCTGGCGATCTTCCACGGACCGCACGCGTTCGTATCGGCGGCGTGGTATGACGAGGCGGATACGGTGCCGACGTGGAATTACCAGGCGGTGCACGCGACCGGGACTCTCGCCGTGATCGAGGATGCGGCGCGCTGCCGGGAGATCATCGAGCGACTGGCTGTGGAGCACGACGCCGAGCTGGCCCGGCGCTGGCAGTCGCGCTTGTCGGATGGACTGCGGGAGAAGCTGATGGCGGCCATCGTCTTCTTCTCGATCGAGGTCACCGAGCTCGAAGGCAAATGGAAGCTCAGCCAGAACCATACCCCCCAGCGGCGCCAGCGCGTCATCGACGAGCTGCGCAAGCGCGGCGGAGACGATCGCCGCGGAGTCGCGGACGCGATGGAGGCGACGCTCCCGTCAGCGTAACCCGCACCGGAACGAAGCGAACCAGCGCCAAGCACCACGGCATCGCCCCCGAGTTAGGCCCGCAGAGCACTGGGGGCGATGCCCCCCATCCGGAGCGAAGCGACCGGGCGCCGAGTGGCGGTGGGCGGATAGAATGGGCGTAGCCCATCCGCCCACGTTGTCGCCGGCATCCGGCGACAACGTGCCACGACAAATCCCGTGGGGTAGGCCGCAGGCCGTAGGGGCGAAGCCCCTAGACGAAACCGCTGACGTAAGGCAGACCGGCGGCGGTTTTACGCACCGCATCCACGCCAGCCACGAGCTCGCCCGCGGCGTCCCACTGGCCGGTGAGGAACTGCTTCCTGGGTCCGTCGGCCATCTTCGCCGCGATCGTGGACGTACCGTAGCGGACCTCTCCCTTGGCGAGATCGACGGCGACCTGGATCTTCGGATCCTTCTCGATCGCAGTCTGCAGGGCGTCGGCATCGACGGCTGCGACGTGCACGCAGGGCAGGCCCATCGCGACGCAGTTGCCGAAGAATATCTCGGAGAAGCTGACGCCGATGATGCCCGCGATGCCCCACTTGGCGATCGCCTGGGGGGCGTGCTCGCGCGAGGAGCCGCAGCCGAAATTGCTGTTCACCACCAGCACGTTGGCGCCAGCGAAGCGCTGGTCGTCGAACGCATGGGTCTTGCCCTGGGCGGTGAGCTGTTTGCGGTCATCCTCGAAGGCGTACTGGCCGAGACCGTCGAAAGTCACGCAGCGCAGGTAACGCGCCGGGATGATGCGATCGGTGTCGATGTCGTTGCCGCGCAAAGGTACGGCGCGGCCGACGATGGCGCTGATGACACTGCTCATGACTTCTTCCCCGTTGCCGCTTTCGGAGCGAGCACGCTCCGCACGTCGGTGACCTTGCCCTCGAGCGCGGCGATCGCGACCATCGCTGGACTCATCAGCAGCGTGCGTCCGACCGATGAACCCTGGCGGCCCTTGAAGTTGCGGTTCGATGACGACGCGCTGACCTGTCGGCCCTGGAGCTTGTCGGGATTCATCGCCAGACACATCGAGCAGCCGGCGTTACGCCACTCGAAGCCGTGCGCGATGAAGACCTTGTCGAGCCCTTCGGCCTCGGCGGCGACCTTGACCGCCTCGCTTCCAGGGACGATGAACGCCTTGACCGTGGAGGCGACCCTGCCGCCGTGCGCGGTGATCACCTTGGCCGCCTCGCGCAGGTCGCTCAGCCGCCCATTGGTGCAGCTGCCGATGAAGGCGACGTCGATGGGCACCCCGGCGATCGGCTGACCGGCCTTCAGATCCATGTACTGGTACGCCTCGTCGATGGTCGCCCATTCGTCCTTGCCGAAATCGGATTTGGCCGGGATACGCTCACCGACGCCCACGCCATGGTCAGGCGAGATGCCCCAGGTCACGGTCGGCTCGATGTCCTCGGCCTTGAAGGTCTTGATATCGTCGTAAACCGCGTCGGCACTCGACGCGACCTGCTTCCACCAGGCCACCGCCTTCTCCCAGGCGACGCCGCTCGGGGCGTATTCGCGGCCCTTGAGATAGGCGAAGGTGGTCTGATCGGGGTTCACGTAGCCGCAGCGCGCGCCGCCCTCGATCGCCATGTTGCAGATGGTCATGCGATCCTCCATCGACATGCGATCGATGCAGGTGCCGGCGAACTCGTAGGCGAAACCCACTCCACCCTTGGCGGTGAGCACCCGCAGCACGTGCAGGATCAGGTCCTTGGCGTAGACGCCGGGCTTGAGCGCGCCGTCGACCTGGATCCTGCGTACCTTGAGCCGCGACATCGACAGGGTCTGGCTGGCGAGCACGTCGCGCACCTGCGACGTGCCGATGCCGAAAGCGATGGCGCCGAAGGCGCCGTGGGTGGCGGTGTGGCTGTCGCCACAGGCGACGGTCATGCCTGGCTGGGTCAGGCCCTGCTCGGGAGCGATGATGTGCACCACCCCCTGCTTGCCGCTTCCCGGCTGGAACAGGCGGATGCCGAACTCGCGGCAATTCCGCTCGATCGCGACCATCATCTCCTCGGCCAGGGTGTCGGCATAGGGCCGCGCCTGGTTCTCGGTGGGCACGATGTGGTCGACGGTCGCCACGGTCCGGCCCGGGAACGGCACCGTCAACCCGCGTTCGCGCAGCATCGCGAAGGCCTGGGGGCTGGTCACCTCGTGGATGAGATGCAAGCCGATGAACAGCTGGGTCTGGCCGCTCGGCAGGGCACGGACGGCGTGGAGATCCCACACCTTGTCGAACAACGTCTTGCTGCTCATCGGCATCCTTTTCGGGGACGCAACAGTCTGGGCTCGGAGCGCTGCCATACAAGCGTAGGATCGCCGTATTCTGCGCCCGTTCACGACTCAACACCCCGATCGCGGCCTCCATAGAGACCGGTCCTTCGGCGGTCGCAGCGCCGAGAAACCACCCCGCCCGGCAGTTCGCGCGGCCCCGGCCCGCACCCCCGACCGGTCCGAGTTTTCGACGAAGCAGCTAGCGTCGGGTTAGTCGGCGATGGACTTGCGCCACTCGTTCGGCATCCACAATCGCGCACTGACGATATGCTGAAACTTGAAGTCCTGAACACCGCCTTCAAGGGCAAGCAATTCAAATACAAGGCCGGAATGAAGATCGGCAGTGGCGCGGACTGCCAGATCCGCGCCCAGTCCGATGACATGCAAGACGTCCATGTGCGCTTCTACGACGAAGGCGATCGCCACATGGTCGAGGTCGCGACCGACAAGGCGCGCCTCTACGTCAACGGCAAGGACGTGATGCGCAGCGAGATCCGCCACAACGACCAGATCGTGGTCGGGCCGTTGAAGCTCAAGATCCTCGATGACGCCAAGATGAGCCAGTCGGCGATCCGCCTCGACCAGCTGATGGCCGAGTTCGAGGCGCACTCCGCGGACGAGATCCACGACTTCGCCAAGGTGGACCTGTTCTACCTGTCGACCAAGGATCCCATCCTGCGCCAAGCGGTGTCGTTCGTCATTCCCAGCAAGGACAAATTCATCGATCAGGCCCAGGTGTTCCTCGCGCGACTGGTCAAGCAGAGCGGCATGGAGGAGCAGAAGGTCGACGCCTTCATGACCTGCGCGAAGGAACTGATCCTCAACGCACACCGACACGGCCACAAATACGACGAGACCAAGAAGATCGTGATCCGCTACCGCGATCGTGGCGACCGCCTCGCCTTGAGCATCGAAGACGAAGGCACCGGCTTCGACCACCGCGCGATCATCGGCGCGATCAAGAGCAAGGACGCCGCCCAGGCCGCGCGCGAGCGCTACCAGGCCGGCGGATTCGGCGGCCTCGGCTTCAAGATGATCTCGCACATGTCCGACGAACTCGCCTACAACGACTCGGGCAACCAAGTGACCTTCGCCGTGCTGAAGAAGGCTCCTGAATAAGCGGACATGGCGGAATTGGCAGACGCGCCGGATTTAGGTTCCGGTCCCGCAAGGGGTGTGGGTTCGAGTCCCTCTGTCCGCACTATCTGTTGGGGGGCTACGGCCCCCCAACATCGCGCTCCGCGCTGCCCCCTGGGAAGGAACGGGTAGGGAGGGCTAGGGGCGCGAACTGCTGATGCTGATGCTGATGCTGCCTGACTGATTGGCGTGTGGTGGTTCTGAGCAATGCCCCAGGTGCCTTCGCTTAAGTCCTCAGGTTGAAGACGGTTGAATCGTATCACTCACCGCTTTCCGGGGGTTCGGGGGTGGTGTCCCAATAGATGGCTGCGCAGGCACTTGCTGCATCGGGGGCGGGGATTCGGGCCGATCGGGCCTGAACGTCGCTTCCAGGGGATGCACCATGGTTCCAGCCAGCACCGCCTGCCTTGTCCGCGTGCCTATCCAGCGGCGCCGCCGCTCGCTGCGCTCCGGCTTCACGGCGATCGAGCTGCTGGTGGTGATCGGCATCATGATGGCGGTCATGGCGATGGCGATGCCCTCGGTGATGAATTCGCTACGTCGCGGCAAGGTGAGTTCGGCCGCCACCGACATCATGCAGTGCTGGCGCCAGGCGCGGAACATGGCCTTGATGCGCTCGATGCCTGATGCGCCGAACGGAACCGTTCCGAAGCACTACGGCATGATGCTCGTCCAGCATGCAGGACAGCAGTGCTACGCCGCGCTCATCTACGACAACCAGGCGGCGGCGAACATCTCGAGCACACCCGAGGCATCCGTACTGCGCGCCGATCCGACCAGCGGCAGCACCAGCGACGCGGTGAATCCACCGGTCGCGAAGTACGTGTTCAACCGCAATGTCGTACTCGCCAGCGCCGACACCCCGGCCCAGCAGCCTGACACCCACGACCGCGTACTGGTGGTGTACGCGCAGTACCGCACCGGCCTGCCCATCTCCCCCGAGGTGGTGGTGGATGGCAAGGCGCCGAACGCGTCGGCGATCGGCGTCGGACTCGCCGACAATCCGACGTTCGGCTTGGTCGCCGGCACCATCAGCGCGCAGATGCGCTTGCAGACGCTCGACTACACCTTGGGAACGGTCAAGCGTGGGTATGCCGTGGGCGTCACGCTGTATCCGATCGGCGTCGTCGCGACCCAGGAACTGTAGATGAAGGCTCGGAAGGCCGCGCGCGGATCCGCTCCCATCAGCCGGGTCGTCTGCGCCGGCCCTATCGGCTCCGTCGCCACCGGCGGCGGAATCAGAGGCATCGGCAATGAGAAGCCGCGCGGCTTCACGCTGTTCGAGGTCGTCATCAGCATGCTGGTTCTGAGCATCGCGGTGCTGACGACGCTCGCCCTGCTGCCCATCGGCCTGAAATCCCAGCAGATGGCGCGCTACCAGTTGTTCGCCAGTTCGACCGCGATGTCCCTGCTCGAGAACTTCCACAGTCCGTTGGTCAGCTTCAAGGGCCACGGACGCCTGGCGCCAGAGACCAACCGCAATCTCAGCGCAAATCCTGACGATCCGCCGGTCCCGGGTTGGGCGAACCGCCTGCGCGACTACAACATGACCACCGGTCCATATCAGCACGACATCGAGCGCTATCTGTGTGGATGGATGACCGGAGTGATGCCGGTGCCGGTCCAGATCGCCCGCCGCCTCGACAGCGATGGCGACGAGATCCAGAAGCACCTCGACCAGGGCGGGTGCCTGTTCTACGTCGATAGCGGCTATGTCCGCGGACTGACAGTCGCCTCCGACCGCGACAAGTCGATCGCGCTGAATCCTCCGCCCGAGGTCCAGAAGCTGGTCTTCGCGGTCACCGGCTACGCCCAGGAGAACGCGCTCACCAGCCATCCCGTCGAGAGCTGGCCGTGGTACGAACTCTATCCGTTCCCCCCTGCCTGGGTCGCGCTCAGGGCCTCGGGCTACGAGATACGCCGCGGACCGATCAGCAAGATGAAGCACGTCGATCCCGGCACCGGTACCGTCACCTGGGGACCGCCGATCTATGGCCAGGACATGTGGGGACAGGGCGGCGGCACGCACGGCAACGCCAACGCCTGGGACGGCGGCATCATCTGGGGTGATGGCGGCCATGTCGGATGGCAGGCGGTGACGTTTCCGCCGGCGCCGATGAACGCGCGTCAGCTGTCACCGCCGCAATCGAGCAACTGGCCCAATCCGGTCACCGACCAGACGATCAACAAGATCGATGCGCCGGACATCGCGCCGAATCCCGCCGACGCGAATGCCGCCGGCACCGCCGGCTGGTACCAGGGCCGGAACTGGCGCTATTTCAAGGAGAAGTACGGCACCGGCACGCCCTGGGACAACGGCTGGCAGGAATTCCAGAAACTCGCTGGATTCAACGACGTCCACCGCGATCTGACCTGGACAGCGTACGCCGCCCTGGCCGAGGCCGAGCACTTCGAGAAGGCCGGATGGCTGCCGGTCATGGCCATGCTCACCAATCAGGACGATCCCCGCTACGACGCGTATTGGTACGAGCTCCAACCGGATCCGATGGCTCCTGGAAAATTCCGCTACCGCGGCGGGCAGACGATCGGCGGCGAGAACGACGTCGGCACCGGGGTCTTCCCTCCGCGGCCGCTCGGCTGGACCGGCAGCCTCGACGCCGCGCCATGGAATACCGGCGACCAGTACGGCATGAGCACGAGGACCGGCGCTCCGCACAGCATGCCGCTGCCCCCCACTTACGAGATGCGCGCCAGCTACCGCGACAAGGCGCTGGAACTATGGAACGCGGTGGCGTCGGACATCTCGTCGTACAAGCCGGTGAAGGTGCCGATCGGCGGCTACACACCCGTGGTGACGAACACCCAGGAGGACTGCGACGTCTATGAATACGGCCCGCAGGAGCTCGAAAAGTTCCCGCTGGTCGACCCGCATAGTCTTCCCGCCGGCGAATGTCCGCCGCACCCGGCGCAGGTGCTCGCGCTGAGCTACCTCGCCCATGCGGCGATGCTGATGACAGGCTGGGATGTCCCCTTCGAGAGCCGCGACGTGTGGCAGCGTCTCGACTGGGACTGCCTGGCCTGGCAATACCGCGACGCGGCTAACGCGCTGCATACCAAGGACGCGAAGATCCTCGCCGCCGACGTCTCGCGCGGTTCAAGCACCGTGCAGATCGTCAACGATACGCCAGGCAAGGACATGGTCTTCTATCAGGGCGACGAGATCTGCTTCGAGCAGGACTACCGCGCCTGGTACCGCAGCGCCGAGCCGAACCCCAATCCCGCGCCCCCCCAAGGCTGCGTCAAGTACCGCATCCGCGCCGCGACCCACATCTCGCCCGGAGCCACGGGCACCGTCGACATCGAGCCCAACCTGGTCCATGACTACCAGTCCATCACCGGCATCACCGGCGGCAACCCGTGGATGAACCCACCGATCCCGGCGGACACCGGACATCCGCAGCAGATCATCCGGGTGTGTAGCGAATACGATCGCACATTCGCGCGCAAGGTGCACGAGATGTGCATGCGTTGGGCGTCGTCCTACGCCGCCGAGAATCCCTACGATTGGGGCGCTCCGCGCATGATGAACCACCAGGTGATGAACGACAAGCCGCTCGCGATCTTCGACCTGTTCCACGATGCCGGACAGGGGCCGACGTCTCCGAGCAACCTCGCCATCCGGACCCCGAAGAACCTGCCGACCGTCACCACCGTATCGCCGACCGAATCCTTCTACCGCTGGCTGATGCCGCCTAACCAGGCGCCGCGCACCTGGTTCAAACAGAATTTCACGCCCGCGACCGGGCCGGTGTCCGCGCTCAGCCACCACGGCCCGGCACGAGCCAATACGACGCCGTGGTACAATCTGATGTACAACCCCGAGCTCGCGCCGGCCTCCACCGCGGCACCGACCACGACCAGTGAGTGGAATTGGACCAGCGACAAGGATCGCTACTGGCTCAACCGGCCGTACGCGCCGTTCCATCGCTGCCGCCAACTGGTGTTCTGGGCGGTCGAGTGGAAATCCTACGTGGATGCCGAGACCGCTCCGAGCGCGCCGCTGGATCTCGCCAAGCACGCGCGCTCCATCCACCTCAAGGCCGATGGCACGACCGTAGACACCTTCTGGCCGATGCTCGCCGCTGGAGACGGATGGGGAAACAGCAACCGGCAGGACAGCCAAATGGCTGGCAATCCCGAGAACGGTATCCTCTGGCTCGACAGCGAGCGCAAGAAGCGCTACCTCGATGCCCAGACCAACCCCTATCTGAAATCGTTCTGGACCTACACCCGCGAGAGCGAGGACATCGTGCTCGGCCACTGGGGCGCCGACCGCAACAACAACCGCATCCTCGATGAAGGACCCATCCCGAAGACCACGCGCCTGCGCGCGCTCCAGGTCGCCCACTTCAACGTCTACGATCCCGTGCTGCGGCTGCACAACAGCGACTGACCGATGCCCGACCGCACCACATCATACCTCCATCATGCGCGCCTAGTCCCGTCCCTGGCGGCGCTGGTCGGCGGTCGCGCGCCAGCGCGCGGGGCCTTCACCCTCATCGAGATGATGATCGCCGTGGCGCTATCGACGGTGATCCTGATCACCGCGGTGGCGGCGTTCCGCACCGCCAGCCGCGCGATCTCGATGGCGAACGCCATGAGCAACGAGAACTCGCTTCTACGCATCGGATTCCAGGCCTCGATCGAGGACGTCGACTTCTTCCATTCCGAGGCCGACGACAAGGCGCCCTACGTCAAGGGCTTCACGCGCATGAAGACCAAGCGCGTCAACGACGCTTCGACGCCTGACACCGATCAATACGCACGACGCCACTTCCAACCGCTGCGTTTCATGAGCAGCACCGATCCCGACGCGCTCCCCTTCGATGACCAGTCCACTCCGACCTTGCCCGCATACACCGAGGCGTGGACCAACATCGTCAACCCGAACGTCATGCAGGCGCACGATCCGCGCTCGATCGACCGCGGATTCATCTTCGGCAACACCACGCCAAACAGCGGCAATTACCGCTACTGCAAGCCGACCATCGTGCAGGGCGACTACCGGCTGGTGGCCTGCACCGACATGCGCTTCCGCGCGGATCAGCTCAACCCGCTGTTCCCCTACGCGACCGCCGGAACGCCCGCCTCGTACCAGCTCGACCGCGACTTCAAGACCAGCCCGCCGTGGCCGGACACCACCGGCGTTCCCGACATGGACCTTCCGGCGTCGATCCAGAATCCGGTGAAGACCGGCTACAACCAGGCGATCCCGCTGCTCGGATGGCAGATATTCAGCCGCCTGTCCCTGGTCGGCTTCTCCGAATACCTGTCTCCCGGCGTCAATATGTTCGTGCAGGACCAGAATGGCGATCCTCCCAACGACAATTGGCAATGGGGCGGCACGCGCTTCACCTCGCCCAAGGGCTATCCCGAGAACTACGGCAACCAGACTAGCATGCCGTCGATCTGGTGGCGCAGCTACGCCACCGGCACGCGCGACATCGCCAACTACCTTGGCTGCGATTTCCACGAGGGCGCCACCTGGTCGGTGATCGTGATGCCCGTGCTTCCGGCTCCGCCCGGGAGCGATTACGGCTACGACCGCGGCTCGTGCATCCTCCAGATGATCATGGAAGGCGCCACCGCCGGCACCGGCACGGCCCGCTACTGGATGGGCTGGTCAGGCAGCCAGGACACCGGCGACGTGGCGCGCAACGACACCACCTACACCTCGCGCACCGTGCGGCTGCCGTACAATCGCACCGATGGCGAACGTTCAGTCTTCACCGCCGCCTCGTGGACCAACGACAATGGCCGGCTGACCCCGCACTACCAGCCATTGCCGCTCGACTACGACAAGAAGCCCTCGAAGTACCCGGTGTTGACCACCTCGATCCTGCGCTATCGCCGCCTCGGCGGCATGGGCGCGGTCACGGTGGTCACCTCGACGATCGAGGACCAGGTCACCGGGCGCCGTGTCGAGCTCACCTGCACCCCCTACGGCACCACCTACCGCGGCGCGCGACAGCATTGGCGGCTCTACAGCCCGGCCTACGCGGCGAACGACTCGATCGGCGACTTCTATGACGACGCGGCCGGACCATTCTATGCACCGTGAGATGCCTCCCTATCCGCGACGCGCATCCAGCCATCGTGGCGGCGCCATCCTCATCATCGTCGCCGGCCTCGCTTCGATCCTGCTGGTGCTGTCAGTGGCGTTCATGGCGCGCATGCGCGCCGACAGCCAGGAGATCCGCATCGTCATGGCCGATGCGCAGTCGCGCCTGATGATGCACGCGGCATTGATGTACGTGCAGGAAGGCTCGCGCATCGGCTGGGGCGATGCGACCGGCGAGTGCTTCGGATGGACGGACGTGCGCGATGGCGGACTCGGTCCGCGTGGGCCGCGTCCGCTCGGCGCCAGCGGCGACGGCGCCGCCATCCCCGCGCCCGAATGGTACGCCCATCATGCCGGCTGGCCGGCGTTCGCGTGGAATCCCAGCGACGCGCAGCTGCCTCCGGTCAGCGCGCGCCGTGGTGGCTGGCCGCTGCCGGGAACCGCCACGCGCTGCCCGATGGCGGTTCCGGTCGTCCCGCCGTACGCCACGGAGCTGACGTTCAATTACAACCCGGTGGATCCGCCCGTCCCTTACGGCGATCCCACCTGGGAGTCTACGCCGTGGGAGACCAATTACGGCAACTTCGACGAGCGCGTCAAATGGCCGAACGCCTGGATCGGCACCATCTTCAATTCCCACGCCAAGGGCATGCTCGATCCCCAGCCGGTGGCCGAGACGTGGAGCGACTTCCGCAACGGCAAGGTCGATCCAGGCGCCAGCGGCGGCGATTGGACACACGAGAAGTTCGACGCCACGGGCACGCTGGTCCCCGGCGCGCAGCAGCAGCTCGCGGTGGTGCCTGGCACCGAGAACCAGTCCTGGTTCCGCGTCTATCGCGAGCTCCAGGCCGATCACGACGACCTCGACAATGTGGGCAAGCCTGGCACCGAGTGGTGGGACAAGGTCGCCATGTACAGCGACGCCAATCCCGCCGACCCGGCGACGCCGAAGGTGAGGAACTGGAGCGTCTTCATCATCGCCTGCGGTTCGGGAGCGACGCGCGGCTACCGCTTCTGGGACGATGCGGCGATCTCGGCCTGGGAATCCGAGCACGGGCTGACACCAGGCACTGGACGTGCGCTCGAACCGGTGACAGCGCAGGAGTCGGGCATCTTCTCCGATCGCGGCGCGTTCGAAGACATGCTCGCGAGCAGTCGCATCCTGTGGTTCCGCTGCGAATGGTCGGGCCTGGAATCGGGCGCGCGCACCATGTCCGTCTACAACGACTACCTGTGGCGCAAAGGCGCGCATCCTTTCATGAAGGACGGCTTGGTGCGCGCCGACGGTTCGGCCTGGACGGGCTGGTGGACGCAATCCTACCAATACACCGCCCAATATGCGACCACCGAGACCAGATCCACCGCCGGCCAGGACGAGAGCGACACGCGCAGCGATTCGCCGAAGGTCTATGCCGGAAACATCAAGTGGCTGCAGCGGCTCGACCGCGATCCCGTCATCTGGTGATGAGGAGCGCCATGACCATGCATCCCGTTTCGCCTCTCCTCGATCGCGCCTTGGAGCCTGCACGCCATCGACGTGCGCACCGCGCCTTCACGCTGGTCGAACTGCTGATCGTGATCGCGGTGATCATGGTGCTGGCGGGCCTGACGCTGTCGCTCGTCTCCACCCTGCGCTTCAAGGCGCGCGCGCTCGATACGCTCCATCGCATGGAGACGGTCATGAACGCCCTGGCGTCCTACGGACAATCCGAAGGCAGCGCAGCGTCAGCCTTCCAGACTGCCTTGCCGCTGGGCGGTGTGGTGAAGTTCTCGTCGATGCTGGTGATCTCGGACATCATCACCGCTGGCGGCGGCGGACGCGCGCTGCCGCCGCTCCTGGTGAAGCCGACTTCAAGCGGCATCGCCTGGTCGACCTCAGGCGATGAGAGCTACCAGCAGCAGCCGATGTGGAAAAACGTCTTCGATGTGCTGCCGGCGTCCTCGGGAAACGTGAGCGCGAGCTACTACGAGGACACCTGGAAGTACCAATGGCTGGAGTCCGACTGGTACAAGACCCCACCCGGGGCGGTTCCGCCGATCCTGCGGTTTCCCTGGGGAAAACCCGGGCTCTGCCTCAACGGCGCGATCTGCGATCCCGCGTCGCCGGCGTCGACGGTGATCGGCAAGCAGATCGAATACAGCGACTTCGTCTCGTGGCAGAACAGCACCGGCGGCATCGCCGTCCCGATCATCAACAGCTGGGTGACGCTGGGCTCCAGTGGCGGCGGTGCGAAGCTGCAGTTCACCACCGCCGACGGCAGCCAGGATGCGCCGGTAGTGTCGCCGGTCACCGCCGTCCGCTCCGACGGCACCACGGTGAGCGTCGACGCCAACCAGCCACCGCCGTTCGATCTCGGTTACTTGTCACCGCTGATGACCATCGAGTTGCTCAAGATCGCCGAGATCCTTCCCGCGGATGGCGACTCCGTGTACCGCGCCGACCGCAAACCCTCGCGCCAGTGGAATGACGCCTGGGGCAATCCGCTGGTGGTGGCCTACGCGCTGTTCCAGCCGGAACGATTCCAGCGCATCTATGACGGCCAGAATCACCGCCACCTGCTGCTGAACTCGGCTACCGCCGCCTATCAGTACAACCGCTCGATGTATCTATCCGTTGGCGCCATCGGTCCCGAGCGCGGGGCGTTGGCGCCGCGCATCGCCGACCTGGCGACATCCGGATCCAGCGCGGCTGACCACGCCGACCTGGCGCCGATCTGGCAACAGGTGTGCGACACCTGCGGGGCCGCGCGCTGGACCGAGCACGCCTTCGCCAGTCCACCCTGGAAGGACGTCGCGAAAGGGGTGAAGAACGGCATGCGTTCATTCCTCACCGCTCCCATCGAAGTCAGGTAGCTTCCCAGCCGAGGTCGTCCGGGCCAAGACCATCCTGACGCACACGGGTAGGTCCGACGACGGACGGTTGATTTCGTAAACGGTCGTACACAATGCCCCGCACAAGGGGACCATCCATGCGCGCCATCGCCGCCGCCATCGCCATCATCGCCTCGACCGCCAGCAGCGCCACGGCGGCCGATATCGAGATCCACGACCTGCGCGCCGAACTCGGCGTCACCCCCGGCCCGCGCAGCATCGACGAGGATTACACCGCCGGCACCGGGTCGACGCGCCCGACCGGCAGCGCGAGCTACAAATCCAACGCCTCGCCCTGCATCGACCTCTACGTCGGCTTCGCTGGCGGCACGCTCCACGACCATGGCTTCGTGTACGGCTTCGGTCTCGATGCCGCGCGCGGCCAGATCAATCCCCGCTTCACCGGCAGCGGCGCGTTGAGCTACGCGACGCTCCTGCCGGAATTGCGCGTCGGCTACGGCTACGCGTTCAACACCTCATTCCATATCGAGGTCACGCCCTTCCTCGGCTACGGCTTGGCCGCGACCGAGTGGAGCGACAACGGCTCCAAGACCACCGGCTATGGCACCGCGCTGGTGTACGGCGTGCTCGTCGGCGGCTACGCGCGCATGGGCGAAGGCTGGTCGCTCGGCGGCAACGCCGGCTTCCAGGGCGGAATGGCCAATGTCAGCGTCACCAACGACCAAACCCACGGCCAGAGCGATCTCACCCTCCAGTCCGGTGGCCTGGTGGCGCACATCGGCGTCGGCTACCAGTTCTGACCGGCCAGAGAGACGCGCGCGCTTGAGCCCGGTATGGACGCGGCAATCTCCTGCCATGCCCTTGCAGATCCGTGACGCGGCGGCAGCCGACGCTGGCGCCATCAACGATATCTACAACCACTACGTGACGCATTCGACGAGCACCTATCAGCTCGATCCTGACGACCTCGATTCGCGATGGCGCTGGCTCGCTGGGCATGGCTCGCGTCATCCGGTCACGGTGTGCGAATGCGACGGAGAGATCCTCGGCTGGGCCTCGCTCAGCCCATTCCGGCCGCGCGAGGCCTTCGCGCTCTCGGTCGAAAACAGCGTGTATGTGCGCCATGACCGGCAGCGTCGTGGCGTCGGTCGCGCGCTGATGGTCGATCTGATCGCGCGCGCGCGCGCGTTGGGATACCACACCATCGTCGCGGGCGTCTCCGCCGATCAGGAGCCGAGCCTGATCATGCATCGCGAACTCGGTTTCCTCGAGGTCGCGCGGCTGCGCGAGGTCGGGCGCAAATTCGATCGCTGGCTCGATCTGACCTATCTGCAGCTCATGCTCTGACTGTTATTTTTCAGGGGCTGCGCCCCTACGGCCTGACGGCCTACCCCACGGGCTTTGTCGCGGCTTTTTTTCGCCGTGACGGCGAAAAAATCGGCGGATGGCTGCGCCATTGTTTCCGCCGACCGCTGCTCGGCGCCCGGTCGCTAGCGCTCCGGGTGACAGGGGTCGCCCGGCCCAGAACTTGGGATTACGTGGTGCATGCACTCGCCGAAGGCTATGGTAGGAACTACTCGTCATGGCCCTCAGCCTGCGTTGCGTTTCATGCGACCACGATTATTCCGGCGAGGACGCACGCACCCCCTGCCCGCGCTGCGGCAAGCCCGCCACGGATTCATACCGGCCCGCTCCAGCGCGCGCGCGCGCCCGCGCCAGCGATGGTACTATTGGTGAAGGAAGCGGCAGCGGCGCAGCCGCAATCGAGGCGCCAACCAAGGATCCGTCGACCTCGGCCAGGCATCTCGAGCCGGGTCCAGGGACCATGGTCAACGGCTATCGACTCGAGGAACGCGTCGGGGACGGCGCCACCTCGGCGGTCTACCGGGCGATCGATCCCAAGAACGACGCCAAGGTCGCGGTCAAGATGCTCTCGGCGAAGGATTCCGGAGATCACGAAGCACTCGAGCGTTTCAGCCGCGAGGCGCGACTGGCCCGTCGCATCAAGCATCCCAACCTCGTCCATGTCCACGACAGCGGCGTCGACGACCAGACCGGCAGGCACTACCTGGTCATGGATCTGGTCGAGGGCGAAACGCTCGCCGAGATGATCGAGCGTGAGCGCCGCCTCGGCTGGCGGCAAGCACTCGAGTTCGTCTATCAGATCGCGCAGGCAGTCGATCTGCTGCGCCGCCACGGCTGCGTCCACCGCGACATCAAGCCCGCCAACATCCTCATCGCCGATGGCGTCGCCAAACTCACCGATCTCGGCTTCGTGAAGCCGGTGAGCGAGAGCCCGAACGACCGCGACGCACTGATCATGGGTACGCCTGCCTACATGGCGCCCGAACAGACCGTCGATGCGCGCGAGGCGACCCATGCGGCGGACGTGTACGCGCTCGGGGCTACGCTCTACCACGCTCTGACCGGCCAGGCGCCCTTCGGCGGCGGGACCGCTGATCAGATCATGGCCAAGGTCCAGCGCGAGACCCCGACTCCGCCGCGCGTCCTGGTGCCCTCGCTGCCCGAGTCGGTCGAGTTGCTGGTGACGTGGTCGATGGCCAAGGATCCGTCGAAGCGCCCACCGGATGCGAATGCATTCTCGCGTTCGATCGGCGTGATCCTCGGCAATCCCGACAACACCGACAACATCAAGCGCGCACGTGCGCGTGTGACCCGTCCGCTCGTGCAGGTGGTCGTGGTGGTGGTTTCCGCCGGCATCCTCGCTGCTCTGTTCGTGCTGCTCTTGAACCAGGGAACGACAGGCAGGCCGCAGGCACGGCCGATCGCGCCATTTCCTCCGCGAGACGTTCCACGAGAACCTTCCTCGGAATCGTCCTCTGACACTTCGCGGGACGTACAGCCGGACACTCCGCGGACCCAGCCCGAGCAGGTGCGTTCGCCGGCCCCTGTCGACCTCCCGCCAGCGAACGCCGATACGCCGGTCACCGCCCCCGAGACGGTTCCGGACAAGCCCGCGACGTCGCCCGAACCCTGATCCTGGCGTGTTGTCGCGCCGACTTCGGCCTCTGCCTCAGCCGAATGTCGGCAGCACATAGCCTCCGTCGACCAGCGCCTTCTTCGCCAGGCCAGTCCTGCTGAAGCGCATGAAGAAGCCCCACGCGCGTCCGCCATTGAGCGCCATCAGCACGGTGATGCGGCGCTTGCCCGCCGTGAGCTTGAGCGGCTTGACCACGGCGTCCGCGAGCGCGGGATTGGTGCCCTTCATGTCGTGGAGCACCTCGGCGTCGTCGATCCACACCCGGATCGGCCCATCGTAGCCGATGCGCAGTTCGAGCGCCATGTCCTCGGGCAGATGCATGTCGGTTGAGAAGGAGGCGTGGCCGGCAAGCTCCTTCCAGGTCTCGTGCATGTTGACGAATGTGCCCACGAACTCGCGCCGCTCGGCGCCATCGACATCAGCGTCGCCGGGCCGCGGCATGCGTGCGATGTCCTCGGCGGGGCGCACGGCCACCACCCGCCACGAGGTGAGATAGGCGGTGGCGGCGAGACGATTCTCTATCGGCAGCGGACCGAACACCGGCACCGCCATATCGCGAGCGTCGACGATGTTGGCGTAGGGATTCTCTCCCTGTCCATACATCACCGAGAGGTCGCCGCGATCCTCGGCGAGAGTGGTTTCAAGGATGACGCGGTCGCCGTCGAGAACCGTCTTGTAGATCGCCGACACCGGTCGCTGCTTGGCGTCAACCACGGCGAAGCCCGACGGCTCGCCCTGGGAACGCAGGCCACCAACCACGTTCGCGAACGTCACCTCGTAGGCGACCTGGCATATCGGATGGTCCTTGGCCAACAGACGACGCACGCGCACGGGCTCTATTCCCGGCGCCTCGCGCGAGCGGTGCGCGACCAGGTCTGCGACGCGCGCGAGGCGCACGCCGAGGCGGCGCAGGCCATCGCTGCCGATGTGGATAAGGTCGTCGAGCTGCAGGTCCACCGCCGGCACGCATTCCAAGCGCTTGATCGTGCGCTTGAGCAGCCGCTGCTGCTCCTGGATCCCATTCCACATCAGCGGCGTCGCATCTTCGCGCACGAAGCGCCCGATCTGGACCATCAGGAAGGGCAGGGCGCGATCCTTCAGATCGGCGCGGATGGCCGCGACGAGGGCGCGCATGCGTTCGCTGTAGACCTTCACGGGATCCGGGCCGGCGTCGCTCTCACCCTGGTACCACAGTACGCCCGCCACCGGTTGCCCGGTCGCGCGGATCGATCTCATCATCGAGCCGTAAAGCGAGCCGCCGCCGAGAGGCTTCTTGGCCGGATCCCACTGTTCCATGCTGGTGCCGCCGTGGGCGACGCAGATGAGCCCTTGCGGCACCGAGGTGCGCGCGACCATCTCGGCCCCAAAGGGCACGCCCAGCGTCACGCCCTTGTTCAATCCAGCTCGCACCCGCGCGGCCTGTTCGCGCGTCACCTGATTCGGGTTGTGCACCGGATCCGGGGATTCCTCCATGACGTGGAGCGGCTCCTTCGCCACGCCCCAATGTCCATCCATGTAGCAGGCGCGCACCAGCGGATGCGGTCGCGGCGCGCGATCGAGATTGCCAACGCCCTGCATGTTGCTCTGGCCGGCAAGCACCCATACGTCACCGACATGGACGTCCTTGACCGTGGCGCGGTCGGCGCCGGCCGAGAACGTGATCTTGTAAGGGCCGCCCGTGGGCAACCCACTCACCTGCGCGGTGAAGCTACCATCGACCGCCGTGCCCACCGTGCGCCGGCTCCAGCCGCGCAACGGACTCGCGCCTCTGGCGACGCTCACGCTCACCACACCGCTGCCCGAACAGGTGCCGGCCACGGTCGCCGATGCTCCGCGCTGACGACGCTGAAGGACCTGACCGTCGCTGATTCCGGATTCGATGCGCATGGGACTCCCTGGTTACGACGTGGTTGGCCGCACCGGGCGATGCCGGGCAGTGGCGAGACAGTGACGAGGCAGCTTGTACGACTCACCCGCGGTCACGGAAGCCCCTGATCGCCAGCGCCGCGGAACGCTTGTGACCTGGCCGCCACGCGCGACAACAACGCCGATGGCCCGCGTCACCAGCTCGGCCTTCCTTCCGGTCAGCGCCGCCGAGGCCTATGCCTGGCACGCGCGGCCCGGTGCGCTGGCGCGCTTGATCCCGCCCTGGGAACGCGTTCGTCTCGTGCACGCGTCCGATGGCCTCCGAGATGGAGCCGAAGCCGAGCTGTCGGCCAGGATCGGGCCAGTGCGCATGCGTTGGCTGGCCGTCCATCACGACTGCGTTCCCGGCGATCGGTTCAGCGATCGACAGGAGCGCGGACCCTTCGCCGCCTGGGACCATTGCCACCGCTTCGTGACCGACGGCGACGACTGCCGCATCGAGGACACCATCGATTTCCGCATGCCGCTCGGCCGACTCGGGCGCGTGCTCGGAGAAGCCGCGGTGGTGCGCCGCCTCGAGCGGATGTTCGCGTGGCGCAAACACCGGATCATCGCCGATCTCGGCCGCCATCGTACCTTCCGTGAACGGCCACCGATGCGCATCGCCCTGGCTGGAGCGACCGGCTTGGTGGGCTCCCAGCTGTCGGCGTTCCTCACCAGCGGTGGCCACACGGTGCTGCCGCTGGTCAGGCCCGGTTCGCGCAGCGCCGGCATCGCCTGGGATCCCGAGCGCGGAACCATCGATGCGGACGCGCTCGGTCATTGCGACGCCGTGATCCATCTCGGTGGGCACTCCATCGCCGGACGCTGGACCACGCGCCGCCGCCGCGAGATCCTCGATAGCCGGGTGCGCTCGACGCGGCTGCTGGCTGAGACCCTGGCGAAGGCCGAGCGCAAGCCGGCGGTCCTGGTGGTCGCTTCCGCCATCGGTTGGTACGGGGATCGCGGCGACGACATCGTCGACGAATTCAGTCCACACGGGGAGGGTTTCCTCGCCGAGGTCTGTCGTGCATGGGAAGCGGCCTGCGAGCCCGCGCGCCAAGCCGGGATCCGCACCGTCAACCTACGCATCGGCATGGTACTCAGTGGCAGCGGCGGTGCGCTGCCCAGCCTGCTCTCTGCGTATCGGCTGGGTCTCGGCGGAGCCTTGGGCACAGGCACCCAATGGGTGAGCTGGATCGCCCTCGACGACCTGGTCTACGCGATCCATCACGCGCTGATGTCTCCGACCGTCTCTGGAGCGGTCAATGCCGTGTCGCCCGAGCCCGTGCGGCAGCGCGAGTTCGCCAGACTCCTCGGTGAGGCCCTGCATCGACCCGCGGCCGTACGCACGCCCGCCTGGGCGGTGCGGCTCGCCTTCGGTCAGATGGGCGTCGACCTCATGCTCGGTGGTTGCCGCGTGGCGTCGCGTCGGCTCGACCAAGAGGTCTTCGCCTTTTCCTGCCCAGACCTCCAACGCGCCTTCAGATGGGAGCTGGGACTGGGATCCGCCAAGCGCGCGGAGCCTCAGGCTCCGTCGTCTACGCTGCTATGACCCGTCTGGGTCGACTCGACAGGTACTGGGCTGCGATAGGGTCCACATGGCCCTTGCCAGAGGAGGCGATGGCGATAGGTTTTTTTTGACCCTATCAACCATTTCCCCTTCGGAGGTGCCCATGTCGCTCAACCTGAACTCGGTCACGCTCGCCGGCAACCTGACCCGCAACCCAGAGGTCAAGATGGTCGGCAATGAGCGCACCGTCGCTTCCTTCTCCATCGCCATCAACCGTCGCTACAAGGGCGCGGATGGTGAATACAAGGAAGAGGCCACCTTCGTCGACTACGAGGCCTGGGGGCGAACGGCCGAGCTCATCGGCCAGTACCTGGTCAAAGGCAGTGGCTGCTTCGTCGAGGGCCGGCTGCGCCTAGATTCCTGGCAAGACAAGGAAGGCGCCAAGAAGAGCCGCCTGAAGGTGGTGGTCGATAACGTCCAGTTCCTCGGACGCCCGAAGAATGCGATGGCGGGGGGCGATACCGCGGCGCCTGGGACCGGAGCCGCGGCACCCTCCACGACCAGCGACGACGATGCCGTGGCTGACCACCACCGCACGGTGTCCAAGCCAGCCCCGAGGACCCGGGAGCCGGTGAGCGCCTACCCTGCCCCGCTCGAGGACGATCAGCCGCCCTTCTGAATGACGTCCGGTCTGTTGCGATTCCAATGTCGCGGCGACCCCTGTGGAACCTGCCAATGAATGCGTTGGCAGCCGAGGATTCGAGGCTGCATAAGCCTGCATCCTTGCACGCCCGATCGTTCGGGTATGCCTAGTTCCAGCAGGAGATACTCCCATGGCCGAGAAACCGTCATCCAAGAAGATGCCCGCCGCCCCCGCCGCTAAGAAGGACTCCGGCCCCGCGCCGGCCGTCCAACAGGCCTTCACCAAACCCTCCGCCAATGCCGCGACCTCCGCCGCCCCCGCCAAGAAGGTCGACGCCAAGGAGCGCTATCGACTGATCGCGGAAGCCGCCTACTACCTCGCCCAAAAGCGCCATTTCGCCCCCGGTCACGAAGTCCAGGATTGGATCACCGCGGAGAAACTGGTCGACGCCAAGCTCAAGTGACTTTCAGTTGGGGGGCTACACTGTCAGTTGGGGGGCTACGGCCCCCCCAACATCGCGCTCCGCGCTGCCCCCCAAGAGGCAGGGATCAGTGAGGGCTGGAGGTGGCCGGAGCGGCACCTGGTGCGATGAACACACCTTGTCGTGAATGAATTCATTCAAAGACCGAAGGAGCCTTGCTCCTTCGGTCTTTCCATTCATCCATCCATACGCCCGAGCATCGAACTCTGATCTGACCTATGGCGCCGCCCCGGCCGCCACCATCTCACCCTGCTCCCTGGCTCCCGGGGGGCAGCGCGGAGCGCGATGTTGGGGGGCCGTAGCCCCCCAACTGAAAGTGTAGCCCCCCAACAGACAGCTATTTTTTCATGCCGATCAGCGTGAACAGCTCCAGGCGCGAGGCGGAGTTGTCGAGGAACACGCCGTGCAGTTTGCTGGTGGTGGTCCAGGAGCCGGGCTTCTTCACGCCGCGGTAGCACATGCAGAAGTGCTGGCACTGCAGGACCACGGCCACGCCCTGGGGCTTGAGCACGTCCTGGATGACGTTGGCGACCTGGGTGGTGAGCTTCTCCTGCACTTGCAGACGTCGCGCGAAGGCTTCGACCACGCGCGCGAGCTTGGAGAGCCCGACCACCCGCCCGCTGGGGATGTAGCCGACGTGCGCTTTGCCGACGAAAGGCACCATGTGGTGTTCGCAATGGCTGTGGACCTCGATGTCGCTCACCAGCACCAGCTCGTCGTAACCCTCGACATCTTCGAAGGTCTTCTCGAGGAACAATCGCGGATCCATGGCGTAACCGGCGAAATGCTCGCCCATCGCCTTGATCACCCGCTTCGGAGTGTCCCTGAGCCCCTCGCGATCCGGATCCTCACCGATGTGCTCGAGCAATCCCCGGACATGCGCCATCGCCGCCCGATCCCCGGCGGATCCAGCAGCCAGACGACCACGAGGCTTGGACTTTCTCATACCCATCATGCCATCGCCAGGGACCACGGTTTCAAGACCCCCTTCACCGTCCGGAAACCGAGCGCGATCGATCTTCAATGAATTCGAACTGCCGCAGTCTCATCTCGGCCACGGATTCGCTCGAATCCCCCAGCCCCAACCCCGAAGCGTCCCCGCCTCCAGGGGGGCAGGCCAGCGGCCGATGTTGGGGGGCCGTAGCCCCCCAACTGAAAGCCCCCCAACTGAAAGCTGTACAAGGTTGCATCCCTACGCCTGATTCCATGAACGACTCGACCTAAGGTGCACGACGTGAATTTCAATCTGCGCGAAATCCGCCTCACCGTACTCCTGGTCGAGGACAATCCTGGTGATGCGATCCTGGTGCGGACCGCGCTCGAGGATGCGTCGCTGCCGCTGGTAGAGCTCATCCACGTCAAGACGCTGCACGAGGCCATCACGCGACTCAAGCAAGGTGATATCGATCTGGTGCTGACCGATCTCGGACTTCCCGACAGCTACGGATTCGACGCTTGCGCGAAACTCTGCAGCCACGAGGGCAAGGTCCCGGTGGTGGTGCTGTCCGGCCGCAGCGATCCGGTAATCCGCCAGGAAGGCATGCGGCTCGGGGCCAAGGACTTCTTGGACAAGAAAAAGCTCGGCAAGGAGCAGATCGTCAGCGTGCTCTGCCACGCGCCGAAGTTGCAGAACATTTAGTCGGGGGCTTTGCCCCCAAACCCCCACGACCCTTTGTCGTGCCTATTTTTGGCCGGCGGCCAAAAATTTTGCGTGATGGGCTGCGCCCATTGTTCACGCAAAACGGAGCTCGGCGGTCGCTCGCGGCGGCGCCGCTCGGTAGATGATTCGGGGCTTTGCCCCCAAACCCCCACGACCCTGTGTCGCGCCTATTTTTGGCCGGCGGCCAAAAATTTTGCGTGATAGGCTGCGCCCATTGTTCACGCAAAACGGACCTCGCCGGTCGCTCTCGACGGCGCCGCTCGGCAGCGTGATTCGGGGCTTTGCCCCAGGCCCCCACGACCTGTGTCGCTCCTCTTTATTGGCCGTGACGGCCAAAAGAGTTTGCGTGATGGGATGCGCCCATTGTTCACGTTAACTGTAATTCGGCGATCATTCGCGGTGGTTCGATGGACAGCCTGACTTCGGTTAGGGCTGCCGTTGAACCCATGAGAAGGTCCGGGCCTGCGTGGATTGCCCGCATGTCCTCCATGCTAGTGTGGCTCCACGATGCCTCAGGCCTGGATCACCCATGTCGGCCATGCCGTGCCCGGCGAGCCGGTACCGCAGGAGGCATTCGCGCGATTCATGGAACCGCGACTGGCACCCGGCACCAGCATCGAACGTTGGCGCAAGTTCAATGCCCGCTCTGGCGTGAGCATCCGCCATACGGTCATCGACGTGTTCGGTGGTGAGGGCGCGGCATTCTGGCCGATCGATGCCAAGGCTCCGGCCGGCATGGCGGCGCGTAGCGTCCTCTTCGATCAGCGCGCGCTGCCGCTGGCGGCCGCCGCGGTGGCGGCCGCCAATCCGGGCGATCTCTCGACGATCACCCACCTGATCGTCACCACCTGCACGGGGGCGGTTGCGCCCGGCCTCGACATCCAGCTGGTGCGGAGCCTCGGGCTGGCGGGCTCGGTGCGGCGCACCGTGATCGGCTTCATGGGTTGCTACGCGGCCATCCCGGCACTGCGCATGGCTCGTGACATCTGCCGGGCCGACCCGGTCGCAAAAGTCCTGGTGGTGTGCTGCGAGCTGAGCTCTCTGCACCTGCAGGCCGGCCCCTCGAACGACGCTCTGTTGGCCGCCTGCCTGTTCGCCGACGGCGCGAGCGCGGCAATCATCCAAGGCGGCGACCAGCCGATCGGCATGGGCCTGCGCATCGCCGCCGATGCCAGCGCCTTGATCGCCGACAGCGGCGACCACATGACCTGGCACGCGGGCGATACCGGCTTTGTGCTCGGACTATCGCCCGCGATCACCGCTTCGCTCTCCGGAGATCTGGCGCCGCTATGCGCCCAGCTGCTGGGAGCGGATGCAGTGCCGGATTCGGCGCGCTGGATCGTGCACCCCGGTGGCCCACGCATCCTCGACGCCACCGCGAAGGCATTGCGCCTCGGCGATCATGCCCTCGACAGCAGCCGCGCGGCGCTGGATCAGGGCGGCAACCGCAGCAGCGGCACCGTGCTGGCCATCCTCGCCGAGGAGATCCGCCAGCCCTGGCGCGGCAACATCGGCATGCTCGCCTTCGGCCCAGGATTGACCGCAGAGGCGCTGCTGCTCGAGCGCCAGCCATGAGCGATGACGGTACCCCGGCCGTGCAGCGGGACAGAGCGAGCCTGCGTGGGCTCGACCTCGAAGCCCATCTGAACGATCCGCTGCGAAAGCAGGCCTACGTGACGACGATGTTCGACATCATCGCGCCGCGCTACGACCGCTTCACGCGCTGGTTCTCGTACGGCATGGACGCGACCTGGAAGCGCGAACTCATCGATGCTGTCGCCGTCCGCGCGCGCGCCGACGCGAGCATAGCGGATCTGGCCTGTGGCACCGGCGACCTGTGCTTCGCCCTGGCCGAACGGATTCCGGGAGCGCGCGTGGTCGGCCTCGACGCATCCGCCGAGATGATCGCGCAGGCGCGCGCCATCGCGTTGGAGCGCCGCGTGAAGGTGGACCTCGAGGTCGGCGACATGATGGCGCTTCCCTACGCCGATGGCAGCCTCGATGCGATCACCATGGGCTATGGGCTGCGCAACGTCCCGGATTTCCACGTCGCGCTGCGCGAGGCAGCGCGGGCTCTGAAGCCGGGAGGCACCCTGGCCTGCCTCGACTTCGCGCGACCGCGTTCGCGGATATGGCGTTGGGTGTTCCTCTCCTACCTCGCGGTCGTCGGTAGCCTCTATGGTTGGTGGTGGCACGGTCAGGCCGACGTTTACCGATACATCGGGCGTTCGATCGATCATTTCGTGTCCTGGCGCGAACTCTCCGCGGCGATGCGAGCCGAAGGCCTCGAGCCGGTGCTCGAGCGGCGGCGGCTTTTCGGCGGCGTGTGCCTGCACGTATGCGTCAGGTCGTCGTGATGTGTGGGGTGCGACGTGCGGCGTGCGGCGTGACGGCCGGTTCCAACGTCCTTGCTAACCAGTGTATTCCATCGACGTCTGCCGCCATCGCGTCACGAGGCATGGCTCACCCCGGACGCCGTTCCCGCTTATCGCCCGCATTCCCTCCCAACCGATGAAGAACGATCTCGAGCTCTACGACCGCTGCGCGGCCGACTGGTGGGACGTGCACAGCAACTTCGCGGCCTCGTTGCACGCGCTCAACCGGGTGCGCCTCGCCGAGATCCGCGATCGCGTGGGCTACGGATTCCGTGGCGTTGTTGCCGATCTCGGCTGTGGCGGTGGGTTGTTGTCCGAGCCGCTGGCACGGGATGGGGCGACCGTCATCGGCGTCGACATCAGCCGCCAGAGCCTCAAGGCGGCCTCTGAGCATGGCGACGATTGCCCACGTCTGCATTATGCGCGGGGGGACGCGCGCGACGCTCCGCTCGCCGATGGCTGCGCCGATCTAGTGATCTGCGCCGACGTCATCGAGCACGTCGCCGACTGGCCGCGCGTGCTGTCATGCGCTGCGCGTCTCGCTCGCCCAGGTGGGCTGTTCTACGTCAACACCATCTCACGCACCTGGCGCGCTCGGGCGGTCGCCATCTGGCTCGGCGAAGGCCTCGGCTTCGTGCCGCGAGGCACCCACGACCACCGCCTGTTCGTGCGCCCCGACGAACTGGCGCGCGAAGCGAAGCGCAGCGGATGGCACTTCGAATGTGCCCTCGGCCAACGCATCCGCCCCTTGCGCACGCTGCTCTCCTGGCGCCTGTCGGTCGCCCCATCGCGCGGCACCTGGGCCACCTACAGCGCCTGGATGACTCTCGGGCAAGGGCCATAGCGGACGCGTGGGCAGCGCGCGCCGGTATGACCTGGTGATCGTCGGCGGAGGACCCGCTGGAGCCTTGACCGCCCTGCTCACGCGCCGAGCGCGACCGGATCTCGAGGTGCTCGTTCTGGAAGCTGCCGCGGCGCCCGAGCACCGGCCGTGCGGAGAATTCCTCGGCCCGGATGGCGTGCGCATCCTCGCCCGGGCGGGACTCGAAGCGGCCGTCGAGGCGGCTGGCGCCAAGCGGCTCTCGGGACTCAGTCTCCACGCTCCGCGCGGCGTCCTCGGTTCCGCGTTCGCGCCGGTGGCTGGCCTGTGTCCACCCAGCGATCATGCGCTGGGCGTGCGGCGCGAGCGTTTCGACCGCTGCCTGCAGGACGCCGCCTCAGAATCCGGAGCCGAACTGCGCCGCGGCGCCCGCGTCGACGATCTATCGCGCGATGGCGATGGCTGGATGCTGTCGACTCGCGACGGCGCGCGCATCACCACGGGCATGCTGGTCGGAGCCGATGGCCGGCGGAGCCAGGTGCGCCATCGAGCCGGTCTCGATCTTCCAGTTCGGCGCAAACGCTTCGCGCTGGTATGCCGCGCCAGCGGCATCCTGCCCCGCCATCCTGATCGTGTGCATCCAGGCGATCCGATGGGCGAACACGGCGAGATGCATCTGGGCCCCCTCGGACAGATCGGTCTCGCGCCGCTCGGCGATGGCGAGGTCAACCTCAACCTGCTGCTCGCAGAGACCAGCCGTCCGCTGTTGCGCGATCGCTCGCCGGGACATGTCCTGCGTGCGGGACTGATGGCCACGCCGAGCCTTCGGGAACGCTGTCGGCGAGCGCACCTCGGACCGGTGATGGCCACCGGTTCCCTGCCGAGCGCGAGCCGCGCGGTGATCGCCGATGGCGTGGCATTGGCAGGGGACGCGGCGGGTTTCTGCGACCCGTTCACCGGTGACGGCATGTGCTTCGCATTGGGCGGCGCCGAGCTGCTCGCGGGATGCCTCACGCGCCTGGATCTGCGCGCGGGAATCGGTCCCAACGCGCTGGCGCCGTACGCCCGGGCATGGCGGGCGCGATTCGGCGCCAAGCGCGGCATGGCGGGCGGACTCCACCACCTGCTCTCGCGACGTCTCCTCGCCGAGACTGTCGTCGGTCTGCTCGGTTCGAGCAAGACGCTCGGCCGGTTGATGGTGGCGTTCAACGGCGATTACACTCTTCCCTGAAGCAGGCACGGCGGATACTCGCGGCCCTCATGGAAAACCCCGAAGTTCCGCTCGAGCAGGTGCAAGAGCACATCCACCATCACGCCCAGCATGGCAGCGAAGGCCGTTCGACGACCTGGATCGCCCTCTCGACGGCGATCATCGCGGCGCTGGCGGCATTGGCCTCCATGCTCGCCGGCCATACCGAGACCGAGGCGATGCACGCCAAGATGGACGCCAACGATACCTGGAGCTGGTACCAGGCCGATTCGATCAAGCAGCATGAGATGGACGGCACTGCCGTGGTGTTACGCGCCCTGGGGCACGAGCCGGATGCTAAGAACGCGGCGAAGAGCGAGGAATACGCGATAGAGAAGAAGCGCCTCAAGGCCACCGCCGAGGCGTTCGACCACGAGTCGCTGTCGTTCCTCGCCGCTCATACCCACTACGGATACGGCGTCACCATGTTCCAGATCGCCATCGCCCTGGGCGCGATCTCGGTGCTGACCAAGCGACGCAGGTACTGGCTGATGAGCCTGGGTCTCGGCGTCGTCGGCGTGGTCTTCGGAGCCTCGGGCGTCGTGACGCAGGCCAGCATCCATGCCCCGATCGAATCGAGCGAGTCGGGTGAGGCTCCGCATGCGGCGGCGGCTGAACCGGCGCAGCCAGCGCACTGAATTCCCTAAGACGCAGGCACGCGTCAGCTGACAGAAACAATCGAGCCCGGGCCGATGAGGGCCCGGGCTCGACGATTTCCTACCAGTTCGGCGGCGATACCGCCGACTCGATCAGGGCGCGTGGTGCTTGTGGTGATGCTTGCCGGGCTTGGCGTGCTTGTGGTGGTGCTTCGCATGGGTCGCCTTGACCGAGCCGGCCTGCGGCTCGGCGGCGGATAGGCTGGCGGTGCTGAAGAACGCGCCAACGGACAGGGCGAGGGCGATCGAAAGGATGCGGGTCATGGGGTTTCCTGGATGGGTTCGGTGCATGCTAACGTCACGCCTCGGTTCTGAAAGAGGGACGGAACACGCCGCGCCGCGCCGCGGAAGCATTCGCGTCGCTCGTCACGTCGCCGGGTTGGTTGCGCCCGTGATCTGCTGGGGCAAACTGCCCCGATGGGCCCCGGAATTGGCCTGTTCCAGGGTGAATCTGAAGGTCGAACCGCTGCCCGCATTCGATTCCACCCAGATCCTACCGCCATGGTGCTGCACCACCTTACGGCAGAACGCCAAGCCGATCCCAGTACCAGGGTACTCGGCCCGGGTGTGCAGACGCTGGAAGATGCCGAATATCTTGTCGTGGTGCTCGGGTGAGATGCCGATGCCATTGTCCGCGATCGAGAATTCCCAGATCCCGTCCACTTGCCGCGCCGACACCTCGATGCGTGGGCGGTCCTTGCCGCGAAACTTGATGCCATTGGCGATGATGTTCTGAAACACCTGGCCGATGAGCACGCCATCGCCCTTGATCTTGGGAAGAGGTCTCGCGACGACCTCGGCGCCGCTCTCCTGGATGATCGACTGCAGGTTGAACATCGCCTTGTTCAGCACCTCGTCGCTGTCGACAAGGTTGGGCGCTTCGATCTTGCCGATGCGCGAGAGCGCAAGGATATCGCGGATCAGCGTCTGCATGCGACCCGAGCTGTCGATCAGGGTCGAGATGTATTGGCGTCCCTGGTCATCGAGCTTGTCGGCGTATCGCCGGGCCAGGAGCGACGAGAAGGACGACACCATGCGCAGGGGTTCCTGCAGGTCGTGCGAGGCGATGTAGGCAAACTGCTCGAGCTCGGCGTTCGTGCGCGCGAGCTCCTCTGCCTTGGTGACCAAGGTCTCCTCGGCGAGCTTGCGGTCAGTGATGTCCTCGACGAGTCCGTCGATGACCCGGTCCTTGCCTGGCTCGAGATTGAGGGTCTTGGACAGGCGTACCCATATGATCCTTCCATCCTTGCGGCGCATCTTGACCACATGCTCCTGGGTCTGGCCATGGATGATCAGCTTGGAAATGACTTCGTCTCGCTCGTGCGGATTCACGTAGAGCTCGCGCATGCCCACGCTGTGCGGATCGACCGTCGGATCGATGCCCAGCAGGCGGAAGAAGGCGGGATTGGCCTCGATCAGCAAACCATCATAGGACGAACGGAATATGCCGACATTCAGCCGATTGAGCAGCGCATGCAGGCGGCTTTCCAGCTGCGCGGCCCGGTGTTCGGCCGCAACGCGCAGCAGATCGCCCTGCCGCTTCACCTGCTGGGTCTTCTTGAACAGATCGATGAACACCGAGACCTTGGCGCGCAGCACCTCGGACACTACTGGCGCGAAGATGTAGTCGACCGCTCCCAACAAATAGCCGCGGCTGGCATGGGTCTCGGTCGCATTGATCGCACTGACAAAGATGATCGGGGTATGCTCGCTGTTCTTGCGCTGACGGATCAGCGATGCAGTTTCGAATCCATCCATCACCGGCATGCTGACATCGAGCAGGATCACCGCGAATTCATCGCGCAGCAGGAGGCGGAGCGCCTCCTTGCCCGAGGTCGCGGTGACGATGTTCTGGCCGAGCTCGCCCAAGACGGATTCCAGCGCCATGATCTTATCGGGTCGATCGTCGACGATGAGGATGTTCACCCTCTCGTCGGCGGTATTCCCCCCAGGCGGATCCTGCTTCGGCTGCCCCTTGATCGACATCAGCGCTTCGCCTCGCGTCCAGCCGACTGGTACAGCCAGACGCAGAGCAGCGACAGCAGCTTCTCCGAATCGACCGGTTTAGCGACGTAATCCGATGCACCAGCATCGATGCACTTCTCACGGTCGCCCTTCATCGCCTTCGCTGTCAGGGCGATGATCGGCAGCGAGCGGAACTTCGGATTCAAGCGGATGGCGCGCATGGTGTCGTAGCCATCCATCTCAGGCATCATGATGTCCATCAGCGTCACGTCGATGTCCGGAGTCGTCTCCAGCACCGAGATCGCATCCTTGCCGTTCTCGGCCGACAACACATCCATGTGGTAGCGCTCGAGCAGGCTGGTCATCGCGAAGATGTTGCGAATGTCATCGTCGACAACCAGCACCTTCTTGCCTTTGAGGACAACTTCGGGCTGGTGCAGCTTCTCGATCATGCGCTGCTTATCCTCCGACATCTTGCCCTTGGGGCGATGCAGGCACAGCGAAGCCTCGTCGAGCAGGCGCTCCGGGGCGCGGAAATCCTTGACGATGATCGATCGCGCGACGCGACGTAGCTGGGTGTCCTCCTTCTTGGTGAGATCGCGTCCGGTATAGACGATGATCGGCAAGGATTTATTGGAGGACGCCTTCTTCGCCTTCTCGATCAGCTGGATGCCGTTGATGTCCGGCAGGCCGAGATCCACGACCATGCAGTCGAAGCGCTCGTCCTTGAGGATCGCCAACGCCTCCTTGCCACTTCCCACCGCCACGGTGTGGACGCCGCCATCGCCGATCAGCTCGACGATCGAATTGCGTTGGATCTCATCGTCCTCGACCACCAACAGGCTGCGAGTGGTGCGCTCTGAGAACAGCCGGATGTCAGAGAACACCTCGTCCAGCTGTTCCTTGCTCACCGGCTTCGACAGCAGCGCGAGCGCGCCCTGGCGGAAGGCGCGTTCGGAATTGTCGTCGTTCGAGATGATGTGCACCGGGATGTGGCGGGTGTTGAGATCGCTCTTGAGATTGTCGAGCACTCTCCAGCCATCGATGTCCGGCAGCTTGATGTCCAGCATCACCGCGGTCGGATTGAACTCGCGGGCCAGCGCCACGGCGGCGCCCCCCTTCGAGGTAACCAGGGCCTTGAAGCCCTTCTCGTGCGCCATCTCGAGCAGGAACTTCGAGAAGGCGACATCGTTGTCTACGATCAGCAGGACGCGGTCCCCCTTCTTCAGGTTCGCACGATCGTCGCTGAGCTCGTTGGGCAGCTCCGACACCTCGGGGACGCGCTCGGCGATCTCCATCGAGATCGTCTCCTCGGCAGCCGGCTGGGCCGGCTTGACCGGCCCAGCCGCAGCCAGGGAATCCGCCTGTTTGCGCAGGCCCTTCGGCGGGGTGTAGATGCGCGGTAGGTACAGCGTGAAGATGCTGCCCTTGCCCGGTGTCGAATCGAGGCGGATCTCGCCGCCGAGCATGCGTGAGATCTCGCGGCTGATGGCGAGGCCGAGACCAGTGCCGCCGTACTTGCGGCTGGTAGAACCGTCGGCCTGCTGAAAGGCCTCGAAGATGATCTGCTGCTTGTCGACCGGAATGCCGATGCCGGTATCGGTGACCGACAGCGCCAACACCCCGCCCTTGGCGCGGTTGAGGTTGTCGTTGTCGTGGTTCCAGCCGTCGGCGACCATGGATACCTTGACCTCGACTTTGCCCTCCTCGGTGAACTTGAAGGCATTCGACAGCAGGTTCTTGATGACCTGCTGCAGGCGTTTGGCGTCGGTATACATCGACTTGGGCAGGTTCTCGTCGATCACGAAGGCGAACTGCAGGCCGCGCGACTCCGCCACGTGGCGGAAGGTACGCTCGACATAGTCCTGCATCTCGGCGAATCCGAGATCGCCCGCCTCGACCGTCACCGTGCCGGATTCGATCTTGGACAGGTCGAGGATGTCGTTGATGAGCGACAGCAGGTCGTTGCCGGAAGCATGGATGGTGCGCGAGTATTCGACCTGCTTGACGGTGAGGTTGCCCTCGTGGTTGCGCGACAGCTGATCCGAGAGGATCAGCAGCGAATTCAGCGGCGTGCGCAGCTCGTGCGACATGTTCGCGAGGAATTCGGACTTGTACTTCGAGGTCAGCGCGAGCTGCTTGGCCTTCTCTTCGAGGGCCGAGCGCGCCTGCTCCACTTCCTGGTTCTTGCGCTCGACCTCGACGTTCTGGTCGGCGAGGAGCTTGGCTTTCACCTGCAGCTCGTGGTTGGTCTTCTGCAGCTCTTCCTGCTGCGACTGGAGCTCGCGCGCCAGCGACTGCGACTGCTTGAGCAGGTCCTCGGTGCGGGTGTTGGCCTCGATGGTATTGAGCACGATGCCGATGGATTCGGCGAGCTGGTCGAGGAACACCTCGTGCGTGGGGCTGAAGCGCGCAAACGAGGCGAGCTCGACCACGCCCTTCACCTGGCCCTCGAAGAGCACCGGCAGCACCATGATGTTGTGCGGCTTGGCGTCGCCGAGGCCGGACGAGATCTTGATGTAGTCACCGGGGATGTCGTTGACGAGGATCTTCTGGCCTTCGATCGCGCACTGGCCGACCAGGCCCTCGCCGAGCTTGAGCTCGATGTTGCGCTCATCGGAGAACGCGTAGCTGGCCAGGAGCTTCAGGTGCGGGACGTCCTTGGGCACGCCCTGCTCGTCCTTTGGAGCATCCAAGGTGTAGAACACCGCTTGCTGCGCCGACACCACCGGAGCGAGCTCGGAAAGGATGAGCTTGCCGACCGTGAGCATGTCCTTCTGGCCCTGGAGCATGCGCGAGAACTTCGCCAGGTTGGTCTTCAACCAGTCCTGCTCGTTGTTCTTGATCGTGGTGTCCTTGAGATTGCGGATCATCTCGTTGATGTTGTCCTTCAGCGCCGCCACCTCGCCCTGCGCCGCCACCGCGATCGAACGCGTGAGGTCGCCCTTGGTCACGGCGGTCGCCACGTCGGCGATCGCACGCACCTGGGTGGTGAGGTTCGCTGCTAGCTGATTGACGTTATCGGTCAGGTCCTTCCAGGTACCGGCCGCGCCGGGCACCGAGGCTTGGCCGCCGAGCTTGCCTTCGACGCCCACCTCGCGAGCGACCGTGGTCACCTGGTCGGCAAAGGTCGCGAGCGTATCGGTCATGTTGTTGATGGTGTCCGCCAGCTCGGCGATCTCGCCCTTGGCCTCGACGGTCAGCTTGCGCTTGAGGTCGCCATTGGCGACCGCAGTCACCACCTTGGCGATGCCGCGCACTTGCGAGGTCAGGTTGCCGGCCATGAAGTTCACGTTGTCGGTGAGGTCCTTCCAGGTGCCGGCCACGCCCTGCACGTCGGCTTGGCCTCCCAGACGCCCTTCGGTGCCGACCTCGCGCGCGACGCGCGTCACTTCCGACGCGAACGAGCGCAGCTGCTCGACCATGGTGTTCATGGTGTCCTTCAGCTGCAGGATCTCGCCCTTCACGTCGACGGTGATCTTCTTCGACAAGTCGCCGCCGGCGATGGCGGTCGCGACCTCGGCGATGTTGCGCACCTGCGAGGTGAGATTGCCAGCCATCGAGTTGACGTTGTCGGTCAGGTCCTTCCAGGTGCCGGACACGCCCTTCACCACCGCCTGGCCGCCGAGCTTGCCTTCCGTGCCCACTTCGCGGGCTACGCGGGTCACTTCGGCTGCGAACGAGCGAAGCTGATCGACCATCGTGTTGATGGTGTTCTTCAGCTCGAGGATCTCGCCCTTCACGTCGACGGTGATCTTCATCGACAGGTCGCCCGCGGCGACCGCCTTGGTCACCTCGGCGATGTTGCGCACCTGGCTGGT
>JBBRLJ010000010.1:0-121108 GCA_038231435.1 Planctomycetota bacterium
GCCACGACCGGCAGCCCGGTCGGCACCTACGCGATCACCGCGTCGGGTCAGACCAGCGCGAACTACGCGATCAGCTATGTCGATGGCGTCGCGACCGTGCAGAAGGCCACGCCGGTCCTGGCCTGGACGAATCCGGCCGCGATCACCTACGGCACGACGCTTGGCGCCGGCCAGCTCAACGCGAGCGTGGCAGGGGGCGTGGCTGGCAGCTTCTCCTACACGCCCGCCGCGGGCACGCTGCTGAACGCCGGTGCCGGCCAGACCTTGAGCGCGACCTTCACCCCGAGCGACCTAGTCGACTACAACACCGCGTCGATCACCTCGCAGATCGACGTCAACAAGGCCACCCCGATCATCACCTGGGCGACTCCGGCGGCGATCACCTACGGTACGGGCTTGAGCGCGACACAGCTGAGTGCCAGCACGCCGACGCCCGGTTCGTTCGTCTACACGCCGGTCCTGGGCACGGTGCTGAACGCGGGCAACGGCCAGACCCTGAGCACGACCTTCACCCCAACCAGCACGTCGAACTACAATACCGTGATCACGACGGTGCAGATCGACGTCAACAAGGCCACCCCGGTCATCACCTGGGCGACTCCGGCTGCGATCACCTACGGCACGGCCTTGAGCGCGACGCAGCTGAACGCCAGCACGCCGACGCCGGGTTCGTTCGCCTACACCCCGGCGCTCGGCACGGTGCTCAATGGCGGCAACGCTCAGACCCTGAGCACGACTTTCACCCCGACGAATGCCAACTTCAGCACCGTGATCTCCACGGTCCTGATCAACGTGAACAAAGCCATCCCGGTCATCACCTGGGCCAATCCTGCGAGCATCGCCTACGGCACTGCGCTCAGCGGTACCCAGTTGAACGCCAGCGCGAGCGTCCCCGGCAGCTTCATCTACACGCCGGCGGCCGGCCAGGTCCTCGCTGGAGGAACTCAGACCCTCTCCACGACCTTCACCCCGACCGACAGCACCGACTACGCGGTCGTCACGACCACCCGCAGCATCACGATCACCAAGACCCAGCTGTGGGTGACCGCCGATGACCAGTCGCGCACCTATGGAGCCGCCAATCCCGCGCTGACGGTCAGCTTCTCGGGCTTCGTCAACGGCGATACCGCGGCCAACCTTGGCGGCACCTTCAGCATCACCTCGACCGCCACCGCGACCAGCCCTGTCGGCTCTTACTCGATCACACCATTCGGGTACACGAGCTCGAGCTACCGCATCTCGTTCGTGGTCGGCACGATGACCATCGATCCGGCGCCGCTGACGATCGTGGCTAACGATCAGACCCGCGAGTACGGCACCGCGAACTCACCCCTGACAGTCACTTATATCGGCTTCATGAATGGCGAAGGCGCAGGCGTCCTCGGTGGAAGCCTCTCGGTGACCACAACAGCGACCTCTGCGAGCGACCCCGGCACATATCCGATCACTGCCTCGGGTCAGACCAGCTCCAACTACTCGATCATCTACCAGCAGGGCACGCTGACGGTAACCAAGATCGCGACCACCATCACGTGGGCTTATCCGCTCGACATGAAGCAGGGCACGCCGCTTGGCATGCATCAGCTGAATGCCACTGGCAGCGTGCCGGGAACGCTGGCCTACTCGCCTGCCGCGGGAACCGTCCTCGCGGCCGGCACTGGCCAGACGCTCTCGGTCAGCCTCGCTCCAACCGACAGCGTCCACTACGCGACATCCAATGCGACCGTCAGCGTCAATGTCCATGTCCCGCCGACGATCATCGCTCCGGCGACATGGCAGTGCGCTGCAGGCAGCTCGATCCCCATCACCGGGGTCAGCATCACGGACGACTATGCGACGGCGAGCATGTCCCTGACTACTGTCGACGGCACGATCACACTGGGCTCGGTGCCGTCATCCTTGACGGTCACTCCAGGCGGAGCGAACTCGGTCATCGGTGTGACGCTGACCGGCTTGATCTCGGACATCAACACCGCGCTTGCCAGCCTCCAGTTCAACGCCGCGGTCGGATTCGCTACTGGCGTCGTGACCGTGGGAGTGGATGACCCGCTGTTCACGGACAGCAAGAACATCAGCGTATCGATTCCCTCACTCATCGCGCGTTGGACTTTCGACGAAGGCGCGGGAGTGATCCTGCACGACGTGACCGGCCATGGCTTGGACGGTTTGCTGCAGGAGCCGCTTTGGCAGGCGGTCGGCAAGGAGCACGGAGCCCTGATGTTCGATGGAAATCCCCACAACTGCGTCGTCAGCGACGCCCCCGCTCTGCGTGCGCAGGCTTTCACCCTCTCAGCCTGGGTGCGGCCGTCAAAGCAGCTCAAGGACATGGCCGACATCTACCCATATTTCATCACCAAGCAGAACTACGCCGGCAATGCGGGCTTCTACTTCGGCGTGCTGGACTCCCATACCAACAACATTGGCTTCCGCATCCTGGGCGGGGCGTCGAACGCCGTGCGCAAAGAAGTGCGCTTCACCGAGACTACATTCGGCCAGTGGATCCACATGGGAGCATCTTTCGACGGAACCACCATGAAGGTCTACCGCAACGGTGTGCTCGCCGCGTCGTCGACCTTTGCTCCGTTCACCATGAACGTCGATGCCACCCACCTGACGATGTGCCAATCCTCGTTCGAAGGCATGCTCGACGATGTCCGCATCTACAACGGCGCCCTGACCGATGTCCAGATGGCGAGCATTGTCGGCAGCCCCGCCACCGCGAGCAACGCCGCTCCCTCGGTCTCCATCGCTGGTGACCGCGTGGTCGGCTTCCCCTACGATCTCACGGTTCCTTGGACGGCCTCTGATGACGGTCTTCCCACCGGGAGTTCGGTTTCGGCTGCCTGGAGCCAGGTCAGTGGGCCAGGCGCGGCGACCTTCGTGGCTGCTGGAGCCGGATCGACCAAGTTCTCATTCTCGGCGCCCGGTCGGTATACGCTCCGCCTGAGCGCGAGCGATGGCTCTCTTACCACCAACAGCGACATCGTGATCGATGTGCTCGACAGCGCCGACTTCGCTCGTGCATATCCGACCGATGGCATGGTCGCCCGGTGGACATTCGATGAGGGCGCCGGCACTACGGCCGCGGATGCATCGGGGAACGGGCATGTCGGAACTCTTCTTGGCGGCTGGTCTGCTCACCCAGGCTATGGCTCGTCCATATCGCTCAACGGCAGCGGCAAGGTGACGGTGGCCAATGCCAATGACCTGAACGTGCAGACCTTCACCCTTGCCGGGTGGATCAAGCCCCAAAGGAGCTTGGCTACGATGGCCAACGCCTATCCCGCGCTGTTTTACAAGCAGGACTTCACCAACAACACCGGATACTACTTCGGTTCGAATTTGTCGCACGCGGACACTTTCGGCATCCGCCTGCTTACCGGATCATCGACCCTGCAGCGCCAGGAACTGTCGGTGCCACTCGTGTCCACCGGGGTGTGGACGCACGTGGTGGCCACCTACGACGGCACTTGGCTGCGTATGTACCGGGATGCTTCGCTGATCCAGGAGAAGCGCATCGGAAGCATACTGATCAACAACTATCTGGGTTCGCTGGTCATCGGGCCCACCATGGAAGGGCAGATCGACGACGCGCGAATCTACGGGCGTGCGTTGGATCCTGCCGAGGTCTACCTGCTCTCGCGGCCGATGCCGGTTGGGCTCGGCGGCCCGGGTTGACGTACCATGGGATGGTGGTGGAGTCGGGCGGCCAGCTAGGGATCATCCGCCTTCGTGAAGCCGCTCATCGTTCATAATTTCTACCGCAGCGGATTGGTCTCGGGCGAGAATCTGGTGGTGGAGCGTGAACTGGCGCTGCTGAGGGCGGCTGGCCATGATCCGGAGACATTCTTCACGTGGTCGGACGATCTGATCGGGGCCGGACTCGTGACCAAGGCCTTGACTGGATGGAGGATGGCGGGCGGAGCGGCGCGCTGCCGCTCCTTGTCCGACGCGCTGCGAGCGATCGCCTGCGACGTCGTGCACGCTCACAATGTGTTTCCGATGATTGGATACGACGTGTTCGCCGCGGCCAAGGACCTCGGCAGGCCGACCATCCAGACGCTGCACAACTATCGTCTTATCGCCACCGACCGGCATCTCATCGGGAGAGATGGTGCCAGGCGACCCAAAGACGATTCCGAGCGCCGACATCACCTGGCCATGCTGAGTCGGGTCAAGCCAGGCTTCATGGACGAGTGGTTGTACACCCGCGCTATCGCCAGTGCGTGGCGCAGAGGCATCGTGACCTCGAAGATCGATGCCTTCGTATGCCTGACGAGATGGCAGCGTGATTTATTTATTCAAAACGGATTACCATCAGAACGATTGGTGGTAAAACCCAATTTCCTCGATCATCGTGGACCTATTAGCATGGAACGCGGCGAATATGCTCTGTATGTTGGAAGACTATCCAAAGAGAAAGGCGCTGACATTCTTGCGCAAGCTTGGAAAACGGTAGGAGTACCATTGGTTGTCGCGGGCAGTGGGCCATTAGAGAAAGAAATGCGACTTGCAGGCGCCGACATGCGTGGCCCACAATCAATGGAAGCAATACTGAAACTCATGTCGGGCGCCAGATTTCTGGTAATGAACTCTATTTGGCACGAACCTTTTGGACTAGTGATTATCGAGGCTTTCGCCAGTGGCACCCCATGTTTAGTGCCGAATATTGGTGGCCTCCCTGAGATCGTACGAGAAGGAATTACAGGCCGCATCTTCCGCGCCGGGGAGGTTACAAGTCTAGTATCCACGGCGCGGCAATTGTGGGACGAGGCCCCAGGAATGCGTAAAGCATGTCGTGCTGAATTTGAGGCAAAGTATACACCAGAACCTAACCTAGGTATGCTGAAGCGTATTTATGAAAATGTAATGGCGAGACGTAGGCCAGATCTCGGAGTTAATGAGGCGGATCCTACTTCGCTTCCGCCCGTCGATTCCAGGAATTTTTGACGCATAAATTCCAGATGTTTTTGCCGGGTCCTTCCCCCGGCGGCGTGACGGCCTCCTGAGCCTGGGTGGTAGGTTCCTCCATCCCAGGAGGCCCCGAGGTGATGTTCCATCATGACCCGTCTCAAGATCCACCATCTGCATGAAGACAATGCCCCCACCATGAGACCGCGCGTTTGGCTGGGTTGCCACGAGCGTTCGGTCCGCAACAACGTCTTGGCCGAGCCACTCCCGACCGCCGCCGAGGATCTGTCCGAGTCCCGTCGTGCATGGACCGAGAGCACCGCCGAAAACAGAGTCCCTTCGCCGAGCAGGTCGTGGCGGTGCTCAAGGAAGCCCAACCCTGCCCACGGTGGAGGTGATGCGGCAGGCGCGGGAGGGGGCTACCAGGGCCAGCGCGTCGGCCTTCTTCATTATTCTGGTCAAGCACCTGCGCCCGCCGCCGGTGCCGACCGATGGCGTGCCAGGCTAGTTGTCGCCGGACTGCCTGATATGATGTGAAGCGGAGCTTAACGGCATTATGATATTTATGCGCATGCATTCTTTAGCCGATAATGGTGATCCAGTCTCTCTCTCGAGTAAATTACGACGCAAGCGCTTTGAGCGTCTCCTTGATCACTTGGGCCAAGCGTCTGACCTACGCCCAGAATCGGCCCTACGAATATTGGATATTGGTGGCACTCAGAACTTCTGGCGAGTCCACCTACCATTGATTCACCAGAATTTCCCACTGGCTGAAGTGCTAATTATCAATTTAGCAATTCCACCGATTCAAATGGATATACATGGGCTGTCAGCCCGCGTTGGCGATGCCAGAAACCTCTCGGGGTTCAGCGATAAAAGCTTTGATCTTGTCATGTCCAACTCTGTCATCGAACATGTTGGAACTCTTTTTGATCAAAAGCGAATGGCGGACGAAGTGCAGCGCGTCGGCAGGCATTTCTTCATTCAAACTCCTAACCGTTCCTTCATACTAGAGCCACACTTTCATGTACCATTCTGGATTCACTTTCCGCTGTCATGGCGGGCATGGATGCTCAATCATTGGAAACTTGGCTGGGTGGAACGGCAACGCGACCCCCTTCTTTCTCGAGCCGAGGTCGAACAGATTCGGCTGCTTCGATATTGGGAACTATCTGCAATTTTTCCAGGGGCGTCGATAGAATCAGAACGAGTTTTTGGATTGACCAAATCTTATATGGTTTTTGACAATAGATCTCTCAACTCAATCTGAGGCTCGAACATGGCATGCACGTCGGTAGATTGTCATTGCCAGTTCCACAGTGGCGGCGAAGGTCACCTGGAATGAAGCTCCGCGTCCTCATCATCAGCACGCTCTACTCGCCTAATTCCCACGGCGGTGCAGAACTGTCGGTTCAGAGGCTGGCTGAATCGCTCGCTGACGTGGGAATGGCCGTGACGGTGGTCTGCATGCATCGCGAGCGGCGCATATCCTATGCCATCCTCAATGGCGTCCGCGTCGTCTATCTGCCGCTCACCAACCTTTACTGGCCGTACGGGAAGCGGAACTTTGCGACCACCATCGCCAAGCCAGTGTGGCATGTACTGAATCTCGTGAATCCGCGCATGCACAGGCTGATCATGCGCGTGGTTCGGTCCGAGCGTCCGCACGTGGTGAACACCCAGATGCTGACCTTGTTCGGAATAACCTTCCTGCCGGCGCTCGCGGCGCTGGGGATTCCTGTGGTGCAGACGCTGCACGACTACCATTTCGTGTGCGCTAACGGACATCTGGTCAAACGCGGAAAGCCCTGCCAGTCGCGGTGCGTCTCATGCCGGTTCCTCCGCTGGCCGAAACGGCTTGCCGGGCGCTGTATTTCGGCAGTAGTCGGGGTCTCACGCCATATCCTCGAACTGCATCGCAAGAATGGGTTCTTCCTTGATGCGGAATGCCACCATGTGAGGAATTCGGTGCTACCGGCGCAGCCAGTGTGCGTGAGTACGCTGGCTGAGCATCCGCTGCGACTCGGCTATCTCGGACGCATCGAGCCGGTTAAGGGTTTAGAACCGCTGCTGCGGGATGTGCTGGCGCTCTCGCCTGGCCCCACGCTCCGGGTCGCCGGTAGCTCCGGCGATGCGGCATACCTAGCGATGTTAAAGCGGCGATACGACTCCGAGCGCATCACGTTCATGGGATGGTCTGCCCCAAGAGATCTCTTCAAGCAGATCGACTACCTAGTGGTCCCTTCGATCTGGCCCGAAGTAGCTCCCTTAGTAATCATCGAGGCCTACGCGCATGGAGTGCCAGTAATCGCATCACGGATCGGGGGCCTTCCTGAGCTCGTGATCGAGGGTGAAACCGGACATCTTTATGGTCCAGAATCCGATTCCGATAGCGGCTCGGGGGCATTCGCTTCTGCATTCAGTTTGCTCAAGCCTCGTCTACGTGATCCTAAGCATCAACTGAAGCTTCGGGAAACTTGCTTGCGATTCAGCCGAACATTTCATCCGCGCATCGCGACCGCGCGGTATGCCAGCCTCCTTTACCGCCACAGCATACACGCGCTTCACCAAGCACGCGAGGTAAGCCGCTTTAGGAAATCCGTATGACCCTCGCCAGGCGTTCGCTGATAGTCCTGCATCGCCTATTCCTGCGCTGTGGGTGTGCCGTCGTCCCCCACCACTACTATTCCGCGATACCCGATCTCATTCGTCTCAGCAAAAATCGTTACACGCTGGGCCCGGTGCGATGACCTGCCGGGAATCGACGGGGACATCCCCGAGCCAGGGGGGGGCTACATGCTGGGGCTGATCACTACTTCCGATGGAGGGCTTGGTAGTGCCTGACGAAGAAGCTCCACTATGTCTCCGTCTTGCGCCGACGGATCCACCCGCAACACGGGCCGGGATAGCGTTGCGATGTGCTCTGGCAGAGTGCCGTACATCGTTGTCATGAGCGGACGGAGTACGTCGAGGATGACCGATTCATCCAGGTCATCCAAAGGACAATCCCCTAATTTACGAGACCTCATCCGAGGCGCGACTCGTTCAGGAGTGTCTTCAACCATCACCAAGACATCAGGTCCACAATCATCATCGGAGGCAGTTAACACGGATTTCAGCGCTCGCTGATCGAAATCCTCACTATAGAAAAGAATTGCCCATATCGCCTGAAGTAGTCCCTGATCGAGAACAAGCAAGGCGCCGTCGTTTCCCATGCGCGCGCGATGAATCAAACACGCTTCTTTCAGGAGCCGGTTGAGCTGATAAAATCTGATCCTACGTAGCGGACGAGCGCTGAAGAAGAGACGGAGCACCCGCCAGAGACTCGGAAGTCGGGCCATCCAGAACTTGAGAAAATAGCAGGACAGTCGGATTTTACGGTATCTCTGTCCCGGCATGGGCACCATCACGTCCCGGTAGGTCAGGACGCGCCAGCCGAGGAAACGAAGCTGCGGTAAGAGCCGTTCAACGAGCATGGACTTGCCGGACCCCGGCAATCCGAGAAACTCAATGCATATGGCTCGCGTCATCGAGTGGATCGGACCTGCGCCAATACCTGCTTGAGGTAAGCGCGATCAACCAGCAAGAAGGCGCCGACATAGGCCCCTGCGGCAAGTGCAGTGAGTGAAACTAGGTCACCCATCGTATTTCCTGCAAATATTTTGGCGCCTGAAACCGAGAGCGCCATCATCAATCCCGCCAGGATCGGCGAACGCAGTGCTCCTAGCACAGCGCCAAGGCATGGCCCTAAAAGTCTACGGAGCATCAACAAGTAGCTCAAGACAAACAGGGCACACGTGATGGCGAGCATACCCAAGGAAATCATCACCATGTTGCCGGTCTTGCTCAGGACAAATACTACCGCAGGTACGATCAAAAGCGTCCCGACATTCCAGTACAATGACCAATGAGCGTATCCTTTGGCGATGATGAGACTTCCTATGGGATATATCAGCGACCTGACCAATGTCACGAGGCAGAGGACTTGTACCACAGGAGCGGCCGCCGCCCACCGGTTTCCCAATAGCAGTGGTATTGCCAAAGGCGAGACAACCATCAGGCCCAAGAAAATAGGCACGTTGATGGTCGTTATCAACTTAAGCATGTGCAAATAACCGATGCGCAGCATCCCTTGATCGTCCTGGATCTTGGAGAAAGCCGGAAATGCCACGGTGGCAAGGATCGCGTTCAGGCGGCCGGATACAGGAAATGTGAAACTTGATGCAACGTTATAGATTCCGAGCGAACTCGCACCCATGGTGAGCGCAATGGCGGCTTGATCTGCACGTGAATTCAAGAAATCAGCAATGAGACCACCTGACCTTCGCGCGCCGAAGCCCAGGTATTGCTTGGCTTCGGCCCAATGCATTCGAATGGACGGCCAATAGCCGTAAGATCGAGCGTAGATACCGAGAATGACGCTTCGAACCAGGGCTTCTGTGAGCGCTCCCCAAATAAGCGGCCAAGCGCCATTTTGCTCGACGATTGCCAATACCAATGAAAGGCTTAATCCCACGATGGGTCCAATGGTGTTTGCAAGCGCGAGTTCTCTGAAGCGCATGTCCTTTCGCAGCAATGCTTGGAATTGAGTAGACATGCCGGTCACGATAAGGGCAAGCGAGCCGACCCTCAGTAAGCTCAAGAGCTGTGGCATCTTGGTAAGGAGGGAAATCGGCTCGGCGAGCACGACAATCAGCAGACAGACCATGGTGACCGCGGAAATATTTATCCAATAGAGACTCGACTGTTCTCCCTTCGTGGCCTCCTGCCGTTGTATGAGGGCCTCTGACAGACCGAGTTCGCCGAACAAGCGGCCAAATTCGATAACGAACATCGCGGCGGCCATTACGCCAAATGATTCAGGGGAGAGGAAATGAGCTACGGCGACAATATGGACCGAGCGCAGGCCCATGACCAGGAGTGTGCTGATGCCGGTCCACTTGATGCCGTGGATCGCCTGATTTTTGAGTGTATTGTCCAGAAAAGGCTACGCCGGGATGCTCAAGAACGACGAATCAAAGAGCGAAGTCCGGAATCCTCGAACCGCTGGTCATTGGAACAGAGGACGAGATACCGAACGTTGAGGCGCCAGAGTCGCGTCTTTCCCATCAATTTGAAGTGGGTGTACGAAGTATTCGCCTTCAGGAAATCGATGAGAGCGGCGTAGTGGTTCAGCCGTCGAGTTTTTAAGCACGAATTTCCCCGATTATACCCGAGCTCAAAGATCAGATATCGACTGGCATCAGAAATTTTTCGAAGGTGCTGAGATGCTTCGCCCAATCTTTTCCCGCCGTCTGCCATCCACTGGAACACGCTCAGCATCAAAGTTAGATCGATCACTCGGTCGGGAAGCTCCACGGGATCAAAGGGGCACGAGTGCCAGTTAACGGAGGGGGCACGATCACGGGACAGGAATCTGCCAATTGCAGCATATCGGGGATTTGCCTCGAATGAGACCACCTTCGCGCCGAGAGCAGCGAACGAAAAAGAGTAGAATCCGCCGTTGGCTCCGATGTCGAGTACGGTTGAGTCCTTGATCTTGCCGTTGAGCGCCAGCGTCGCCGCGGACTGGATGAGCTCCCACTTCTTGAGAACCTGAGTCGTACTCGACGCGACCTTGAGCCCCGAGAACTCTGGGAATGGAATAGGGTGGTAGATGTCTCCATTCGACTCGAGCGGATTTCCCTTAATATCCGCTACAAGCTCTTCGATTGAGGAGTAATTCATGCATGCGCCTCAGTGTGATGGTGAGGTGAAGGGGCTTGATGACGAGGATTCAGCCATCAGGGAGTGCGCCGCCATCGCCGAAAGAGTGTATGCGAAAGGATCTGCATCACCATCAGCACGACGAATCGCGGATTGTTCCAGGCATAGCGCGCGAACAGGCGCCTCGGCTCCTGCCACAACCGGTAGAGCCATTCGAAGCCGCTGCGCTGCATCCATGCCGGAGCTTGTTTGACCCTGCCGGAATAGAAATCGAAGAAGGCCCCAACGCCGAGCATGACGGCACCGATGCGGGCACGGTGCTCGTGCATCCAGCGCTCCTGCTTGGGGCAACCGAGCCCCACCAGCAGGATGCGAGCACCCGAAGCCGTGATTTCGCCGATCGCACGATCCCGCTCGCTCTCGCTCAGGGGTGCGAACGGTGGCGACCAGGCGTAGGCACAGACGAGCCCAGGGCATTCCAGGCACAGCCGCTGCTTCAGCAGCTCGAGCCCGTCCGGATGTCCACCGTAAAGCCCCACCGGCACTCCGGCGGAGGCAGCCGCGGCGCACACGCGCATGGCCAGGGACGGACCGTAGACCCGATCGGACTGGCGCGTGCCCAGCGATCGCATCGACCAAACCAAGGGCCTGCCGTCGGGAACGACCAGGGCCGCGCCTTCGACGATGCCCATGAAATCCCGCTGATCATGGGCTTCCATCACCATGTGGACGTTCGCTGCGCAGACATAACCGCCGGCTCCCGAGCGAGAGCGCTCGATCACGACGGACACCGCGTGATCATAGGTGGTGGCATCGACGCGCATCCCCAACAGGCGTACGCATTGGCGTTCGGGGTCGCTTTCTTCGACGTGGATCATGCGTCGCTCACGCTCCCCCGGGCGGACATCCCACCGCGACCCTGGAACATGCCCAGGTCGCGGTGTGGCGTCGGTCTGACGCTAGGCGCGCCGCGCCGCTTATGAGCGCCAGGCCAGAGCGCGAATGCCTTGGCCATCAGATTGTCCTATCAGCGGAATTCCCAGCTATTCCTGGCGCAAGAGCTTGGTTGCGTAGAAGTCTGCTCGACATGACGCTCAACTGTACCAGCAAGAGGAACATCAACGTATTGGCAGCCGTGACCAACGACTCGGTGAGGCTGGTGAATGCGATGAACATCCATTGCACCATCAGGCAAACATGCAGAGGGGAGGTCGTCAGCAGTCGCCTACAACGAGATAGGATTACCCACATCCAAACCAAGGCTACCACGGTTCCAATAGCACCGAGTTGTAGGAACCAATCGAGTGGACCATTATGTGCATGATTCGGATGCCAGGGGAAGGCAAGCCAAATAGTGCGGGATGGTTCGCCAAAGCCGTTCCAGAAGCCATTGAACCCGTAACCAATCAGGGGATGCCTTAACCCCATGTCGATGCACGCTGACCACAATGCGGTACGGCCAGTCAGGCCCTTTTCACGACCGACGTTTTCGAGTACAGCATCCGACGCCATTGCCCCTACTAGGAGTGCCACGGCGCAGAATATGATGAGAGCAATGGCGCGCGTACGATGGGTCGGACCGAACCACTTCGCCAAGGCCGCGAGCAGGAGCGCGCTGGCAAGTAAGATCAGAACGAGAAGGGCGGTGATCGCATGCGCGAAAATGATGAGCGTAAGATAGCTCCCAACGAGACTCACTCCCCATGGGGAGAAAATGGGAAGGCCCGAGCACCGGCGGAATCCCATATACGAGAGGATTCCGATCGATGCGAAGCACCCGAGAATGTTCTTGTGATCGAAGATGCCCTTGAGGGCGATGAATCGCCCATCATTGTACCAGGCCAATTGTGGCAGCGCCAAAATGGTGAGGACGACGAAGGCCAGGCACAAGAGACAGGCTCGATGTATCAACAGGAGCTGCTGTCGGTAATCGAAACGCGTAGAGAAATAGGCAGCGAAGAGCGCTAGCCCTGAGAGTGCCGCGAATTTCCGGAACGAGATGCCCGGTATCGCGCTCCATGCGATACTTACACCGCACCAGACGACAAAAAGAACCAGAAGCTTTTGTTCCAGCAGCAGGCGCCACAGGCTGCCCAGACGCTGCAGAAAATATATTGCCGGATAGGAGTAGATCAGAGCATACGCAATCCGGAACCCTGGGTAGACGGGCTGCTCTTGTATGATTTCCGTGGGAGGCGGCACGAACAGTCCCTTGAAGCCACTCATGAGTAGCACGATGGCCGCGACCACGTAAACGGTCTCGAGAGCAAGAGACGTCGGGACTCTGCCGAGATCCGAGACGAAGGTACGATGGCGTTTTAGAAGCGTCACGCGCCACGCAGGGAATGGACGGGTCGCGCAGAGCCGGTCACACCGACCGCATTAGAAGGATATTTTCTCATACAGCCATGCGAACGATCGGTGGATCAAGCCAGGGTCGTTCCCGAGGAACGTCGCCTTGGCTCCGCGTCCGATCAAACGCGTGTCCGTTTCTGGAATGCTGACATGGAGGATCTTGCCGCTGCTGGAATTCTGCAGCACGCAAGCGGGCTCGCCTATACCCGCATCGAGATTCTGGGCCTCGACGATCCCTTCGAGGGTGCGGGAATCTCCACGTAGCCGGATCAGCACGGTGTCGCCCACATGGATCGAGTCGGCGACCGACTGCTTGACCGAGACATCGATGGCGATGCTCGAGCTGTCGGCGATTTTCGCGATCGGATCGCCGATGCTGACGGCGGAATGATCAGGTGCGAGGATCCTCCAGATCTTGCCTGTTCTGGGATTCGTGAGGTCTGCATGCTTCAGTCTCGCGACCCTGGTGGATTCCAGTTCGATCTTATGACTGACAACTGCGCACTCTGCCTCGACCTCGGCGATCTGCTTCTGCAGCGCGTCCATCCGCTTCTCCTCCTGGGAGAGTGATTGGGCGATGGAAGCGAGATTCGTCTCGCACGTGCCGACTTCGGCAGCGGCCTGGTCGTTGGCCTGCTTCGCGATCTCGAATTTCTGCTGGATTGTCTTGTCGGCCGAAACCAGTGACGACCAATCCGTATCGGCGAGCTTGGTATCCGCGTGAATGCGTTGGAGTGCCGCGATCGACGCACCAGAAACCTCGGCCATGCGGGCTGCCTCTGGCAGTCGAGCGCCTTCCTGTTTGAGCTGTTCTCTGGCGCTTTCCAACTTGGCCAGGGCGAGTTCATCCGCTTTGCGCAGGACGGCCAGAGCCGCGTCATGGATCACGCGCATGGCCGCAAGACGATCGCGCCTGGCCGCTAGATCCTTGGAACTGGCGGTCATCGCATCGAGCGTCGAGGTATCGACGTGGGCGTTATCGATCATGGCCAGAGCTTGCTGCTCGTTCAGGGTGTCCCCCAGCCCGTGATTTCCCAGTGTCAGGGTGCCGGTGATCGGACTTTGGATGGACCACACCCGGGCATTCACCACAGCTTGCTTGCTCGAGGTGAACGCCATCGGCAACACCACCACGGTGAGCGCAGCGCAAGCGGCGGTGGCGATGAGGATGGCCATGGTCCTGGTCGGGTGGCGGACCGTAGCGTTGCGCGCGTTGGTGAGGGCTACGGCAGGGATCATCGACTGCGTGGTTGCCCGGACGGTCACGGTCGGGCGCCCGCGTGAAGACACGAAAGCCTTCGATGTGCCCGTGCCGACAGATCCGGTGAGCGCAGCGTTCTCGTGCGTAGGTGACGTGAACGGCTTTCCAGTGGTGGGTTCGGCGGGCCTCGAGGGGTACTGCTGCGAGGTGAAGAGCGATGCCGGCGCGGATGTCGTCAGAGGGACCGTCGAGGGGCTCGACGACCTGCCCGAGGCGTCCTCCATCCGCAACGCAGGGCGGACAGCCCCAGGGGTCACGAACGCGGCCGACTGGCGCAAGGCCGTGAGGTCGGCTTCCTCTGTCGCCACTGAATTCGCGGGCTTGGAGGTGAGCGCATCACCGCGCCCCGACTCCAACGCCCTGATCCGCCTCCGCGCCCGTGCTAGCCGGCGCTTGGTCGTCTCGAGGGCCCTGACCGACGACAACGGATCGGATTTCAGCTCGGTCAACTGCGCGTCGAGGCGTTGGTAGTCGCGGGTCACGGCCTCGAGCTTCATGCGCGTGGCGGCGGCCTCGGTGACCGAGGTTTCGCGGTCGTGGCGGGCCTGGGCGAGTTCGCGTTCGAGGGCTTCGGCGACGGCCGAGGCTGGGCCGGCGGAGCGGGTGCGCAGGGCGGTGAGTTCACGGGCGAAATCATCGCGTTCGGCGGCGAGCATGGCCATGCGCTGAGTCTCGCGCAGGGCGAGGTCCCTCAGCTGGCGGTTGGCGTCCTGGAGCTCCTGCTCGAGCGCGCCGATGCGCGCTTGGTCGGCGATGGATTGCATGTGGTCCTGCTCCGTTCCGGGGGTCGCGAGGCGAGCCTTGATCTGATCCAGCTCGGTGCGGAGTCGCTTGAGCTGGGCTTCGAGTTGATTGCGGCTCGCCTGGGATTCGGCGAGTTCGAGACGCGTCTGGTCGCGCTCGCCCGAGATCGTGCGGTACTGGTCGCGCGCCTGCTGCAGCAGCTGGTCGGCGGTCTGGTAGCGCGTGGATTCGACGGCGAGGCGGCTTTCAGTCCGGCTGAGGGCATCGGCGTGCGCGGATTCGCGCTGCCCCAGCTCCGAGAACTCGACGCGCAGCCGTTCGAGCTCGGCCTTGGTGGCATCGAGGTGAGCCTGGAGGCGATCGCGCTGTTCGCCCACCGCCTGCAGCTGGCGCAGCGAATCCGCCGCCTGGGTGGCGAGCTTCTGCTGCTCGGCGTGGCCGGATTCGACGGCCTCGCGCTGCTGCGACGCGGTGACCAGCTCGCCGCGCAGGCGGTCGAGCTCGGAGAGGAACTGCTGGCGCTCGGCCTGCGAGCGGGTCAGGCGCGCCTCGAGCTCGGGCACCTTGATGCGCGCGTCGGAGGCTTCGGCCTCGAGCGTCGCGAGCATGCGCTCGAGCTCGGCGATGCGCTCGTTGGCCTGCGCCAGCGCCGCCTGCTCGGCCGCGAGGCGCTTGGCCAGCTCGGTCTTGTCGGCCGACTGGTCGGCGATCTGGCCGGCGAGCCGCTGGACCTCGGTTGCGAGGCGGTCCTTGGCCGAGATGGCCTGGGCCATGGTGACGTTGATGCTTTCGCGCTGCGATGCAGTCACCTGCATCTGGCTCTTCACCTCGGCGAGTTCGCGTTCGACGCTCTCTGCGCGCTCCTGCTCCTCGACCAGGCGGTTGCGGGCCGATTGCAGCGAGGCGCGGTGCTCATTCGCCGCGGATTCGAGCTCGCGGCGTAGGCGATCGATCTCGGCGTTCAGTCGGGCCCGGTCCTGGACCGACTGGGCGAGCTTGGCTTGGACGTCCTCGCGCTGGTTGGCCGCGGACTCGACATCCTTCTCGGCTTCGACGAGGCGATCGGCGAGCTCCTTCGCGCGCACCTGGTCGGAGATCTGCTTGCCGGCGTCCGAGAAGGCGGTGGCAGCCACCGCGGCGCGCGCGTCGGCGAGCAGGGCGACGGCCGAGCGGGCCTGGTCGCGCGCCTCGGCGAGTTGGAGCTGCAGCGACTGGATGTCGGCGTCGGTCGACGGAGCGCTCGGTCCGCCGGCTTTGCCTTCGAGCTCGGCAATGCGGGCCTCGGCCTTGGCGCGGCTGGTCTCCGCCTCGATCGCGGCCTGGGTGGCGTTGGCCATGGCCGAGGCGTGGCGCTGCTCATTGATGCCGCGCTCCTCGGTGAGGCGCTCGAGCTCGGCGCGGACGTGGTCGCGGTCCTGCGCCAGCTCGCGGATGCGCGCCTGGAGCGCCTCCTGCTCTGCGGTCAGGTCCTGCGCGCGGCGGCGTTCGCGCGCGAGCTCGGCCTCGAGGGTCTCGGCGCGGACGGTGGCTGACGACACCTGCGCGAGCAGCTCTGATTCAGGGATGGGCGCGGGCTCGCTGGGCACCTCGGTGCCGTCGGAGCGGAAGATCCGCGTCGTGCTCTTGCGGTGGGTGAGCTCCTTGTGCAGGGATTCGCGCTCGGCTTCGAGGCGTTCGTACGCGAGGTTCAGCTCCTCGGCACGCTTCTTCGCCGACGAGAGGTTTGCGCGCGCGCCCTCGAGCTCGGTGTTCAGCACGTCGCTGCGGCCGCGCAATTCGCCGGCTTCGCGGCGGCTGGCGTCGAGCTCGGTCTGCAGCGCCACGGCCTTGGCTTCCTGGTCGTTCAGGCGCTTCTGCGTCTGCTCGAAGGTCTGGCGCAGATGGTTGACCTTGGCCGCGAGCATCTCGGCGAGCGAATGATCCTCGGCTGCGGCGGGATCCGAGGTGACGCGCTGCAGTTCGGCCTCGGTCGATTTCAGATCGGCGCTGAGCTCGTGCTTGCGCGCGTCGAGCATGGCGCGCAGCTCGACCACGCGACGCATCTCGGCGTGGAGATCGGTGCCCTGATCCTTCTTCGCGCGGCGCGAGGTGAGGTCGCCACGCACCTTATGCAGCTCGCGCTCCATCTCCTCGACCTTGCTCTGCGCGGCGCCGAGCTGGGTCTGCAGGTCGCGCATCACTTCCTGGTGCAGCTCCTTCGTCACTTCCAGCGCGGTCACCGTCGAGCGCAGGCGCTGTTCGCGCGCCTTGGCCGCCTGCTGGGCCTTTTCGCTGATCTGCTTCTGCTCGTCGAGCAGACCCTGGAGGCGGAGCTTCTCCTCTTGCAGGGCCTGCTCACGCTGGCGCATCATCGACAGGTCGGTGCGCGTCTGCAGGAGCTCGGCGCGGATCGCGCCCAGTTCCTTGACCTGCTTCTTCAGCGATGATATCTCGCCAGTCGGCGGATCGCCGGCGGGCTTCGCGTTCTGATCGCGCAGGCCCTTCACCATGCCGATGAGCACGTCCTCGGCGGTGGTGGTGGCGGCTTCATTCCGGCCGAGTTCATCCCACAGGCGCGAGATCTTGTCGGTCAACTCGGGCGCCATGACCTTCGGGTCGAGCTCGCAGGCGAGGCGGTAGATCTCGGCGGCGAGCGAGCGCGCCTCGGCGGCGTCCTGCTGGTGCGCGTGCTGCTCGCTCTCGAGCAGCGCGGTGGCCTTGAGCAGCTCCTCGCGCGCGGCGTTCTGGCCCTGCGTATGGGTGTCGTGCAGCTGGTCGTAGGCCTTCTTGAGCTCGGCGAGCTGGGTCTGGGTGTTGTTCAGCTCGAGCCTGGCGGTGTTCGCCACGGTCTTCGAGGAAGGGGGCTTTACGGGAGCCACGTCGCCGTCGAAAGCGGCGAACGGATCGTCGCTCTTCTCGCGGCCCTGGCGATCCGACTGCTCGACAATACGGCGCAGCACGGCCTCGGCGAACTGCACCATCTGCGAGACGTCGGTGTCGTGCAGGCTGTCGCGCAACCTGATGATGCGCGTCGAGAGCGTCTTGTCCTTGTGCTGCTTAGCGAGGTCGCTCGCGACCTCATCGATCTCGGCGATCAGGCTGCGCACCTCGGCGATGTCGGCCTTGCGCTCCTCGAGCACCTCGTTGATCGCCAGGTGGGCGATGTGCACCCGGCCCTGGGCCTCCTCGCGATCCTTGATCGAGTGCTCCATCAGCGCGTTGTAGGCGCGGCGCAGGTTCTCGAGTTCGCCCAGCACCACCTCGAGCGCGTCCTGGCTGCCCGCCTGGGGCTGGTACGGCTGGCCCTGGGTGGTCTTGCCGGCGGGCCTGCCCGCGGGCTCGTCGACCTGCACCTCGAGAGGCGGATGGTCCTGTGGATGGTCCTGTGGAAGGTCGCGCAGGTCGGCGGCGTCGTCGATGTCGAACGAGTCCTCGTCGAACTTCCCCTTCACCGTGGTCTTGGGGCCGTCGAGATCGAACGAGTCATCCTGGTACTTGCCCCTCACCGTTGCGACCGCGTCCAGGTCGAAGGAGTCTTCGTCCTTCTTGGAGTTGGGCGTCGAGGTGGTGATGTTCAGGTCGATCTCGGAATCGTCGTGCCGCGGCCTGGCGGTCTTTCCGGACTTTCCGTCCTTGGAGTCCTTGGCACGCCTCGACGCCGCCGAGCCATCGGATTTCGCGTTCACCTGGGTCTGCTTGGCGTCGTACGCGTCCATGCGCGTGCTCTTGGGCCCGCGCTCCTTCTTCTCTTTCTCGGCCTGGTTCGGCGCGGTCGCGCTCTGGTACGCGCCGGTGTTCGCCTCGCTCGGATCCATCAGCAGCTGGCCGACGGTCAGCTGCATCTGCTGCTGCGGCTCGAACGCGAAGGTGTCAGGCGTGATCTGCTTCTCCTTCACGAACAGCTTGATCTGTTCGAGACGGAAGGGGCCCGACCAGCCGTTGCCGACGTACAGGTAATAGACGTCGTCGGTGGCTTGCGTCATCGTGCGGTCCGGCGTGGATGACGAGCGGATGAAGGCATGGTTCCTGCCGGGCACGAAGGGCCCTGTCCGAGGTGGAGTCAATGGAAGTATACGCTGTATTTGCTGAAAGTGCTTGCACTAGGCGGCTTGCGGCGAAAGGCCTGGTCAGGCACAAGGGCTTGTGGATGGACTGCAACGAACCGCAGCGTTGGGTGTCGGGTGCAACTATTGCATCATATGGAGTATGTGAACAGAGACCGCTCGGCCTGGTCTCGGCGACGACGTCCGCCCTCAGCCGTACGCTCCGACCGAGTGCTTTCCCATCAGCCGCGCCTGCCGCGGGTTCGCCGCCGCGAGGATGTCAGCCTTCCAGGTGAAATTCACGTACGGCCAGAACCGATGCGCGATGTCGCGCAGGCCATAGACGGTCTCGATGACATGGCGCGTACGGTCGGTCGTGCGATTGACCGAGCCGCAATGCCAGAGGTCGGACCGGAACAGGAGCGCATCGCCCGCCCGGCAGTGCACGGGCTGGGCGCTGCGGCCGAGCCAGGTGTCATCGGGTGAATGCGGGGCTCGACCCGAACGGTGGCTTCCCGGCACGATCAGGGTCGGGCAGAGGTCCTCGTCGATGTCGCAGAGATAGACGAGGGCCGAGATGATGAAGTACGGCGGATCGTAGCGGCTGTCCACCGAGAGCTCCTCGGGCAACGGCACAAAGAGACGATCCACGTGCAGCGCTCCGGCGACGTGGCCTGGCTTCGCACGCCAGGCCTTCTGATTGACGATATGGCAATCGTCGCCCAAGGCCGATTCCACGATGTCGATGATCGGAACGAGATCGAGCACAGGCAGGAAGTGCGGGCTGCGGTTGAAGATGGTGCTGAGGAGGTCCTGACCCTGATAGACATGGTCGAGGCCATCGATCGGCACCATGTCTTCGACCAGATCGCGCAGGATCGCGCAATCCCGGCGTGGGAGCGCGCCTGGGATGACCGCGCAGCCATGGTGGTGGAGCGATGCCAGGGCGGTGGCGGTGCTGGTCGATGGAGGAATCGGAAACGGTTCCGTGGGCATGGTCAATCCTGGTCCAAGGTGATCCGGTCACCTGACCATATAGGAGATTTTATCGGCAAAGTCACTTGGTAGGGATGACCAAAGTGGTAGGATCTGAACATGGACGGCACCTGGTCGCTATCCCTCGCCAGGCCGCCACGGATCCTGGCGATGGATCCATCGTCGCTCCAGGGCGCCAACGGGGTGGAACGGTTTCGCATCAAGGACATGTGGTGCCTGAACCTCTACGATGGCGATGGTCTGCTTACCATCGATGGTCGCGCGTACGCGTTCGCTCGAGGATCGGCCAGCATCACCGCGCCGGGAATCGATCACGAATACCGCTATCGTCGTCCCACCAGGATCGTGTGGACGCACTTCAGGCCGGCAGCCGAAGCCGTCGCCTCATCGATCCCGGTCATGCAGGACCTGGGTGGTGAATACCCCCGCTTCCGTGGCGCGCTGGTCCATGCGGCAGCCGAGCGCGAGCCCGGCAGGACGCAGGCCCGGGTATGGGATCTGCTTTGGGAACTGGTCGAGCGATCCGCGCCGTCGCGCCCCGCCACCGGACTGGTCGCACGCGCCCGGCAGCTGATCTCGACCCGGCTGGCCGAGCCCCTGCGCCCTGGAGCGATCGCCGCTGAGCTCGGGGTATCGCACACGCACCTGAACCGCAGGTTCCGCGCCGAGGTGGGGTGCCCCATTGGGGCCTGGATCCGTAGCCAACGCCTGGAACGGGCCCGGCACCTCTTGCGCTTCTCGACCAAATCCATCTCCGTGATCGCGCGCGAGGTCGGAATCCCCGACATCCATTTTTTCAACAAGTCGATGCGTGGCTACGCGGGCATGCCGCCGAGGTCGGTCCGTCGCGACGGCTGAACGGGGCTGGCGATGGTCGCGCCATCGACCTCGGGGTCAGGCCCGCTTCTTGGCGATCTCGTCGACCACATGCTCGGCGAACGGCATCGAGCAGGTCCACGCTGGCGACAGCGCGTTGAGCACGTGCAGGGAGCGGGCGTCGCCTTCGATCAGGAAATCCATCACCAAGGTGCGCCATCGACGGTAGAGAGCGCGGGCGATCCGGATCTGTGGCCAGGCATTTTGGCCTTAACGAGCAGCGAGTTCCGCGATGCGTCTCGCCAGGCTTTCGAGATCCTGGGTGGGCGCGTCGCATGCATTCGCGGTACACAGATAGGCGGTCGGAGACCCGCCCGGAAGGCGCGGCATCAACGGCATGGCGGGGAAGCGCTTGCGCAGCACCTTCGACTCGGGCCGTTCGTCGAGGATAGCGATGGCGAATCCAGGCACCACGCGGCGATGGGCCGCCGAGAGCAGCGCGGTGGTGCCCGGTTCGTCAGGTCGGCCGATGAGCGTCAGGTGGAGCACCGGCGCATCGCGTTCAGCTCGCGCGAATGCCATGGGAGACATGGGCGTCTCGGGAGTCCTCACAGCCGGATGATCGGAAGATTCGGCGTCGACATCTGCTGCGATGATCGCGGATGCGCGAGCCGCGTAGCCGTCGTCGTCGGTGATGCGCGCCAGGCGGATGAGATTCCATGCGGCCCACCCCGTGATGGTACGTGGAAGCTTGGAACCAGGCTCGCCATACGCTGACTGCGCGCTACGCCAGCAATCGTGATCGAGGCGATCCTGGAGCTCGGCTGCCCAAGTCAGGGCCTCGGCTTGCCCACATGCCGAGTACAGGTCGATCAATCCATGGATGAGTTCGACCTGGTCCTCGATGGTCGCGGGGATGCGCGGCGGCGAGGCGGTCTGGGACAGCCCGTGCGTCGGATCCCAGGCAGTCTCATGCAGCGATGTGAACAGGCGCTGCGCGGCAGAGCGTGATTCAGGAGCATTCGCCAGGATATGGCATGTCGCCAGTGCGCCCATGACCAGACCTCGATAGCCGGTGGTCAGCGCTGCCAGGCCATCACCATGTCCCGCGAGTTCGGCGAGCGTGTGTTCAGTGATGGCGCGCTGATCGGATTCTGGGATCCCGGTCCTGAGCACGTACTCGTGGAGGACCATCTCGATGCGGGCCGTAGCCGTGGCACCGGCGGGTTCATCCGACGTTGCGGAGTGGATACGTGCCGTGATTCCGACAGTGAGCGTGAGGGCGCACAACATGACGCGGATGATGCCGGACCGGATCATACGAAATCGATCCCCGGCGTGCCTGGGACGACTTCGCCCACCACCACCGACGGCGTATCTCCGCCATCACGCAGCGTGCGCACCAGGGCGTCCGCGTGCGCAGGGTCGACAGCTATCAGCAGGCCACCACTCGATTGCGGATCGAACACCGCATGCGCGAGCGACGTGCTGACGGACGGCGATACAACGGCGCGATCTCCGGCGTAGAGGCGGTTCGATGCATCGCCACGGGTCAGGCAACCCGCGGCGATCGCGTTCTCGAGCCCCGGAAGCAGGGGAAGGGCAGAAGTGTCGATGCGCATGCGCACGCCGCTGGCGGAAGCGATCTCGGCACCGTGTCCGGCGAGCGAGAAGCCCGTGATATCGGTGGCAGCCCGCACCGCGAAGCGCTGCATGCAAGCGCCGGCATGGCGGTTGAGCCGCAGCAGGCTCTCGATCAGGACGCGGTGGTCAGCGGGGTCGATCAGTCCCTTCTTGGTCGCCGTGGCCATGATGCCGGTGCCCAATGCTTTGGTCAGCACCAACGCGTCGCCGACCAGCGCGCCGGCGTTGGCGAAATACCGCTCGCCCGCGCGTATCCTGCCGGTGACCGCCAAGCCGTAGGTCATCTCGGGCGCCTTGACCGAATGGCCGCCGACGATGGGACAGCGTGCCTCGGCGCACACCCGCGCGCCGCCGGCGAGGACGGCCCTGAGGATCTCGGGTCCCAGCTGTTCGGGATAGTGCACGAGGTTCAGCGCGAACAGCGGCTCGCCGCCCATGGCGTAGACGTCTGACAGCGCGTTCGTCGCCGCGACCGCGCCGTAGGTCTCGGGGTCGTCGACGATGGGTGTGAAGAAGTCGGTGGTCGACACCAGCAGGGTGCCGTCCTCGAGCCGGTAGATGGCAGCGTCATCGCACTGGTCGAAGCCGACGAGCACGCGTGGATCGGTCGGCCAGGCGATGCCCTGCAGCGCGGCCGACAGCATGTTCGGATTCAGCTTGGCTGCGCAGCCCGCGCAGCTGACGGTCTGGGTGAGGCGAATAGGCTCGATCGCGGTCATCGTGTTCCTCGCGGGGTGCGCTCGGTTCCTGTCATCGACTCCCCGCCGTCCGGCCTTTTCTAGGCTGTGCAGCGCTGTGTCGGGCGGAATTCCCAGCAGAGAGTGGCGGGACGGTGTCGGAGTCGAACCCACCTGGGATGTTTCCACCCCACCGAGGCTTTGAAGGCCTGGGACCGCACCGGCGGCCATACCATCCCACCGACGTTCTAGAGCCCAGCGATCTGGCTTCCATCGCAATCCGCTAGGCAAAGAGTGGAATCGGCAGGTTTCGCGCCATGCCGGCCACGCGGTGATCCCCGACGCGCTTCGTGACTCCGATCGAGTCGAGCCATTCGAGTAGCGGCACCGCATCGCGTCGCGACAGGCCGTGCACCGCCTTCATCCATGCGATGTCGATCGTTCCACCTTCGGTGGTGGACGTGACAGCCGCGCGCACCAGGTCCTCGCCATGCCGACGATGCAAGTGCAGTCTGTCGTTGAGTCGCAGGAGCTGACCGCGCTCGCGCAAGGCGATGAGGGCATCTGCCGCGCGCTGGGGATCGGAGCAGGCGGCCACGCACGGATGGTCGTAGGGCGGATGGAGTCCGGCGCGATCGAAGGCGCGCAGCAATTCCGCCGCCGACGTCTCCAGGCGTTTGGCGAGGGGGGTGACCGACGCTGGCGAGGTGACGACGTCTCCGCGCCTGAGTAGGTCGCCGCACTCGACCAACGAAATGATGGCTTCATCCCACCAGTTTCGCGCAAGCGCTGGAGCGATCGCGATGTGCAGGTCGCCAACTCCATGCCAGCAGCGGTCGGGATCGGCGCTCAGCCGGTCGGCCAGGCCTTCGCTGATCATCGTCCGCAGCTTCGTCCAGCCGGCGCTACTGCACACCAGGCGTTCCTGACCGACCTGGCGGATGACCACGCGATTCCCGGACGCATGCAGCATGTCCTCGGCCGGTCCAGGACCACCGGCCCATGCCGCCAGCGCGGACATGGTCATCGCCTGGGGATGGATGGAATCCAGGTGCGAGAGCAGGCGCTCGGCGCCACCCCCGAGACGCGAGGCGAAATGCGCCGTGGCTTCAGGTGAGAAACGGCGGTGGCGAGGCGGAGCGGCATCGACCACGCAGCCGCCGGCGAGGGTGGCGGCCGGGCTCGGACGGCGCAACACCACGAGGTCACCCGCAGAGAGGTGAAGTGGCGCCTCGAGCCGCAGCTGCGCGTCGTGCTCGCCCGCCTCCGCGTGGTCGACGTGCAAGAGATGCACGCGTGCCGGTACCGAGTCGGTGCCGTGATGCACCGTCACGCGCTCGCGGTGCGTGAGGCCGGTCGCCAGGGTGGTCAGGCGCACGTCCGCGACGAGCGTGGCCGCGAGTGCTCTGGGCGTCGCGAGCCAGGCGCCCCTGCGCACCTGGTCGTGATCGATGCCGGCGAGATTGACGGCGGTACGTTGACCGGCCAAGGCGGTCGAGACGCCGCTCCCATCGACCTGCAGCGAACGCACGCGCACCACGCCGCCTGGATAGAGCTGCAGCTCGTCTCCAACCGCGATGGTGCCGCTGCGCAGCGTGCCGGTGACGACCGTGCCATGACCAGAAATCGTGAACACGCGGTCGATCGCGAGCCGCGCATGTTCGCCCGCTCCTGAGTGGCGCGCCGTGCGTGCGCGTTCGAGCAGCCAGGCGCGCAGGTCGTCGATGCCGGCCCCTGTCTTCGCGCTGACCGCGAGGGGGGGATGTTCTGCGAAGGGGGTGCCGGCGACGAGTGACGAGGCCAGATCGCGCGCGCGCGCGAGGCCCGCAGCGTCGACGGCGTCCGCCTTGCTCAGCACCACGCGGCCCCAACGCAGGCGCAGCAAGGTGAGGATGTCGAGATGCTCGCGGGTCTGCTGGCGCGGCCCTTCGTCAGCTGCGATGACCAGGACGCAGCCATCGACGGCGCCCACGCCCGAGACCAGGTGATGGACGAAGCGTTCATGCCCGGGGCAGTCGATGAAAGCGAGGTCGATTCCGGCGGCGCCCCCGTGCATGAACGCGAAGCCGAGCTCGATCGTCATGCCCCTGGCCTTCTCCTCCGGGAGACGGTCCGGGTCTGTTCCGGTGAGCGCTCGTACCAACGAGCTCTTGCCATGATCGACGTGTCCGGCGGTGGCGATGGTCACCTGCGGTGGGGCCGTGCGTCGCGTTCCTGCCGTTGCCGCCGACGCTCCGTGCGCTCCCTTTGCAGGAGACACCTCAGGCTCCTCGGTCGGTAGCCGCGTCGCGCGCGCTCGCCACGATCGCGGCCGCGAGCGCGCTGATTTCGCTTTCAGCAACGGTCCGCAAGTCGATCTGCACGACGTCCTTGGCGATGCGGGCCACCACATGCCGCCTACGCAGCGCCCGTGACAACCGGGTCGCTGACACCTGGCGCAGTACGATCAGCCAGGTCAGCGGGCCCTGGGTCGGAGCCGCGCCAGATCCGACGGCGCCTCGGCCTTCTGCGAGCTCGGCCTCCAACGAGGTCTGTGAGCCCTCGGCCCGTATGGAGGAAAGCCCAAGGGATCCCATGGCCGCGAGCAGGCGTTCAGCGCGCGCGCGCACGGAAGCGAGCGGCTCGGTGAGCATCGCGATCGTGGGAATGGCAGTGAAGGCGTCGCCGAGCAGGTAGTCCTGGAGTGTGCCCGCCAAGGCCGCGAGCGTGAGCTTGTCCGCGCGCAGAGCGCGCGCGAGCGGATGGCGCTTGCAGCGCGCGATCAGGTCGCGTTTGCCGATGAGGATGCCGGCCTGGGGTCCGCCGAGCAGCTTGTCACCGGAGAACGAGACGAGATCCGCGCCTGCGGCGAGTTCATCGCCCACGCGTGGCGCGACGATGCCCGTGGGCCCGAGATCGACGATGCAGCCGGATCCTTGGTCGACCACCACCGGCAGCTTGTGACGTGAGCCGAGGGCGGCGAGCTCCGCGGTGGAGACTTCGGCGACGAAGCCCTCTTGGACGAAGTTCGATTTGTGAACCTTCATCAGCAGCGCGGTCTGGGGCGTGATTGCGCGCTCGTAATCCTCGATGCGCGTCTTGTTGGTGGATCCGACCTCGATCAGCCGGCAGCCCGCGGCCGCCATGATCTCGGGCACGCGGAACGAACCGCCTATCTCGACCAGTTCGCCGCGGCTGACGATGACCTCACGGCCCTGGGCCAGGGCCTGCAATGCCAGCACCACCGCGCCGGCGCAGTTGTTCACCGCCAATGCCACTTCGGCGCCGGTGAGCCGGCGCAACAGGGGTTCGACATGCATCTGCCGATCGCCTCGCTCGCCGCTGTCGAGATCGTGCTCGAGCTGGCAATACCCATGAGCGATGCGCTCGACCGCGGCTTGCGCGCGAGCGCTGAGCGCGGCGCGGCCGAGACCCGTATGGAGCACCGTGCCGGTGGCGTTGATCAGCCGAGGTAGCGGTGGAGCAGCGAGCGCTCGCGCCGCGGCGCGAGCTCGATCGAGCACCATGGCGCGCAGGGCATCCTTGTCCGACGTGTCCGGGCCCGTCCCAGCCGCGGTCGCATGCTTCGCTTGGACGGACAGCGTGGCTCGCATGGCGTCGATGGCTTCGCGAGCCAACGCCGCTGCGGTCGTCGCGGGCAGGCCATCGTGGCGGAGGTCGCCGGCGATGGCCTCGACCGCCGGCAGCAGGCGAAGCGCGTCGATCGTCATGCCGGACGATGCGCTGCGGCTGACGCGGTGCAACCCTGCCAGCAGCCGATCAGGCGGGGGTCACTTGATCGAGGCAGCCTTCTGGCCGTAGACCGTGGAGGGGAACTTCTTGGCCAACGTCGCCATGTTCTCCTTGCCAGATTTGATGCTGTCGGGCTTGGGCGAGGCGAGCAGCTGCTGGCACTGCTGATAGATGTCGCGCGCCTTGAGTTCGTCCTTGAGCTCCTTCGCAGCCTTGAGCTCCTTCAGTCGCGCCAAGGCCTTCTTGGTGTCGAGTCCCTCGGACGCGGTCAGGAAGGCCTCGATCGCCTCGTAGGTCTCCATGGTTGCCGGAGCGCCGACCAGGTCATCTTGGCGCTTGCTCGTGGCGGCTTTCACCGCGTCGAGGATGCGCACCGCATCGGCCTGCGCCGGCGACTTCTTGCCAGCGACCGACTGCAGATTCTTGATCGCCCCGGGATACCCGCGCTCGACGCTCCACCACAGCTCCTTGATCTTCGGTTCGGTGAGACCTTCGATGGGATAATGGAAGCTGCCAGCCGCGGTGCCTTTGAGTGACTTCAGCGTCTGGAGACCTTCGAAGTAGCCCACGCTCCCATCCGGATGCAGCATGTCGGTCTGGAGGATGTTGTTGAGGCTGATGTTCTTGCGATTGCGCGGGTCGTTGGCCCAGAGCGCATGCTCCAAACCGTAATTGTTGTCCTTATCGAAGGTCTTGAGTTCTTCCGCCGAGAGCTCGGGCGTGATCAGCACGAGCGTGACGGGGACCTTCTCGGTCTCGATGTAATCATGGATCGCCTTGGCTTCCTTCCCGAGGAAAGCTCTAGCGGATGGTCAATGCGCGCAGAAATCGACGAGCACCACGTTCTGGCCGTGGAATTGCTCGGCGCTGCGGCTCTTGCCGTCGGCGAACTGCAGGCCCTCGAGAGGATCCTGGGCGGCGAGCGCGGCTACGAAGACCAGCGCGGCGGCGATGCGCAAGTGGGAATGCATGGGGAACTCCGATCGGTGGCTGGATGCGATCCAGCGGGCAGGACAGGAGCATCATGTCCATGGTGAATGGCGGTCAATGACCCTTAGTTAGAACCCGTTTCGGGAGCCGCTGCCTCGAATTCCTCACCCACCCGTCATAAGGCCACGCAATCACATGAAGTTGGCGGTGTGCAGGTCCGAGATTTCCGCTGCCTCTTCGGTTCCAAAACCGAGTTGCCCCAGCCGGGTGCGGCGGTTTGCGTCCATCTCGGCGCGCAGCGCCTGCACGCTATCGAACCCATTGCCGATCGCCTGCGGCGTCAGGTCGGTGGCGGCGAGGACGACCAGGGCGTCGAGCACCAGCGCATTCAGGTCGGCGGAGTTGCGCAGCGCGTCGGCACGGCGTCTGACCACCATCGCCAGCCGCGATCGTTGGCTCGGATCCAGATCGAGGTGGCGCCGCAGATGAGCGATCCCGAACGCGACATGTCGGCTCTCGTCCTGCACCACCAAGCGCATGATCGACCTGGTCAGCGGATCGGGTGCGTGCCGTTCGATGAAGGCCAGCAGGGTCAGGAAGGTGCCTTCGCCCATCACCGCGAGCATGAAGGATGCGAGCGTGAAATCCGGCTCGTCGAGCAGGGACTTCAGCGAACGTTGTCCGAGGACGGTTGAACGACCCACGCCGGCCGCGGTCAGCGCGAGCCTGCGGGTGAAGACCTCGCAGTGGCGCGCTTCGTCAGCGGCTTGGATCGCCAACACCTGCATGATCTCGCGGAAATGGGGATGGACCTGTGCGAGGAAGCGCGCGGTCACCAGCAGCGCCGCGTTTTCGTTCTCGATCAGGAACGTCAGGATCTGCGCGATCGCGGCGTCCAATGCCGGGGCGACGCACGGCGGCGTCCAATCGATCGCGCGTTCGGGATCCCACTGGGCGGCGGCGGCCTGCGCGTACAGGCGGGGAGCCTCGTCGCACCATACCGTGTCGCGCTCCGAGAGCGTGAATTGGAAATCCGGTCCACCACGTTCAACCATGGCGCCGCGTGCGGCGAGGCCCCAGTGACCCGATGCATGACCCGCCATGGAAAGCGGTTTCGTGCTGTCGCCGGCGCGCGCGGTATCCGACCAGCGCTCATCTGCCAAGCCGCGCACGATGCGCCCGGTTGCCAGGGAGCCCGCCTCGGCAGGGAGGAAGCCATGGCCCATCTGGCGGCACCACGTCGCCAGATGCAGGCCGAGGTCGGAGGCCGAGCCTCGCACCGCGAGTGCGGCGCCCACCGGTACGGTGGCGAGGGCGCGATCGATCAGGAGATGAGCGCCACGATCGAGGCCGAGGCCCTCGAGATCGAGCGCCACCTCAGTACTGGTAGTCGCGGGCGATGATGCGTCCGGAGGCGTCGTAGAAGGCGAGGGCATCGACGGCCTCCTCCAGGGCTTGGTAGTGGGACGCGCGTCCGTCGCGCCAGGCTTTCAAGCCTTCGAGATCGAGCAGCGGTCTGACGTCGGCGTCCGCATAGGACATTCCCAGCAGCAGCGTGCGGAAATCGGCGAGAGGTCCGCGCGCGAGCGTCGCGCTGTCACCATTGGCCGTGAGCGCGGTGAAGTTGCAATGATCGTAGGGTTCCGTCCGCGCCAGGACGTGCACCGCTCCTGGTCCAATCAGCCTCTCGTGGGTGAACAGCAGGTGGTTCGCATCGATGATGCAGGCGGCATCGGCCTCGCCCCGCACCAAGGCTCGTACCGCCTCGCGCTCGCCGCCGATGTGATCGCCATGTTTGCCGACGTGCAGGTCGAAGCGCTTGACTGCCACATCGCTGCCAGGACGAAGGCCGGCGCGCAGGACCAGGCCGAGCGGGATCAAGGTCGACTGTGGCGAGTCGATGGCGCCGGTGGCGATGGTCCGACCGCGCAGATCCGCGATCGTCTTCGTGGGTGTGTCGGCGCGCACCAGGATGAGCGAGGTCAGATCCTGGTCGGTGTCACGCATGGCGACCGCATGGGCGGTGAGTCCAGAGGCCACGGCCAGGCGACGAGTTCGCACCCACGCGAGCGGAGAATTCCAGGCGACGCCGATGTGGCCAGCCATGAGCGCTTCGACCTGCCGCTCGTAGTTGCTGTACAGGACGACGTCGACATCGAGTCCCTTGCGCAGGAACCAGGCCTGGAAGCCCTCCCAGATCGTCACGACCTTCGGATCATAGGCGACCGCGCCGAGCACGAGCCGAGCATGCGCGCTCATGGACGCCGGTGTCCTCTGTTCCGCGACACCAAGCTCACTGGCGATGTTCTCATGGCATGGTCCAGGTCAGAACAAGGGCAGTCCGCAGACCGCCTTGCCGATGAAGTCAGACAGGGCGTCGGATGTGGGTGCCATCACCGCCGCGGCGCGCGCGTCCCGGAACAGGCGTTCGATTGGCGATTCGCGGCGGAATGCAGCGCCGCCACAGATGCGCATGCCCAGATCGGTGACCTCGAGCGCGGCTTCCGACGCCGCGAACTTCACTTCGAGCACACGCAGCATGGTGTCGGCGCGATTGCTGGAGATGGCGGCGATGGTGTCGAGCCACAGTGCTCTAGCCATGTCGGCGCGCACGCGCATATACGCGATCTTGGCGCGCGGTACCGGTTGTTCAGCGACGGTCTGGCCGAGGTGTTCGAAGCGCGTCCGCGCCATGTGGTCGGCCGTCGCGGTCACCGCGGCATTCATCAAGCCGATGGACATCGCGCTATTGAGGACCTGGAACCACGGCAGCACCACGCCCATCATGATGTTGAAGCCGTCGCCGTCCTTGCCGAGCATCGAGCTCTGCGGCACCATCACGCTGGTGGCGGTGATCGGCGAGGAGTCGTTGCCGCGCAGGCCGATCCCGTCGAAGGCTTTACTGCTGCTCAGCCCTGGAGAACCTTTCGGCACCAGCCATAAGGTGCTGGCACCGGCGGATGCTAGCGGCTTGCTCGACCAGACGTACGAATCCGCCTCGCCGGCGGCGGTGACCCACGACTTCATCGCATCGAGACGCACGCTCGCGCTCGCGGTGGAGGTGGCGGTCGCGGTGGAGAGGGGCGCCCAGAACATCGAGCGCGATCCGCTCTCCGAGAAGGCGAGGGTGGAGAGATGCTTACCCGACGCGATCGCCTCGCGCAGGGGTTTCGATCCGTGGGTTTCGATCACCGCGGTCGCTGAATAGTGCATGCACATGATCATCGCGGTCGAGCCGCAGGCTTGCCCCAAGCGCTCGACCACCTGCGCCGCATCGGCGAGCGTACCGCCGGTGCCGCCCACATCACGGGAGCTGATCAGTCCGAGAAGGCCGGCCTTGGCCAGGGCATCGATGGATTGCCTGGGAAACGTTCCAGCCCTATCCACGCTCCCGGCAGCCGGAGCGATGACCGAGACGATCACGGCGTCGAGGATCGCGAGGTCGAAGGAGACGATGGCTGTCATGGTGGACTCGTGAGCTGTGACATCTGGCGTTTTTCGTGCTTGTGGCATGAGCCACAAGGGCACGAGTGCGTGACAGTATGGGTTACATACCAGCCCGTGTCTAGCGCACCCATCATGAGCTGAACGAGCATTCTTGGCCAGAGCGTCACCACGTTGGGAAACAGGTGATTGCGCCTTGATCCATCGACCCGCAATGGAATCAGGTCTGCGCGACTGTCCGGTGGCTCGATCTCCGCTTCGCGATCTCATCGACCACATGCTCGGCGAACGGCATCGAGCAGGTCCAGGCCGGCGACACCGCGTTGAGCACGTGCAGGGAGCGGGCGTCGCCCTCGATCAGGAAATCCATCACCAGCGTGCGCGTGCGCAGGTCGAGCAGCTGCGCGCGGATGCCGGGCTTGCCCCAGCGCCGGTAGTCGGAGCGGTCGACGCCGCCGATCAGCTTGGCCGCCTGGCCAACCAGGTATGAGCGCGAGAACTTCTTCAGCTCTTGTACCGCCAGGCCGCGGAAATCGAAACCCGCGTGCACCATCAGTCCGGCCTCGCGGGTCACGACCTCGATGAACTCACCCAGATCGAAGCGGCCGAAACCGTGGTAATTCTCTCGCCAGAAGGCGGGGATCGCGGTCGGGCCGATCTTGACGTGGCCATCGACCGTGACCGTGTAATGGACCCCCAGGAAAGGATACTTCAGGTCGGGCACCGGATAGATGTGCGTGCGCAGCCCGCCTGGCTGCTCATCCGAATACAGGTAGAGGCCTTTGAACGGCAGGATGGTGTGGTGCTGGCAGAAGCCGAAATCCCGGGCGATGCGGTCAGCGTGCAGCCCGCCCGCGTTCACCACGCAGCCGGCCTCGATGGTGCCGGTCGTGGTTCGTACCCGCGCCGCAGCGGCGGGATCCGCGGGTAGAGTCGCGCCCAGATACGCGCAACCGCGGCGGACCTCGACTCCCGCTGCTGCGGCGTCGGACGCGAGGCTGTTGATGACCGCGACCGGATCCGCCGAAGCCGTGGTAGGTGACCATAGCGCGCGCTGGCAGGTCTTCACCCGCGGCTCGATGCGGCGGGCGTCGGCCTCGTCGATCATTTCGAGCTTCACGTGGTTGGCGCGGGCGCGGCGCAGCAGCTCATCGAGACCGGCGAGTTCGCGCTCGTCCTTCGCCACCACCAGCTTGCCGCACTCGTTCAGAGGCAATCCGCGCTCGCGGCAGTAGGCGCGCAGGCGGCGGTTGCCATCGCGGCAGAAGCGCGCCTTCATGCTGTCGGCTGAATAGTAGAATCCGGCGTGGATGACCCCGCTGTTGCGGCCGCTGGCGTGCCGGCCGCAATCCGGTTCCTTCTCGAGCAGGGTCACGCGTGCGCGGGGCTCGCGTCGCTTCAGCTCGATCGCCACGGTCACGCCCACGATTCCGCCGCCGATGATCAGGTAGTCGGTGACGAGGGGGCCAGCGCTCATGCGCGTAGCGTACGGCTGCGCGAGGATGCCGCCACGGTGTGGCAGGCGATCGCCAGGGTGATCGAGCAGCCTCGAGGGTGTGGCAAGGAGGGTGGCTCGGATAGTCTGTGGCCGTGGGGGCAGGGAACTGGTCTTCGGGTGACCTGGCCTTGGAGTACCTGTGGAATACGCGGATTCGACATTTCTGAGGCAAACGGCGCCGCGGTGGAATCTCCCTGGCTGGAGACCACCTGATGGACGCCTGCATGCCCATGGATGATCGCCCCGCGCCCGCCGCGTCTTCGACGCGTTCATCGTCGGATGCCGCAGCGGATGCCGCCGCGTCGCTAGATGAGAGCGGCCGGGACCTCGTGCTCTTGGATGCCTTTCGGCGCTCTGGCGATCGTGACGCCATGGATCGCCTGCTCTCGAGACATGATGCTGACGCCTACCGCCTCGCGCGGCGGCTCACCGGCAATGCCGCCGACGCCGAGGATGACTTGCAGGAGGCGTGCATCTGCTGCATGGCACATGCCAAGAGCTTTCGCGGAGACGGCGCTGTGCGGTTGTGGGTCCTGGCGATCGTGGCGAACGCCGCTCGCCATCACCCGCACCATCACCATTCGACTTCTAGCTGCCTGACGTCGCCTGCCCGCCTTGCGGGGATGGCATCGTGAACAGATCCGATGTGACGATCGCCCCCCGAGCATCGCTCAGCGAGATGAATGCCTGTCTGGATCCGTTTGGAATCGTCGCCGAGATCGTACCCGACTCGCCGTTCGCCAGAGGCTGGTGCGGCAGGGGGGACGTGATCCAGCGACGTTCACGCCAATCGCCGTGGTCCGCGGTGGACACCAGCGACGCGCCCACGATCGCGACATCCGATCGGTGGGACACGGTGAGGCGATCTCCGCGAAGATCCGCCCCGATGATGCGCGCGAGGCCCGGACGACCACGCAGGTGCTCCTCGGCCATCAGCCAGATCTCGTCGGGATGGACGGAATCGCCATCGGCATGCACCAACTCGGTCCGCAATGACATGATGCGGGGCCCGGAACCCAGCCGCGCGGAGCGCATCCACGCATCCACCGGGAACGCCGGATCGTGCACGCCGTTGATCCACAGCATGGGCAGCGCTGCGCGAGTCAGGTGGACGGACGGATCCCAGCGCTCGTTCCAGGCGCTCGTGGCGGATCCGAGCTGTGCGAATCCCGAGGCGAAGAACGGCGACTCGGCGAGGGAGCCGCAGCCGTAGACTGGCGCCGCGAAGCGGAATCGCCGGTCGACCGAGGCTGCGATGCAGGTGAGGTATCCGCCCCACGAGTTTCCGGTGATGCCGATGCGCTCTGGATCGATCTCCGGCATGGAGCGCAGCAGCGAATGGGCGAGGACGATCGCCGCCACCGCGTGGTAGGTCCAGTGGTCGCGCGGTGGCTCGGACATCTGATCGAAGCCGCCCCATCCAGGTGGTCCACCGAGGTCATGTCGAGGCCGCTGGGCGAACTCCCCGCCCGGGACGCAGCCGCAGGTATCCATGGCGATGGCCGCGTAACCGCGCGCGTTCCACCACCGCACCCATGACGCGAAGGCGGTGCCGCCACCGCCATGCACCAGTACCATCGCCGGCGCCGGACGCGCCCCTGGCTCGGGCAGTCCGAGCCAGGCGAACACCCGCGTGTTCCGCCCGCGCCAGGCTTCGCCGCGATACCACAGACCCGTCACATCCCCATCGGCGAAGCCATCGGCAGGGAAGCGTTCAGGAGGGGAGCCGAGGGCGCGCACATCCCTGATGTTGAGTTGCCCAGTGTCGAGAGGCCACATGGCGAGAGCCTCCGATCTGGTCCACCAGCGCACCGGCAGGATGTTCTTCTTTCGACGCGAAGCGCCGGAAAAGTGAGCCTGCGATCAGAGCGCCTGCTTCTTGCGGAAATGCCGCGTCGACACCTCCATCAGGCGGCGCTTCTCCTCGAGAAAGTTCTCGATCGCGGTGTCGCGTGCCTGCGCCGCGGCCATGCCGCTGGCGCGCAGCGAAGTGGCCGCGGAACGAATGGCGTCGATCGCCGCGGTCCCGAATTTCTGGCGGATGTAGACCTCGCGCGGGTCGCGCATGGCGCGCAACGCCAGGACGCCGCAGAGGACGGCGATCGAGGCCATGATGAGGACGAGCCACCACACGGAGGCGATTAGAGCGTGCGCGCGGGGACCGCAACAGCGCGCCGCTCCTGGATAGAGCTCAGGACGGCCACTGGATGACCAGCGGGCGGTCGGTGCGAGGTGCTACTTGCGCCAGAACTCGTGGTGCGGGTAGCGGTAGGTGGACAGCTCCTCGCCGACCGCGAGCGCCGGCGAGGCGAACTCCGCCTCGGGACGGTAGACGAAGGGTTGCTCGCCGCGCGCGTACGCGGCCTGGGCGCGGTGGTGCTGACAGGCCAGCAGCACCTTCTGCTTGAGCGGGATGTACGCGGGGATGTGCGGGCCCATCGTGCGCTCGATCTGGCCGCGCCGGAATTCGTAATAGAGCACGCGCCGTAGCTTGCCGTTGGTCGTGGGCGGCGAACCGTGCAAGGCGAGGATGTTGTGGAAGATCACGTCACCCGGGTTCATGGTGATTGGCAGCGCGCCGTGGCTGGTTTTGAATCCGCCGGCGTTCAGGTCGGTGATCGTCTGGTTGGCGCGCTCGGCGCTCCAGCGATTCGAGCCGAGGATGCCCCACACGCAATTGCTGGTGTCGGCGCGATCCAGGTAGAAGTCGACGTTGAAGATGGGGAATGTGTAGTCCGATCCGTCGGTGGTGTCGACGTTGTCGGTGCCGGAATCGCGATGCCAGGGGATGGCCACACCCGAGCCGCCGTTCTTGAACACCATGCTGTCCCAGGTCGGAACGAAGCTACGGCCCTGAAGCTTCTCGACCGAGCGCAGGATGAAGGGATGTCCGAGCAGCGCCTTGCAGGCGGGCCCCTTGTCGATCACGTATTCGACGCGGAAGGGCGTGCGCTCGCCGGTGAGCTCGTGGTCCTTGTACATGTAGTCGGGATGATCGACGCCACGGTTGGCGTTGTCGATGTAGACCTGGGTCTCGTGCTGGATCGCGGCGAGCTCGGCGCCGCGCACGACGTTGCGGATCACCAGCAGCCCATTGTCGCGCATGAACGCGGCCTGCTCGTCGGTGATGCCGTCCTGCGTGGCCGCATCGATGTGGGGAAAGGCAGCCGCGGCAGCGGCGAGCGCGCGGGCCAGCTCGGGGGTGGACGATGGGGCGGTGGCGGTGCTCATGACCGCCAGCATGGCCGTCGGGGGCCACGGATCTTCCCGGGGGGCGGGTCGAGTTTCTCGAATACTAAGGTCGCACCGCCCGTCGTCCGTGGCTGCCCTGCTGTCGCCGATGGGCGACGGACGTCCGTCAGACCGTGAACGTCACGCCCTGCGCGAGCGGCAGCTCTCCGGAATAGTTGATCGTGTTGGTGGTGCGGCGCATGTACGACTTCCACGCGTCGGAACCGGATTCGCGGCCGCCGCCGGTCTGCTTCTCGCCGCCAAAGGCGCCGCCAATCTCGGCGCCCGAGGTGCCGATGTTGACGTTGGCGATGCCGCAGTCGGAGCCGGACGATGCCATGAAGCGCTCAGCCTCGCCGACATCGCGGGTGAAGATCGCTGACGACAGGCCCTGGGGCACGCCGTTGTTGATGGCGATGGCCTCGTCGACGCGGTCGTAGGGCAGGATGTAGAGGATCGGCGCGAAGGTCTCCTCCTGCACGATCGCGGCATTGGCCTCGATCTCGACCAGCGCCGGGCGCACGTAAGCGCCGCCGCCCGGCCCGACGACCGTTTCGCCACCGTGGACCACGCCGCCCTGGCGGCGCGCGGCGTCGAGCGCGGCGCGCATCGCGGCGGCGGAGCCGTCGTCGATCAGCGGGCCCACCAAGACTCCGGGAGCGCGCGGATCGCCGATCGGCAGTGTGGCGTAGACCGTCTTCAGCCGCGCGACCAGGCTGGCGCGCAGCGAGCGGTGCACGATCAGACGGCGCAGGCTGGTGCAGCGCTGTCCGCAGGTGCCCACCGCCGAGAACACGATCGCGCGCGTCGCGAGCTCGAGATCGGCGGAGGGGGCGACGATCATGGCGTTGTTGCCGCCCAGCTCGAGTAAGGTGCGTCCGAGCCGCTTCGCCACCGTCGCCGCCACCGCCTGGCCCATGCGCACCGAGCCGGTGGCCGACAGCAGCGGGATCCGGGGCGATTCCGCCAGGCGGTTGCCGATCTCGCGTCCGCCGACCACCAGGCTGACGAGGCCCGGCGGCATGTCGGGCAGGTCTGCGATCACCTCGCACACCAGACGGTGCGCGGCGATCGCGCACAGCGAGGCCTTCTCGGAGGGTTTCCAGATCACCGGATCGCCGCAGACCAGGCCGACCATCGCGTTCCACGCCCACACGGCCATCGGGAAGTTGAAGGCGGTGATGACGCCGATCGGTCCGAGCGGATGCCACTGCTCCATCATGCGGTGCCCGGGTCGCTCGCTGGCGATGGTGAGGCCGTGCAGCTGGCGCGACAGGCCGACCGCGAACTCGCAGATGTCGATCCATTCCTGGATCTCACCGAGCGCCTCCTGCGGGATCTTGCCGACCTCGAGCGTGATCAGCGGTGCGAGCTCGGACTTGCGTGCACGCACGCGCTCGCCGATGCGCCGCACCAGCTCTCCGCGTTTCGGTGCCGGCACGTTGCGCCAGGCGGCGAAGGCGGTCTCGGACGCGGCGATGGCGGCGTCGACTTCGTCGATCGACGCCGAGCGGATGCTGGCGATGCGCGCGCCGTCGATCGGCGAGCGCGCGGGCATCACCGGTCCGCGGCCCGCGCGCCAATCGCCGCCGATCGCGACGCCGCTGGCATCGGGCGAGATCGACAGCCGGGCCAGCACGTCGGCGCTCATCGCTTGGCCTCGTGCCTGCCGGTGCCGGGCAGGTTGCTCTCCACCGGTCGGGATACGCCGGGAAGCGACAGCGATTGCGCGTGCTTGTCATAGGCGCGACCGAAGCGGTTGGCGAGGAACACGTCGAGCGCGACCTGCTCCTGGCGCACGAATCCCTGGGTGGGCAGACCGCCCGCGAGATGCAGGTCGACGACCGCGCAGATGCCCGATGCGGTGGTGATCTGGATCGCGCTCCATGGTTCGCCGAAGAGCTCGGCGTGGTAGATCTTGCGCGCGTCGGTGAGCTGGGTCAGGTAGCCGCCCTTCCATCCGGTGACGGTGCAGAACACCAGCACCACGTCCTGCGAGGTGATCGGCACCGCGTGCTCGAGGATGTCCTTGAGGATGTGGCGGCGCGAGGACAGCCGCAGCTCGTTGACCAGGAAGGCGACCAGGTCGCGGTGGCCGCGATAGCGCACGGTCTTGTAGTCGAGGTTGCGCGCCTTGCCCGCAAGCGTCTCCCACAGCGTGCCGAGTCCGCCCGAGGTGTTGAACGCCTCGTAGTCGACGCCGTCGAGCGAGAAGTGCTCGAGGCCTTCGAGCGGCAGCACCTCGAGGCGCGAGCCCTCGTGGATGACCTCGCAGGGATTGCAGTATTCGTTGATCAGGCCGTCGGTGGACCAGGTGAGGTTGTACTTGAACTCGTTGGTGGGGAACTGCGGCAGCGCGCCCACGCGCAGGCGTACCTCGTCGAGCTTGTCGAAGCGCTTGGTCAGGTGGTGGCCGGCTATGGCGATGAAGCCGGGGGCGAGCCCGCACTGCGGCATGAACACCTGGCCGGGCTTGGCCCGCTTCGAGACCTCGAGCACCGCGCGGGTGGTTGCGACGTCCTCGGTGAGGTCGAAGTAGCTCACGCCCGAGGCGAGCGCGGCGTTGGCGATGCCGGGGTTGACCGCGAACGAGCAGGCGGAGATGACCAGGCGCTTGCCGGCCATGGCCTTCACCAGCGCCTCCTGGCTTGCCACGTCGAGCTGCTGGGTGGTGACGCGATCGATGCCAGCGAGGCGTTTCAACGCGGTCTGGTCGATGTCGCCGACGGTGATCCGGTAGTCGCCGCAGGAGGACAGCAGCTTGGCGATGGCCCTGCCGATCTTGCCGGCTCCGAGCAACAGGACGTCGTGCATGAGATCTCCTGACGGCTCGCGAGTGGGGCTCTGGGGTAGGAAATGGCGGACTTCGAAGGCCGTGCCGAGGCGTTTCCATCCGGCACGGACGAGCGGATCTACCCATGCAGCATACCCAATCGGGTCAACGACTTCCAGTGCCCAGCGAGGTCTCTCACCACACCCGTCCGAGCAACCTGCTAGGGGACATCGGTGCGGATCCGCTGTATACTCGATCATGACGGCGGCCGTGCCGCCATCCGCCATCCGCCGCCGCCGCCGCCGCCATCGCCTCGTCCTGGCGATCGAGCTCTCCGAGGAAGTCATCATGAGGTCCCGCAGTCCGTGAACCTCCCCGACCTGTCCGGCAGGAATACCATCATCCCCAGCGGCATGGATCCCGACGGGCTCGATGCGTTCCATTGGGAACCGCAACCGAAGGCGGCGGCGGTGGTCGATGAGCTGGTTGCGAACTTCCTCAAACGCTGCCCCGAGGCGGCCGCACTCGCCAAGCGCATGCACGACGAGACCGCCACCCGCTTCATCGATTGGATCGACGCGGCGGTGGTGCCCGGCTCGCCGGATTTGAGCGATCGACTGCGCAAGGCCGGCTTCACCCTGCGTCCGCGCCGCGGCGCCGACACCTGCTTCACCCACGAGGCCGCCACCTTCCCCGATGTGGTGCTGGTTCCCGAGCAGACCATGCGCGTGGCGATCTTCGTCGATTCGTGCGCGGATTTCTGCGCCGCGCATGCGTTGCAGCCGGCGATCGAGGGGGTGCCGTTCGGCCCGTTCCGCCGCGTGCGCGCCTTCACCGGCGACAGCGCCGAGCTGTGGGTGGTCGAGCGCCACGGCTACGATGGCTACCGCGTCACCGATCTCGATCCCGGTTACGCGCTGTCCTGCGTGCGCACCCACGAGGCTCTGCGCGCCCGCCGCCGCGTATTCGCCGGCGACGAGGAGGCCTTCGACCACGCCGAGGACGTCATCACCAAGGCGATCATGGACGTGGGCCGCGACATGGCCTGCGACCTGTTTTTCGCCGCCGAGCGCGAGTACTGGCAGCGCCGCAACCGCGCCGCGCGGGTGCAGAAGGAGCGCCAGGACGCGCTCGGGCTCGGTTGGGCCAACCATGACCACCACACCTACCGCTCGTCGCGCCAGTGCTTCAAGCGCCTGATCTCGATGCTCGAGATGCTGGGCCTGCAGTGCCGTGAGCGCTTCCATCCTGGCGGCGAGGCCGGCTGGGGAGCGCAGGTGCTCGAGCACCCGGTCACCGGGGTGGTGGTGTTTGCCGACGTCGACATGACCTCCGATGAACTGAAGAAGGACTTCGCCCATCTCGGCCTGCAGCCGAGCAAGAAGCTCGGCACCGTCGGGCTGTGGTGCGCGCTGCACGGCGAGGCCTTCCTCCAGGCCGGCATGCACCACCTCGAATGCACCTTCGACCACGCCGCGCTCACCGCGCAGCTGGCAACGGCGGGCATCGGCATGATGACGCCGTTCAGCGATTTTCCGTACCTGCGCCAGGCGTTCTCGACCGGCGAGATCTGGCAGGTGCGCCGCGAGCGCGTCATGCGCCTGCTCGCCACCGAGCAGATCGACCCCCGCCAGGCGCGCATCTTCCTCGACGAGGGCGTGATCGGCTCCCACCTCGAGAACCTCGAGCGCAATCACGGCTTCAAGGGTTTCAACCAGACCGGCGTCGACCAGATCATCTCGGCCACGGATCCGAGGAAGGCGACATCGCGCTAGCGCGATCGGGGCTCCACCGCGAGTACCGTCCCTGGTCCCTGGTCCGTGGTCCGACGTCGACGACAGACGGCATTCTGGGAATGGTATCAGATCTGCGCTGCCCGGCTGTCTCTGACGCCTGATGAAGGACCACGGACGACGGACGCGGCTATCCTGACGACGGACGTTTCCTCGGCGCTACCCGCGCGCATCCGCCGTACTACAACCAGCCCATGGGCGAGTTCCTCGTCGGTCTGTCGGGTCTGCGCCTGCCGCCCATGGTGCGCGTCCGCCAGTCGTTTCCCGGGACGACCATCGCCGATGTCGCCGCCGCCGTGCGCGCCGAACTCGCGAAACCCACGATCGCCGCGTCGCTGCGTCCGGGCATGCGCGTCGCGGTGGCGGTCGGCAGCCGCGGCATCGCCGGACTGGCCACGATCGTGACCACCCTGGTCGCCGGGCTGGCCGCCCGCGGGGTGGGGGTCGTCATCATCCCGGCGATGGGGTCGCACGGCGGCGCCAGCGCCGACGGCCAGCGTGAGGTGCTCGCGCGCCTCGGCGTGACCGAGGTGGCCTGCGGCGCGCCGATCGTCTCGGGCATGGCCACGACCAGCGTCGCCCAGCTGCGCTGGGATGGGACGGGGTACACGACCGAACCGGCATCCGCCGCGTCGACCGCGTCAACCGAGGGAGGCGCGCTACCGGTGCATGTAGCCGCTGACGCGTTGGCCGTGGACGCGGTCATCCCGGTGGTGCGCATCAAGCCCCACACCGGCTTCCGCGGCGACTACGAGAGCGGCATCTGCAAGATGCTGGCGATCGGACTCGGCAAGCACGCCGGCTGCTCACGGCTGCATCGCGAGGGCTATCCGCGCTTCGCCATGCTCATCCCCGCAGCCGCGCGTGCGGTGCTGGCCACCGGCAAGGTGGCATTCGCCTTGGCGGTGGTCGAGAACGCCCACGAACGCACCGCGCTGGTCGAGGCGGTGCCGGCCGCGCGCGTGATGGCGCGCGAGCCGGAACTCCTGCGCGAGGCGCGGTTGCTCATGCCGCGGTTGCTCATGCCCGAGATCGACGTGCTGGTGGTCGAGCGCTTCGGCAAGGACATCAGCGGCGTGGGCATGGATCCCAACGTCACCGGCAGGGGGGAGCTCGGCGTGCCCGCGGATTTCCGCGGTCCGCGCATCGGCCGCATCGTGGTGCTGGCGCTGACCGAGGCTGCCGGCGGCAACGCCACCGGCATCGGCATGGCCGACGTGATCACCGAGCGTTTCCTCGCCGCCATCGACCGTGGTGCCACGGCCACCAACGTGCTCACCAGCGGCAGCCTGGGCGGCGGCAAGATCCCGCTGGCGATACCGGGCGACGATCAGGCGATCCTCGCCGCGGCGAGCTGCGTGCCCGGAGTCGCCGCCGGCGAAGCGCGCATCGTGCGCGTTCGCGATACCCTGCACCTGTCCGAGATCGCGGTGTCCGAGAATCTCGTGGCCCAGGCCAGGACCATCGCCGGTATCACGGTCGGCGGAGCCTTCGCTGGTGATTGGGATCGGGACGGCGAGCATGGCGGCCCCGCGCGAGGGCCTTCATGAGAACCGCAGTCCTCATCCGTCTCGTGCTCGTGATGTCGCTGGCCAGCGTGACTGCCGCGCGCGCTGCGACCATCGTCTGCCTCGGCGACAGTCTCACCGCTGGCCGTGGGCTCGCGGAAGAAGAAGCCTTCCCGGCGCTCGTCGAGGCGTTGGCCAAGGCTGACGGCCACACGTGGACGGTGGTCAACGCCGGTATCTCCGGCGACTCCACCGCCGGCGGTCTGTCGCGCGTGGCCTGGGCCCTGAAGGCCAAGCCGGACTTGGTGCTGGTGGCGCTCGGCGGCAACGACGGCCTGCGCGGACTGCCGCTCGCCAAGACCAGGGAGAACCTCGAGGCGATCGTCGACAAGCTCCGCGCCGGTGGCGCCACGGTCGCGATCGCGGGAATGATGCTGCCGGTGAACTACGGCGAGGACTACCGCACCGGATTCGCCAAGCTGTTCCCAGAGGTGGCGGAGAGCCGCAAGGCGCCGTTGATGCCCTTCCTGCTCGAGGGCGTCGGCGGCAAGCCCGAGCTGAACCAGGCCGACGGCATCCATCCCACCGCCGAGGGCCAGCGGATCGTCGCCGCGCACGTCTACACGTTCCTCAAGCCGCTGCTGGACCCGCCGGCCACGGCCGCGGCCCCCAAGGCCCAGCCCGTGGTTCCCGTCGGCTCGCCGGATGCGAAGCATGCGGTGGAAGATGCGGTGAAGTCCCCGGAGCACGAGAAATGACCGCCGTCCTCGAAGTCATCGGCCTGACCAAGCGCTACCCCGGCGGCGAGGGCGAGATCACCGTGCTCGCCGATGTGTCGTTCACCGTCGCGCGCGGCGACAGCGTCGCCGTCACCGGGCCGTCGGGCAGCGGCAAGTCGACACTCCTCGGCCTGGTCGCGGGTCTCGACGCGCCGAGCGCCGGCTCGATCCGAGTCGAGGGACGCGACCTCGCCGCCATGGGCTCGCGCGAGCTCGCGACCTTTCGCGGCAGCCGCATGGGATTCGTGTTCCAGTCCTACCGCCTGCTGCCCACCCTGACCGCCGAGGAGAACGTGCGCGTGCCGCTCGAGCTCCTGGGCGCGCGCGACGCCAAGGCGCGCGCGCGCGACTGGCTGGGCCGCGTCGGCCTGGCCGCGCGCGCGACGCACCTGCCATCGCGGTTGTCCGGCGGCGAACAGCAGCGCGTCGCCCTGGCGCGGGCGCTGGCGCCGTCGCCGGCGCTCCTGTTCGCGGACGAACCGACCGGCAATCTCGACAGCCGTACCGGCGCCGAGATGGCGGAGCTGTTGTTCTCGCTGGTGCGCGACCAGGGCTCGACCCTGGTGCTGGTGACGCACGAACAGCCGTTGGCGGCACGCGCCGCGCGACGCATCCAGCTGCAGGATGGACGCGTCCAGACCGCCGCCGCGACATGAGCGGACGGGACGATGCGCATGCCGTCAGAGCGGCGGGGCCAACGGCACCGCGCCGTTCGGCGGGTTTCACCATCCGCCTGGCCTGGTGGCTCTCGCGCGGACAGGCCGGGCGCATCTGGCTGCTGATCGCCTGCATCGCCATCGGCATCGCCGCGCGCGTCTGCGTGGGCTCGGTCTCGGGCATGCTCGACCGCGCGCTCGCGCGCGAGGCGCGTCCGCTGCTCGGGGCGGATGTCGAGGCCCGCTCGAACACGCCGTTCGATGATCAGCACCGCCGTGATGTCGAGGAAGCCGCGCCGCACGGCGCGCGCATCATCCCCCAAGTGGGGATGGTGACGATGGCCGCGGCTCTGGGCGCTTCCAGCGGCGAGGCGGGCGGCACCTCGGTGGGAGGACGATCGCGCACCATCGAGCTGCGCGCGGTCTCACCCGGCTATCCGCTCTATGGGGTCACGCGCATCGATACTGGTTCCGGCCATGAGCTCGATGGCGTGCGAGGCCTGTTCGATGACGTGCCAGTCGCCTACGTGCAGCGCGAGCTGCTCTCCGCGCTCGGCATCGCCATCGGCGACCGCCTCAAGATCGGCCGCGTCGAGTTCACCATCGGCGGTGCACTGGCCGAGGATCCCGGCATGGGCACGAATCCGTTCGCGCTCGGGCCGCGCGTGCTGATCGCCGCCGACCGCCTGGAGGCGACCGGCCTCACCGCCAAGGGCTCGCGCGCGCTGTGGTCGCTGCTGGTCGCCACTACGGATCCTGAGGACGGCGAAGCCGCCGCGCGCGAGCTGCGCGCGCGCTGGAAGCTCGCGGAGCGGTCGCCCACTGGTCTCGGCGGACGCGCCGAGACCAGCTCGGGCATGTTGGTGCGCACCGCTCGCCAGGCGCAGGAGTCGGTGAGCCGGGTGTTCGATCGCCTGGGATCGTTCCTGCGCCTGGTGTCGTTGACCGCGCTGCTCCTGGGCGGCGTCGGCGTCGCCAGCATGGTGCGCGCCTTCGTGGCCGAGCGCCTCGACGCGGTCGCCACGCTGCAGGTGCTGGGCGCCTCGCCCGGCCGCGTGTCGCTGGTGTTCCTGATCCAGGCGCTGGGCGTGGGACTGTGCGGCGGGGTGCTGGGCGCGGCGGCAGGCTGCGCGATCCAGAACGCGCTATCGTACCTGCTCATACCGTACCTGCCGGTCGCGCTGGGATACGGCGTCGACTTCGCGGCGGTGGCATGGGGAGTGGCGCTCGGAGCCCTGACCGCCGGCGCGTTCGCGCTCATGCCGCTGGTGGAGATCCGCCGCCTCTCGCCGCTGGCGGTGATGCGCGGCGACGGCGTGCCGCGCGGCGGATGGCTCGCCGGAATCGCGGTCACGGCGGTGGTGCTCGGACTGTTCGCGGTGGTGGCGGGTCTGGAAGCGCGTTCGTGGGTGATCGGGCCGAGCTTCATTGCGGCCCTGGCCGCCGGTGGACTGACGCTGATGGCGTGCGCGCGCGTGCTGTTGCCGCTGATCGCGCGGTTGCGGCTGCCGCTGCTCGGATTCGGTGTCCGCCATGGGCTCGGCAACCTCTCGCGCGCGGGCTTCAGGCCGGGATCGGCGGTGGTCGCCATCGGCCTGTCGGCGCTGCTGTTCGGCTCGATGATGATCCACCAGGCGAGCCTCACCCACGAGTTCGATCCGGGCGGGCAGACCGACCTGCCGAGCCTGTTCGCGATCGACCTGCAGCGCGACCAGGTCGACGATTTCCGCGCCATGCTGAAGTCCGAGGCCGGCGTCGATCACTGTGCGATGAGTCCGCTGGTGCACGGGCGATACCGCGGCCTCAATGGCGCGCCGCCGAAGCCACAGGAGCGCGGCAAGGGCTTCCGCGACCGCGAGCAGAACCTCAGCTGGCGCGAGGAACTCGGCCCGGACGAGAAGATCATCGCGGGAACGTGGATGAGCAACGATCCGAAGCACGTGGAGGCGTCGCTGCACGAATGGTTCGCGCGCGAGATCGGCGCCAAGATCGGCGACACCATCGCCTTCGATATCCAGAACGTGCCCGTCGAGGCCACCGTCACCAGCATCCGCTCGGTGCACTTCCTGGGCATGAAGCCGAATTTCATGATCCTGCTCAGCCCGTGCGCGCTGGTCGACGCGCCGCAGACGTGGGTGGCGGCGATCCCACCGCTGTCGCCCGAGCTACGATCGCGCGTCCAGGCGGCGATCGCCGCGTCCTTCCCGAACGTCATCGCCTTCGACATCTCGGAAGCCGGCGCGCGCATCCGCATGATCGTCGATCGCGCCTCGGTGGCGGTACGCTTCATGGGCTGGTTCTGCCTGATCGCTGGCCTGGTGGTGCTGCTCGGCATCGGCCTGTCGACGGCGCGCGAGCGTCAGCTGGACGCGGCGCTCCTGAAAGTGCTGGGCGGACGCAACCGCACCCTGGCGAGCTCGCTCGCCTGCGAATTCGGCGCGCTCGGGCTGGTCGGCGCCGGGCTCGGGCTCGGCATGGCGCTGCTCTTCGGCTGGATCCTGGTGGACAAGCTGCTCGACATCCGCCTGGTGGTGCCGTGGGGATGGATCGGCGCATTGCTGGTCGGCATCGTCGTGCTCAGCGCCCTGGCCGGCCTGGCCGCGTGCCGACGCGTGTTCACCGCGAGGCCGCTCGCCGTCTTGCGCGATGCGTGATCGAGTGCGGCATCGGGGGCGTGCCCGCGATGGTGCCTAGCGCGTCTGCTGCTGGGGCGGCGGGGTGCCGAACACGCGCTGCGCGAGCGAACCGAACATGGTGGTCCGGCGCGAGGAGCGGTTGCTGGCCGAGGCGAAATGGGGCGCCTGGCCCTGCAGCACGTTCTTGCAGTCCGCCATCATCTGATCGGTGTTCTGATAGCGCTCGCTGGGCTTCATCGCCATGGCGTGGGTGATGATGTTCGCCAGGTTCTGATCGAGCGCCGGCGTGCGCTCGATCGGCGACGGCGGGTGCGAGGACTCGAGGATCTGGCGCATGATGTCCTCGGGACGATCACCCATGAAAGGGGGCACGCCGGTCACCGCATGATAGATGGTCGCGCCGAGTGCGTAGATATCGGTGCGCTCGTCGAGGTCGTCTCCGCGGATCTGCTCGGGCGCGAGGTAGCTCGGGGTGCCGGCGATGGTGCCGGCGGGCGGCTTCTTGTCCTTGGCGATCGCCAGGCCGAAGTCGGAAATGAAGACGCGCCAGTCGGATTCGATCAGCAGGTTCAGCGGCTTGATGTCGCGGTGCAGGAATCCGGCGGCGTGGATGGCCTTGAGGCCCGAGGCGCAATCGTGCGCGAGGTGCAGCGCGATGTCCTCCTTGATCGGGCCGTGGCTGGTGATCCAGGTCGCCAGGTCGCCACCGCCGACCATGCGCATGGCGATGAATGGGCAGTGGCCGACGGTGCCGGCGTCGAACACAGGCAGCACGTTCGGGTGATCGATCTGGCCGAGGATGCGCGCATCGCGCATGAAGGTGTCCATCAGCGCCAGGCGGAAGCCTTCCTTGGCCGCGTACTTGGGGCTGACGGTCTTGAGCGCGACGATGCGCTTGATGACGTTGTGCTCGGCCTCGATGACCACGCCCATGCCGCCCTCGGCGATGATGCGCAGCAGGGTGTAGGCGCCGAACAGCTTGCCGGCCTGGTAGGGCTTCTCATCCGCGCTGGGCGGCTGGGGAGGGGGCGGCGGCGGTGGACCCGACTGTGCCATGCTGCGTTTCTCGCTCCCGTACGGCCCACAGGCCTCTAAATGTCCGAATCAACAACCGTCGATCGTCCGCGACGATCCTGCCAGCCGGAACCGGTGCTGAGTCTCAGCGAGTATAGACCCTAATCCCCCCATTCACAATGGCAGCGTTCGTTACTTAAGAAACCGACCGCCCATGGCGGAAGTGCCCCAGTCAGCGGTGCTCACAGGCTAGGGCAGGGCTTGGACGGATGCCGGGCGATGACCGAGCCCCGCGATTTGGAGCCTCATTCCTGGAATTCAGGGGGGTGAAACCACCAATCGGACAAGAAACCAAGCCTTTCTTAGCACCCACCACGCCTGGGGTACGTGCTCGGATGACACTACCATTAAAAGAGGCTCCGTCCCGTTTAATGGGAGGAGCCTCGAGTCGCTCGCGTGCGTCGCGAGACCGGGTCTAGGTCCGGCCCGCTCGCACGCAGGGGCGGATCAGTCCCGGACAAACCTGATTATACCCGCATCATCCCGGAGCGCGCGCCTTCCATGCGGTTGTTCTACAACGAGCTGGGAGAGAGCGACCCAGGAGATGCGCCATCAGCCATCCAGGGCGCCCGGAGCTCTGGCCGTGACGCGGGCGCGGGGTAGTGGTGGAACCGTGAGTTCCGACCAGGCGGGATGCGCGCCCAGGAGATCGAGTGCCCGGCGAAGCAGCCCGCGCCCCGGCTCGCGCTTGAACCAGGTCGATGCTCCGGATGGATGGGGGAGCGGGATGACCTCGCAGTCGTGACCGAAGGCGCAGACCCGGTAGCTCTGGCCGATGATCTCGGCGAGCGGCGCCGGGGGCATGAAGCGTTCGATCGCCAAGCGTCCTACCGGCACGATCAGGCGTGGGCGCAGGATGCCGATCTCGCGCCGCATCCAGCCGCTGCACGCCTCGATCTCGTCGACGCCCGGCACCCGGTCGCCGCCGCCATTCGCCTTGCCGGGAAAGCAGCGGCACACCGCTGCGATGTAGGCGCGCGAGCGGAATGCCTCCTCGTCGACGCCGATGCTCGCGAACCAGGCGAAGAGCGTGCGGCCGGCCGTCCACGCGAACGGTCGGCCGAGCGCTCCTTCGCGTGGTCCTGGCGCCTGGCCGACCAGGTACACTCGCGCCGCGACAGCGCGCGGTGTAATCACCGGACCGATCATGCCAGGGCATCGCGCGCAGGACTTCAGCTCGGCGAGATGGTGCTCGAGCCGGGCGATGTCCGACGCAGGACGGCTGGCCACGCTCGGGCGGGTGGCGCGGGGCATGGCCGTTCAGTCTACGCGCGGCCGTCTGAGGCGCCATCAATCTGGGGAGGAAGCGAGCCTCGCTCGGCCGCCCATCCTTGCCTTGGCGTCGTGCTCGCGGTGGCGATTGCGGGGTTCGTCCCCCGGCGCATCCTCCCCCGCGGGGGACCCATGGCAGCGTCGCAATCGTCTCAGCCCCAGCCCCAGCCGCAGCCGCAGCCGCAATCCCCAGGCCAACTGGGGACCGGAGCGAAGGACCAGGCCGATAAGAAACGGACCAAGCCGACCATGGCGAATGCCTGGCGCGAGGCGCGCCAGCTGATCGTGGCGCACCGTGGTCGCCTGGCGGTTGGCCTGGTGCTCATCCTGATCAACAGCCTGGCAGGCTTGGTGATGCCGGCGACCTCCAAGTACCTGGTCGACGACGTCGCCATCGGCCACCGTGGCGAACTGCTGCTGCCCTTGGCGATCGCCGCTGGCATCGCGATGATCGTCCAGGCGGCGTCGTCCTTCGGCCTGTCGCAACTGCTGTCGATCGCGGCGCAACGCGCCGTGACCGACATGCGCATGAGCGTCCAGGCCCACGTCGCGCGCCTGCCGGTGCGCTACTTCGATTCCACCCAGACAGGCCAGCTCATCTCGCGCATCATGACCGACGCCGAAGGCATCCGGAACCTGGTCGGCACCGGCCTGGTCCAGCTGATCGGCGGGATCATCACCGCCGGCTTCGCCCTGTGGGTGCTCATCCACCTGAATTGGCGCATGACCGGGATCACCGTGATCGTGCTCGCGGTCTTCGGCGGCTGCTGCGCGGTGGCGTTCTCGCGCTTGCGGCCGCTGTTCCGCGAACGCGGCAAGATCAACGCCGAGGTCACCGGCAGGCTTGGCGAATCGATCGGCGCCATCCGCGTGGTGAAGGCGTATGTCGCCGAGGAGCGCGAGGAGGGGGTCTTCCGCGCTGGAGCCGAGCGGCTGTTCCGCAACGTCGCGCGCTCGATCTCGGGCGTCTCGGCGACCACCGCGGCCAGCACCGTGTGCGTGGGCGTCATCGGCGTGATCATGATCCTGATCGGCGGCCACGACATGATGCGTTTCCACGCCAACGCCGATACCGCGGCGGGTGCCGCGCCGCACACGCCCGCGATGACCGGATTCTTCACCTACCTGGTGCACTGGAACGACGCCGGACGCGATGGCATGTCGGTTGGCGATTTCTTCATGTACCTGATTTTCACCGGCCTGGTCGCGGCGCCGGTGGTGCAGATCGCCTCCATCGGTACGCAGATCACCGAGGCCTTCGCCGGTCTCGACCGCATCCGCGAGATCCGCAACATGCTCACCGAGGAAGCCGAGCACGGTGGCGCCGACACGTTGCCCGAGCTGCGCGGCGACATCGCCTTCGAGGGCGTCGAGTTCGCCTACAATCCCGGGCATCCGGTGTTGCGCGACATCGCTTTCTCCGCGCCCGCGGGAACCACCACGGCCCTGGTGGGTTCCAGCGGCTCGGGCAAAAGCACGCTCGTCGGCCTGGTGATGGGCTTCAATCGCCCGCTCGCCGGCAGGATCACGGTCGACGGTCGCGATCTCGGCTCGATCCGTCTGCGCGATTACCGACGCTATCTCGGCGTGGTGTTCCAGGACAATGTGCTCTTCGACGGGACGGTCGCCGAGAACATCGCCTTCTCGCGTCCCGGCGCCTCGCTCGAGCAGGTACAGAACGCCGGACGGGTCGCGCGCTGCGACGAATTCGTGCAGGGTTTTCCCGACGGTTGGAACACCGTGGTCGGAGAGCGCGGTGTGAAGCTGTCTGGTGGGCAGCGCCAGCGCATCGCCATCGCCCGCGCGATCCTGGCCGAGCCGCGCATCCTGGTGCTCGACGAGGCGACCTCGAGCCTCGACAGCGAGAGCGAGGCGATGGTGCAGGAAGGATTGCGCGAGCTGCGCAAGGGCCGCACCACCTTCGTCATCGCCCACCGCCTATCGACGATCCGCTCGGCCGACCAGATCCTGGTGCTCGAGGCTGGCCGCATCGTCGAGCGCGGGACGCACGATCAGCTATTCGCCGCGGGCGGCCGCTACCGCCAGCTCCACGACCGCCAGTACCAGCTCGAGCGCGACCATTTCCTCAATCCGGGCGAGGAGCCCAAGTCCGACAAGGCGACCGCGCCCGCAAAGGCGGCGAAGGTCTAGGTCTCAGGCTTCGGGCCTCACGGCTTGGCGGGCTCGGCCGCGGGGTCGGCTTTCGCTTCGGAGCCTGTGATCTCGCCGGTGAGCGAGCACGTCACCACGTAGGATTTGCCGCTGGCGCGGAACTCGGCCTTGAAGGCCTGGTCCTTGGCGTCGGTCGAGGTCTGCGAGGTCTGGAAGTATTTGAAGCCCTTGACCTCGTTGTCGCCAACGAGCTTCTCGCATTCGGCGATCAGCGCCTTCTTCACCTCGCCGGAGCCGTCGCGGACATCGCACTCGCGCCACTCGATCTTGGCGGGGGCGGCGTCCTTCGCTGGCGCGGGCGCGGACTTGGCCTCCGTCGCGTCCTTCGCGGGGGCCGGCTTGGCGTCCTCGGCGAACACCGGCGTGCCGGCGGCGGCCAGCAGCAGGGCGAAGACGGCGATGCGCTCGGTGATGCGCGTGATGGTTGGATAGCCGGGCATGGGGAACCTCCACCGGAATGGTGCCCAGGGCCCGCCGCGAAGACCATGGTTATCCACGCTCCGGTCGCTGGCGGTTCCGCCGGTGTCGCTCACGCAGGTCGCTTGCGCTGCGCAGCCCGAGCGCGACAAGCGCGGTCATGAAGCGCGCGGATGGACGGACGGAGTCGGCTCGAGGCGTAGGACCGGGCACGGGCGAAGCGCAGGGCGAGCTCATCGCGGCCGCGCGCGCCCTCGCGGCCGAGCTCGCGCCCCTGCGCTTCGCTGATCCGGTCCGGCACGTCTACAATCCCCTGATCTACGCCGCGCGCCTGCACGAGGCCTATCTCGCGCGCTATGGAACGGGAACCAAGCGCGTGGTCTTCCTGGGCATGAATCCTGGCCCCTTCGGTATGGCCCAGACAGGGGTGCCGTTCGGCGAGGTCGCGGCAGTGCGCGATTGGCTGAAGCTCGAGGGCACCGTCGACCGCCCGCCGGGAGAGCATCCCAAGCGCCCGGTGGTCGGGTTGGCGTGCACGCGCAGCGAGGTCAGTGGCCAGCGCCTGTGGGGCAGCTTCGCCGCGCGCTTCGGGACCGCCGCGCGCTTTTTCACCGAGCATTTCGTCGCCAACTACTGCCCGCTGGTATTCATGGAGGAGAGCGGCCGGAACCGCACGCCCGACAAGCTCGCGCCGGCGGAGCGCGAGGCCGTGTACCGCGCCTGCGATCGGCATCTCGTCCGCACCATCGTAGCGATGCAACCCGAATGGGTGGTGGGCGTGGGCCGGTTCGCCGAGCAGCGCGCGCTCGAGGCGTTGGCCGGCATGCCGGTGCGCATCGGTCACGTCCTGCATCCCTCGCCCGCGAGCCCACGCGCGAACAAGAACTGGGCGCTCGAGGCCGAGCGCGACCTGGTGCGCCAGGAGATCTGGCGTAACGCGGGTTAGAGCGCCGGCGATCCGGCGACCGGGCTGGACGATGCCGAGGCTGCTGATGCAGAAGCGGACGCCGGAGCCGGATGCACCCGCGAGCGGCTGGAAGTTCCACGCTGCTGGAAAAGCACATGGGCGTCGCGGTTCTGGATGAGCCAGTATTTCAGCGCGCTGTCCACCACCGACATGGTCGGGAAATTGGCTTCGCGGTCGCTGCTCGAGAACGCCTGCGGCTGTGGTGCGTCCTTCGGGCTGAGATCGATCACCGGTCCGATCCCCCGCCCGGAGGCGGTGGTCGAGGGGCCTGGGCGCTGCTCGGCTAAGCGACGATCCGCGGCGTCGGCGACAGCTTCCCAGCGCGCCATTTCGGCCTCGGCCAGATCGTCGGGCTGCGTATGCGCGGACACCTGCTCGGGAGATGGCGAGCGTCGATGATCGCGTTCGAGCAGATCGAGACTGCCGTCGGGATTTGGCAGGACCAGGTACGAGGCCGCCACCGCGCCCTCTGCTGCCGAGGCCACCACCCGGCCCTTGTGATCGATGTTCACCACCCATTCGCCGCTACCCATGTGCCACTCCGTTCGTTGCTCGCACGTCGCCGGTCGCTCGCCGATCGCTCGCCCCTGCCAATTCTACCGTCAGTACAGGCGGCAGCGGATGAGGGGCTTCCGGATGGGGGCGAGTATAACGACAGGACCGCGTGCACCCAAGATCTGCTCGCGAACAACTCTACGCCTCTAACGCCCAACAGACACCCAGCAGACGCCCAGCAGACGCAAGAATACGACCAGGAGACGCCAGGAGCCTCGCTGGGCAACCTTCCACAACGTGGTTCGGAAGGTGAGGGCATTGTCGCTTCAACCGTGGTACAATCGCCTCGAACCCTGGAGACGTGGCTCGGCATGCCGCCGGGTCATCGATCGTCGGCTCGAGCGCGGACATCGCCGCGAGAATGTGGAGTCAGTCATGAACGTCCGCGAGATAATGAGCCAGGATGTGGCCTGCTGCACACCCGATACGCCGCTCCAGGAAGTAGCCCAGATGATGGTCGACCGCGACTGCGGATCGATCCCGGTGGTCGATGACCTGGATTCACGCAAGCTGTTGGGACTGGTGACCGACCGTGACATCACCATCCGCTTGGTCGCGCAGGGGATGAATCCCGTCGACCGGACCGCGCGTGATTGCATGTCCAAGCCGGTCATCTCGGTGAACCTCGATGCGACCATCGAGGAGGCGATCAAGACTCTGGAGGAATACCAGCTGCGCCGCCTGCCGGTGATCGACACCAGCAATGGCGCCTGTTGTGGGCTGATCGCGCAGGCCGATCTGGCCCGATATGCGACTTCATCCGAAACCGCCGAGGTCATCAAGCGCGTATCCCAGCCCGCGCCAGTGGTCGACCTGGGGCTCGATGCCGAAATCGACATCCGTTGAAGCGCACCGCAGCATGAACCTGGGATATGAGAAGGCCGTGAGTTCGGCTTGCCGGCCTGCGGCAAGCCAGCACCTCAGCCGAGCCGATACGCGCGACGGGCGGCGCCACCCAAGATGTCGGCTCGCTCCGATGCGGAGAGCGCCGAGATCAGGTCGCCGACGGTGCGCAGCCACCGTGCGTAATCGGTCCCGTCGAGGCATACCGGCCAGTCGCTGCCGAAGAGCACGCGCCTCGGGCCGAAGGCCTCGATCACGATCGAGGCGTATGGCCTGAGATCGTCCACGGCCCAGGCGTGCTTGTCGGCCTCGGTCACCAGCCCTGAGAGCTTGCACCAGACATGTGGCAGACGCGCGAGCGCGCGAATGCGCTCTCGCCACGGTTCGAACTCTCGCTGGGCGATGCGCGGCTTGGCCGCGTGGTCGATGATGAAATGCATGTCCACATGCCGTTTGACGCACGCCAGGGCCGCGGGCAACTCACGCTCGCGCACCAGCAGATCGTAGGCCAGGCCGCGGGCGGCGAGCAGCCCGATGCCGCGATCGATCTCTGGCCGCGACAGGAAATCGCCATCGCGCTCATCGTGGAGCACATGGCGCGCGCCGACCAGGCGGCCCCGTTCCGCCGCGAACCCGTCCAGCAGGCCGCCGACTCCGGGGTCGGCGAGAGGGACCCAGCCGACCACACCCAGGATGCGGGGGTGGCGGCGCGCCAGCTCCAGCAACCAACGCGTCTCGACCAAACTCTGGCGCGCCTGGACCGCGATGCATCCCTTGACGCCGGCGGCGTCCATCTCGCCGGTGAACTCCTCCATCGAGAAGTCGCGCTGGAGCATCGCCGAGCCATCGTCGATCCACGGGAACTCCGCCGGAACGTAGCGCCAGCAGTGGTGGTGGGCGTCGATCATGTTCGGGCCAGTAGGGCGCGATGAGCCCCCCGCGCAAGCTCGCGGACCGTCTCCGCGCGGCAGATGTCCGTGGAAAATCCATCCCGATGGCGATCCTGCCGTTCCAGCCACATTCCATCACGGAGGCTCCCATGCGGTACGCGATCATCGCCATCGGATTCCTGCTCGCCGCGTCATCCTCCTTCGCCGGCAGGGCCGAAGGTGCCGAAGGTGCCGCTGCCGCCGGTGCGGCTGCGGCCGCGGGAACCTCTACAGACAAGACCGACAAGACCGACAAGACCGCTAAGACCGACAAGGAGCACGCCGTGCCGACATCCGCCCTCGCCAGCACCATGAACGACATCGATGGCAAGCCCTACGCACTGTCGCAGAACCTTGGCAAGGTGGTGATGTTCGTGAACGTCGCCTCGCGGTGCGGCAACACGCCGCAGTACGCCGCGCTCGAATCGTTGTACGAGAAGTACAAGGGTCAGGGCCTGGTGGTGATCGGTGTTCCCGCGAACAATTTCGGCGCGCAGGAACCGGGCACTGACAAGGAGATCGCCCAGTTCTGTACGTCCAAATACCAGGTCACATTCCCGATGCTCTCCAAGGTGAGCGTCAAGGGCGCGGACATCTGCCCGCTCTACGCCTATCTCACCACCAAGAGTCCCAAGTCCGGCGAGGTCACCTGGAACTTCGCCAAGTTCCTGGTCGGCCGCGATGGCGAGGTGGTCGACCGGTTCGATCCCTCGCTCAAGCCCGATGATGCGCAGATAACCAAGGCGGTGGAAACCGCGCTGGCGAAGGCCGCCAAGAAGTAGCCCGGTGCCGGCACGAGCCGGCGATCCGTGAAGAGTTCAGCGGAATGTCCGCCACTCCCTGGGCGGGAGTGGCATCCTGGGCGGCTAGGAGCACATCCATGTCACTCGCCAAAGCCGTCGCCAAGAAACAGAAATCGATGGGAATCGTCTCGAAGATCGCCCTCGCCGCCGTGGTGGGCGTCTCGATCCCGACCATCTACAAGCTGCTCAAGAGCGGCAGGGGCCGCCCCAACGCGCGCACCGTCAACCGCTACGCCAAGTTCCTGCGCATGAGCGCGACCAAGGTCGCGGCGCTCGCTGGCCGGGCCGAATCGGCCTCCAGCCCGTCGCGCGGCAAGGGCCCTCGTTCCGCCAGTTCCCGTCCCATGAAGCGGGGCCGCGCCGCCAAGGCGTGATCCGGTTTCGGCGAGCGGAGCCTCCATGAGCGTCGTCGACCCGAGCATGCGCGCTCCGACGCGCATGCTGGCCTTGGCCATGCTGTCGATCCTGTGCGTCTCCTGTCGCCACCGCGATCATCCGATCGACCTGGTGACGGGCGATGCATTCCTGGACTGGAGCGATCTCGCGAAATACCGCGAGAGCGCCTCGGCCTCGGACTCACATGGCGAGAGCGGCGAGAGCACCAAGCACGGCGCCGACGGCGCCGTCGCCTCCGCCATCCTCGCCATTCTGACCCGTTATGCGGGCGCGACGAGCATGCTTGATCTGCCGCGCTGGATCGAACTGACCTGCATCGTCAAGGACAGCAGCGGACACGTGCTCGCGGCCCATCCGCTGCAACGCGGACACAATCGCTGGCGTGACGCCATCGCCGCCCAGCCCATCGATGTCTATCTGAAGGTGAAGGCGCCGATGCTCGTCCATGAGCTCTTCGTCAAACGCGTGGACGACGCGCATGCCCGGCCGGTGAATATCAACGTGGTGTACGAACTGGTCCACCGGGCGCTGTGACGATCGTGTCGTCGTCGCGAATGCGACTGGCGGAATGCAGACGGTCCACATCACGGGCTCCGGAACGATCACAAACCCATGGGTCGACAATGCCTTCGCCAGCCTCGTGGTGGAGGATCCAGGACAGACGATTCGCCTGGCGTCGGACATCGGCGGCGCGTTCGAGGCATCGCGACCCATGCTCCGCGGATCAGGTTGGCAAATCGGCGATGCTGGTGGTCGCTGGATCCGTGGTGAAGCGCGCCCATCGACGCTGGCCATGGGCGCTGAGATGGGTGATCGCACCCTCGCCGCCGCTCGAGCTCAGGTGAGGATCGCTGGCGATGACGCCCAGGCCGGCCATGGGGAGATGGCGCCAGTCTTTACGCAGCCTGAGACAGTGCGCATTCCCGTCGACACCGCGGAAGACGATGCAGTGGCGACCGGCCACATACGCGCCTGATGGACGGCCGGACGCGGCTGGCGCTTGGGCGATGGCGGTCAGGTCGTGGTGGCGCCAATCGACCGCATCGAAGCAGATCTCGTGGATATGGCCATCGACCCCGAGGTAGACGACGTGTTCATGATCTGCCGGAGCATACCCGAGGGGATCCGCAGCGGCTGCGGGAGCGCCGGTGCGCGCACCGATGTCGGCATAGAACCAGCGGCCTTTCAATTCGAGGAATTCATGGACTCCTCCGATCGCATCCCGGTACGTGACGTGCCGACTGCCCTCCAGGGCCCAGTGCCACGCGGCTGCAGGGCCGGCCGCGGGTGGCGCCTTGAGCGCCGTGGTCAGATCGATCGGCTTGGCATCCCCAGCCTCGTGCAGCAGCACATGTCCATTGGTGTCGGTCGTGACGACGAACGTCGGCGCCTCGCCACCTCCGCGACTCAAGCCAGGTGCACCGATGGCGGCACCCAAGTCACGCGCAGGCGCCGTCAGCCGGCCGGCGTCATCGAGATGGGCCATCCAGGCGTGACCATCGATACCATGCCAGGCAGCGACGATGCCGTCGGGTCGCGCGAGCAACGATGGCTCCCCGACCACTCCGCTGACCGGATCGATACCGCTGATGCGTCCGGCGCCAGCCCAGTGGTCGCCCACGGTGCGCGCCGCTTTCAGCCGGCCTTTGGAATCCCGCCACACCCCCATCCAGCGTCCCGCCTTGCGCGCGACCAGTGGCCCGGTCACTTCTTCACGGGGTGCTCCAGCCACGTCGGTGACCACCGACCTGGCCCGCGCCAGAGCCATCTGCAGCGCGGCGATGTCCCCATGCTGAGTTTCACCGAGCGCCGCCGCATGCCGCTTCTCGGCTCCATCGGCTCGCTTCGATGCTGCTGTCGCCGCGCGCAGAGCGGCATCCCGTTCGGCTTCGAGCGTGAGCGCTCGCGCTTCCTCCTGGCCGGATGCAGTCTGGGCCGCACTTTCCGCCGCATGGAGCGCGGCGGCCAGTCGGTCACGTTCATTCGCGATGTCCGCGCGTGCCCGCTCGACGGTGTCGAAGCTCCGCTCGGCGCCGAGGAGATCCGCCTGGGCCGAAAGCAGCGCGTCGGCGGCGCGGCGACTCTCACGGGTCGTCTCGATGAGATCGTCGTGCGCTTGGCGGGCCAGCTGTTCGGCCGCGACACGGGCTTCCGCGACGGCACGCACCGCGGCAGTCAACTGATCCTGCACCAACGCAGCTGCGCCACGTGCCTGCGTCAACTCGTCGGTCAGCCCGGCGCGGACCGTCTCGGCGTTCTCAAGCTTCGAGGCCGAACCCGCACGCTGCGCATCGACCCGCATCTCGGCGGTCTTGATCCGTTCGGCGACCACGGTCGCCTGGATGGAGGCGGCGGTCAGCTTGGCTTCGGCATCGAGCGTACGCCGCTCCGCCTCGGCGCGCCGCCGTTCCAGGTCGGCGTTGCTGCGCTCGGCCACCGCGATGCGTGCGGTGAGTCCGTCCTTTTCGTTCAACGCCCGTTCGCGTTCGCGCTTGATCGTCGCCATGCCCTCGCGGGCGATGCGCTTGTATTCATCGCCTTTTGCGCTGACCGTGACCATTTCGGCGTCACGCTCGCCGAGGCGTCCCCGGAGGTCGCTCAGTTCCGCGGGATCGGCGACCGGAACGGCGAGAGCCCGGGCGAGTTGCTCATCACGATCCGCGATGCGGGCGGCGAGGTTGTCTCGCCGATCGATGGCTTCGGAGAGCTGGGACTGCAGCACCATGACCCGCCCACCAGCTTTCGTCTCGGTGGCGGCGAGGCGCGCGATGAGGTCGTCGCGTTCAGTGGTCAGCACGGCCAGGGCGCGCGAGTCCTCGCTGTGATCGCGGCGCTCGGTCCGCCGTGCGAGCATGATCGCATTCAATTCCATGCGCGTGTTCGCCAGGAGTTGCTCGCGTTCGGCATCGCCGATGGTGGTCGTGGTGCTGATGACCCGACGCAGCGCCTCCTTGATCCAATCCGACAGATCGCGCTCGGACATGGTCTTGAGGTTGTGGGTCTTGCCGGTGCGCGTCAGCTCCTCGATCGAAGTCCTCTTGGTCAGCGCCCGCAGATGACTATCGATCTCGGCCTCTGATGCGCCCTCGATACTCACCTCGCGATGCACCACCGATCCGGTCGGCTGTGCATTCGCGATCGGATGGGCAGTAGGAGTGGCGTGGGAAGGATCAGCGGGCTTGGAAGACATGGATGGGACCTCGACCATCACCCTACCGAAGGTCTGTCTCGATTCAGCACCTTAAACCCAACACCCTCATTCGTATAGCGCATCATCCTCGCGGGTGACTCCCGAAATGTTTCCAATCGCGATCCCCATGAATCAACGAGGAACCGCACCGGAGTCGGTGCGGTTGGTCGTCGATGATGCGTCAGGACGAGCCCTGGGCTCCCGCGCCGCGTTGATGCTCTGCGACGGATCGCCTGCCATCCCAGGGCGATAAGCCCGAAGCCCGCTCCGCCACGGGCGCATTTCCTCGCCACCACACAGGGGAAGGTCGCGCCGTTATCACCGATCACTGTCGTCGGCGTGGCGAAACTGGCGTTGGTCGTCCCCGCTTGATATTCGCGCCGTTCCTCTGCCACTGAAACGTCGGCGGCGGCGAACCGCTGTCGTACCGCCACTCGGCCAGCGTCGGCGCGGTCCACTAGGCCCAGGACGACGTCTGCAGTACCGACATAACCCGTCTGGCCCGCAGATGTCCTGCAGTTCTGACAGCAGCTCCACCCACGGAAACACCGCACGATCAGAATTCTGAGCTGATATTCACGCGCTGATATTCACGCATGAGGCTCGCTGGGGACCAACCTAGCCTCCCCCGTCCACGTACTCAGAGACTTGCAACGGTGCGGTGTGCAGACACCATGCATGCGCACGAAATTCCGGGCGGTTAGCTCAGTGGCTAGAGCATTCGCTTCACACGCGAGGGGTCGGGGGTTCAAATCCCTCACTGCCCACCAATAAACAACCCCAAGTCCGTCATGGACTTGGGGTTGTTTTTTGCAAGTGACCCAGCATTCACATCAGGCGGATGGCCTGGGCCTTGAACAGGCACCAGGTCTCCACGCCCGCGGATATGCCCAACTCGGCGATGGCGGCCTGGCCGACCTCGCACAGCAAGGGCACGCCGACATCGACCACCACCAGCGAGCCGTTCCCCGTCGCCGAGACCGAGACCACGCGGCCGCGCAGCTGGTTGCGCATCGAGATGCCGGCGACCCGCTGGGTCGCGAGGGCGATGTGCCGCGGATCGATGGTCAGCGATCCGCGCGAGCCGATGGCGAGCTCGCTGCGCGGGCCATGGAGGGCTTCGGTCCGCTCGGCGCCTGCGCTGGCGAGCGTGAGCAGGGTCCCGTCGGCGTCGCTGCGCGCGACCACGATGGGCAGGACGTTGGCGAGGCCATGGCGCTGGAGCAGCGACTGGAGCGCCGGATCGCGCGCCAACTCGAGCACGCGTCCCTGGCCGAGCACGCGTCCACGCTCCATGAGCGCCAGGCGATCGGTGAGCTGGAGGATCTCGGAGAGGTCGTGGCTCACGTAGAGCATCGGCATTTCCAGGCGGTCGCGGATAGCGCGCAGGAAGGCCATGATCTGCGCCTTCAGCCGATCGTCCAAAGCCGCCAACGGCTCGTCGAGCACCAGCAGCCGTGGCGAGCACAGCAGCGCGCGCCCCAGGGCGACGCGCTGCGCCTCGCCGCCCGACAATCCGCGCACTCGCCGTTCGAGCAGCGCTCCCAACTCCAGCAGTTGCACCACCTCGTCGAAGCCGATGCGGCGCTCGGACGCGTGGAGCAGACGTTCGCCGTAGCGGAGATTGCCGGCGACGGTGTAGTGCGGCAGCAGCCGACCATCCTGGAACACCGCTGCGATGCGTCGCCGGTGCGCGGGCACTGAAATCCCGGCGGTAGCGTCGAACAGGGTCTCGCCATCGAGCGTGATCGTTCCCGTGTTCGCACGCACCAGTCCGGTGACGGCGTGCAGCAGGGTGCTCTTTCCCGATCCGGATGGGCCGAAGACGCCGGTGACGCCGCCGGCGGTGGTCACCGCGGCGGTCAGCGAGAACGTCCCGCGCCTCGCCTGGATATCGACGGCGAGCGTCATCGTGCGCTCCGCGCCCGCATGCGCCTGGTCAACAGCTCGGAAGCCAGCAGTGCGAGGATCGACACGGTCAGCGAGATCAGCAGCAGGCGCATGACCTCGGCCTCTCCATGCGCCGTCTGGCTGTAGGCATAGATCGCCACGGGCAATGTGCGCGATTGGCCGGGGATGTTGCCCGCCAGGGTCATGGTCGCGCCGAATTCGCCCAGCCCGCGGGCGAAGGACACCACCAGACCGGCGAGGACGCCTGGAGCTGCCAGCGGCAGGGTGACGGTGGCGAAGGTGCGCAGCGGACCGGCGCCGAGGGTGCGCACGGCGTCCTCGAGACGCGGATCCACCAGTTCGATGGCGAGCCGCACCGAGCGCACCAGCAGCGGGAAGGCCATCACCGCCGCCGCCACCGCGGCGCCGCGCCAGGTGAAGGCGATGCCGAGTCCGAGCGCTTCGAGCCAGCGGCCGAAGGCGCTGCCATGTCCGAGCAGCAGCAGCAGCAGGTAGCCGGTGACCACCGGTGGCAGGACCAGCGGCAGGTGCACGGCGGTGTCGACCACGATCTTTCCCGGAAAGCTCCGTCGCGCGAGCACCCAGCCGAGCGCGATGCCGGGCACCGCCATCGCCACGAGGCTGACCAGCGCCACCCGCGCGCTGAGCGCCACCACTGTCCATTCCTCGTCAGTGAGCAGCACGCGGATCCGCTGGTGTGTTCGCGCGCGGCGGCGGCGCTTTCGCAGCCGGAGTCGTCGCCGGCGCTACCAGCGGCGCCATCTCGAAGCCGAGACGGGTGAAGATCGCCGAGGCGCGCTCGTCGCGCAGGTAGTCGAGGAAGGCCTGGGCTCGCGGCTTGGCGTTCATGGTCAGGGCCACCGGATAGCGGATCGGCTGCCGCGCATCGTCCGGGAGCAGCGCCACCACCTCGATCCGATCCGAGGTCTTCGCGTCGGTGGCGTAGACCACGCCGAGCCCGGTCTCGCCGGTCTCGACCAGGCGCAGGGCCGCGCGCACGTCCAGGGTCGGCGCGAGGCGATCCTTCACCGCATCCCACCAGCCGAGCTCGGTGAACGCCGCCTGGGCATAGATGCCGGCGGGGACATGGCTCGGATCCGCGATGGCGAGTCGCCCGTTCCAGGCCTTGGCGATGTCGAAGCCCGACGCCACTTGGATGGCGGGGCTCGGCGCCTTGCCCTTCGGAGCCACCAGCACCAGATGGTTGGCGAGCAGATTGGCGCGCGATCCGGCGCGCAGCGCATGATGCTGGTCGAGGTCGTCCATCCACTGCTCGTCGGCGCTGAGGATCAGGTCGGCTGGCGCGCCGTTCTCGATCTGCTTGGCGAGGGTCGATGAGGCGGCGAAGCTCAGCGTCACCTCGACCTTGGTCTCGGCGGTGTAGGCCTTGGCGATCTCGGCGAGCGCGTCGCTGGTCGACGCCGCGGCGAAGACCAGCACCGGCTCGTCGCTCGTCCAGCCTCGGCCGCAGGTGACCACGGCGAAGGCGAGCGACAGAACCGCGATGCGGAGCGGTGACCGGACCTGGTGGTTCACGGGGTTCCGTGCTCGAGCCATCCGATATCCGCAGAAGTAAGGCGAACGCTCGCCGCGGCGAGGCTGTCGACGAGCTGCGCGGGCGTGCGCGAACCGATGATCGCGGCGCCGCCCTGGGGATGCTCGAGGATGTAGGCGAGCGCGATGGCGTTCGGCGTGGCCTTCATGCGTGTCGCGAGCTCGGCGACGCGTTTCCAACGCGCCGCATCCACCGCCGAAGCATTTTCCGGCAATGGCTTGGCGAAGAATCCGCCGGCCTGCGACGAGTACGGGATCTGGCGCAGGCGCGACTCGCGATGGTACGCCAGCGCCTCGTCATCCATCTCGAGGGTCTCGTGCGCCTGCCACGGCTTGGCCTTGGCCTGGCGCAGGTTCCACGAGATCTGGCTGGCGCAGAACGGCGTCAGTCCGGTGCTAGCGGCGTGCGCAGCGGCGGCGCGCAAGCGCGCCGGTCGCCAGTTGGAGGCGCCGATGGCGCGGATCCTGCCGCGGTCGATCTCGCCTTGCAGCGCGTGCAGGATCTCGCCGACCGGCACCGCGGGATCATCGCGGTGCATCCAGTACAGGTCGATGACGTCGATGCCGAGGCGGTCGAGGCTGTCGTCGAGATCGCTGGCGATGTCCTCGGGTTTCAGGCGCGAGCGCGACGGACCGCTCATCGGAGGGTGGCCACCCTTGGTCGCGATCACCATCGACGCGCGGTTGCCGCGCTCGCGCATCCAGGCGCCGATGGTGCGCTCGCTCGCGCCCTCGCCGCCCGGGAGCCACGCGGCGTAGACGTGGGCGGTGTCGATGAAGTTGCCGCCGTCGGCGGCGTAGCCGTCGAGCAGCGCGAAGGACTGGTCGCGCGGGATGGCCGAGCCGTGGGTCGCGGTGCCGAGGCAGATCGCCGATACCGGCAGGGAGATTCCGGACAGGCGGATGGAGCGCGATGCGGTGTCCATGTGGTTCATTTCTTGAAGTAGGCGTAGCTGGCGGCGCGGGCGCGCGTGCGCGCCTCGAGTGCGCGCATGTGCGCGTCGTCGAACGGAGCGTAGGCGCGGGCGATGCGAGCGTTGTCGTCCACCTCGGCCGGCGTCGAGCAGCCGATGATGGCGAGGGTCACTCCGGGCAGCGACAGCGAGTAGCCCATCGCCTCGTCCATGCTCAGGCCGCCAGGTTCGAGCAGCGCGCCCTGGGCCGCGACCTTCATCGCGATCACCCCCATGCCGCGGCGCATGGCCTCGGCGGCGGCGGTTGACGCGAACGGTAGACGGTGCGTGTCGGCGGCATTGAGCGCCACCAGCAGGGTATCGAAATCGAAGCGCTTCATCGCCTCGACCAGGATCTGCGGATCGTGGTGGCCGGTGAGGCCGAGATGCTTGACGCGCCCGTCGGCGCGCGCCTCGGCGAGGGCCTCGATCGCGCCACCGCGCGCGAAGATGCGCTCGAGATCGTCGCGGGTGCGCAGGTCGTGCAGCTGCCAGAGATCGAGGCGGTCGGTGCGCAGGCGTTTCAGGCTGTCGTCGAGCAGCCTGAGCGAACCAGCGCGGGTGCGTTCGTGGGTCTTCGAGGCGAGAAAGACCTGGTCGCGCCGCTTGCCGAGCGTCGCTCCGTAGTAGTCCATGCTACCGGCGTACGCGGGCGCGGTATCGCAGTAGGTGACGCCCTGCTCCAACGCGCGCTCGATCACCCGCGCGGCCTCGTCATCGCGGCCATGGGTGCGCAGCACGCCCTCGCCGCCCAGGCCGAACAACGAGACCGTGCGGCCGGTGCGCCCGAGCGTTCTGGTGGGCAGGGGAACGGCGGGCATGCGGGGAGGCTAGCCTGCTTTGCACAGGGGGGAACGTCCGTGGTCCGTCTCGGACAGCCGGGGAGGCCGTCGTCCGTCCTCGATGTCGGCCATCCTGCTGTCGACGACGGACGACGGACGACGGACGATGGACCACGGACCAGCCTGTCGCCCTGTCCTTCCACCCCCGCTCGGTGTATAGAATTGAAAGCCACTCCCATCAACGTCAGTGACGGATGGTAGTACGTGCCTGGCTTGCCGTCACACGCCCGGAACCCCGGCGTTCCCTCTTGGAAGCGAGCCGAGCGCCTGCGCATGTCCGTGTCCGTTCCCTCGTCCACTCCTGAGCCCGTGCCGATGCCGTTGCCGTTGCCGTTGTTGTTGCCAATGCGGATGCGGATGCGGATGCGAAGGCGGAAGCCTTGCGGCATCCACGCGCGTTCCCGGTGGACATCGCGGTTCATGTTCTCGCTGCTCGTTGTCGCGTGCGCGTGCGCCTGCGCTGGCGGAGTGGCGTCGGGCGCCACCGCCACCTGGACGGGAGGCGGTGATCAGCTGCGTTGGAGCGATGCCGCGAACTGGAGCCCGGGCTGTCCCGCATCCGGTGATGACGTAGTGGTTCCGCTCTCGGCGGCCATCACCATCGACGGTGCCGCCGAGACCGCCTACCATGGACTCTCCATCACCGCCGATGGCGTGACGCTCTCGGGCGGCGTGCTGCGCATGAGCGGCGGGATCGTGGTCGGTCCCGCCACCGGAGCGCCGGGGCCGATGCGCGCGACGATCACCAGCGAGCTGGTAGCCGACACCGATCTCGCGGTGTCGTGCGCCAAAGGCGCGACGCTGGTCCTGGGCGGCGCGATCGATCTGCGCGATCACCATCTCATGTTCCAGGGCGAGGGCGCGATCGAGGTGGCCGGCGCCGTGCGTGGCGCCGGCGGGGTCGACTGCCGTGGTCCGGGCCGCGTGTCGCTTTCAGGCCCCAGCTCGTTCGCTGGCGGCTTCGTCGCGCACGGCGGAGAGGTGCGCGTCGACGCCGATGTCCCAGCTGCCGGGGATTCCCCGTGCGGCGCAGGCGAGACGCCGCTGGGCATCGACGGTGGAACGTTGCTGGTGAACACCCCCATGTTCGCGCGTCCGCTCGCGATAGGTCCGCGCGGCGGCAGGCTCGACGCCTTCGGTGCGGCGCGCTCCGTGGCCGCTCCGATCGTCACCGCCTCGTGGTCCAACGGCGGCATCACCGGCACCTACCTGCCCGAGAGCATGCGCGGTGTGGTCGAGGACGACTGGCGCGGACACCACAAGCCCGCCAGCATCCGCGAGGACGCGCTGATCAACTTCCCCAACCAGGCGTTCGGCACCAGCGACGAGCAGCGCGCATTCCATATCGCCGGCACGCCCGCCGACTGGGACGACTTCTCCATCCAGTGGGACGGCTACCTGCGCATCGAGACCGACGGCACCTCGTTATCCACGCGCTCGGACGACGGCAGCCGGATGTGGATCGATCTCAACCACGACGGCAAGGTCCAGTCGGACGAATGGGGTTCGAACGGCTGGGGTGGCGGACAGGGCGCGACGGTGAAGAAGGTGAGTGGGCCGCTGCCGGTTGGCGTCTACCAGATCCGCGTGCAGTACGAGGAAGGCGGCGGCGGCAATACCATGAGTCTGCTATGGGACGACCGCCGCCACGGCACGGTGAGTCTCGGGGGGCTGATGGTGGTGCCGACCGAGGACTTCCTGCGCACGGCGTCGTTCACGATCGGCGGCGAGCCGGTCGCGAGCGCCGGCGGGCAGCAGCTGACGCTCGCCGGCCCGATCAGCGGCCAAAGCGAGGTGGTGAAGGACGGTGGCAGCGTGGCGCTGTTCGCGGCCGAGAACTCCTACGCCTCGGATACCCGGATCCTGGGCGGCACGCTCGCCTGCGCGCGCGACCGGACGCTGCCGCCAACCCATCTCGAGATCGGCCCGGGCGCTCGCCTGGATGCGCGCGGCCATGCCCAGGCGCTCGCCGGCATCTCTGGTGACGGCGAATGCCTGCTCTCCGGGGCCGCGCTCACGCTCACCGGCAACGGCTCGTTCATCGGACGCATGCCCGGACGCGGCTCGGTGCACAAGCAGGGCGAGGGAGCGATCGCGCTGCTGGGCGAGATCTCGGACGGCGTCGCGTTCACGCTCGCCGGTGGCAGCATCCGTTTCGCCAGCGGTCGCATCCTCGCTGCCGTCCAGCTGCAGGCTCCACTCACCACCACCGTCATGCTGCCGAGCGAGCTCAGCGGAGCGCGCCAGGTCGACTGCCTGATCACCGTGCCGGCGAATGCGCCCGACGATCTCGGCGGCGGCGTGTGCGTCGCGGATCAGCACGGCCACTGGTTCCAACGCTTCGCGGACGAGCGACTGGTCCCTGGCAAGCACCACCTGCGCTTCGCGCTCGGCGAAGGAGCGAGCCTGCACAGTGAGCCGTGGTCGGCGCGCTGGGACGCGGCCGCGTCATCGTCCAATCGCACCGGTCTATTCTTCTGGTCGGCGAGCGGTAGTCGTGCGAGCGTGCAGGTCGATTGCCGGGTGTCGCGGCTACAGCCCGTGCCGGCATCCGGCGTGGAGTTGATCGATGGCGCGAGCCCGGCGGCGCCCGCCCATCCCGGCGAACGCCTCGAGTGGTCGTGCCGGCCCCAGCCGTTTCCGGAAAACCCGTACGATCCGCAGCAGTTTTCGCTCACCGCGGTGTTCACCGGGCCCGACGGCACCGAGACGCGCATCCCCGGCTTCTACATCCAGCGCATGGCGTCACGGGATCGCGGCGATCGCGAGGAGGTCCAGCCGATCGGCGAGGAGGCGTTCGCGGTGCGCTTCCGTCCGCGCGTCCCCGGGCACTGGCGCCTGCGCCTCGAGGCGCTGTGGCAGGGCGGACGCACGGTCGCCTGCGAGCAGCCGGCATTCGAGGTCTCCGGCGAACCGTGGGACGACTACGTGCACGTCGATCACGACGACCCGCGCTTCTTCTCGGCGGGCGGTACCGCCGGTGCATCCACTGGTGCATCCACTGGTACAAGCGGTCTGGCGACCAGGTTTGTCTGGCCGATCGGGTTGAATATCCGTTCGGTGAACGACCAGCGCAGCCTGGCCACGCTCGGGACCAGGATCACGCCCGACCGCGGGTCGCTCTCGTACCGGGCCTATCTCGAGCGGCTCGCCGCCGCCGGCGGCACCGGCGTCGAGATCTGGCTGGCGCCCTGGAACCTCGGCCTCGAATGGCGCGCCGACTGGACCGGCTTCTACGGTCAGGGACGCTACAACCAGGAGAACGCGTTCCGCCTCGACGAGGTGCTCGACTGCGCGTATCGGCTCGGCATCCGGGTGAACCTGGTGGTCACCAATCACGGCCAGGGCTCGGAAGGATCCGACCCGGAGTGGGACAACAGCCCGTACAACACCGCCAATGGCGGGAAGCTGGCGCGGGCAGCGGAATTCTTCACCGCGGAGTGGGCTCTCGCCGGACAGCAGGCCTACCGCCGCTACCTGGTGGCGCGCTACGCCGATCATCCGGCGATCCTCGGCTGGAAGTTGTGGAGCGAGGTGAACCTCACCGCCGCTGGCGGCAACGTGGTACGCTGGCACGAGCAGGCCGCCGAGCGCTGGCATGCGCTGGACACCTACGGCCATCCCATCACCACGCACTGGGCAGGCGACTACGGCGCGGTGGACCACGGCGTGGTGGCATTGCGCGGCATCGATTACATCTGCATCGACGCCTACCACACGGGGCAGCTCCTGGCCCAGCTGCTGGTCAACGGCATCAGCGATCCCGGGCGGGGCCTCGGGCGCTTCGGCAAACCGATCCTGGTCACCGAGTGCGGCGGCAACTGGAACGCCGGGCCGCCCGCCGAGATCGAGGCCGAGCAGGCCAATGGGCCGTGGGCGGCGTTCGTTTCAGGCAACGCCGGCTCGCCGATGCTGTGGTGGTACGAGTACGTCGACCAGCACGAGCTGTGGAAGCCGTACGGCGCGATCGCCCGTTTCATCGCCGGAGAGGACCTCCGTGGTGGCGACGCCGGATCGTCGACCTTCCCGGCATCGAGCCCGGCCGGCGCGTTGTGGTGCCGGGCGTGGCGCCGCCCAGGTCGCGTGCTCGGCTACGTGCTGGATCGCCGCTGGGGGATGCGCGGCGGCGACGCGCCGACCCACGACGCGGCGCGCGTTGACCTGGGCAAGGTCGCCCCGGGCACCGTCGCCATCGAGTGGTGGGACGCGGACCACGGCGTGGCGGTGAAGAGCGAGACCATCGTCTATGACGGTGCGTCGCCCCTGGTGCTGCTGCCGCCGGCTTTCGCTCGGCACATCGCGTTCAAGCTTTCGCGTGACGCTGCGCCGGCCAAGTTGCGCGTGGAATCCATCGACGCCAGCGCGCCGCTGCGCGCGAAGACCGCGCCAGTGCCGGTGCCGGCGTCCGCAGAGGGGAAGTAGCGGACTGCGGAGTGTGGCGGTGATGGTGCGATACGCTGGTCGCGTATCTTCTCAAGCCTCGGTCGAGGCCGCTCAAGCCTCGGTCGAGGCGTCGAGTCAGGCGGTGACCGCCTCGCGGAATGCGGCCAGCGGCACGCGCGCGCCATCGAGCCACACGCGCGGGAAATGCGCGCCGCGGATCGGCTCGCCGTCGCGGGAATCGACGAAGGGTTTCATCAGGTGGTGGTTGGCGGCGACATAGGCGGTGGTGTCCGCCATGTAGTGCAGGGCGATGGCGCGGCGCGGTCTGCCGCTGCGGTTGGCGTGTGAACCATGCCAGGTCAGCGAGTGGTGGAAGTGGACCTCGCCCGCCGCGACCGGGCAGAGCTTCACTTGGATATCCTTGCCCTGGAACGCGGTGGGCATGGCGTCGAAGCTGGGGATGGATTCGAGGAAGCGGATGGTGTTGCCGACCAGGTGCGATCCGGGGACCATGCTCATGCAGCCATTGTCCTCGCCCGCGTCATCGAGGGCGATCCAGGCGGTGAGCGCGGTCGGCGCGTCCATGATCGGCCAGTACGGCCAATCCTGGTGCCACATGTTCACGCCGCCCAGCTGGGCGGGCTTGTATTGGATCTGGTCATGCCACATCGCCACGCCGCGCGAGCCAAGCAGCTGCGCGACCTGCTGGACGATGGTGGTGTGGTCGACGAGCCGGCGGTACGCCTCGCTCGCCTCCCAGATGTTGACGATCTGCCATACTGGCCGTTCTGGATCGCCGGTGAGGTTGCTGACGCTCACTGGCTGGGGCGCGTCGGTCTTCTGGTCGCGGATAACCCGCGCGAGCTCCTCCTTGAGCTGATCGAGATGGCGATCGTCAATCACCCGGCCGCCCTTGAGGAAGCCATCGCGGTGGAACTGCTGGAGCTGGAGATCGCTGAGCATGGGGGCCTCCGTCATGCCCGCAGTCTAGCGTTTCCGGCCGCGGCGCGGCAATGGCTCGGGATGCTGGGGGATGGATGGATTTGCGGGTGTGGCCGGGTCGTCGGCGGGATCCCCGGCGATGCCATCGTGGCCGCGGGCAGCCAGCGTGGCCTCGCGGAAGAGGGTGGGCGAAAGCCCGTCGATCTGGCGGAAGACGCGGCTGAAATGGTACTGGTCGTCGAAGCCGGTGCGTGTCGCGACCTCCTTGATGCTCAGGTCGATGTCGGCGAGCAGCACACGCGCCGCGTCGATGCGCAGGCGGCGGAGGTAATCCTTCGGCGAGTAGCCAGTAAACTCCTTGAACAGGTGCGAGAAGCGGCTGTGGCTGAGGCCCGAGGCGCGCGCCAGGTCGGCGCTGGTGAGCGGTTCGGTGAAGCGCGTGCGCATCAGCTCGAGCGAGCGCTCGAGCTTGGCGCGCGCGACCAGCGATCCCGGCTCCTCGATCTGCATGCCGCGCCGCTGGCGCGCGCGCAGGAGCGATGCGATCAGCGTGGTGAGCCGGCCGTGCGCGGCGAGCTTGCCGGCCGGGGTGTCGCCGCTCCATGCGCGAACCAGATCGAGGAAGCCGTCCTCGATCCCGTCGCCAGGCGAGAGCGCGAGGTGCGCCGGGATCTCGAGGTCTCCGGGGAAGCGGATCTCGTAGGGCCGGCGGCGCTCCGGCTGCAGGGCGAGTCGCGGGTGCCCGGGGCAGAGATCGAAATGCACGGCAACGTGTTCGCAGGTCGCATCGCTCGCGAAGCCGTGCGGGACGAAGGGCTGGAGGAACAGCAGGTGGTGCGCCGCGAAGGGGATGTCGCCATCGCGTCTGGTCAACAGGCCATCGCCACGCAGGATGAGCACGAACTCGTGATCGAAGATGACGCGCTCGGCGATGCGCAGCGCGCCCTTGTTGCGATGCGCTATGCGGATCGCGGGATGGATCTCATCGACGGGGAGCGTGGTCACCCGCCGCGGCGCCGAGCCCCCTGGATCGGCGGCGCGCTGCACAGAGCTGATGATGGCGGGAGGCGTGGTTTTCATCGTCGGAGCTTCATCGTCGGCTCTTCATCGTCGGTGGCATGGCTCGGGATGTGCCAGACGTCATACCATCCGGCGGCGTTCCGGCCACTCTCGCGGGAGCGCACATGCGAGCGAGCGGATCATCGCCCCTGGCAGCCTTGGCCGACAGGGCGACGGCCCTAGCATCCCGCCCATGACCACCCCGGCCCCATCTTCCTCGTCTGATCCATCCGCTCCGATCGCGCTCCGCGATTCCGAGACCATCGCCTTCATCGGCGACAGCATCACCGAGCAGAACCTCTACAGCGCCTTCATCGAGACCTTCCTGATGTCCCGGCTGCCGGGCAAGGACCTGCGCTTCCACAATTTCGGCTGGGGCGGCGACACCGCACCCGGCGGCGCGGGGCGCTTCGCGCGCGATGTCGCGCCGATCGCTCCGAGCCTGGTGCTGGTCAAGTTCGGCATGAACGACGGCCGCTACTCGGCACCCGACGAGGCGGTGCGCGGGATCTACCTGGATGGCCAGCGCGCCCTGGCGGACGCGATCGCGGCGATGGGCGCCCGCCAGGTGGCGATCTCGCCCAATCCGATCGACGTCGGCGGCCGTGCGTACCTCGAGCCGTACAACGCCACGCTGAAGCTGTTCTCGGAGCACCTGCGCCGCATGTGCGACGAGCGCGGCATCGCCTTCATCGATCTGTTCGCTCCGGTCCTGGCGGTGCAGGAGCGCGCCCAGCGCGCCACCCCGGGCTTCACCATGATCCCGGACGGCGTGCATCCGAACGAGGTCGGCCACTTCGTGATGGCGCACGCCGCGCTCGAACGCTTCGCGGCGCCGCGCGGGCTCGGCGACATCGTGGTGGACGGTGATGGTGTTACCGCCAGCGGCCCGGCGAAGGTGGCGAACACCGCCCGCGCCGGCGCTGAGCTGTCGTTCGACCTCACCGTGCCGTTCCAGCCGTACTTCGTACCCGAGCCAGCGCGACCCGCGCTCGCCCTGGTGCCGTTCCAGGAGCGCTTCAACCGCTTCCGGCTCGATTGCTCGCGGTGGAAGACCGGGCGCGCGCTCTCGGTGCGCGTAGGCGGCGTCGAGATCGCCCTCATCGGACGGGAAGATGGTGAGGGCGGCATCGATCTGGCTGCGCTCGACGCCGCGCCGTGGAGCGCGAGCGGCCGCGCGCTGTGGAACCTGGCCCAGCAGCGTTGGCGCGTCCACCTGCAGGCCTGGCGCGAGCTCGGCATCCTGGCCGGCGACGAGATCCGCGCGCTGCCGTCGCTTCCCGTCCTGAATCGGGCGATGAAGGATTTCGTACGCGAGCAGGGGGCCGCCATGCGCTCGCTGGTCGGACCGAGCATCTACCGCGTCACCATCGCCGAGACCGACGACGTCGCGATCCCCTGCGGCGAGCTGTCGCCGCTCTATCCCTTCGATCCGGCCAAGCCCGAGGACTTCGAGACCGCCCATGCCCCAGAGACCGCGCCGGATTCGGTGCCGTGGCGGTCGGTGCGCTTCAACGGCCACGCGCTCGACCTCGGCGCGCATCAGGGCAATCCCACCAAGTGCGTCTGCTATGTGCGCCTGGTGTTCGAGGCGAGCGCCTCCTGCCGCGTGCGCCTGCTGCTCGGCAGCGACGACGGCATCTCGGTATTCGTTGACGGCCGGCGCATCCTGGCGCGCAACGTCACGCGTGGGTGCCGCCTCGGCGACGACTCGGTGGATGCGCACCTCGGCCGAGGCCGCACCACCATTCTGCTGCGCGTGACCCAGGCGGGGGGCGGCTACGGGGTGGCGATCCGCGCCCAGTCCCTCGATGGCGCGGACGTCCGTCTGATCACCGTCTGATATACGCGAGGACGACCGAGAGCTGCCCGAACGTGTCACCCTCGTCGCTCGTGCCGTAGGTCTGGCGGCTCACTGGGACTTGATCTACATCAGGTACTAAGATTAGCTGTCACAGCGATTTGGCCTACCGTTCTTTGATCACGCTCGTCTGTTTCCAGGCATCCCAGCCTGGGCCTGGTCGGGTGCGTGTCTCGAGACCGCTGACGACAGCTCCTGTGATTCCACTGCTGATACCGCATCCACTGCGTCACTTCGAAAAGGATTTCTCCGATGGCTGAAGCCGCCCCCGCCCGCGATCCCCAGGAACAGGCTTCTGCAACCGGCCGCGGTGAGAAGGCCGCCAGCGACAAGCAGGCCCTGGCCTGGCTGCAGCAGGCGACCGCGACGGTGCGCAGCGAGCTCGGCAAGGTCATCGTTGGCCAAGAGGAGGTCGTCGACCAGCTGCTGATCGGCATCTTCGCCAAGGGCCACTGCATGCTCGAAGGCGTGCCCGGCCTCGCCAAGACCCTGCTCATCAGCACGCTCGCCAAATGCCTCGACATGTCCTTCAAGCGCATCCAGTTCACGCCTGACCTGATGCCGTCCGACATCGTCGGCACCGAAGTGCTGCAAGAGGATCCGACCACCCGCCAGCGCCAGTTCAAATTCATGCGCGGCCCGATCTTCGCCAACATCGTGCTCGCCGACGAGATCAATCGCACGCCACCGAAGACCCAGGCCGCGCTGCTCGAGGCCATGCAGGAGAAGAGCGTGTCGATCGGCAACGAGCGCCACGTGCTCGATGCGCCGTTCTTCGTGCTCGCCACCCAGAACCCGATCGACCAAGAAGGCACCTATCCGCTGCCCGAGGCGCAGCTCGACCGTTTCCTGTTCAAGATCTCGGTCGGCTATCCCTCCGACGCCGAGGAGCTGGAAGTCATGCGTCGCGTCGCCAGCCCGGTGATGGCTGAGAACGAAAAGGGCGTGCAGAAGGTCCTCACCGCCCAGCAGGTCATCGGCGTGCAGAAGCTCGTGTTGCGCGTGCCGGTCGCCGATCAGGTGCTCGAGTACGCGAAGAACCTGGTGCGCGCCACGCGCCCCAATCAGCCCGAGGCTCCCGCCTTCATCAAGGAGTGGATCTCGTGGGGCGCCGGTCCGCGCGCCTCGATCAACCTCATCCTCGCCGCCAAGGCCCGCGCCGTCTTGCACGGCAACTACGCGGTCTCGTGGGAAGACATCGAAGCCGTCGCCGGCCCGGTGCTACGCCATCGCATCGCCTGCAGCTACACCGCCTCGGCCGAGGACATCACCACCGACGTGGTGATCCAGAAGCTCCTCGAAACCGTCTCCAAGGGCTGAGCGGCCGTGACCAGCCCGATCGCCGCCCTTGTTTCAAAAACCCTTCACCCCTGGCTTCCAAGGGGGCAGCGCGGCGTGAGGCCCCGGTCGGTAGGGGCAGCGCGTTCATGGGGGGCCATAGCCCCCCATAGCCGCCCCCGCGGGCTGCGCCTGCGTACGGGCGGCGTGCACTAATGGCTCTTCTCGATCCCAAGATCATCTCGAAAGTCGCGCGGCTCGACCTCAAGGCGAAGCTGGTCGTCGAGGGCTTCATCTCGGGCATGCACAAGAGCCCGTTCAAGGGCTTCAGCGTCGAGTTCGCGCAGCACCGCGGCTATGTCGCCGGCGACGACCTCAAGCACCTCGACTGGAAGGTGTGGGGCAAGAACGAGCGCTACTACATCAAGCAGTACGAGGCCGAGACCAACCTGGTCACCAACGTGCTGGTCGACGCCAGCGCCTCGATGGCCTACGGCGGTGCGAATGCCGCCGGCAAGGTGACCAAGCTCGAATACGCCAAGCTGGTCGCGGCTTCGCTGAGCTACCTGATCCTGAACCAGTCGGACGCGGTGGCGGTGGGCGTGTTCAAGCACGACCTGGTGGACTACGCCGAGCGTTCGACCCGCAAGGTGCACATCAACCGCATCTGCAAGCTGCTCGACGACACCGAACCCGAGGGCGACACCGGCGTCGCCCGCGTCCTGCACACCATGGCCGAGCGCGTGAAGCGCCGCGGCATCTTCTTCCTGGTCAGCGACCTCTTCGATGACGTCGAGGCCATCCTCTCCGGCTTCCAGCACCTGCGCCACGGGGGTCACGAGCTGGTGGTGATGCACGTGCTCGACGACGACGAGCTCACCTTCCCCTTCGAGGGCATGGTCCAGTTCAAGGGCCTCGAGCTCGAGGTGAAGGTCAAGTGCCACCCGCGTTCGGTGAAGCAGGCCTATCTCGAGGAGCTGCACAAGCACCTCGCGCGCGTGAAGGTGGTCTGCCAGAAGAACAACATCGACTACATCCTCGCCAACACCAACACCCCGGTCGACGTGGCGCTGGCCGCCTACCTGGCCAAGCGCGAGCACATGTCCGGAGCCGGCGCGCGGGGGGCGGTGAGGGCGTGAGGAGCTACGTGCGGTGTCCGGCGTGCGGTGGGCGGCGAGAAGACGACGAGTCGTGGCCCATGCTCGGATCCGCTTTTCCAGCGACGACTGATGCGCGCTTGGGATCGATTGTCATGTCCCTCGCCGTACGCTGCACGCTGCACGCTGCACGGTGCCTCCCATGATGTTCCTCAACATCATGCTTGCAGGATTCGTCGCGCTCGGCGCGGTGCCGATCATCATCCACCTGCTGAACAAGCAGCGCTTCAAGGTGATCGAGTGGGCGGCGATCCAGTTCCTGCTCAAGACCCTGCAGAAGAACTCGAAGCGCCTGCAGATGCGCGACCTGATCCTGCTCGCGCTGCGCACCTGCGCGATCGTGTTCGCGGCGCTCGCGCTCGCGCGCCCGACCATCGCCCCGGGGCGCTTCAGCCTGCTCGGCGGCGGAGGCGGGCTCAACAGCGTGGTGGTGCTCGACAACAGCCTGTCGATGGGCTGCCTCGACGGCAACGACACACGCTTCAGCGTCGCCAAGGTCAAGGCCAAGGCGGTCATCGACCAGCTGCCGAAGGGCTCCGGCGCGGCGCTCGTGCTGATGAGCGACGTCGCCCAGGCGGAAGTCTCCGAGCCGAGCCATGATCTCGGCTTCGTCGCCGGCGCGATCGACAAGGCCGCTCTGTCCGACGGCGGCACCAGCCTCGCGGTGGCCCTGGCCAAGGCCTGGGACATCCTCAAGCACGTCGATGGCGCGCGTGAGATCTACATCTTCACTGACATGCAGGCGAACGCCTGGCCGTCGACCGACGACGCTTCGTGGAAATCCCTCGCCGCCGAGATCGCGTCCCACAAGGACGTGCGCCTGTACCTCGCCGACGCCTCGCGGGCGATGGTCGACAACGTGTCGATCGACAGGCTCGAGCCCGAGGACGAGCTGGTCACGAGCGAAACGGATACCACCTTCATCGCCACGGTGCGCAATCACGCCAGCGTCGGCTCCGCCGCGGCGGCGAACGTTGAAGTCGAGCTGCTAGTCGACGACGGCCGCGCGGGCGAACTGCGCAAGGCCGCCTCGACGGTCCTCGACCATCTTGACGGCACGCAGGAAGTGCGCCTCGAGACGCGTTTCGCCGAGGGTGGACGCCACCGCGTCCAGGCGCGCATCGGTGCGGACCACTTGCCGGCGGACAACGCGCGTTACTTGAGCGTGGACGTCATCGACCGCGTGCGCGTGCTGATCGTCGATGGCTCGTCAGAGGGGGGCTACGCGGGCGGCGCCGGATTCATCCGCGCCGCGCTCTCACCGGGCGCCGCCGTGGACGAGGAAGGCGTGGCCAAGAACCTCATCGACACCACCGTCATCGCGCCTGGAGCGCTCGCGGATACCGCGCTGGATACCTACCAGGCGGTGATACTCAGCGACGTCGCGGAGTTGCCGAGCAGCCTCGCCGACGGCCTGAAGGCCTTCGTCGCCAGCGGCAAGGGCCTGATCATCTTCCTCGGCGCCAACGTCAAGGCCGAGAGCTACAACGCCCAGCTCGGCGAGCGCGCGGGCGTGCTGCCGGCGCGCCTGAGCGCCAAGCCGATCGAGTTCCCCGGCGAGAACGGCACCAAGGGCATCGGCCTCTCTACCGCCGCCCTCACCCACCCGATCATGGCCTTCTTCGCCGACAAGGAGACCCAGCCCTATCTGGCCCAGCCGCGCTTCTACCAGGCGTACACGCTCGAGGTCCCCGCGCCGCCGACTCCGGCCGCTGGCGCTCCCGCGTCGGACGCGTCGGTGGTGGTCGCGAGCTTCTCCGACGGCAAGCCCGCGCTGGTCGAGCGCGCCCTCGGCAACGGCTCGGTGCTGCTGTTCGCGGGCTCCGCGGACAAGGAGTGGTCCGATTTCCCGTTGCGTCCGGCCTTCCTGATGGTCACCCGGCGCGCCGTCCAGCATGTGGTGCTCTCGCGCCGTAACTCGCCCACGGTGCGCGTGCACGACCCGATTGTTGCGATCCTGCCGGCGAAGGACGCGGGCGCGCGCCTGGCGACCCACGATCCGCGCGGTGGCGCCGGCGCGATCGCCGCGGTGCTGTCTCCCGACGGCCGCTCGGCCCGCGCCGAGATTCCGGACACGCCCTTCGCCGGTTTCTACGACCTCGCGCGCGAGGATGCGGTCCTGCGCTTCGCGGCCAACGCCCCACGCGACGAATCGATCCTCGACACGCTGTCGCCCGAGGCGCTGCGCGAGCGCAGCGCGGGGCTCGAATGGCAGCTGATCGCGTCCGAGAGCGATGTCGGCGCGCAGGTGACGCGCGGCCGCGTCGGCCGCGAGATCTGGCCGCTGCTGCTCGCGATTGTCGTCGGCTGCCTGCTCGCTGAATCAATCCTGGCGGCGCGCTGGGCGCCGAAGGGAGCATGAGCCGATGAAGCTGCTGCTCTGGCTGCTGTGCCTCGGCGATCCCACCAATGGCGGCGGTGAGATCCATGGGATCCATTTCCCACGCCTGCAGACCCCGCTCATGCAGCTGGTGTTCGCACTGCTGCTGGTCGGCGCGGTGGCGATGGTGTGGTGGTTCTACCGCCGCGAGGCGTCGTACGTGCCGACGAGCCGCAAGCGTCTGCTGTCCGGCCTGCGCGTCGGCGCGTGGATCGTCATCCTCTTCATCCTCACCGGGGCCTTCCTCGAAGTCACGCGCGCCGAGGACAGCAAGGGTAGCCTGCTGGTGCTGATCGACGCCTCGCAGTCCATGGGCATTGCAGACCGCCGCACCGAGCCGGCCGACATCGCCTCGGCGGTGAAGATCCTCGGCGAGGACCACCGTGCCGACGTCGACAAGGCCACGCGCACCGACCTGGTCAAGGCGGCCTTCGCTAGCAAGCAGCTCGACCCGCTACGCGTGCTGAAGGACCGTTTCAAGGTCGAGGCCTACACCTTCGGCAAGACCGCGGCCGTGACCCCGTTCGAGCTGACGCCGATCGAGGCCGGCGGCGGCGGCGCCCTCGACAAGCTCGGCGCGCCCATGGACAACGCCACCCAGCTCGGCGCTGCCCTGCTCGACGCGGCTCGCCGCTCCAAGGGCCGCAAGCTCGACGGCATCGTGGTGATCAGCGACGGCGGCTCGAACCGCGGCGACGATCCGGTCGAGGCCGCCAAGGCCATTGGCGCTCCGATCTACACCGTCGGCGTCGGCCTGCCCCAGGCCAAGGATCTCGAGATCCCGTTCCTGTTCTGCGAGGACGTGGTCTTCAAGAACGACCGCTTTCAGCTCAACGTGCGCATCAAGCAGCGCGGCTACTCGGGTCGCCAGGCGACCCTGGTGATCAAGCGCATCGACGAGCAGAAGAACGAGGAAGTGGTCAAGGAGGAGCAAGTCGACCTCAACGACGATCTCGAACGCATGCGCGCCGTCGAGGTGCTCCCCGACAAGGAGGGCGTCTTCACCTACGTGGCCGAGCTGACCGCATTCCCGGACGAAGCCGATATGCAGAACAACCGCCGCGCCAAGGTAGGGGTCAAGGTCGTCGACAAGAAGATCCGCGTGCTGATGATCGAGGATTCGCCGCGCTACGTGTATCGCTTCGTCAAGTCGATCCTCGAGGCCGACCGCCAGCGCATCGCGCCGACCTTCATCCTGCGCCAAGGCGACTCCGGCGGTCGCGGCGCCAAGACCATGCGCCAGTTCCCGACCGCGGCCGAGCTGCGCAACTTCGACGTGATCGTGCTCGGCGACATCGCGCCCGACTTCTTCTCGGACGACGAGTTCAAGGCGCTCGAGGAGTTCGTGCGCAAGGAAGGCGGTGGCCTGCTCGCCATCGCCGGCAGCAACCACATGCCCGGCCAGTACCAGAATTCGCCGCTCGCCGCGATGCTGCCGGTCGAGGTCGATACGATGGCGGCGCCCACCGTCGAGGACGAGCTGAGCCACACCATCAAGAACGGCTTCCGTCCGGTGGTGACCCCTGAAGGTTCGCGTTGGCCGCCGCTGCGCTTCTCGCCCGACGCAGGCGAGAACGAGCTGCAGTGGCGCCAGGCTGACCAGCTCTTCTGGTTCTATCCGTCGCGCAAGGTCAAGTCGGGCGCCACCACGCTGCTCGCGCATCCCGACCGCACCGTCGGCGACGCCAAGATGCCGATCCTCGCCAGCCAGCGCTACGGCAAGGGCCAGGTCGTCTACTTCGCGAGCGACGAGGCCTGGCGCTGGCGCTACCACCCGGGCGCGGCGCAGCACCGCCGCCTGTGGGGCCAGATGGTCAGCTCGCTCGCCATGGCGCACCTGCTCGGTTCGTCCGATCGCGCCCAGGTCGAGACCGACCGCTCCGAATATGCCGTTGGCGACCACGCCCAGATCATCGCCCGCCTGCTCGACAGCGGCTTCAACCCGGTCGCCGCCGACTCGGTGACCGCGACCGTCGAGCGCGAGCTCAGCCGCGACACCGTCACGCTCGGCGCGCGCAAGGATCAGCCGGGGGTGTTCAGCGGCGAATGGGTGCCCTCCGACGAAGGCCGTTGGCGGATCAGCGTCGAGAGCGGCGGCGAGACCGCCGACCGCGTGGTCTCGGTGGTCAATCCGCGCATCGAGTTCGAGGACATCGGTCAGCGCCAGGAGCTGCTCACGCGCATGGCGCAGGCCAGCGGCGGCGCCTACCTGCCGCTCGAGAACATCCAGGAGCTCGCCAAGGCGCTCACTGCCAAGGAGAAGTCCAGCAACCAGCGGCGCGCCGAGCGCACGCTGTGGAACGCCCCGGGCGTGATGATCCTGCTCACGCTGTTCCTGGGCAGCGAGTGGTTCCTGAGGAAGAGGTCGGATCTGCTATGAGCGACGTCCTGCTCGATCGCCTGGACGACGTGCGCAGCCGGCTGCGGCGCGTGCATCTGTTGGCTGGGGCCGCTCAATGCCTGCTCGCCCTGATCGGGCTGCTCGCCGCGTTCTTCATCCTCGATTGGATGGTGCTGTCGCGCATCATCGGCGGCGGCGCCGGCGATCAGGTCGCGCGTGGCCTGCTGCTGCTCACGATGGTCGGCATGTTCGCTCTGGTGGTGGTGCGCACGATCGTCGCCGAGCTACGCACCCAGCGCAGCGACGATCAGATCGCCATGCGCGTCGAGCGCAGCCATCCCGAGCTGCGCGGCCGGCTGATCTCGACGGTGCAGCTCACGCGCATGGCGGGCGATCACGGCACCATGGTTTCCGAGGAGATGATCGAGGCGCTCGAGGAGGAGACCGTCGGCTTCACCGAGGCCATCGATTTCGGTTCCATCATCAATCGCCGGCTGCTCAAACGCGTCGGTATCGCGGCGCTCGCCCTGCTGCTGTTGTCGGTCGGCCTGGGCTGGTGGCGTCGCGATTTCACCGGCGCGCTGCTCGCGCGCATGGCCCTGACGCGAACTGCCTACCCCACCGCGGCCAGCATCATCGCGGTCAGTCATGGCGGCGTGGTCGGCAAGGGCGAGCCGTTCGCCATCGAGCTCGAGCTGGATCCGACGCGCAAGGTGCCGGACGAGGCGACCGCGGCGATCAGGCCAGTCGGGGGCAAGAACTCCGACCTCCAGCTCAAGCGCGTGCTCGATGCCCCGGACGGCCGCGTGCTGTTCCGCGGCTCGGTGGCGCAGGCGCTCGAGGATTTCGATTTCCGCCCCGCGGCGCTCGACGCCCGCTGGCCGACCTGGGAGCACGTGCGCGTGAACCAGCGTCCGACGGTGAAGGCGCTATCGGTGACCAGCACCTTCCCGGCTTACCTGGCACGCGCGCCCGAGACCTCGGCGATCGGCGATCTGCGCGTCCCGGTTGGAACGGTGGTCAAGATCCACGCCATCCTCACCAAGGCGGTGACCGAGGCGACGCTGTCGCGCCGCACGCCCGTGAGGAAGGATCTGGCGAAGGAAGACGCGTCCAGGGACGAGGCGGCCGCAAAGGACGAGGCCACGCCCAACGACTCGAAGGACAACTCGAAAGACAACAAAGAGGGGGCGAAGGATCCGGGCCCGCGCGAACAGGAGTCGACCTCGCCGATGGAGCTCGATGCCACCCGTACCGCAGCTGACGCGACGCTCTCGATCGACGCGAACGGCTCGTACGCCATCCGGTTGCGCGACGCCGATGGCTTCGAGAACGCCTCGCCCATTTCTTACACCATCACCGCCATCCCCGACCGTGTGCCCACGGTGACGATCCAGTACCCGGCCCAGGACAAGTCGGCCGCCAAGTACGCGCAGTGGCCGATCCGCTTCAGCGCCCGCGACGACCACTCGATCAGCAAGGGCTGGCTGAAGTACGTGATCGCCGATCCCGATGCCGTCGGCGCCGGCCAGGAGGCCGCCCTGGCGCTCGCCACCTCGTCGACGACGGCCGAGGCCGCCGCCAAGTCGATCGAGCTCGAGGGTCTGGCCCAGCCGGGCGAGACCCAGATCGCCCGTCAGGTGCTGTTCGACCTCTCACGGCTGAACCTGGTCGAGGGCCAGCGGGTGACCTACTGGATCGATGTCTCCGACAACCGCCTCCCGGAGCCCAATATCGGCTCCAGTCCGCACTTCTCGTTCACGGTGGTCGACCTCGCCACCCTGAAGGAGCAGTTCGAACGCGATCGGGCTGAACTGCTTGGAACGATTAAGACGCTCCGGGACAAGCAGAAGGAGGTCCACGACGCCGTGGACACGGTCCGCAAGCAGGTCCCCTAGGCTCTTGGAGATGGTCCCGGTCCGGGGCCCGAAGCTCATTCGCCGTCCGAATCTACGTCACAAACGCAGATGAATCACCGTTCAGCTCAGTTAGCATCCATCGCCATTGGAGCCCCCATGACCCCGACCCTACGCGCTCTCCTCGGCCTCGGTCTCGCTGCTGGCGCCATCGCCGCGGATCCGAACCAGGCGGTTGATCGAGAAGTCCGTGACCAGGAGTCGAGCCAGCGGGGCGTCGCCAGCCTGACCTCCACCACCGGCAAGCAGATGGACTCGTTGGTCGATGAATTCACCTTCAACAAGATCGGCGACGAGAAGCAGGCCGAGTCGCTCACCGCGATATCGCAATCGCTCGCGCGCCTGACCGATCCCGCGGCCGGCGACACCGAGAAGAACATGCCTTGGGTGCAGAACCGCCTGACCGCGGCGCGCTCCTCGGACGACAAGGCCGGAGAGCTGACCAAGGCGTCCCAGGGCCAGGGCGAGATCCTCGCCAAGATGGACACGCTCTTGGCCAACGCGCAGAAGGAGTTCGGCGCGATCGGCAAGAAGCAGGATCTCCAGGACCTGCAGCGCGAGCAGAAGCGACTCCAGGACGAGACCGCGAAGCTCGCTGACAAGACCCTCGGCAAGACCGAGAAGGACCTGACCGTCCAGGAGAAGGTCGAGAAGGACCGCATCGCCCAACAGCAGAAGAAGCTCGAGGACACCCTCAAGGAGGCGATCGACCAGCTCAAGGACCAGGCCAAGCAGCAAGCCAAGGAAGATCCCAAGCAGGCCGAGAAGACCGACCAGGCGGCCAAGGATCTCGAGCAGAAGAAGGTCGATCAGGATCTCCAGAAGGCGACCGACGCCATCAAGGACAACAAGCTTGAGCAGGCCCAGCAGGAGCAGCAGAAGGTCCTCGACAAGCTCGAGCAGGCCCAGCAGCAGATGCAGGACCAGCAGAAGCCCGACCAGACCATGGCGGACCTCGAGAAGCAGATGGATAAGCTCGACGACCTGCAGAAGAAGCAGCAGGACGTCCTCGACAAGACCCAGAAGGCCGACCCCAAGAACGACAAGGACATGAAGCAGCTCCAGAGCCAGGAACAGAAGCTCGCGTCCGAGATGAAGGACACCCCGAATCTTCCCGAGGCGGCCAAGCACGCCGACGACGCTCAGCAGGAGCTCGGCAAGCAGGAGCAGAAGCCCGCCGCCGATGACATGAAGAAGGCCCTCTCCGAGATCGACAAGGCCAAGCAGGATCTGCAGCAGAAGATGGACGAGATGAAGCCCGATCCGTCGCTGGCCGAGCTCGACCAGCAGCTCAGCCAGCTCGAGGACCTGCAGAAGCAGCAGCAGCAGCTGCTCGACAATGCCGAGAAGCTGAGCCCCCAGAGCAAGCAGCAGGAGTTCAACCAGCTCCAGTCGCAGCAGAAGGAGGTCGCCTCCGACATGAAGGATATGAAGAACCTTCCCGAGGCCGCGAAGGATGCCGATGCCGCCGAGAAGGAGCTCGGCAAGATGCAGCAGAAGCCCGCGACCGACGACATGAAGAAGGCGCTCGGCGAGATGGACAAGGCCAAGCAGGATCTGCAGCAGCAGATCGCCCAGAAGCAGGGCAAGGACGGCAAGGACAAGCCGGGCAAGCCCGGCAAGCCGACCAAGCCGATGAAGAAGCCCGGCAAGGAGACGCCCAAGACGGCCTCGCTCGAAGAAGGCGAACTCGACAAGAACAAGGGCAACGCGGCGTGGAAGGTGGGCCTGCAGCCGGGCGAGCGCGAAACGCTCAGCAACAGCGCCGGCGAGAAGTTCCCGCACAAGTACGAGCAGGCGCTCTCGCAGTACTACCGCGATCTCGCTGCCGGCGAGCAGTCCAAGTGATCAAGCGCGCGCTGCTGGCTCCGCTGGCGGCCATCGCCGCCATGGCGCTGGCCTGCGCGCCGCTGCGCGCCGTCGATAACGCCGACGACATGCAGCCCGCTTCCGCCGCGGCGCTGAAGAAGGGCCTCGCCTTCCTCGCGACTACGCAGCGGCCTGACGGGTCGTGGGCGACCTGGGGTGCGCCGACCACCGGCGTGGCCGCGGCCTGCACGCTCTCGTTCCTGGCCAACGGGCACGTGCCCGGCAGCGGCGAGTATGGACAGGTTGTCTCCAAGGCCCTGCAGTTCCTCATCCGCAACGCCCAGCCGAGCGGCCTGATCTACAAGAACGGCATGGGCCCGTTTCCGATGTATCACCACGGGCTGGCGACGCTGGCGATCGCCGAGTCGTGGGGCGAATCCTCTGACCCGCGCATGCGTGAAGTCCTCAAGCGTGCGGTGGATCTGATCTGCTCGTGCCAAAACCAGCGCGGCGGGTGGCGCTATCAGCCGCGCGTCGCCGACGATGACCTGTCGGCGACGGTCATGCAGCTGATGGCCCTGCGCGCCGCGAAGGACGCCGGCATCGATGTGCCGAAGGAAGTCATCGACGCGGGCGTCGAATACGTGAAGTCGTGCCACAACAGCCGCGGCCAGGGCAAGGACGGCGGCTTCGCCTACACGCCGGGCGGCGAGTCCGGTTTCGCGCGAGCCGGAGCCGGCGTCACCTCGCTGCAGGTGGCGGGCAACTACAAGGCCACCGAGATCAGCGAGGGCGTCGACTACATCCTCAAGTTCAAGCCCCTCGGCACCCAGACCACCGACCAGAACTTCTACTATTACGGACTCTACTACTCCACCATGGGCATCTACCAGGCGCAGAGCATCGGCGCCTGGGGCCGGAAGGCCTGGGCCTCGTGGTACCCGGCGGTGATCAAGGATCTCGCGGCCACCCAGAAGCCCGAAGGCAAATGGGACGGCCCGTACGACCAGTTCTCTACCGCCATGCCGCTGCTGATCCTGGCCATCCCGTGCCGGTACCTGCCGATCTACCAGCGGTGATCCGCGTGCATCGACCCGGCCGCGTCGCATCCCTCGTCATGCTGCTAACCTTGGGGGCCACCGCGGCGGCCGCCGAGGCGGCGCCTCCGCGCGAGAAGCCGAAACCCTTGAAGCCGCCTCCGGCGTCATCGGCGCCTGCTGCGTCCGCGACGAGCCCGGCACTGCCGGCGGCACCACCAGGCGCTCAACCGGGGAAGCTCGCAAGCGTCGCTCCGCGGGTGGCCGCGCCCGAGGTGTCATCGTTGCTCACCGCCGACGGCAAGCGGGTCACTGGCACGCCGAAGCTCGCGTCTGGCAAGCTGTCGCTCGGCGACGACGCTGGCGTCGCGGTCGATCGCGTCATCGCCCTCGACTGTCCGGGCGATCTCGCCGGCTGGTTCGACATCGGCGTGGTGTTCGCGAACGGCGATGTCCTCCACGGCGTGCCACGCAGCCTGCAGGACGGCAAGATCGACTTCGCGTGCGACGTCCTCGGGCCGCTGAAACTCTCGTCGGCCGACGTGGCTGCGATCATCTTCTCGCCGATCCACTCCTGCGACGCCCTCGCCAGCCAAGGCGATTTCGCCGGTGTCGTGCTCGCCAACGGCGATCGCGTGAAAGGCGTTCCCGCGTTCGTGAATGAGCAGAACGTCGGCCTCGATACCGGGCGCAAGGTCCTGCAGATGCCGCGCGAGCGCATCCGCATGCTGGTGCTGAGGCCGCCCATGCCGGCGATCGGTGAGCGCACACGCCAAGTGGTGTGGCTCGCCAACGGCGACCGCCTCGGTGGCACTCTGTCGTCCTTGTCCGGAGATGGCTTCACCCTCGATGGCCCGCACGGCGTGCTGAAGCTGCCCGCGGCGTCGCTGCGCGCCATGTGGAGCGAAGGCGGAGTCCTCACGCCGCTGGACTCGCTCACGCCAGCATCCGTCGTCGAGACGCCGCAGTTCGATGCGCATGTCGGCATCTCCATCGATCGCGGCCCCGACGGCTGGCTGTCGATCGGCGGCCGCCGCTACGCCCGTGCCATCGCCTGCCATGCCACCAGCACGTGCTCCTACGATCTGGCGGGAAAATACTCATCGTTCGTGGCCGAGGTTGGTCTCGCCTCCGGGCCGGGCAGCGCGGTGCTGAAGGTGGTGGTGGACGGCAAGACGGCCTTCGACAGCGGCGCGGTGACTTCCGCCGACAAACCCCGCGCGCTCTGCGTGTCGGTGGCGAGCGCCCGCGAACTGCGCCTGGTGGTCGAGGCCGGAGCGGATGGCGATGCGGTCGGCGACCGCGCGGTCTGGGGCTGGCCGACGCTCATCAGATGACCACTCCCTGAAGGCTCCCCGACGATTCCCTGAAGATCCCATGACTCTCTCTGAAGACCGATTGGCGGACTAGACGATGCGCACCCTTGGCTTTTACGCGACCGCGCTGGTCATCTCCATGTCCTTGTTCGTCTCGTTCGGCGGCATCGGGTCAGCCACCGATCTCACCTGGGACGGAGTGAATGGCGACAAGGCTCCCGACGGTTGGGATCTCCATCGCTCCGCCGAATCGAAGGGCACGATCCATGTCGAGGACGGCGCGCTCGCGCTCACCGCCGAGATTGGCCGGTACGCGCACCTCGATCGGCAGCTGAAGGGCATGGACGGCAGCGACGAGACTCCGCTACGCGTGGAATGCTCGGTCGCCATCGACGATGGCGCCGGCATCGGCGATCGTCCGGCAATGATCGCGCTCTATTGGGGGGGCGCCGCGAGCATCGGCATCGGCATCGGCGACGGCGGCGAGAAGGGCCGTGAGGGCGATGCCGTCCGCCGGCGCGCCTGGCTGTGCACCGTCGTGGGCGGCAAGGCCGAGCAGAAGCCGACCGAGGCGTGGTTCTACCCCGGCCAAGCCGCTGGGCATCTGCGGCTGGTCGCCACCGCGCGCGACGTCTCGGCGTTCGCGAGCAAGGACGGCTGGAGCTGGCAGCGCGTGGCCTCGTTCGAGCGGACCAAGGATTTCAGCGGCCCGCCCGAGCGCGTGATCGTGGGCCGCGGCTGGTCGCCCGAAAAGGACGCGAAACCCTTCCTCGACAATGACGGGACCCCGGGAACCACCCCGGGAAAGACCGCCGACTTGTTCGTCTACAGCTTTTCGCAACTTCTGGTCAGCAACTCTCCGCCGAGCGTGCCCGCGGCACTGCTCAAGACCTACCAGAAGAAGGAGTCGCTCGAGGAAACCATGGACACGATCGCCGCGGCCGGCGCGGTGCGTCAGTGGATGGTCCTCGGTCCGCTCGCCGCCAGCCCCAAGGCCTACGGGCCCGAAACGGCATACGATCCCACCGCCACCCTGGAGGTCATCGGCCCCAAGAAGGGCTGGAACCCGTTCGTGCCGGGCGAGAGCCCGACCGATCGCATCATCATCCTCAGCGATGTCATCCCTGGCGCAGGCCCCGACAGCGTGCGCTTCGCCGAGGCCACGATCGTGGCGGACGCTCCGCGCCTCGAGCGTTTCCTGTTCGACGGCATGCGCGAGATCCGGCTCTACCTCAACGGCCGCGAGATCGCCCAGGACCGGCGCGACAACGGCGAGGTGCAGCTCGAGCGCCTATCGGTCACCGCGCCGCTGCGCAAGGGCGAGAACCATCTGGTGGTCAAGCTGCTCAGCGGACAGACCAGTCGCGCGGTGTTCACCCTGCGCCATGAGAACGGGGATCCGCGCTACCGGATCGCCCTGCTCAAGCGCCTGGCCATCGATTTCGCCGAGGAAGGCGAAGGCTTGATCTCATCGCAGCTGGAGATCAGTCGGCTGTGGGAGAACCAGGGCTTCGTGCGCGAGGCCGCGGCCGCGCTCGACGAGGTCGCCAAGAACGCCGAAGCCTCGCCCGAGCAGATCGATGCGGCACTCATCGAGCGTGCACGGCTGCACCGGGCACTGCGCGACGAGGCGAAGGTATCCTCCGACGTGGAGGAGCTCACCAAGCGTTGGGTCGAGGGCTCCGGCACCGATCCGGTCGCCGCGCGGCTGAAGGCCGCTCATCTCTGGGAGCGCATGGAGCAGCCCGCCAAGGCGGCGGAAGCCCTCGAGCAGGCGGCGACAGCGGCGGGTGTGGACGCCGAGCAGCAGGTGGAGATCGGGCTGGAGCGCGCGCGCGTGCACTTCCGCCTCGGGGACCAGGACGCGATCACCGCCGATCTGCGCTCGATCGCCAAGCGCCTGCCTGAGACGGATCCCCGGCGCATCGACTTCCTGGTCGCGGCCATCCAGCGCGACGTGCGGGCCACCAAGCCCGTGGACGATGCCCTGGGCGGGATTGATGTGACCAAGGCGTCGGCAACCGCCTTGAGGAACCTCGCCGCGCTCAACCTGAAGCGCAACGACGCGCCGCGCCGGCTCGCGGCGCTGAAGGCGCTGGCGGCCTCACCGGCGCAGATGGCTATCGACGCCGCCGATGTCGCGTGCGCCGAGGCCATCATCGCGGCAAAGGGCGACGACAAGCAGGCCGCCGAACTGTACCGCAAGGCTATCAGTGCGCTCCCGAGCGCGACGCTGCCGGGCGTCGAGGCGCGCGTGAAGGCAGGTACGGGCGCAGATCCCAAGGCGCTCGGCGCGCTCCGCTCGGCGTGGGTGCGGGCGACGCTCGCCGACACCGAGGCCGGCGCCGCGCTGCTCGCCGAGATCGACACGATCTCGGCCGCGGGATCCAAGGCTAGGCCGCTGCCGAGCGAGGTGCGATCGTTCGCGGTCGCGGGCCCGATCGACAACGCCAACTGGCGCTGCTACGAGGCCGCCTTCCTCGATCAGAACGTGCATCCCAGCAAGGTCGACATCACCAAGCCGGTCGAGGGCAAGCCTTGGCAGGTTCCCGGCCCGCAGTTTTGGGGCAACGGCTACCTCGACATCGCCGCGATGTACAATCCCGGCAATTGCTGCGCATTCGCCTATACCGAGATCGACGTTGTCGACGATGTCGACACCGAACTGAGCATGGGCGCCGACGATGGGCTGGTGCTGTGGTTCAACGGCGAGAAGAAGCACGAGGATCGCGATCAGCGCGGCGTGACTCCCGACAGCATCGTCATCCCGGTGCATTTCAAGAAGGGCAAGAACTCCATCCTCGCGATGATCCAGCAGGGCGGAGGCGGCTGGGGCTTCCAGTTTCGCATCAAGGGCGGCACCAGCGCGGGCGACATCGCCGGCGCGCTGTCGCTGCTGGACGCCCACCCCGAGGCGCGCGCGGACGCGGTCCCGTCGCTCGCCGCGGCCTTCGAGAACCTCATCCGCTCGGATCGCTATGCCCAGGGCGTCGCGCTGGGGAGGATGATTATACGCGCATTCCCCGATTTTTCCGCGACGCAATTCACCGTTGCCTGGCGCCTCGCCGAGCAGGCCAAGGTGCACAATGACGCCGCCACGCTCGCCGACATCCCGGCCTGCATCGACAGTTCGACAGAAGCGCTGGTCCCCGAGCGCGACGTCCAGGTGCGCGACCTGCGCTACAACGTTGGAAGCCAGCTCTCCGAATGGGGCAGATTCGATGCGGGTATGACGACGCTGCGTTCGTTGATGCGCACGCAATTCGACTGGGCGACGCAGGTGCTGTCGCTCTACGGCCTGGGCGAACTGTACCGGCACGCGGGCTATCCGCGCCTCGCGGCCAGCTTCTACACCAAGGCGGTCGCCCTTGGTGTCACCGACGATTGGTGGGTGCGCACGCTGCATGAAGCGCAGATGCGGGTGCGCCTGCCGAAGGGTGAGAAGGCCATGTTCGAGATCTCGTTCGAGGCGAACGCGCTGCTGCGCACCGCCGACCGCGCCGCCGCCAGTGGCGACGTCGAGCGCGCGGTGGTGAGCTACCAGAAGGCGATCGAGGATTTCGGCCCACAGCTCTGCCAGAGCGCGAATGGCCGCTACCTGTCGGTCTCTGGCTACTGCGCGCAGCGCATCCGCGCGCTCGGAGACGTCGCGATCGCGTCCTACGGCGAGCATTTCGACGGCCGCGCCAAGGCGATGCTCGAGGCCGCCTCCGTAGAGGGACAGCCCGATGCGTTCGAGCGCGTGGCGCTCGCATATCCGTTGGCGAAGTCCTCGGCGTCCGCGCTCAGTCAGGCGGCAGATGGCTACCTCGATGCCGGCGCCTGGTCGCTCGCGCTCGCCACCTTCGAACGGCTCCTCGCCGAATCCTCTGATCCCGAACTGCCACGGCCGCTCCTGCTCGCCAAGGCGGCACGTGCCGCGGCTGGCGCGGGGGATCGCGCGGGTTTTGCCCGCATCAAGGCGGCCCTCGAGAAGATCGGAGGCGTCCTGACGATCGGCGGCAAGGCGGTCGACGCAAAGATCTACCTCGGCGAGGCGGCCCGGCTGTTGCCGGCTCCGCCCGCAGCCGCGGCAGATCCTGTGATCACCACCACTTCGATCCTGGCTACTTTTCCGGTGCCGGTCATCGACATGCGCGATGCGCGGCGGTTCTCGTACGGCAAGGATGTCCAGATCGCCTGCCGCCCGGCCATCGACCATGGCGTCGCCTACATCCACACACTTGAGGACAGCTTCGCGCTCGATCTCGCCACCGGCGGTTTGCGCTGGCGCGCTGCGGTCAATTTCCCGGCGCTGCGCCATCCGCACCGCTCGGCGTCGTTCCTTGGGCTTCCCGAGGCGACCACGGCGCTCGGCGGCGGTAAGGCCCTGGTGCGCGTTGCGCGGGGCCGGTCGATGGTGATCGACGCTCGCGACGCTGGAACCGGCGCCATGGCGTGGTCGACCGAGGGCATCCCGCAGCTCGCGGGCATGTACGCCAGCTCCTCTCCGACGATCGCTGATGGCCGGGTCTACGCGTTGTTCGTCGACCAGAACCGCGCCTACGCGGCGGCGTTCGCGCTGGAGAGTGGAAACCTGCTGTGGCTGAGTCCGGTAACATCTCGCCGCGCGACCCTGCCGGTGAGCGCCGATCTCGAGGTGTTCGTCGGCGGCAACGCCGCGCCGCCCACCTGCGTCGGCCGGGATCTGTATGTCGCCACCGATCTGGGCGCCGTCTCATGCATCGACGCCGCCAACGGCGCGGTGCGCTGGGTCGCGACCTATCCTCGCGCGGTCCTGGATTGGACCGACTGGTCGGCGTTGCTGCCGCTCATGAACCGCGCGCCCACGCGCGTGCTGGCCGACGAGAGCCGCATCTACCTGGCGCCCCACGACAGCCTCAGCGTCATCAGCTTCCAGCGCGGAAGCGGGGACCCTGCGTGGAAGATCGAACTTTCTGAATGCCGGCAGATCCTCGGCTTCGCGGGCGCGGGGCGACTGCTGCTGCAAGGGCAGGGCCTCGAAGCCGTCGACGCCGCGACCGGGGCGCGCGTGTGGCGCTGGCAGCCGCGGGCAGGCGACGGTCCAACGCTGGGTACCGCGGCCATCGGCGCGTCGAGCATCTACGTAGCGACGCCCAAGGGGCTGTCGCGGGTGGCGATCGCGAGCGGCATGACCGAGGATTTCCGCACCTGGAAGGACCTGGGATCGGGCGGGTTGATTCCGGGCAATCTGCAGATCGTCGGCGACGGCCTGATCGGTACCGGCAACGGGGTGGTGGTATCGCTGTCCTCGGGAAAGGGCGCGGTCGTCCAGCCGGTCCGCGTGGCCGGAGGCTTGGCGCGCGACGTCACCATTTCCGCGGCGACGCTTCCCGCCGCGCCGCCAGGATCGCCGCTCGGCCTGTCGTGGAACCTCGGCGGCGAAGCAGTCGAGAAGATCGAACGCCCTCCGGGCTGCGCTCCGGGCGAATGCTTCGTGCGTTTCGAGCAGTCCATCGCGCGCGTCGACGTGGCCAACCGCAAGGTCCTCTGGCGCGCCCCGATCACCTCCGACGTGCGCTGGTGCACCTACAACAAGGGCATGGTCCTGATCGTGCACCGCTTCTCGCTCACCGCTCTCGATCGCGAAACCGGGGAGCTGCTGTGGATGGCTGACATCGGCGATTATTTCCTCGACGCGCTGAAGGAAGACGGTGATCCGCCGGTGGTGGTCCTGGGCGAGGACGCGGTGCTGGTGTACCGCGTCTACTGGCACCGCAGCGTGTCGATCCTCAGCCTCGCGACCGGCGCCAACATCGGGCGCTTCGACCTGGACGGGGGCGTGCTGGCAGCGACCACCAAGGGGGGGCACGTGTTCACCGCGGTTCGCCGCGACAATGCCGTCTACATCGATGAACGCGATCTCGCGCGGCCAGGCGGACAGCTCGCGGCGCACGAGATGCAGAAACCTGGCGACCGCGACAACGCGACCCTGGTAGGGACCGACGCCATCATCGTGCAGAACGCCGGCCAGGCCACCCGCTTCGATCTCGCCACCAAGAAGGCGGCGCCGTTCCCGTTCCCGTTCCTGTGGGGTTATTTCTTCGAGGAGGAGGGCAAGACTCTCGCCTATTGTTATACCAAGGAGGATCGCTGGGTCTCGGCGGTGATCGATCCGGCCACCGGGCAAGCGCAGTTCCAGGAGATCACCGCGGGGGGCAACGGCACCTGGGACCAGAAGCACCTCTACGCGTTCCATCTGAACCACGGGCACCTCGTGCGCTTCGAGTGGGAACGCAAGGGCAAGAACGGCATCATCGGCAAGAACCTCGCCGACGCGAAGGAGGCCTGGTTCGTCGAAGGCCGCGAAGGTTGGAACATGAAGTACCACGAGCAGGTGATGCTCGACAAGTACGTGGTGATCTTCCGCACCCAGGCCGAGGGCAGTTTCGACTACCAGGTCATCGATACCGAGACCGGTCAGGTCTCGGCGACCGGCCAGGCTCCCGGTTGGCCGGAAGACGAGGGCATGCCGGCCATGTCATTGGCCGGGGTCGTGCTCTATGGGACGCAGCAAGGGCTCTTCGCCCTGGTGCCGACCACTCCCGAAGCCGCGCGCGAATCGAGCGGCGGCGAAGGATCGGTCTCGGCCCAGGCCATGTCCAAGCTCTCGGTGCTGCCGGCACCCGGCGACATGGCGATCGACGGGAATCTCGACGATTGGAAGGACGTGGTCGGCGTGGACATCGCCTCGGCCGCCGACGTGCGCGTCATCGGCGATTCGCCGGCCAAGGGCGCGAAGCGTTGGAGCGGCCCGATGGATTGCTCCGCCAAGGCCAGGGTGTGCTACGACGCGGCGAACGTCTACGTCTCGGTCCACGTAGCGGACGATCGCCACGTCGATCCGGTCCCCGGCGCGAGCCTGCTGACCGGTGATTGCGTGCTGCTCGGCATAGATCCGCAAGAGGAGCGTTTCCGCGGCAGCGCATCGCCATTAACGCTCGCCCTGGCGTTGGTCGATGGACGGCCGCAGATGACGGTGCTCAGCGGCGCATTCGCGTCAGCGCCGGCCGACGGCCAGGCGAACGACCAGTCGGCCGATCGCGCGACGATGCGCATCGCGGCGGATGCGGTGGGCATGGTCTATGAGATCGCCTTGCCCTGGACCTCGCTGCGCGCCAATCCGGCGAAGCGCCCAGGCGATCTGAAGGGCATGCGTATCGGCGTGGCGGTGATCGACTGGGACGGCGACGCACCCGCGAGCGCGATGGAGATGGGTCACGGTCTGGTTCATGGCATCGATCAATCGCTGTGGAGGCCGTGCATCTTCACCACCGACAAATCCGACCTCGACGGCATGGCCTTCAGCCTGTGCGACGGACGCGCGACCTGGGGCAAGGCCGGATCGTTCCGCGGCAAGAAGGAGACCGTGTGGATCGAGGACGCCTTGCCCAAGGGCGCCAATCCCGCCAGCGACGGCGGTGACGACTGGAAATGGGTGAAGGTGGATCCCCCGCCGTTCTCTGGCAGCCAATCCCATCAGTCGAACATCGGCGTCGGCGAGCATCAGCATTTCTTCACCTCGACCGCGCCGCTGCGGCTCAAGGGCGGCGAGACGCTGTTCGCCTACGTCTACCTCGACCCGAAGAACCCACCCACCGAGATCCTGCTGCAGTGGAACAAGGGAGGCAGCTGGGAGCACCGCGCGTATTGGGGCGAGAACAAGCTGGGTTGGGGTGGAGACGGCAGCCCTGCCCGCCATCCAATGGGCCCTCTGCCGCCCACCGGGACATGGGTGCGCCTGGAGATCCCCGTCGAGGCGGTCGGGCTCGAGTAGCCTGCCACGGGTCTGGTAAGCCGGAGGGGACCAGGGCTTGGCCTTGCGCGGATGGCCATAGCATCCCACCCACCCGGAGATCCTCATGAAGCCGTTGCTCGCCGCGATCCTCGTCCTGTCCCTCGTCGGTTGTGGTTCGACCACTCCGTCTCCCGCTCCCTCGGCTGCGTCGTCCACGACGCTCGCCGCGCCCGCCACGACGGCGCCGGCAACGCCCGCTACCGCACCCACTGCTCCGGTCGTCGCCTCGTCCGAGGCCGCCCCAGCGGCAGCCCCGGCTCCCGGCGTGACGGCGCCCGTCGACACGGTGAAGGAGGCAGCTCCCGCTACCGCTCCGGCCGCTCCAGCCGCCGAGGTCACGGCCGTCAAGCCCAAGGACGAAGCCCCGGCTCAGCCCGCCGCCCTGAAGGACGTGGTCCACGCCACGGTGCACACCACCGCCGGCGACATCCATGTCGATCTCTTCCACAAGACTGCGCCGATCAGCGTCGAGAACTTCGTCAAGCTGACGCGCGAGAAGTTCTTCGATGGTCTCGCGTTCCACCGCGTGGTCGCCGGCTTCGTGGCTCAGGGCGGCGATCCGAACACCAAGGAAGGCGCGACCGGCCCAGTCGGAAACGGCGGCCCCGGCTACACCATCGCCGCCGAGGTCGGTCCGTCGAATCCCGAGAAGCACACCGCCGGGACCCTGGGCATGGCCGATTCCGGTCCCGGCACCGCCGGCAGCCAGTTCTACATCACGCTCGCGGCGACTCCGCACCTCGATGGCCGCTACACCGTCTTCGGGCGCGTCAGCGCTCCGAAGGACCTCGAGGTGGCCAAGAAGATCAAGCGCGGCGACCGCTTCAGCGTGACCATCGACGACGACGCTCCAGCCGCCGCGACGCCAGCGCCTAAGCCCTGATCACCACCATCCCTCGGCAGCCGGCGGCGGTACCCTCCACACACACGTGGAGGGAGGATCGCCTTCCTTCCATGGATGTATTCCATCGACGTCTTCGATCGCCGCGTCTAACCAGCCTGCCGAAGGGAATCACATGCTCATCCGCCTGCTCGCGCTGACCGCCCTCGTCCTTCCCATGGGATGGAGCGCCGATGCGGTCGCTCCGGCGAAGCTCAGTGAGGACGCGATCACCGCCAAGCTCCAGGAGACCCAGAAGTCGCTCCAGGCGCTGCACCTCCAGCAGGGGCAGTCGGTCGCGCCCGAGAAGGTCCAGCAGCAGATGGGCGAGCTCGATGCCATGATCGAGCAGGCCGCGGATCCGCTCGGCGAGGCGGCCATCGGCGCGCGCCTGATGCGTTCGCAGGTCTTCCAGGTCACCGGCCAGGGCGACAAGTGCGAGGCCGAGCTCAGATCCGTGATCGCCGGAGGTGGCGCACCCAAGGGCCTCGCCGGCGCCTACTACCTGCTCGCCATGCAGTACAGCCAGGCCGACGGCAAGGAGGCCGAGATCGTCAAGCTCGCCGAGGATGCAGAGAAGGCCAAGATCGATCCCGAGGTGCTCGGCGCGCTGCAGGGCATGGCGAAGCAGGCGGCGATCGCGCCCGGCAAGCCGTTCCCCGACTTCTCGTTCACCGATCTCGCCGGCGCGCAGCACGCCCTTTCAGAATTCCGCGGCAAGGTGCTGCTGGTGGATTTCTGGGCGACCTGGTGCGGGCCATGCGTAGGTGAACTGCCCAACGTCAAGGCCGCCTACGAGGCGTACCACGCCAAGGGCTTCGAGATCGTCGGCATCAGCCTCGACAAGGATCGCGCCAAGCTGGACGCCTTCCTCAAGGACAAGGGCATCCCGTGGACGCAGTCGTTCGACGGCAAGGGCTGGGAGAACGCGATCGCCATGCAGTTCGGCATCCACTCGATCCCGGCGACCTTCCTGATCGATTCGGAGGGCAAGCTGATCGCCAAGGACGTGCGCGGCGAGGAGCTGAAGGCCGCGGTCAAGAAGGCCGTCGAGGCGACGCCCGCATTGTCGAAGTGACCGGCTGCGGCGGCTCTGCCCGCCATAAGCGCGTTCAGGCCTTGGTCAGAGCCTTGGTGATGGAATAGAGTACGGGCGTGCCGTTGAGGTCGCATGCCGTGGCTCCGGTAGGCGGCGCAGCGTCGCGCGCGAAGTCGCTGGCCAGGACCTCGTCAGCGATGTACCGAGCGTGCTCCTCGATCGCCGCCGCCACGTCGGCCGAGGTCCCGTGCCAGCGCACGACAATGCGATCGGAGACCTCGAGTCCCGCGGCCTTGCGTGCCTGCTGCAGCGCGCTGACGAACTCGCGGGCGATGCCCTCGCGCACCAGGTCGGGCGTGAGCACGGTGTCGAGCACGACGGTGACCGCGCCCTCGCTGGCCACCAGCGCACCTTCGGCGGACGAGCGCTGCAGCAGCACATCGGCGAGCGCGAGCGGCTCGCCGGCCACGACGATGCGTTCCCCGGCCTCGAGGCGGGAGACCTCGGCATGCCCCCAGCGCGCGAGCTCGGTACCGATGTCCTTGAGCTTGGCGCCGGCGCGCGCGCGCAGCTCCTTGAAGTTGGGCTTCACGCTGATTGCGCAGAATGCGGCCTCGTCCAGCGAGGTCTCGACGCGCTTGACGTTGAGCTCGTCGGCGATCTGCGCGCCGTGCCGCACGGCCGCGGCTCGCACACTCGCGTCGCGGCTGACCACGATCAGCCGCGCCAGCGGTTGGCGGACCTTGAGCTTGTGGTCCTCGCGCTGCTTGCGCCCGAGCCCGACGACGGTCCGCACGATGGCGATACCGGCTTCGAGCTCCTGGTCGATGAGCTCGGCGCGCGGTTGGGGATAGTCGCACCAGTGCACGCTCGCGGGCGCCGACGCGTCGACGGTGCGCACCAGACGCTGGTGCACTTCCTCGGTCAGGAACGGCATGAACGGAGCGAGCACGCGCGAGAAGTCGACCAGCACCTCGTAGAGCGTCGCGTACGCCGAGGTCTGGTCGGCGCGGTCCTTGCTCTTCCAGAAGCGCGGGCGCGAGGTGCGGATGTACCAGTTGGTCAGGTCGTCGATGAACGACACCAGGCGCGGCACCACGTTGTAGAGCCGGTAGCCCTGCATCTCGGTATTCACGTCGCGCACCAGACTCTGCAGCACCGACAGGATCCAGCGGTCCGGCTCCGGACGGGCAGAGGGAGGCTTCGCCGGCCAGGTACGCGGATCGTAACCGTCGACGCTGGCGTAAGTGGTGAAAAACGTTAGCGCGTTCCAGTAGGGCAGCACCACCGTGCGCACCATCTCCTTGAGGCCGGCTTCGCTGAAGCGCATCGGCTCGGCGCGCACCACCGGCGAGTTGATCAGGTAGGCGCGCAGCGCGTCGGCGCCGATCTCGTCGAGCACCTTGGTGGGATCCGGATAATTCTGCTTCCGCTTCGACATCTTCTGGCCGTCCTCCGCGAGGATCAGGCCGTTGACGACGACGTTGGTGAATGCCGGTTTGTCGAACAGAGAGGTCGAGAGCACCAGCAGCGTGTAGAACCAGCCGCGCGTCTGGTCCAGGCCCTCGGCGATGAACTGGGCGGGGAAGTTCGCCTCGAAGCGCTGTTTGTTCTCGAAGGGGTAGTGCTGCTGACCATAGGGCATGGCCCCCGATTCGAACCAGCAGTCGAGCACTTCCGGGGTGCGCCGGTAGGTCTTGCCGTCCTTGCGGATCTCTACCTGGTCGACGTGGTGCTTGTGCAGATCGGTGACGCGGACGCCCGAGAGGCTCTCGAGCTCCTGCACCGAGCCCACGCAGACCATGTCCTTGGCGTCGTCGACGTTCACCCACACCGGGATGCACGAACCCCAGAAGCGATTGCGGCTGATGTTCCAGTCCTTGGCGTCCTTCAGCCAGTTGCCGAAGCGGTTGGCGCCGATGGACTCGGGGATCCAGCGGATCTTGGCGTTGTTGGCCGCGAGCTTGTCGCGGATGTCCTCGACCTTGACGTACCACGCCTCGATGGCGCGGTAGATCAGCGGCGCCTCGCTGCGCTCGCCGAAGGGGTAGCTGTGCACGATGGTCGACTGGTGGACGAGCTTGCCGCCGTCCTTGAGGTGCTTGATGATCGCCTTGTCAGCGTCCTTGCAGAACGTGCCCTTGGGTACGCCGATTGATTCGAGGGTGGCGTCGAAACGGCATTCGGCGTCGAGCGGATCCACTGGCGCGATGCCCTCGCGGCGGCAGACACGGTAATCGTCCTCGCCGTAGGCCGGCGCCATGTGCACGATGCCGGTGCCGTCGCCGGTGGTGACGAAGTCGTCGGTGACGATGCGGAAGGCCTGCGCGTGTTCCGAGAAATTGGCGAACAGCGGTTCGTACACCTCGTCGTGCAATTCCTCGCCGGACATCTCGCCCAGGACCCGGTAATCCTCGGGATGCTTGAAATACGCGGTGACGCGATCCGCCGCGAGCAGGAACACCGCGTGCGTCTTGGCGTCCTCGATGAAGCAGTAGGTGATGTTGGGCCCGACGCAGAGCGCGAGATTCTCGGGCAGGGTCCAGGGCGTGGTCGTCCAGGCGATCGCGTAGACCTCGGCATCTGGCTTGGTCGGATCCAGTTGCCGGCCGTCCAACAGCCCGACGAAGTGCTCGATCGTGTGCTTCAGCCTGAAGCGCACGGTCACCGCGGGATCCTGCACATCCTTGTAGTTGTTCCCCGCCTCGAAGTTCGACAGCGGCGTCGCCAGTACCGGATCGTACGGCATGATGCGGTGGGCCTTGTAGACCCGCTGCTTGTCCCACAGCTGCTTGAATACCCACCACACCGACTCCATGAATGCCGGGTCCATGGTCTTGTAGTCGTTGTCGAAATCGACCCAGCGGCCCATGCGCGTGACGGTGCGGCGCCAATCGCCGACGTAGGTCTGCACCATCGAGCGGCATTGTTCGTTGAACGCCGCGATGCCGGTCTTGCGGATGTCCGCGGCGCCGGTCAGGCCCATGGCCTGCTGCGCGAGGTTCTCGATCGGCAGGCCATGGCAGTCCCAGCCGAAGCGGCGCTCGACGTGGTGGCCGCGCATCGACCAGTAACGCGGCACGATGTCCTTGATGGTGCCGGCGAGCAGGTGCCCATAATGGGGCGTGCCGGTCGCAAAGGGCGGGCCGTCGTAGAAGACGAATTCCGGCTTGCCGGCGCGGCGGCGGTTGGACTCGCGGAATGCATCGAGGCGCTCCCACAACGCGAGGATGCCTTCCTCGATCTTTGGGAAGCTGGCGTTTGCCGGCACTTTCTCGAACGGAGGCTTGGCCGGGCTCGCACCTGGTTGCGTCGAGGGGGCCGCTCGTCGGTCGCTGCTGCCGCTGCTGCTGCTGGAAGGATCGGTCATGGCGTCATCGCAAGGTGGGGGGACGAACCGTACGGCGGGCCTGCATGCCAGCAAGGCGCGGCGGTGTTCTCGGGCGCAGGCTCCTGCAAAACCGGCACTTGCCACTTGGGCTTTTGCCCCGTAGTGTTCGCGCCATGCGTTACATCCTCGCCTGCGCCGCGATCGCCTCCCTGTACCTCGCCACTGGTTGCGATGATCGCCGCCAGAACATGGCCGTGGTGCCTGACCGCGAAGGCCACGCCTACTACGCCGAAGGCGGCACGCCTCCGATCGGCAACAAGCCACAGGCCGGAGAAGGCGAGCAGTACCACACCCTGCAGCCGGGCGAAACGCTCGCCAGCGTGGCGCGCAAGTACAACATCGATCTCGGCTGGCTCATCAAGCGCAACGACATCCAGGACGAGTCCAAGGTGAAGCCGGGCATGCAGCTGATCGTGCCGCGCATCCAGATGGCTACCGCCATGCCCCAGCAGCCCGTGCAGCAGCAGCCGCAGCCAGCCCAGCGCCCGTTGGCTCCGCAGCCGAAGCCGGCTCCGGTCGCGCCGAAAAAGAAGCACTGATCATTCTCCCGCCGCGCTCGGCGCGTCACCGACCCGGTGGGTTTCCCGCCGGGTCGTTCCATGTCCGGACTCCGACCGATGAGCCCACGCCGCCTGTTACTCGCCACCGGTAACCAGAAGAAGCTGCGCGAGCTGCGCGAAATCCTCGTGCCGCTCGGCTTCACAGTGCTGGCGCCAGCCGACATCGGCTACGATCCCGATGTCCTCGAGGATGGGACCACCTTCGAAGCGAACGCCATCAAGAAGGCCGAGGCGGGCCTGCGCGCCACCGGCGAGTGGACGATCGCCGACGATTCGGGAATCGAGGCGCGCGCGTTGGATTGGCGTCCAGGCGTGTACAGCGCCCGCTACGCGGGCGAGCCATGCGACGACGAAGCCAACAACCGCAAGCTCATCGAGGAGCTCGCGCCGCATTCCGATCGCCACGTCCGCTATCGCTGCGTCATCGCGCTCGCTCGGCCCAGGGAGCCCACGCTCACCTGGAGCGGGACTTTCGCAGGAGAGCACATCGCGACCAGGCGCGGCGCAGGCGGTTTCGGCTACGATCCCTACGTGCTGGTGCCTGACCTCGGCAAAACGGTGGCGGAGCTCGGAGCCGAGGAGAAGCATGCCCGCAGCCATCGCGGGCAAGCCTTGCGCGGCTTTGTCACCTGGCTGGGGAGCCAAGAGTCCTGATGACCGATCGTAGACCGGGCGCCCCGTGGCCCGGAACGTGGGATCATGGCCACGAGCACCCGAGATTTAGCACTGGTTAAAGAGGTTGAAGCAGGTGCATCACAGGGCGATTTGCCTGCCTAAACAACTCATACAGATGGTTCTGTACGTCCAACGTCGAGTAGGGATGATACGAGGTGAGGGAGGTACCATGTACCGCATTACCCGGACCATCGATCTCTCTGATCCCTCCGCCACGCTGCGAGTAAGCGCCACCGACGTCTCACACGTGCATGTCATCCATCAGCTCGGCGGACACGGCTTGTTCGTCGTGATCACCCTGCGCAATCACCAGGCGGCGCTGATTCCCCATGGCCGTCTCAGCCTCGATGGAGAGGCAGATGGTCTGCGCGCCTGTGAGTCGTTCAGGAGATGGCTACGGGCCCAGGGGATCCCGCTTGGGTCGGCGAGCCTCAAGTATGCGACCCCTGAGGCCTACGCAGACATGGTGGCGGCCCGCGCGTTCGCGGTGACGTGTCTCGCGAGTGCCCACCACGATCCCGAGCTCGAAGCCCGATTCCACGACTGGCAGGCGAATCGGCCGGTGAGAGCGCCGCTCATCCGCACCGCCTGATACGTCCGCTCCCATCTCGTTGTTCATCGCCTCGTTTCGATCGCCGCGTATCGCGGCAGGATCGAGCGACGAGCTTCCTCGCGCAACATGAGCGCAACACTCGCGCATCATCTGCCGAGCTTGACTGTCGGCCTTGGCATGCGTCTGCTGGGCGTGCAGGGGGAACGCATGACCGTGCCGATTCTGATCTCTCGCATCTCCGCGGTGACGGTGTTCACCTCGGGCGCGCTCGTCACCCGTGCGGCGGATCTGGCTTCGCTGTCCGCGCGTCCGGAGCGGGTACGGATGACCGGCCTGCCGCTGTGTCTCGACGACGCGTCGCTGCGCGTGCGGATCGAAGGGGGTGCCGCCATTGCCGGCGACCTCGCCATCGCGCTTGAGCCCGCTGACGCGGATGTGTCGCTGCCGCCGCCAGAGGACGCGGCGCTCCTGTCGGCGCTGCGATCCGAGGCCCGGGCCCGGGTCGGTCTCGAACTCTGCGAAAACCGATTGTCGCAGCTCGAGAACCTGGTCATCCCCGAACGTCCACGTGCGGTGCGCGGTTCTCCGCCGCCGTCCTCGCCGACCGGGGCGAGGCTCGCGCTCCTGGCCTTCCGCCGCGCGGAATCCGAACGCCTGATCCTCGAGCGTGAACGCTTGCGCGAGGAGCTGCGTCTGGAATCCGAGCGACTCGCCGATCTGGTGGCGAAAGCCGAGTTGGCCTCGTCGGCGCGGCAATCGCGCGAGCACCAGTTGCGCAAATCGGCGGTGGTGTCCTTGCGCTGGCCGGCCGGAGCGCCGGCAGCGGGTATGCTGCTGATCGACTACCTGGTGCCCGGCGCGCGCTGGGCGCCCAGCTACACCATCCGCTTCGATCGCGCCATGGCCGCGGCATCGATCCAGGTGCGGGGCTCGGTCGTGCAGCGCAGTGGCGAGAACTGGGACGCGGTCAAACTCACCCTGTCCACCGCCGATGCGATGGCCTGGCACGAGCTGCCGGAACTCGCGAGCCTGCGTATCGGCCGTCGCCAGCCGTCTCCGCGCAAACCGGGATGGCGTGAGCCGCCGCGTGGGGCCGATTCACTATATGCCGATTTCGACGCGGCCATCGCACGCGAGATGCCGAGGCAGCAGAGCGAGAAGCTCGAGAGTGGCGAGCGGATGAAAGTGGGTGGATTCGGTGCGGCGAAGCCCAAACCAGCGAAGAAGTCCGCGCCGATGCCGCAGCCGAGTCTCGGGTCGGTGGCATCGTACCGGGATGCGCCCGCGCCTCCTCCGGCACCGGCTCCCGCACCCGCGCGCTCCGCGGCGCCTGCTGGCGCCATGGCCAAGTCACGCCGGGCCAGAGCCGACCTCGACAAGGATGATGATGCAGTGAGCAATTCGGCATCGATTATCGCCGAGTCGCGCGCCGGGTACGCGGGCGGTGAGAAGGCGGAGCACGAGGAATCCGCGCCGGCTCCCATGGAAGCGGACCGCCCCGCCGATCGTCCAGCCGACGACCTGCTCGCCTACCGCAGGCTGCGGCTTGCGCCGCCCGAGCATGGCGGACGCGGTCGACTCACCCCGTTGTCGGCCTCCGACGCCTACGCGGCGGTGATCACCGAGCAGCGCATCGTGATCACCATCGAGGTCGAGCAGGTCGTCGCGATGGCCATGGCCACGGCGAACGAGGCCGAATACGTCGCCCTGCCGCAGGGTTGCCGCATCCCATCCACGCCGCAATTCGCCTACGCCTATCCTGTCGAGGCTCCGGCGAGTGTTCCATCCGACGGTGCCTGGCACGCGGTGCCGCTGGGCGAGCGTCCGGCTCCCACCAAGCTCGAGCACGTGGTGGTGCCGCGCGAAAGCCGCGAGGTATTCCGCGTGGCGCAGCTGGCGAATCCGTTCGAGGTGCCGCTGCTCGATGGCCCCGCCGACGTCTACGCCGCCGAGGATTACCTCATGACCGCCGAGGTCGGCGTCACCGTGCCGGGCGGTTCCCTGGCGCTCGGCCTGGGTGTCGAGCAGGGGGTGAGCGTGGCGCGCAACACCTCGTACGAGGAGGAGTCGGCGGGCATGCTCGGCGGGTCGCTGGCGTTGACCCACCGCATCGCCATCAGCATCGCCAACAAGCTGCGCGCTCCGGTCGCGCTCGAGGTGCGTGAACGCCTGCCGGTGCCGACGCCAGGCGTCGACGACTGCAAGATCAAGGTGGTCCAGGTCGCGCCCGCGTGGGAGGATTATCGCCAGGAAGGGCAGCATCTCGACGGTGGTCATCGCTGGCGCGTGCAGCTGGCGGCCGGCGCCGCCCAGGAGCTTACCGCCGTGTACACCGTGGTTATCCCATCCAAATCCGAGATCGCCGGCGGCAACCGGCGCGAGGAATGACCATGCCACCCAAGACCCCGCCAGCCATCGCCGCCGCGGCGATCGATGTCATCGCGCCCGTCACCGAGGTCACGGTGCTCGAGGATCGCGCCCACGTGGTGCGTTCGGGCCGCGTAAAGCTGCCGGTTGGCGCCTCGACCGTGCGCGTATCCGGAGTCGCGCCGGTGCTCAGCGACAAGACCGCCATCGCCACGGTTACCGGCGCCCGTGTGGGCGCGCTGCGGGTGGTGCGCCAGCGGGTCATCGCCAGCGCCGACCAGCCCGCCTCCATCGCCGCGCTGATCGCGCAGCAGCGGCCGCTCGAGCGCGAGCGCGAGCGCGGCGCCGAGGAACTGCGCCTGACCGGTGTCGAGCTCGAGCAGCTCGGCCAGGTGCTGTCCAACACCATCGCCGAGATCGGCGAGGACGCGGCGTGGGCCAAGGACGCCACCCAGGAATGGAAGTCGAGCCTCGACCGCATCGCCGACCGCGAGCGCGAGCTGCGGCTACGCTCCGTCGAACTCGAGATCAGCCTCCAAGACGCCGAGCGGATCATCGGCGATCTCCAGCAGCGCATCGACGCCGCCTCGGGAGTCCATGCGTCCATGTCCGCGATCGTCGTGTGCGACGTCCATGCCGAGGCGGCGGGCGAACAGGAATTCCGCCTCGCGTACATCGTACCCGGCGCGTGCTGGCGGCCCTACCACTCGGCTCGGCTGAGCGAGGAAGCAGGCAAGGCACAGGTCGAATTCTCGTGCGACGCCTCGGTGTGGCAGAATACCGGCGAGGACTGGAACGCCGTCGCGCTGCGCTGCTCGACCGAGCGCGCCAGCCTCGGAACCGCTCCGCCGCTGCTCGCGAGCGATCAGTTGTCGCTCAAGCGCAAGGAACAGGCGATCACCGTCGATGTGCGCGAGCAGGCAGTGCAGACCACCGGTGGCGAGGCCGGGGCTCCGGCTGCCGAGGTGATGGGCATCGATGACGGCGGCGAGACCAGGTTGCTGTCGTGCCAGGGGCCGGCGACCATCCCATCCGATGGCATGTCCCACCGCATGCCGCTCTTCCAGTTCTCTGCCCCGGTCGAGTCGACGCTGACGGTGATTGGCGAACTGGCGCCAGCAGCCATCCTGCGCACCGGCCAGGCCAACACGGCGAGCCAGCCGCTGCTCGCCGGACCGGTCGATCTCATCCGTCGCGGAGGTCTGGCCGGGCGCAGCAAGATACTTTACGTCGCTCCCGGAGCGCGCTTCGATCTCGGCTGGGGTCCCGACGGCGACATCCGCATCCACCGCTCGGTCCATGCCCAGCCCGAGAAGGGCGGCATGATGTCGAGCTGGACGTCGACACTGCATCATGTGGATCTCAATCTGAGCAATCTCTCCAGCGAAGCGCGCACCGTCGAGGTGACCGAGCGCGTTCCGGTGTCCTCGCTCGACCAGGTGGTGATCGAGGTCGATCAGACGCTCACCCAGCCCGCCGCGAAAGCCGATGAGAACGGCTTCGTGCGTTGGATCGTCGCGCTTCCGGCGCGCGGGCATGCGCGGATCGCGCTGCGCTACCGCATGCGCAAGCACCCCGACGTCGCGGGCGTGTGATGGCCGAGGCAACTCGCCACCATGACTGCTACGCGCGCTGGTCCGATACCGAACTGCTGTTAGGCAACGACCGCATCGAGCGCTCGTGGCGCATCGAGAATGGCGCGCTTTATGCAGTGTCGCTGCGCGACAAGGCGAGCGGGCGGGAATGGCTGCGCAAGACCACAGCCCGCGCGTCGCTGGTCCCGTCGGGAGCGGCGCTCGCTGGCGGCGGGGCGGTCGAGCTGTCCGCCGGCGCGGCTCCATCCGTGGTCGGCGTCGAGCCGTTGGTCGTGCGCATGATCTCCCGCGATGGCGCCCGCACGCTGCAGCTCATCGTGACCATCCACCCGCGCTCGCCGGCGATCACCCTGCAGCTCATCGTGATGGAGGGGGTGGGAGAGATGACGGTGGATGCGGAAGGGCCGCAGCGGGGAGCGATCATCGACGATCGGCCAGCCGCGGGAGCCAAGGAGCTGCGCGCGCTGCCCGACTCGGACGTGATCGAGGCGCTCGAGATCTCGCCCCTGCACCTGACGCTCACCGCGGTCGATCTGCGCGAAGCGACCGATGTCCATCAGAACCTGGTGTCCGAGGAGCGTTGGCTGCTGCATCCGAGCGAAGCGATCGCGGTGTCGGGCAATCTCTTCTCGCTGCAGGACAATCTCACCGGCCATGGCCTGGCGATGCTCAAGCACGCGCCATTGCCGTATGCTCGGCCCGTGGGCTGCGCCGCCGACCTGTATCTGCGCGGCGGCACCTGCGTGCTCGCCGGCCACGGCCTCGACGGGTCGGGCGGCGAGGGCTACGCGAGCACCATCCTGGTCTACGCGCACGGGGACGCCGAACGCACGGCCGAACTGCACGCATTCCAGCGCCGACAGCGGACGTATGAGCCATCGCGTGACGGGTTGCTGCTCTGCAATACCTGGGGCGACCGCTCGCGCGATGGGCGGATCTCAGAGGTATTCATGCTCCAAGAGATCGAAGCGGCCGCGCGGCTCGGCGCCGACGTTCTGCAGATCGACGACGGCTGGCAGCAGGGCCTGTCGCAGAACTCGGTGACCAAGGGCGGCGTGTGGGACGGTTTCTGGGCCGCCGACGCCGATTTCTGGGTGCCGCACAAGGAGCGCTTCCCACGCGGCCTGGCGCCGGTGGTCGCGGCGGCGCGCGCCCGCAATCTGCGCTTCGGATTGTGGTACGCGCCAGATTCGAGTGACCACTTCGCCAATTGGCGGCGCGATGCCAACGCCATCCTCGGCCTCCATCGCGAGCTCGGCATCGACTATTTCAAGGTCGATGCGGTGAAGATGCGTTCGAAGCGCGGCGAGCGCAACATCGTCAGCTTCTACCATGCGATCCTGGCTGAGTCGGGCGGCAAAGTGGTGATCGATCAGGACATCACCGACGAGGTCCGGCCCGGGCTCCTTTCGGTGATGGAGGTGGGCCCGGTGTTCGTCGAGAACCGCTACAGCGACTGGGGAAGCTACTTCCCGCACGCGACGCTGCGCAACCTGTGGATGCTCTCGCGCCACATTGATCCCGTGCGCCTGCGCATGGAATTCCTCAACAACGCCCGCAACGCCGACAAGTATCCCGGCGATCCGCTCGCGCCCGCGCGCTACGCTCCGGCGTACCTGTTCGCCACTGTGATGTTCAGCAATCCCCTCGGCTGGTTCGAGGTCTCCAACCTACCCGAGGCCTATATCGACGAGGTCGCGGCGCTGGTCGCGATCTGGAAGCGCCATCGCGCGGCGGTGTTCGCGGGTAGCGTCATCCCCATCGGCGATGTCCCCGACGGCGCCAGCTGGACGGGTTTCGCAGCGGTGGCGGCCTACCGCCGCTCAGCCCACGTGCTGGTGTTCCGCGAACTCCATGGCGATGACGCACGCGAGCTGCGCATCCCCTTGCTTGTCCAACCGGACAGAGGCGAAAGGTACAGCATCACGCGCATCGCGGGCGAGGGCGAGGCCAGGTGCGTGGATACGCGACTCGCGGTGACCATTCCACGGCAGCTCGCGTTCGCGTGGTTTCTGGTCGAGACGGCAGGCGGGAGATCACGGTAGGCCGGATAGACCGGTCATCATCCTGTCAGCCTCGCTCTTCCCCATCCCCCTGTCCGTTCCGTCCTCCTCCGCTAGCCTGGTCTCCATGCGCACCCGCACGCGCGTGCTGACCAGCTTCGTCACGGTCTATATCCTGCTCTCGGTCACCACCGGGTGGCTGGTATGGAGGTGGCTCGACGCGTCCATGCGCGCGCAAGCCGAGGCCAGCGCCACCTCGATCGGCAGGGTGATCGCGCGCGGTGGATTCGCGCTCAACGACAAGGTCATGGCGCGCATGCGCGAACTCACCGAGCACGATTTCCGCGTGCTGTCTTCTCCCGAGCCGGTGCGGTCGGGCACCGTGCAGGTCGACGAGGGCGGCACCATCGTCGAGGTCGACTACCGCACCAACGCCTATCGGCAGACCTCGCGCCAGGTGCTGTTGGGCACGCTCGCCGTGGTCACCGCCGGATCGCTGGTGTTCGGCCTGGTGGCGCTGTGGCTGGCGGCGCACTTCGCCCGCCCACTCGAGCAGCTGGCCGGCGCCGCTCGCACCATCGCCACCGGCGATCTCGAGCCGGCCGTGCCCGGCGTCGGTTCGGGCGAGGTCTTGGAGTTGGCGCGCGAGCTCGAACACATGCGCGAACGGCTTCGCGATCTCGATCGGCAACACCGCCAGGCCGAACGGCTGCGCACCCTCGGGACCTTCACCGCGACCATCGCCCACGAGGTACGCAATCCGCTGTCGGCGGTCCGCCTGACCGTGCAGATGCTCTTCCGCCGTATGCCGCAGGAGCAGAGCCTGTCGCTCATCACCGAGGAGCTCGAGCGACTCGATCTGATCGTCGACGAGCTGCTCGGATTCTCGAAAGGCATGAGCGTGCGCCCAGAGGCCTGCGACCTGCGCGTCATCGCCGATCAGGTGGTGCGTCTGCTCGCCCGACAGGCCGAGCACGCCGGAGTCTCGATCTCGGTCAGCGGTGCCGGCACCGCCTCGGCCGATCCGGCCCGCATGCGCCAGTTGCTGATGAACCTGCTATTGAACGCGATCCAGGCCCAGCACGGCGGCGGTGCCACGCGCGTGATCGTCACGCCCAACGGGCTCGCGGTGGAAGACGACGGTCCGGGAGTTCCGCCGGAACAGATCCCGTCCTTGTTCGAGGCCTTTGCCAGTGGCCGCCAGGAAGGTACGGGGCTCGGCCTGCATCTTGCCCGCGCGATCGCCGAGGCGCACGGTGCGTCGTTGCGGCATGTGCGTCCAGCGGTGGGCGGTGCGAGGTTTGAACTCGTGGGGTTGGCGGGGAAGGGGCCGGAAAGACCAGAGGCCAGAGGCTAGAGTTTCTTGTGGGGACAGGCGATTCCCGGTGCGGTGCTGGTTCGGGCACGACTGACATCATCGTGTCGTGATCGTTCCTGGACGGATGAGTGCGACCTCGTCGTCACGCTCTACTTTCATTCCTCCGTTACCTTCTCCTGCCTCCCATCAAAAAAGAAACGGGGCCGGCTTCCTTCGCCGACCCCGCCTCCGCAAAACGATATTCATGCTGGAAGTGCACACCGAGCGCACGCATCTCGTCACTCCGCCCAACGTGCTTCTGGAGCGCGCAGGGCGTGCAGAGGTCGTCCGCCTATTCGGCCGCGGCGGCCGCGGCTTCGAGCAGGTTGACGCCGCTGGTCTTGATCTTCACGGCGATCTCCTCGCAGATCTTCATGTTGTCCTTGAGGAACTGCTTGGCGTTCTCACGCCCCTGGCCGAGCTTCGCGCCTTCGTAGGTGAACCAGGCGCCGGATTTGTTCACCACCTTGGCGAGCACCGCCAGGTCGATGACGTCGCCGGTGTAGCTGATGCCTTCGTTGTACATGATGTCGAATTCGGCCTTGGTGAAGGGCGCGGCAACCTTGTTCTTGACCACCTTGACGCGCGTGCGGTTGCCGACGACGCGTTCGCCGTCGGTGATCGAGGTGACGCGGCGGATGTCCAGGCGCAGGCTGGCGGCGAACTTGAGCGCGCGGCCGCCCGGCTGGGTCTCGGGGCTGCCGAACATGACGCCGATCTTCTCGCGGATCTGGTTGATGAAGATGACGGTGGTGCGCGAGGTGCTGACGGCGCCGGTGAGCTTGCGCATCGCCTTCGACATCATGCGCGCCTGGACGCCGACCTGCGAGTCGTCCATGTCGCCATCGAGTTCGACCTTCGGCACCAGGGCGGCGACCGAGTCGACCACGATCAGGTCGACGGCATTCGAGCGCACCAGCAGGTCGGCGATGTCGAGCGCCTGCTCGCCGTAGTTGGGCTGGCTGACCAGCAGATCGTTGAGGTTGACGCCGATCTTCTCGGCGTAGGTCGGGTCGAGCGCGTGTTCGGCGTCGATGAAGGCGACCACGCCGCCTTCTTTCTGCGCCTTGGCGGTGATCGACAGCGCGAGGGTGGTCTTGCCGGACGATTCTGGCCCGAAGATCTCGACGATGCGGCCGCGGGGGATGCCGCCGATGCCGATCGCCAGATCGAGACTGAGCGAGCCGGTGGGGATGGCGCCGACGTCGACCTTCTCGAACTGCCCGAGGCGCATGATCGAGCCCTTGCCGAACACCTTGTCGATCTGCTCCAACGCGGCTTCGAGGGCCTTCTTCTTGGCGGGGCTGTCGGGATTCACCGTCGATTGCGGCGTGGCGTAGGCAGTGGAGACCGCGGGGGCTATCGGGGCGCCATTGGCCGGCTTGGCCACGGCGATGGTCGGAGCGGTAGCCGCGGCCATCGCGGCCGGGGATTTCACCGGGGACTTCACGTCCTGGGTGCTCCTGGCATCGGCTCTGGTGTCGGACTTGGTGTCGGGCTGGGCTGCGGCGGAGGGAGGCATGGCGGTTCCTTGAGCGTTATCGGTGTGTCTAGCGTGGGTGGGTGGGAAGGTGGTTGGGAGGGGGTCGGGGATGGCTCGGCTGGGTGCGATCATCGACGTCACGGTTATCCAGGCCGGTGGCACGGGGCCAGCGGCAGGTGGGCGAACGAGGGCGAGGCTTCAGCGAAGGACGGAGCCGCCGCTGGGCGAGGAATTGCGGGTGGTCAGGTGACCGAGCGATAGATGAAGCACAGCGGGCCGACGATCTGCACGCTGGTCGAGTGGGCCTTGGAGAGGACCAGCGGCTGATACTTGGGATTCTCGGGGACGAGCTCAAGGCGATCGGCATGGAAGCGCACGCGCTTGAGCGTCGCCTCGCCATCGACGACGACCGCGCCGATCTGGTTGTTGGCGACCGGGGCACCCGATTGGATGACCGCGAAATCGCCATCGAGGATGCCCGCGTCGATCATCGAATCGCCGCGGACCTTGAGAGCGAACCGGCCAGGAGATGGCTGGATGTCCTTGAGGTAGCCGGCGTGGGATTCGGTGGCGAGGATGGGCGTGCCCGCGGCGATGGAGCCGATGACCGGGACGCCCTTGGTCGCGGGCGTGCGGTTGATGGTCGCCCAGCCGGAATCGGTGAGGCGGACATTGCGCTTCTTCTCGCGGTCGGCTTCGAGCAGTCCCTTGCGCACCAGCGCGTCGACGTGCTTGCTCACGGCGGACGGGAAGGCGTAGCCCATCGCTTCGGCGACTTCGGCGCGACTCGGTTGGCGGCCGGAATCCTGGGCGTCCGCGAAGTAGACCAGGATCTTGGTTTGGCCGGGAGGAAGCGCGGTGCTCATGGGCCGTGGTATAGGGGCTCTATGAACCCGTGTCAATAAAAACTCTTTTGGTTGGGGGCTACAGCCCCCCAACATCGTGCTGCCCCTACCGACCGGGGCCTTACGCCGTGCTGCCTCCCAGGATGGAACGGATTTGGCAGGCTGGATGCGGTTGAATTGGTTCCGTTGAAACCGCACGGCGGAAGAGCCATTCATGAAAAAACCCCGCCGGAAGGCGGGGTTTTGGTGTGCGTGACCGCGTGAGCGGGATCAGCGCTTCTTGCCGGCGCCGCTCTTTCGGGCGCGTTGGCGGTTGACGATGGCGCGGCCGCCCTTGGTGCGCATGCGGCGGCGGAAGCCGTTCTTCTTGCGCTTCTTGATCGAGCTGCGGCGGATCTTGAGATGCATGGTCGACTCCGTGAGAGGCGCGGGACTATGGCGACGAGGGGGCGGGAGTCAACGGGACGGTGCAGAAATCGTCGGCGATTCGCGCGTGGGCGAGACCGCTGCGACCTACCTGGGATGACGGCGACCCGGGCTCATGCCGTCGTGGCGATGACCGTAGGAGCGAAAGCCACCTGGTCGCAGCTCGCGCAGCGGTAGGTCACGCCGTTGAACGTGCCCTCGACCTTCGCGGGGCCGAGATCGGTGCCGTGCAGGTGGCCGTAGACGCAATGGGTGGCGCCAGCGGCCTCGATCAGCGGCGTGAAGCGGCTGCTGGTCTTCGCGGGGGGAATGGGCGGATAGTGGAACAGGCAGATGCGCAACCCACGCGCGCGACCGGCATCGGCATCGAGCTTGTCCAGCGCGGCGATCGACAGCACTAGCTCGTGTTCCTCGCGTTGCAGCCACTCGTCCACCTCGGCCTGGGTGCGCTTATCGCCGTAACGCGTCAGTGGCGCGAAATCGCCGCCACGGGCGCCGAAGAAACCCACGCCATGGATCGAGCAGGCGCTCTTCTTGAGCGCGTGGGTCCGTGGCGGCAGCAGCTGCGCCATCTTGGTCGCGGTGCCCGCCCACCAATGGTCATGGTTGCCCTTGACCATGATCTTGTGTCCGGGCCGTTGTCCCAACCACGCGAAGTCCGGAGCCACCTCCACCGGCTTGGAAGCCCAGCTGAAATCGCCAGGGGTGAGCACGATGTCGTCTGCCGCCACCGCTGCGTCCCAGTTGCGTGCCATGCGTTGGTCATGCTGGCCCCAATGGTCTCCGAACTTGTCCATGGGCTTGGCCCCGGAGGTCGACAGGTGCAGGTCCGAAAGCGCCCAGATGGTCGGCATGGGGGCATGCTACGCCCTGGGTGCCGAGGCCGAAGGTCTAAGTGACACAGGACCTACGGCGTGGCTTCGGAACTGGTCATTGGCCTCCGGGTTGCGCTGCCCGTGCTGGAGGCGGCCTGCCCCGACTTCCTCATGTGAAAATCGTCATACGCTCACGGAGCTGCCAATCCTCTGACCGCACGTACTCCGCCGTCGTCCGTGCCTGCCCTTCCCAACGCCTTCCGGACCTGAAGACCTCCCATGCCCTCCTGCCCCATTCACCTCGGCATCGATCTCGGCGGTACCAAGATCCACGCACTGGCGGTGGATGATCAGGGGATGGTGCACGGCAAATCCAGGCGCGAAACCAAGGGCGGCGCGGGCTACCAGGGCGCGCTCGAGCGCATCGCCGAAACGGCGATCGAAGCGGCCGCCGCGGCGGGATGCACGATCGGCGAGGTCGTCGGCATCGGCCTCGGCGCGCCCGGACCGATCGACGAGGGCAGCGGCGACATCCTGCTGGCGCCGAATCTCGGATGGGGCCGCCAGGCGCTCGGCGCCGACCTCTCGCGCCGGCTCGGGCGACCGTCCGACAGGCCGGTGATGGTCGGCAACGACGTGAATCTCGGCGCCCTGGGCGAAGTGCGTGCCGGCAGCGCGCGTGGCGCGCGCAGCGTGTGCGCGGCCTTCATCGGCACCGGCCTAGGTGGAGCGCTGGTCATCGATGGGTGCGTGGTCAATGGCGCGCACGGCTTCGGCGGCGAGATCGGACATGTCCGCGCGCCCTTCGGCGATGCGCTGTGCGGTTGCGGCCAGCGCGGTTGCCTCGAGACCGTGGCGAGCAAGACCGGCATCGCGCGCGCCATCTCCGAGGCGATCGCCAGCGGCGAGCCGAGCCTGATATCGCCGGCGGCTAAGGATGGCCGCCTGCGCTCGTCAGAGATCCATCGCGCCTGGAGCGCGGGATGCCCGGCGACGGTGCGGGCGATGACGCAGGCCGCGCGCGCGCTCGCCTGGGGATTGGCGACGGTCGGGCACATCGTCGATCCCGAGGTCTTCGTGCTCGGCGGCGGACTGATCGAGCGTTTCGGCGAGGACCTGGCGGCGCTGGTGCGTGGCTTCATGCCCGAGTATGGCGTGCTCTACCAGCGCCATGCCCCTGATGTGCGTATCGCGGCGCTTGAAGACGACGCCGTCGCGATCGGCGCCGCGTTCCTCGCGGCGAGGCCGCGCGCCGCTGCGGCCAGGTCGGCCGCTTCTGCTCGCCTCGGCGCTGGAGGCTGAGATGGAGGACAAGAACCGGTCGATACCGGGCGGAAACGCCGGCTCGCCGCGCCGGCCGCTGCGCAAGGCCTCGCCTCCGCTCCCCGAGGGTGGCGTCGCGAAATCCGCGCCGGCCAAGCCGGTCGCGGTGGTCGATTGCGGCACCAGCTCGGTGCGCGCCTTCCTCGCCGAGGTGCGCGGAGCCGAGCAGCGCATCCTCGAGGACCTGGTGTATCCGGTCGACCTGACTCCCGGCTTCACCGGCGGCAAGCTCGATCGCGCCGCGCTCGATGGCGTCGTCCAGGCGATGCTCGGCATCCGCGCCGCCGCGCAGTCCTACGGCATCACCGAGATCCGCGCGGTCGCCACCAGCGCCCTGCGCGAGGCCGCGAATGCCGACGTGCTGATCGAGAGCCTGCGCCGCAAGGCCGGCGTCGAGCTCGAGGTCATCGACGGGTCGGAGGCCGCGCGGCTGTATTTCGAGGCGCTGCGCGTGCTGCTGTCGCGCTGCGGCAAGCGCCTGCCTGGCAACACCCTGATGATCGACATCGGCGGCGGCTCCTCGAGCGTGAGCCTGATCCGCCACGGCAAGCTGGTGCATTCGGTCGACGAGCACTACGGCACCATCCGCCTCTTCGAGCAGTTCCGCGAGCTCAAGGACAGCACCGATTTCGCGGTGACCATCGACCGCTACGCGCTCGGCGCCGCGCGCATGCTGCTCGGGCGGCTCCCCGACGGCACGGTCAAGCACCTGGTGGTCACCGGCGGCGAGGTCCGACGCCTGGTCAGCCTGCTCGCGCCGGATTCGCTCGGGCTGCTCGAGTCGCTCGATCCGGCCAGCGTCAGCGCCTGGTACGATCGGATGCAGCCGCTGACCCCTAGCCAGCGCGCCGAGGCCTGCGGCACCGATGCCTTCGGCGCCGCGCGCCTGCTGCCGGCGGCGTGCCTGATCCGCCACCTGTGCGCCGAATCCGGCGCCGACCGCGTGCTGGTGCCGCAACTGACGCTGCGCGACGGACTGCTCGCGGATCTGCTGCCGGGAGCGCATGGTCCGCACCACCTGGATTCCGAGCACCTGCTCGCCGAGGCGCGCCAGCTGGTCACGCGCTACGGCGGCAACCACGACTACGCCGAGAACACCGCGTCGCTCGCGGTGCAGATCTTCGACCAGACCCGCGACCTGCACGGGCTCGGCGAGCGCGAGCGCACGCTGCTGCACTTCTCGGCGCTGGTGCACGACATCGGCGCGTACATCAACGTGCGCGAGCGTCACAAGCACACCATGTACATCATCCTCGCGGCGGACATCGCGGGGCTGACCGCCGAGGAGCAGGAGATGGTCGCGCACATCGCGCGATACCACCGCAAGAGCCCGCCCGAGGCCCACCACTTCGAGTTCCAAGCGATGGCGCGCAAGAACCGCGTGGTGGTCAGCTACCTCGCCTCGATGCTGCGCCTGGCGTACGGCCTGGACGTCGAACGCACCCAGCGCATCAAGAAGGTCCGCTGCGAAGTCTCGCGCGAGCAGCTGCTCATGCACGTCGACCGTCGCCAGATCGCCCTCGAGCGCTGGTCGATCGATGGTAAGAAGGCGATGTTCGGCGAAACCTTCGGGCTCGACGTCAAGGTCGTGCCGAGGGAGGGGGAATGAGCGGCAAGAAGAAGACCAACCCATCCTCCCCGTTCATCCCGGCCGGGCCGCAGGATCAGGCGAACTACTTCAGCCGCGAGGTCTCGTGGCTGCGCTTCAACCGCCGCGTGCTCGAGGAATCCCAGGATCCGACCAAGCCGCTGCTCGAGCGCGTGCGCTTCCTGGCCATCGTCTCATCCAACCTCGACGAATTCGTGATGGTACGCCTGGCCGAGCTGTGGGAGATCGCCCACGGTTACGAGGTCGGCGAGACCTCTGCCAAGGAGGCGATGCGCCAGCTCGGCGAGGTGCGTGAGGAGCTCGCCAAGCTGGTGGCCGACCAGTACCGCTGCTGGCGCGAGGAAGTCTCGCCGGCGATGGACCGCGAGGGTTTCGCGCTGGTGCCTCCGAGCGCCTGGGAGGACGTCGACCGCGAGACCCTGCGCAAGCTCTATGCCGACCAGATCCAGCCGGTGCTGACCCCGCTGGCGGTCGATCCGGCGCGGCCATTCCCAATGGTCATCAATCGCGGCATCACCGTCGCGGTTCAGTTGGTGCCAGAGGCCGGCGGCGAGCCGCGCAACGCCGTGGTCGCCGTCCCAGGCACCAACCGCCTAGTCGGCCTGGTCTCGCAGCCGGGGCGCCAGGCCCTGCTCGAGGACGTGGTAATGTCGTTCCTCGACACGCTGTTCCCCGGCTACCGTATCGGCGGTCGCTGCCTCTTCCGCGTCACCCGCGACGGCTCGCTCGACATCGACGAGGACCAGGCCACCGATCTGCTCAGCGAGATCGAGGCCGAGCTCTCGAGCCGCGAGCGCGGGCACGTGGTGCGGCTTGAGGTCTCGGCCGATGGTGATGCCTCGCTGCGCCAGTGGCTGCTGTCGGTCATGCGCCTCAATCCGCTCGACGTCGTGCCGGTGGATGGGCCGCTCGACCTCACCTGCCTGTTCGCGGTGCCGGACAAGGTCGACCGGCCACAGCTGCGCGACGCACCCCTGCCCACAACGTTGTTTCCGCCGGAAGCCGATTGGGAGGATCCCTTCGCGCGCATCCGCGCTGGCGAGATCCTGCTCCACCATCCCTACCAGGGCTTCCAGCGGGTCGTCGAGCTGGTCGAGCGCGCTGCCGTGGACCCGCAGGTGCTGGCGATCAAGCAGACGCTCTACCGCGTGTCCGGCAACAGCCCGATCGTCAAGGCCCTCATCCGCGCCGCGCGCTCCGGCAAGCAGGTGACGGTGCTGATCGAGCTCAAGGCGCGCTTCGACGAGGCGGCCAACATCAAGTGGGCGCGCGCGCTCGAGGAAGCTGGCGCGCACGTCATCTACGGACTCGTCGGCTACAAGGTGCACGCCAAGCTGCTGATGGTGATCCGCCGCGACGACGACGGCATCAGCCGTTACTGCCATCTCGGCACCGGCAATTACAACGATCGCACCGCGCGCACCTACACCGACATCTCGCTGCTGACCGCCAACGAGGCGGTGGGCCGCGACGTCGGCGCGCTGTTTAACATGCTCACCGGCTACAGCCAGCCGCCGGAATGGGAACGCCTCGCGGTCGCGCCGCTATCGATGCGCACGCAGTTCGTTGAGTGGATCCGCGCCGAGGCCGTGCACGCCAAGGCCGGCCGCGGCGGGCGCATCGTCGCCAAGTTCAACTCGCTGGTGGACACGGCCATGTGCGAGGAGCTCTACGCCGCGAGCCGCGCAGGCGTGCAGATCGATCTGATCGTGCGCGGCATGTGCATCCTGCGTCCCGGCGTGCCCGGACTCAGCGAGGGCATCCGCGTGCGCTCGATCATCGGCCGGCTGCTCGAACACAGCCGCATCTACCACTTCGCCAACGCCGGCGCTCCGGTGTACGCGATCTCATCGGCCGATTGGATGACGCGCAATCTCGACCGCCGCGTCGAATGCCTGGTGCGCATCGAGGAGCCGGAATTGTGCGTGCGACTGCAGGGATTCCTCGACATCTGCCTCGCCGACAACGCCCAGGCGCGCGTCCTCGGCCCCGATGGCACGTACCAGCGTCTGACCCCGAAGAAGGGCGAGCCGGTCCGCCGCGCCCAGGACCTGTTGCTCGCCGAATCGATCGCGCTGTCGTCTGACGCCGAATCGGCCAAGCGCTCGTCGCTGACCTTCAAGCCGAGACGCAAGAGCAGCTGACGCTCAGAGCGAGATGTCGATCTTGTCGTGGCCGCGGACCTTCAAGCCCGAGAACCAGCCGCTGGGAGCGAGCACGAAGCGGTGATGCGTCAGCGGGCTGACGACCTGGCCCGCGCCGTTGTCGGCTCCGACCTCCAGGGTCACGTCGACCGTGACCACACCGTCCTGGGCTATCGCCGAGTGGATCTCGTAAGCCATGCGCAGGTGGTTCTCGCCGCGCTGAAAGAACATCGCGGCGAGTCCGCGCTTGGCCATCCGCCGTGGTCCCTCGTCGTCATCACCACCGAGCGCCGCCTTGAGCTCGGAGTTCTCGAAATACGCCGGCCACAGCTGGCCGTACGGATAGGCAGGGTGCAGCTCGGAGACTACGCCATTGGCGTCGCTGCGCTCGATGGCGGCCTTGATGCGCGCGAAGGTGGCATCGGCCTGGGCCGCCGGGTCGCGCGGCCAGAACAGCCAGGCGGCGAGGACCAGCACCACGATGGTGATCAGGGCGAGGACGACGCGGCGATCGAGGCGCATGGCCGATGATGGGGCTTGGTATAACGGGTTCCAGGCGTCCAGAAGCACCCACCTGCAACGATTGGACGGTCACGCAGCCGCGCGAGGGGGTTGAAAGGAGGTTTGCACCGGGGCCACATGGCCTTACGACAAAAGTCCAGGCCGAGGACCACTGATGGCATTGTCCGACAACCCGTCCCAGGGAGCCCCGAGCCCTGAGCTGCAGAGCGCGCAAAAGCGCGTCAACGCCCTCGAATTGGATATCGCCAACCTCAGGCGGGGCATGGTCCAGCAGTTGACGGCCTCGGGCAAGCTGCTGAAGGCAGTCTTCACCCTGGACCAGGATTACTTCGGTGGCCGCTTCCAGGCCCAGGAGTCGCCCGAGGGCAAGACCCCGATCCGCGACCTCACCGTCGCCACCCAGGTGGTCGAGGCGGTGTCCGAGCAGCTCGCCGGCGAGAGCGCGTTCGCCGACAGCCCGATGCTGCGCGACTGCGTCGCCACCATGGTCGCCGCGGTCGAGTCGCTGCGCAACCAGGCGATCGAAGTCGAGCGCGTCGGCGCCGAGGCCGTCGGCCTGCCCGCGAAGAAGGACATCTTCCCCGCCCGCACCTTCCCAGAGAACAATCCGCTCGCCTGCCTCAACGACGCCGCCGCGTTCAGCCGCGATGTGCAATCGGTGATCACCCGCACACGCGATCGCATCGGCGCGCTGAAGATGATGCTCGCCGAGGCTGAGCGTTCGCGCGTCGAGGCCGAGGCCGCGATCCCGACGGTCAACATCGAGGAGGTCTCCAAGCGTCTGAGCGACGAGCTCAAGTCCCGCGACGCCGAGGTCGCGTCGCTGCGCGCGCAGACCCTGCGCCAGCAGGAAGGAAATGCCGCCGATGTGCGCCGCGCGCGTGCCGAGCTGGCGCAGGCGCAAGAGGCGCTGTCGCGCGAGGTCGATCTGCGTCGCGCCGATCACGCCGAGGCGCGCAGCCTCGCGGCCGAGATCGAACGCATGGCTGGGGCAGACCCCGAGGCCGCGACCTCGGACGACCTCGACATCACGTTGTCGGTGCTGCACGACCAGCTCGAGAGCGGCGCCGATATCGCCTCGGTCGCGGCTGCCGCCGAAGCGGTGATGGTCAACTGGGTGAGGTTGATCACCGCGCGCGCCGAAACCGCTGGCGCACATCTCAGTGATATCCAGGCCAAGGTCGGCGGCCCGGCCAAGCAGATCCAAGCGCTCGAGACCGAGCTGGCCAAGGCCCGCACCGAGCTCGCCGCAGCCAAGGCCGCGGCCGCCAGCTCGGCGGCATCGGCATCCGGCACCGTCGCCGAGCTCGCCGCCGCGCGCAAGGAGGCCGCCGAGATCCAGGCGCGCCTGGCCGCGCGCGAGCAGGAGGTCAAGCGCCTGAGCGACGAGCGCGGCGCCGAGAAGGCCGCTCTGGCCAAGGAGCGCGAGGAGCTTGCCGCCAAGGCTCGAGCCGGCGAGGGCGCCAAGGGCGAGGATGCGGTGGTCCGCACCCAGCTGGCCGAAGTCACGCGCAGCCTGCAGACCAGCGAGCTCGCCGTGCGCGCCCGCGAGGAGGCGCTCAAGCTCCGCGATCAGGACGTGCAGCGCATCGAGGCCGAGCTGGTCAAGCTGCGCGAGCAGTCGCAGCTGCAGCTCAACGAGCAGAAGGCCAAGGCCGACGCAGCGGGCACCGATCTGGCGAAGCTGCGCGCCGAGAGCTCGCGCCTCGCGCCCGCCCTGGCCGCCGCCACCGACAAGGAGCGGATGCTCACCAGCGAGAAGGCCCAGCTCGAGCGCGAGCGCGAGCAGCTGGTGCGCGACCGCGAGCAGCTGTCGCGCGAGCGCGACCAGCTGAAGGCTCGGCTCGACGAGCAGCGCAAGGCCACCGAGTCCGGCCTTGCCCAATCCCGCAGCGAACTCGATGCCGTCGCCAAGACCGCCGAGGCCGCGCGCGCCGCCGAGAAGCTGGCGCGCGAGGAGATGGCCCGCACCGGCGCCGCGCTCTCCGCCGGTTCCGCACGCGTCAACCAGCTTGAGCGGGATATCGCCCAGCTGCGCGCCGAGAAGGAGAAGGCCGTCGCCGGCCTCTCCCAGGTCAAACAGGAGAAGGACGCGGTCAACCGCAAGGCGACCGATCTCGAGCTCGAGCGCACCAAGCTCGCCGGCAAGAGCGGTGAAGCCGAGGCCAAGCTGCGCGACCTCGCCCAGGAGACGGAGCGCCTCAAGGCCGCGTACGCCGACGCAGCGAAGCGCGGCGACGCTCTCACCGCCGAACTCGCCCAGACGCGCGAGAAGCTCTCAGCTGCGGTCGCTGCGCGCGAGCAGGCCGCGGCCCAGAAGGCCTCGCTGCAGGATGCCGAGGCCACGCTCGTCGCCCAGCGCGATGCCGCGCGGGTCTCGCTCTCTGGCGCCACCGCCGAGCGCGACCGCCTCAAGTCAGGCATGGAGCGCCTCCAGGCCGACCACGAGGCCTTGGGCCGCCGCCTCGAGGAGCGCGAGGCGCAGCTGAACGCGCGCATCGCCGAGACCACCAAGCAGCTGGGCGAGCTCAAGCTCGCCCAGGCCAAGCTGCAGTCCGAAAACGAACGCCTGCAGAGCGACGCTGCTGCCAGGCAGGCCGCGGCCGTTCGCGACGCCGGACCCAGCGAGGGCACCGCCACCTGGAGCAAGCGGCTGATCGACAGCTCGGCGATGCTCGAGGATGCGCGCAAGAAATCCTCGGAGCTGACACGCAAGGTCGAGGAGCAGAAGCGCCAGCTGGCGGACATGGAAGACCGCCTCGCGCGTTCGAAGCAGGCCGAGTCGCATCTCGGCGAGCGCATCGGCGAACTCGAGCGCAACGAGGCCAGGCTCAAGTCCGAGCTGTCCTCGAACGCCAACAAGAATCTCGGAGCGCGCATCGCCAAGCTCGAGGATGACCTCGCGACCGAGCGCCAGCGCCGCCAGGAGATGGCCGCGCTCTTGACCGAGTCGCGCACCGCGGTGATGAAAGCTCGCAAGGCGCTCACCGACGTCGGCATGTGATCGAGCGGTCGCTGACCGTCGCGCCAGGCGACGCTGGGTCGTGGGACCGCCGCTGCGCGCGAAAACCCGGTACCCACGCGGCGCTTCACGTTCAAGGGTCTGCTGACGGTCCTGGCGGTCCTGGCGGAAGGTTCCGTAAGGGGTTATGCTCTCCCAAAGGCTGTCCCCATCATGGACGACTGGATCGGTTCGATCGTCGGTGATGTGATCCTGCTGTCGCGGCTGGGCAGCGGCACCATGGGAACGGTCTATCGCGGCCGCAGTGAGAAGCTCGACCGTCTGCTGGCGGTGAAGCTCATCCGCGATGACCACACCGCCGAAGAGCTCGCGCGCTTCCTGCGCGAGGGCCGTGCCGCCGCCAAGGTGCACAGCGACCACGTGGTGCGCATCTACTCCACCGGGGAGGTCAACGGGCACGTCTTCCTGGTGCTCGAGCTGGTGGATGGCGAGACCATGGCGACGCGCATGGACCGCCTCGGCGCGATGGATCCGTGGGCGGTGGCGCACATCGGCTTCGATGTGTCGCTCGGGCTGGCCGCCATCCATGAAGCGGGCATCGTCCACCGCGACATCAAGCCCGACAACCTGCTGATCGCGGGCAATGGCCGCGTGAAGATCGCTGATCTCGGCTTGGCGAAGGTCTCTGACGATCTCAAGCTCACCGCCACCCGCGCGCTGGTCGGGACACCGCTCTACGTCGCGCCCGAGGGCGTGCTCGACCCGCAGTCGATCGCCGCGCCCTCCGACGTGTACGGCCTCGGGGCGACGCTCTACCATGCGATCGCCGGCGTGCCGCCGTACAATTATCCCGATGCCTCGACGGTCATCCGCGCGAAGATCGAGGGCCCGCCAGCCCGCCTGCGCCAACTGCGCTCGGACGTGCCCGCCGAGATCTGCCAGATGATCGAACGCTGCCTCGACCGCGAGCCGTCCAAGCGCCCGACCGCCAGCGAACTGGCGGGACTGCTGTCCGAATCCTTCATGAAGCAGACCCGTCGCTAGCGTAGGTTTGTGCGGGGGCTCCGCCCCCGGTCCCCCACGCCCTCTGTCGCTCCTCTTTTTGTCCCTGCGGGCCAAAACGTTTGCGTGATGGGCTTCGCCCATTGTTCACGCAAACCGGAGCTCGGCGGGCGCTTTTTTGTGCGGGGGCTCCGCCCCCGGTCCCCCACGCCCTCTGTCGCTCCTCTTTTTGTCCCTGCGGGCCAAAACGTTTGCGTGATGGGCTTCGC
>JBBRLJ010000011.1:0-119720 GCA_038231435.1 Planctomycetota bacterium
ATAGCGTCTTCAGCGGACATCGGCGGTCTCCGGTTGCGGTTGTTGGCGTGGTAACCACAACCTGCCGCCCTGGCCGCCGATGTCCTTTTCTATCCCGCTCTTAGAGCTCGATTCCCGATATTCCGTGAAGAACCAAACTTTCTGGCCGCCCGGCGGACAGAAAGAAGGGCGACAAAGGCCGTGGGGGGTTTGGGGGCGGAGCCCCCGACTATCAGCTCACGGCGACCAGAAGCTCGTCGGCATGGTCGGAGGAGGATCCGTCACGTCGGCGATCGCGTCGCCGTAGGACATCTTCAACCACTGTCCATTGGCCATGGTCAGGCGCATGATGATATCGTCGCGAGGCTGATCCGGGGTGCCCACCGCTGAACGCAACCAGATCTGGTCGGTGTAGGTGTACGCGCCCGCGCCACCGCTCTGCTTGTTGATGATTCGCCACACCAGATGGTTGCTGCGGTCGGCGATGGTGTAGGTGTCGAGCACTTGGTCGGAGTCAGCTTGCGTGCCCTTGTCGAAGGGCCCGGGCGGGACGCCCCTGGCCAGGGATTTCTCAGGCAGATCGATGTATGGGACTTTACCGGCCAAGAGCGGATTACGACCGAGGTAAGTCCACGGCGAATCGACGAACGACTGGCTGTATTGCCCGGGCAGATCGCCGATGATCGGGTACGTGCCCAGGTAGTCGTTGAGCGCGACCGTGAGCTGGCTCATCAGGCTGGTGGTCGCCACCTTCTTCTGCTGGCGCTTGAGCATGTTCAGCACGCCGAAGAGCATGCCGCTGAGGATGGCGATGATCGAGATCACCACCAAGAGCTCGATCATGGTGAAGCCGCGGCGTGGATTGTTCGTCATTTGACCTCGTTGGGCGCAGTGACCAGGCATTTCACTCCACTCTTTTTACGCAACCGGATGCCGTCCCAAGGGGGAGACGCGAACGCGTTCTCGTTCCAATCCTTGGCGTCAGTGACGAAGCGGATCTGCTTCCAATAATCGCGCAGGGTGATGGCGTCGTCGCTCGCGATCCACGTCTTCGGCAGGACCAGGCCCGCGACGGCCGGAGTCAGGTCTGGACCAGGATCGCCGACGGCGAGATAGATGGAGCGGTTGTACTGATACTCCTTCATCGCGCCCCTCATCAGGAAGTCGCGGCGATTCTGGCCGTCGAAGGTGCGCACGAAACGCTCGGGCTGGAACATCGCGTAGGTGACCACCAATGGATTGCCCCAGGCGTCGTTCCACGGCGACGAGGGCTTGCGGCCCGAGCGGTAATCATCTTCTCCGACGGTGCCAGGCTTGAGCACGTCCGCCGCCTGGAGTAGACGGATAGTGGCCAATGGCGACATCCAACCCATGTCGAAGGGCATCGCCACGTTGCTGTTGTGCATGCTGTCCGCGGGGACGTAGGCGTTGCCATCGCTGCGATTGCAGGTGGTGATCTGTACATCGGCAGTCTCGGCGGGGCTCGAAGTCGACCACGTCCAGAGACGCGTGGAGACAGGCGACCCGCAAGTGACCCAGCGGTTCATGATCTGCGGCGAGGACACCACGAAATGGTGACCGGCGTTGATGAACCCTTCGCTCACGGTCTTGCCGGTGTTGGTCGAGTCGGCATTCGGGTCGCACAGGGTCGCGTCGATCCTGAGTCCAGGTTTACCCCAGGGAAAACGCAGTATCGGAGGATTGCTTCCTGGAGTCGCCAGGTCCCAATCGGTTTCCGGCCACTGGGAAGGCCAATAAGTGGTGTAGTCCGTGGAAGCCCAAGATCCGACGCCGGGAATCGGCATGACCTCGAACACCTCATCCGTGAGCCGTCGCCAGATCGCGAGCCTCTCGGGATCGGTATTGTAGTTGGAGGAATCAACCGTCACGTTCCACGTGGTGGCCGGCGGACCTGGATTTCCATACCATTCGATGAAGCCAGCCGGCTTGGCGAAAGCCGGCGGATTCGAATCGAGCAGGTTCTTGACCGTCGCGAATGTTTGAACACCGCCGAGATTCAACTTCGTCTGCAGACCAACCACCGGGCTGCCGTCGCCGCTGGAATACTGAACGAGGCCATTGAGCACCGCCTGCATGCGCGACTGGGTCGACAGGTCCTTGGCGCGCTCCTTGACCATGATGATCACGCCGAGCGTCATGCCGGCTAGAATCGAGATGATGGCAATGACGATCAGCAGCTCGATCAGCGTAAAGCCGCGCGCTACCGCTTGCTGACCGCCGCGCACGATCACCTCAGCCCGGTCAACAGGTTGTCGCGCAGCGCATCGTGATCGTCGCCGCCGGCGGTATCGGATTCCGCGTTCGTCTGATAGGTGCCATCATCGCCGGGGGTCCAACGGAAAAAGCCGTCGCGCCCGGCGCTCTCCATGACCAGATTGCCGTTGGACGAGTTGTAGCATAGGATCTCGTGCCCCCAGGCATCGTAAATCGCCGGTCCGCGCAGCCGGTACGGTTTCCAAGCGGAATCGGTATCGAGCACCAGGGATCCGTCGCGCGCGAGCTGCGAGTTCCATGACGGCACACTCGGCCCCCACGAGCGCAGGCGATTGTTGCAGATCAACGCAGAGCCACCGACAGCGGTGTTGCCGGTATCGGTGTCCGCGGTGCGAATGCCTTGCAGCGAGGTCATCTCACTGAGCACTTCGGGTCCGAGAATGTAATCGAAGAGCTTCTTCTGTTCGATCTCGAGCTTGGCCAGGTCGGTGAGATCGCCCTGGGCCTCGTCGAGGGTGTTCGGGTAATTGATGTTGGTGTATGGAGCACCATCGAGATGGCCATCAGCGGGGCTGCGGTCGTTCTGCGGCGAGAGCGCCGGCATTCTGCGCACCGAATGGAGACCGAAGCCGGTACCCAGCACGGTCAGGTAGCGGCGCTCCATGCCATAGAGCATCGGCGAATCGGGAGCGGTGCCGGCATTGCCGCGGTAGCGGTCGGTGGGCATCAGGACGTTGGCCGCCTCGCTCGGATCGATGGTCAACGGGTCGGACGTGCGCAGCGCCTGTCCGGTGGTCGAGACCGCATCCCCGATGGCGTACAGACCGGTGACCACCACCGAGCGCACGAATTCCGAACGCGGCATGCCCGCGAGTGCGAGGCTGTTGGCCAAGGGGTGCTCGACCGGCGAGATGTTGACGTTGGTGCGCATCGCCGTGGTGCTGACGCCGACCAGCGCGCCGCCCATGATCGCTTTGGTCTTGTTGACCTTGGCGTTCTCGCGCACGTAATTGATCACCGACAGGATCATCCCGGCCAGGATCGCGATGATGGAGATGACCACCAGCAACTCGATGAGGGTGAAAGCCGCGCGAATGCGTTTGCTCATGGCCAGCGCCTCACCAATTGGGTGGTTCGTGATCGAGACGTTGGACCCAGCGGAAATTTCCGCCGTTGGTCTTGGGCGCACTGTAACGCAGGCCTTCGGCCGAGCCGCCAGGGCTGATGCCGAAGATGCGGTCCGAATTCTCGTTCTCGGGAAACTGGTTCCGGTGCGCGTCCCAGCCCGGGAAGGGGCGGACGCTCATCAATGGCATCTGGGGGCGATTGTACACGCGGCTGCCGGACCACGAGTATTTCTCAGGAATGAATCCGCCGCCTTGCAATGGCGACCATTCGACACGGTACCAGACCACGCGCGTGGAAGCGCGAGCGGCGTTGAAGTCCGCTTGGCTCACGAACAGGCCCGAGGTGGATGCGAATTCCTGGCCGAGGCTCACCTGACTGGCGGCCAACCCGTTCGCCGTGCGCCAAGTGTTGAGGTCGGACAGGTCCCAGAAGCGATAGCCGCGCGTGGAACCGACGCCGCAGGCGACAATGAAGACATTCCAGTTCCTGAGATCGGGGTTCTTGCGGTCCCACATCACCACGCGGTCGTAGGCAGGAGATCCATCGCCATCGTGATCGGCCTGGATCTCTCGATAGACACGGAACCAGCAGACGTTCTCGCTGCCTGGACGGACCTTCAACTGCACGCTGGTGCGCGTGATCCCGTCATCGACGACATGTTTCCAGTCGCCTACGGCGACACCTTGCTGGATTGCGCCGGAGATGAAGTCCGGTTTCTGGCCCGGTGCGCCGGTATACGTGGCATCGTGCCACACATCGGCCTGCGGCTGGGGATCGAGCGATGCAGTGGCGCCGGACTGTGGCGAGAAGATGGTGTCGGTCCAGGCGATGGGCCAATAGCTGGCCGTAGTCATGGGCACTCCGCCAGTACCCGGTTTCAGCAGGATCGGATCGTTGCCGAGGGCCGCGGGCACCCAGGGATTCTCATAGTTGGGCTGACCGTACGGGATCGATCCCTGTGGCGCGTTCACCGGGTTGTAGGCATAGGTCAACTGGGTCGCGTACGGCGGTTGCACAGGAACCGCCATCGGGAAGCGGCCCACGGCACCCGGACAGGGCCAGGTGCGCGTCGAGTCGGCGCGCCACGTGCTGTCATCCATGGTCGGGGTGCCGACGTACGCGCCCCATGATCCCTTCCACCAGCTCGGCTGAGGGATGACGCCAGTGGCGCCAGTGCTCACGTCGCGCGCGGGGCGCGGCCCGAGCGAGCCATCGCGCACGTCGGTCCACCCGAAGGTCTCTTCGCCCCAGCCGAGTCGGGACTCTTCCTGGATGAACATCAGGCCGGCATGCAGCATCAGGCGCGCCTGCGCCTCAGCCACAACGATGCGCGTCTCCTGGCTGTCGGCGCGCATGCGCAGCATGAAGGTCATGGCGATTCCGAGCAGGACCATCGCGAGGCCTGTGACGATGATCAGCACCGCGCCCGCGCGCGTCGCGCTGCTCGCGGCCGCAAGACCGGTCGGCATGTCGATGAAATCGTCGAATGGCTTCTCACGGGACATAATAGGGCCCTGCGCCGGTGTCGTAGAAATCGCCGATGCAGGCATCGCTGCTGTTCGCGAAGCGATGACCTGGGGCGATCGGGCCCTGCGGAGTCAACGGCGCGCTGTACAGGCGCCAATGCTGGCGCGCGCCGCGGAAAGTGGTGCCGAATGGCATGCAAGTCAGCTCGACCTTCCTGGCGGTGACCGGATCCTCGACGGTGACGCGGGTGACGGTGAGATCCTGCGAACCCGCCACGCGACCGTAACGCATGATGCTGGTCTTCATCACCGGCGCCTGGATGGGCTTGGTGGTGTAATCGAGGGGCCTGATCTGGGCAGTCACGTCGGTAGTTGGAGCGGTGGAGGTGCCGCCGATGGGATCGCAACGCTCGTAATCGGTGGTGTTGTACGGCAGCCACACCGTGGTCGATGTCGACGACACGTCCGAGCGCGTCATGTCCGCGCGCTCCATCACGAAATTGATGCCCATCAGCCAGCGCATGTTCTCGTTCGCCGCTTCGGAGCTCGCGTTCCAGTCGAAATCGCCCGTGCCGAGCAGGATCGCGAACGGCGAGCGGTAAGCCCAGCGATCGAAGCAGCCCTGGTCATAGGAGCCATTCAGCACCGGATAGCAGGGCGGAAGCGGGATGGCCTCGGGGGTGCGGGCATCGCGCCCGCCATTCGCTGGCGCTGCCATGAAGCGCTCGCCCATGCGCACCGCGAGATCGCACGTGCCGAGATTAAAGCAGTAGTCCCCATTCATTACGTATTGGAACCAATTCGCACCTTGCGGCTGGAACTGGCCGTTGCGACGGTAGGTGAATGGCGGGAGCGGCAAGGTGGCGAGATTGGAAGTAGTGCCATGGCGGTCCGTCCACAACAGCGCTGTCCCGGGAGTCATGTACTCGAAAGCACCGAAATAGTTCAAGCGTTGGAAGAGGCTGGTCCACAGCAACGGTTGGTACATGCCCCAGCCGTTGTCCAATGGGATGTCGATGGTGTTGGTCGTGGTGTCGGCAACCGCGCCCGGCGCCAAGGCGAACTCGAAGTTCTTGATGGTCGTGAGGCCGGCGGGCGCTGGATCATTGATCGGATAGCGCTTCTCCACGCCAGCTAGCGCCGGATCGCGCATGTCGGTGGCGCTCACCAGCGCGTAATCGCCAATGGCGAGCCTGGTGTACCCCATGCGCGTCCCGCCGTAATGCAGCACGTGGTAGGGATTGGATACGGTTCCCGAATTCTGGACCTGAGGAGGCAAGGGGGACATGCGGGAGTACGACCTGGGATCGTGCGCGAGCATGGAATTCGGATTGGGGAGGTAATCGTTCCGGTTGTACGGCTCGGAAAAGTAGTCCTCCTTGATGTCGTTATCCCACTCGGGTCTCGCTGCAACCGTGGGCAGGGCATCGTTGTAGTATCCGCAATCGCGCGCCACGCCGGTGAACGGCGCAGCCTCGGCAGGGAAGGGATCGCGCTCCGCGGTATCGGTGCGGGGCGCATAGCGCACCGGCTGGAAGGGACGTCGCCAGGTGTTCTCGCAGATCGAATCCCCACCGCCGTCATTGGTCGCCGGGTTGTCGAGACGCGCCTGCTGGCGCATGAATCCCTTGTTGTACGGCGCGTTGGCGTCCGCGTGCGAGTGCCAGTAATCCACGTCCTGGATCGCTAGGAGGAAACCGGAGCGTAGCAGCGAGTTCTCGGTGCTCAGGGTGTTCGCCGAAGCGATCGCCTTGGTCACCATGCGGAAGCATGACACTGCGGTCAGGACGATGATCGAGGAGATCGCCACCGCGACCATTAGTTCGACCAGGGTGAACGCGGACAGGTGCTTGCGCCTGGCAATCGCGGCGAGCGTGGGGACGAGCAGTGCTGGATGTCGATCGGCTCGTGTCATCCTCAATTTCCCGAATGGAGCCGGAGTACCGGATCATAGAACTCGAAATCCGCCACGCGGACGGCCTTCATGCGCGCTGAACGTGGAACGGGCCCGAGGTCGAGCACGCCGTTGCCGTTGCGGTCAGCACCCCAATGGCCGAGATGCACGTCGGCGGTCACTGGCTGGCCATTGGTCGGATCCGCGTCGGCGGTGTCCACGTCCGCGGGCAAGGCCGGATATCCGCCGACCGCCCAATCTGGATATTGCTTGTTCAGACCGGAACGCGGCTTTCCGAGCGCGCCCACCCAATTCTGGTAGAGGTAGCCGGCGCTCTCACCGCCAACGACATCGACGTAACGCTGTTGCCGCGATGGGTCGGTCCACATGTACAACGACTCAGGCGGACCTACGAGCGGGCTGTGACCGAATTCGACCCACGGTGCGATGAAATCGTAGTTGTTGAGCGCGGTGCTGTGCCGCAGATGCCGGCCGTGCTTGGCGAAATCGATCGGAGCGCTCGGAGCGGTCTCGGCGTCTTCGTAGGATTTCCAATCCGCCGACCAGAAGGTGAGCGACCGGCAGCGGTGGAAGGGCTCGAAGGCCTTGGTCAGCCAGAAACGCTTGTTGTCATTGCTCGCCGTCGGGGGCGAGAGCTGATTGTTGTAGACCATCTGCTCGAAGAAATCCTGACGGTCCTCGCCGGGACCGAGGTGGGTCATGGCCCGGTGGCCAGCCGTTGGCGGGGCGGGATAGAACCAGGCGTCCGGCACAGGGTTGTTGGGCACCATCCAGCGGTAGAAGGATTCCGAGCGACGCGCATCCAACGCAGCGACCGAGCCATCCTGGGTCGGCGGATGCTGGGGGCGGCGAACGGCCTGGCCATCGCTGCTCGAGGTACCGGCGTCGTAGAAGAGGTCGTACAGCGCGAGCGGCTTGTCCATCATGATCTGGCGATTGGCCGGACGCGGCGCGCCGCAATCGCCCGGAGTCTCCGCCGCGTAGGCAGCGGCCCACTCGAGGGACATCTCATAGACCTTCCGCGCGAAGGCCATGTCGCGGGGATTCGCCACGCGACGAACCAGGGTGTCTTTGTGCAGCGACACCGGATCCAAGTCCACATCCGGGACAATCTCGCGCGCGTCGTTGTACTGCAGCGGATACCGCGGAAGGGGTGGAGTGATCTCGATGGTCATGACGTTGGCGGGGCCGCCTGGGATCGCCGACGGCAGCGGGCCGCCTTCGCCCACGCCGTTCACCGACTTCACATGGAAGGTCTGGCACTTGTACATGAGGTTGGGGTACTTCGATCCGGGCGGACCCGGATCCCACGTCCACCAAGCGCCAGGGCCATCGGGATCGTAGCGCCCGTCCCATTCGTCTTTGGGATCATCGTGGCTCCACATATAATTTTGTATGCAGCGCGACCGCGCGTTGGGATTGGATGAGTCGCCCGTCTTGGGGGTGTAGATACTGGGACGGCCGTAACGGTACCACCACTGGTAATAACTGATCTGCAAGACGATCTCGTCGCCTGGGTAGACCACCCAGGAATGATTGGTGTCATTTTTGAGATGGATGAGGGTCGCTCCCGGGGCTTCGTTCTGGGCCAAGACCAGGGCATCCTTGGTGATGCCCTGGGTCGGTACCGGCTGAGAGATGGGCCACTGCTGGATCCAATTGTTGTCCCACATCCCACCGACCCAGTGATTCCATGCGAATGGACGCTCCCAATCCTGGATGGTCGGATCGGTGATCGGCGGGACGGCGGCCAGGCCTGGAGGCACGCCTCCGACCGGGATCGCCGCGCCGGAGGTGGCCGGCAGGACTCGGGTATCGACGTTGCTTGAGTAAGGGGCGCTGGCTAATTGCCCGAAATTCAAGGGCCCGCCGCCTGGAGCGCCATAATTCTTCCTCAGCGCCGTGCCTCGCTGTGTCGCCCATAGGCTCGTTTCAACGCTACCCGGCAGATCGAGCGACACGTCGTAGGTCCAGTTCAGGCATTCCCACGGCACTTTCATGACGTCCATGCGGCCTTTGTCCGAACTCTGCTGCACGTCAGCGGCGAACGGCGGCGAATACCCGGTGACCATCATCGCCGCGTGCGCGAGATAGCTCAGCGCCAGGACCTGGGCTGGGTGGATCGGCAAGTCGCGGGGATCGAGATCCTTGGGATGGATGAATTTGAACTTGTCGAGCTCGGTTGGAGCGAATTCATACTTGTTGCAGTCGACCTCGGTCCCACCGTCGCCATCATCGACCAACGCTCCACCGTTCTTGCGCATCTCGTCGAGTGGGGTGGTCGAGAATCGCGGCATGACCGCTTGCCACAGGTCGATCGCGCGATCGCGGTAATTGGCGCGCATCTCATACGTCGCCGGCGGCATGACCGTCTTCGGGGCCCCGGCCTTCCACGTGAGGTTGACCAAGTCATCCGGGGTCCAGATGCTGCAGTTCGGTCCTGACGGGTGCTTGGAGAAGTATTCTCCATCGCCAGGGCCTGGGTTCCATGGACCCGGGTGGGATGTCCTCCACGGAAAAGCCCACGGTTCCCACAAGTAGGATCCAGCCATCTCCCAGAACTGCATGTTCTGCAGTCCCTGATAGGATTGGAAATCGGGATTCGTCAGCATCGCGCGCACCGGCAGCCACCCTGAACGATGATAGATCCCAGAATAGCCGTTGCGCGATTGCGTGGTCAGCAACGCGTCATTGCCACCGGCCAGCTTCTGAAACGCGAGCCAGGCGCAGTTCGGGACCGTGGGCGATACCGTACCGTCCTTCCAGATGCTGCTTCCGAGCTTATTGGCGAAGAACCGCCAGTTGCGGCCCTGCCAAAATCCATTGCCGTGGTACTGCGAATTGCCGGTGTTGAGCACATCGTAGTTCAGGTAATCGTGATCCCAGTCCGGATGATCGATCGGATTGTTCGGGAAGTAATTGTCCTGCTCCTGCCCGGGGCGCATCGGTTTGCTGAACCGTACCGGCTCATAGCGACCGTGACCGCCATCATCGAAGGAGAGGATGCCAGCGGTAATGCCCCACTCGGAGGACGCCGCGCCGCAAATGGTCATGCCGGTAGTCTTGAACCCCGCCAACGGCCCATACTGCTGGTCAACCCACGGCCATGCTGGTGGACCATTCCAAGCTGGCCACCCGCCCCGCGCCTGACCAGAAAAAAAACACGAACCATTGTAAGGGGCCCAGGGATTGGGGTAGAAATAATTATCCACGCCTTCGGCACCACCCGCACCCACCAGGCGCCGGGTTTCGCGGCCGAAGGACTGCATGGACAACCATTCCGGCGGAAAGGGATAGATCTCGTACCACGGCAGGCTTTCAGCGGGATTGGAGCTCAGCGCGTTCTGCTGCGGCAGGCTGGTCACCGCGAAGACCAGCTTCTGCACTTCTGGTGCCGGTAGCACCTGCATGGTCTTGTCCATCGCCGCGCCCTGATTCAGGCCCATCATGAAGTTCGGATCCGGGTAGAGCAGCACCCCCCCTTGGTCGAGCAGGTTCTGGATCTCGTCGTTGTTGGAGTCGAGGCGGCGGGCGATCTCGGTGGGCACCGGCAGCACGCCGGTGAGCCATCCCGCCTGCTGCTCGAGGTTGGGCTGATACGGCGACGCTTGGATCAGCTCGTCGCGGATCTCGCCCGCCCAGCCGGTGTAGGGTAGCGCAGCGCGCACGGTGGTGTCGGTGCCCGGGGTGCCCGCGTAACTGGGAGCCAGGCGCGAGATGCCCTCGAACTTATCGACCGGGGTATGGAAATTGTTCATTAGCGTCATCGCGGCTGACGACGCGAACATCTGGCTGCGCGACAATTGCTGGGCGCGGATGCCGACCGGCAACAACGCGATGGTCGAGATGATGGCGGTGGTGAGGACCAGGAGGCTGATCATCACCTCGAAGAGGGTGAAACCGCTGGCGTTTCCGGCGCGTGCCATGTCAGAGTTCCTGGGAGGCGGTGAAGCCTGCATGGTAGAGCGAGAAGCTCGTGGCGTATCCGCGACGCGCAGGGGTGGCCTCGAAGTCCATCGTCTGCAACCGGATGACTGGACAGACCGAGATCGGCGTCGCGGCGACGCTCCAAACGCCCATGCTCGAGGGCGCGGCGATCAGGCCATGGTTGCTCGCCACATCGTTCGGCGTGATTGGCAGACCGGTGCCATATTGAGCATAGATCAGGATGCAATTGTCGGACGTGGTCGGGATCGGCGCCGGAGCCCCAACTGCCGGTGCCGGAACCGGGGTACCATCAGTGGACGGCGCGCTAGCGATCATCACGTTGCGGTTGAAGCGGTAGAGCGTGATCGGCGTGCCGCCGGCGCTGTAGGTCGACGCGTCGAGCGGGTCCTGGCCCTGCATCAACAGTTTCGCCGGACCGGTGCGCACATTGTCGAAGACGACGGCGACATACGCCTGCTGTCCGGCAGTCTGCTGGATCATGATGCCGAAATGCGGCGGGGTCGGGCCAGCCGGGGGGATCGCCAACATGGCCATCGCGCGCGCTTGCCGCCACGCGCCGGTGATGTCGTTGACCGCGGAATTGATCTTCCCGCGCCGCAGCGCCGGCATCATCGTGGGCACGGCAATGCCGAGCAGGATCATCATGATGCCGATCACGACCAGCAATTCGATGGCGGTGAAGCCGGAGCGGAGATGGGGATGAAGCTGACCCTTACTGGTCATTGTTCTTCCAGCTGCAGATGTCATCGGCAGGTGACCCTGGTGGCGTCAGCACCGCATCCCGCCCCTCGGACCAGATGCCGAAATCGCTCGATCCGTAGGTGTGCGCGGCCCACGCGATGTGCAGCGGCTTGCTCCAGCGATCCTTCAATTGTCCCGCCGAGGTCAGGCCGGTCTTGCTGGGGACATTGAAGCCCGTCATGTACACCAGGCCGAGGTACCAGTCCGGCGAGCGCAGGGTGACCAGCGGATACTGAGGGTGGGTGGTAGCATACATCCGCGGATCGCCATCGATCTCGCTCGGGTTGGTGATGTCCTGGAACAACGCCCACGCGTGCCGGATGACGCCGTCCTTGCAGGTCACGGTCTTGATCTGGTAGGATTCGATGGCCGCGGCGACCGTGCTCACCAGCTGCGTGGTGGCGCTGATGTCGGCCTTGTTCTTGATGCTCACCAACACCGGGTAGGACATCCCGGCGAGCGCGGTGATGACAGCGACGACGACGAGCATCTCGATGAGGGTGAAGGCGTAACGCATCGATGCTCCTCCGGACCGCTCGGTCGGGTCATGCTGAGACGGCGGCGCTCGTCGACAACCGGACAAGCGTGATCGTAAGCCGTAGCGCCAGCAATAGTCTGGGGCCAAAATGCCCATCCCTGCTAGGTCGTCGACACGAGCCGATTCGGGGCGTGTGCGACACGCCGGCTCTCCAGGGCTGTCCAATCGTTCCGACTGTCGACAATGCGCGCCGCAGCCGGTGGACCGTTGGGCTGGTTCAGGGTAGTTCTGCGGCACTTGTACGACGCGGATTTCCCCTTCGGTCCGGATCCCGCCGCAGGTGACGTCGGTCCTCTGGTCAATCCGATCACCTCCATACAGTCCCGCGGCACGGCCTCGTGAAGGAACCTCATGTCCCGCCCAACCATAGCCGTCGTCGCCATCGCCGTCGTCGCCATCGCCGCGTGCTCGGCCGCGGTCATGCTTTTCCACAAACCCGCGGGCTGGGTCGCGGACTCCGTGCATGTCGGACCAACTCCACATGCACCGGCGAAGCCCTCGATACCTTCGTCGCCATCGCCGATGCCCCAGGCCACGGCCGACCAGATCATCGCGGATCGCGACCGTCTCGATCAGACCGTCTGGTCCAAGGAGGTGAAGGCGCAGGAATACGAGGAATCGTTCGTCGCGCTGTGGGACGCGATGCGAGCCAAGAAGGTGGACCAGCACTCCCTGCTCTCCTCGTTCCCGTTCGATGAGTTGACCATCCGGGATTTCGGCCCACCGAAACGCCATCCTTGGGGCATCGACGTGTCGACCATGGCAGGGGAATCGCGGCATCTCGATCACGATGGCTGGAGAAACCTCGTCTCCGCCGTGGCGGAGCGCGGCTATCGCATCGAGCACTGCGAATTCCACCATGCCGCATTCGACCTCGAGCCCAACGGCAGCGCGCGCTCGAAGATGACGATGAAGCTGTTCATGGTGCAGCCGGCGATGAAGGTCCGGATGGTGCTCTCCGGTGCCATCTCGGTCGATTGGACCCGTGAACTGGACGAATTCCGACACCATGTCGCCGGAGCGATCCACGCGACCGACATGAGCCTGACTGCCCGGACCGGCGACGACGCCTTTGCCGAGGCCGCGCGGATCTCGCCATCCGATCTCGGGTTCGCCAGCATCCCAGGCGACATGGATCCGATCCTGGTCTACGACATCGACCATGACGGCCGCGACGACATCCTGATCCCCTCCCTCAACCGCGTGCTCCGCAATCGCTCGAGTCCGGGCACGATCTCGTTCGCTGCTGAACCCCTGTTCGCCAGGCCGGTATCGGATCGGCCGGGCGTCCCCGGAGCCATCATCTCGGCAGGCTTAGTCGCGGATCTCACGGGCGATGGCAACGCGGACGTTCTAGTGTGCGGGATCGACCTCGCGCCGACCCTGTTCATCGGCGACGCCGCTGGCCATTTCCCGGACGCCGGGAAGCCGATCGCCGGACTCGCCGGCGCACGCTGGGAATTGCCGATGTCGGTGACAGCCGGGGATGTCGACGGTGATGGACTCATGGACCTGTGGATCGGCCAATACCGCCCGCCGTACCAGAAAGGGAACCTGCCCTACCCGTACTGGGACGCGAAGGATGGCCCGCCGTCGTTCCTGCTGATGAACAACGGAAATGGCGTCTTTCGCGACGCCACCGAGTCCTCGGGGTTGTCGAACAAGCGTACCCGCCGCAACTACAGCGCCTCGATGATCGATCTCGATGGTGACGGCGATCTCGATCTCGTGACTATCAACGACTTTTCAGGCGTCGACGTGTTCCTGGGCGATGGCCATGGTTCGTTCACGGATGCCAGCGACACGCTCGTCGATGAGCGCAGCACCTTCGGTATGGCCCACGCGATCGCGGACTTCGACGGCGATGGACGGATCGACATCTTCGTGGCTGGGATGGGCTCCACCACGGCGCGACGGCTCGAGTACATGAAATTGGGCAGGGAGGAATTCCCGGATCAACAGAAGATGCGCATGAAGATGGGCTACGGAAATCGCATGCTCCTCGGTACGGCCGCGCACGGGTATCGGCAGGCACCCTTCAACGATCAGATCGCCCGTACTGGATGGTCCTGGGGATGCACGGCGTTCGACGTGGCCAACGACGGCAACATGAGCATCTACGTGGCGAATGGCCAGCGCAGCGCGCGCACTGCCAAGGATTATTGCAGTCGTTACTGGACCCAGGACATCTATACCGCCGCGCCTGAACGGAACGATGAACTCCTCAAGGTGTTCAAGACCGAGCAGGGCCGCGACCAGGGCGTATCCTGGAACGGATTCGAGCACAAGGCGCTGCTGATGAATGAAGGCGGGAAAGCGTTCCGCGACGTCGCGTATCCCATGGCACTTGGCTTCGAATGGGATGGCCGTTCGGTGGTGAGCTGCGATTTCGACGGCGATGGCCTCATGGATCTCCTGGTGGTGGACGTCGACATGGTTCCCGTGGATGGACAGCCCAGGACTGAAACCGTGCGCATCTATCGTAACGGCATGCCGAGCACCAACCATTGGATCGGCGTCCGTCTCCAGGATGAACCAGGACACGCGCCGATGGGAGCGGTGATCAGCGTCGAGGCAGGCGGGCGGACGTACATCGGGGTCATTGTCAGCGGCGACTCCTATCGGTGCCAGCATCCCCTGTGTAAGCACTTCGGCCTGGGGGCGGTGGACACGGTGGCCACCCTCGAGGTCGCTTGGGCCGACGGGACGAAGACGATGATCAAGGCTCCTGCCATCGACCATGAAGTGCTGGTGCGGCCACCAGCCACGCCGATTCACTGAAACAGGGGTCGGTTTGGCCCCATGTGGGACTGGGGATTCCCCGGAACCAACGTCGATGCGAGTAGCGGAACGTTCGACTATCAATCCGCCGCGCCTTGCTAGGATGCCGCCTCGCTTGGCTGCCCTGTCGGCACCGAGTGTTTCCGACGTCCAGCGGTCCAGCCGATGTGCGTCTTACTCGACGCCATCCGGCGTCCTCGGACGCTGAGCGTCCATTCGAGGTATTCTGTGGAACTGTACGTAGGCAATCTCCCCTGGTCGATGACCGACGAGGAACTCTCCTCCCTCTTCTCCACCCATGGCACCGTCGAACGCGCCAAGGTTGTGATGGATCGCGACACCGGCCGTAGCCGTGGTTTCGGCTTCATCACCATGCCGAACGACGCTGAAGGCCAGGCGGCGATCACGTCGCTCAACGGCTCGCAGCAGGGTGGACGCGCCATGAACGTCCGCGCGGCCGAGCCGCGCACGTCGAACGGCCCCCGCCAGGGCGGCGGCGGCGGCGGCGGTGGTGGTTACGGCGGCGGCGCCGGCGGCGGCGGCGGTGGTCGCGATCGCGATCGTCGCTGATCGAAGCTGCTCATCGAAGCTGAAGTAGCTGAAAAGACGCCCTGCGCTTAGCCGGGCACGCTCTGCCAGGCCTCCTCACGGGGGCCTGGTTTTTTCTTGGTACCTCTCAATGACGACGGTTGGCTACGCTTGTCTGTCAGCGTCAGATGGTAGAGTACCGTGCGCCCGCCCAGGATCCGCACCCTCATGAACAACCACGGCGTGTTCCACCCCAGTATCGACGCGCTCGTCGCGAAGATCCAGGACGACACGCGGGACCGCTCCCCGACCGAGACCGAAGAGCTCCGCGACGTCTGCCGCAAGAAGCTGCGCTCGTACGCGCTCGAAGCGTACGTGAAGCGCTACTCGACTCCCGCCGAGCAGCTCGCGGCCACCGAGCGCTGGGAAACGGTGAACGCCTTCGCCCACCGCCACGGACGAGTGTGACCGCTCGGAGTCCGACCGGCTGGCCACCCCATCCAGACCGCCAGCCTCGCGCGCGCCACTAGACCACGGCACGGCCGTGGTTTTTCCGTGGTCAGGCAGGAAAAATCGGACAATTCACATTGGTAGCGCTGGGGGGAATCGAACCCTCGACCTAAGGCTTATGAAGCCTCCGCTCTAACCGCTGAGCTACAGCGCCGTGCAACGATCGCAAAGCGCGGGGACGATATGGCCTCTGGGGCGACGGGCAAGCCGTCACGGCTCCGTGGTGGATTCGGGCGTAGCGCCCACGGGCTCTGGCGTGGGCGCAATTCCGGGAGCGTCGCCATCGGACGGCGGCTCGGCGGCATGGCGTTCGGCCAGGAAGGCGACGAAGCTCCCTTCGAGGTCCGCCACGCGGCCGATGACGGCCTCGACGGCGCAGGCCTCCTCGAGTTCGCGCAGGAAGCGCTGCTCGTCGCTCTCGACCACCTCCTCGGCGACTTCGTCCTGGTCCGTGCCGGCCTCGTCGGCCCCGGGTTGCCCGGCGGCCGAGGCATGCCAGGTCGCGAGCGGTGGGCGGCGCCGGCGATGGCGCGGCTCTTCGTTGTCACCCGCGGCCGGCGTCGGCGAATCCGAGATGGCGACCGGGTCGTGGTAGCGCAGGAATACCTCGCCGAACTGCTCGTGCTGCAGCGCCTCGATGAAGCGCTGACGAGCGCATTCGAGCGTCGCCATGAGGATGCCGACGCGGCCGACGCGATTCGGTTCGGCGGCGAACAGCCAGCTCAGCCGCGCCTCGCCGGAAGCACGAAGATTCTCGATCAGGCTGGTGATGCGGCCCTCGATGGGCTGGTCGTCGTTGATGACAGTGCGCGGCCCCAAGCCGTTGATGCGGATCAGCACGGATTCCCAGAGCGACCACAACGCTCCGGGATCGCAATTCTCGAGCGACATGCCCTCGAGTTCGTCAGGATCGTCAGGGATCAGCTCGCGCAGCTGGCGCGCGCAGCGCTGGGTCTGCGCCTGCTCTGCCGCGGTCAGCCACTGCGTCGCCTCTTTGCAGCGCTGGTAGGCGAGCAGCTGCCGGATCAGGCCCGAGCGCGGATCCAGCGCGTCCATGTCGTCCTCGGCCTGCTCTCCTTCCGGCGCTTCCGGCGGTGGCGCGACCATGCGGCTCTTGATCTCGAGCAGCGTCGCCGCCATGAGGATGAAATCCCCAGCCATCTCGAGATCCATGTCCGCCCACGACGACACCGCCGCGACGAACTGGTCAGTGATATCAGCGATGGAGATCTCGGCGATGTCGACTTCGGCGCGCCGCACCAGGTAGAGCAACAGATCGAGCGGACCGGCAAAGCTGTCGAGGCTGACCTGGTGAGTGAGGTCGACCTCGCCGGCCGCATTCATCGCGCTCGGGGCGATAGCCACCGACTCGACGATCTCGCCCTCGTGATCAGCGCCAGCCATGCCCGCAGCCTAACTACCAGAGGGCAAAACGAAACCACAGCAGGGACGGCGGGATCGTCCGTGGGGCCATGAGCTCAATGCGCGGGCGCGCCCGACGTCATGTCGCGGATGGCGGCGTGGACGGCCTCGATCACATCCTGCGGGGTGCTGGTCCCGGCGGTGATGCCGACATGGGTCTTAGCCACGAACCAGGCGGGGTCGAGATCCTCGGCGCGTTCGATGTGGTGGGCTTCGATGCCGCGGTCACGCACCAGCTCCATCAATTTCCGGGTATTCGCGCTGTTCGCTCCGCCAATGACGATGCCCAAGTCGATGTCACCCGCCAGCAGGTCTTGAATCGCCTGCTGGCGTTCCTTCACCGGTTCGCAGATGGTGTCGATGAAACGCACGTCGACCACCCACGGCAGCGCGCGGATGGCGGCGACGATCTTCTGGACTTTTTCGAGGCGATTGGTGGTTTGGCTCACCACGCCGACCCGCGGGTGGCCGGCGAGCATCGCGAGATCGTGCTCGTCGTTGACCACTGCGGCGTGGGTCAGGTTCCCGACCACGCCACGGACCTCGACATGGCTCGCCTCACCCACGATGACGGTGAAGTACCCTTGGCGTTCGAGGAAGCGTGCCAGCTTGTGCAGGCGGATGACGAGCGGGCACGTGGCGTCGTAGACCACGAAGCCGCGGGCCTTGAGATCCTGCTTGGTGGTGTCCGAGGCTCCATGCGCGGTGATCATCACGGACTCTGTGGTGATCGAATCGATCTGGTCACGCTCGACTATGCGAACGCCATTGGCGCGCAGGCGCTCCATGGTCTGCGGATTGTGCACAAGCTGTCCAACCACGGTCAGCTTGTCCCTGAATTCGGGCTGCAACGCCATGTCGATGGCATCTTGCACACCAAAGCACGTACCCATGGCCTGGGCCAAGGTGATGCGCACGAGAACTCCCCGCCCGCGGGCGAACCCGCATGCTAGCCTGGGACGGTGGCATGGGAACGGATATGCGGATAAAAGCAGCGAATCTTCCATCCTGCGCGACAGTCCGGCAGGCGTCTCGCAGAGTACGCGTATGGATGGAAAGGGCTCGCGGCCTCGCTATAAGAGTCATGCTTCTGCTGTGTTCGAGGTCCGGCCGCAGCCCCTGGCCTTTCTTCGCTAATGGGGACCTGATACTCCCATTCGGGCCATGCCCATATGGGGAGGTTCCCACCTGAACATCTAGGTTCAGGGCACGCCGCTGGACACGGCACGAGTGGAGGCTTTTTACAAAAAAGACGAAGCCGGCCCGAGAGGGCCGGCTTCGTCTTTTTAAGGGGCTCCGCCCCTACGGCCCTGGCGGGCCTACCCCACGGGCTTTGTCGTGGCTCGTTTTCGCCCGGGGGCCGGGCGAAAACGTGGGCGGATCGGCTACGCCCATTGTATCCGCCCACCACCACTCGGCGCCCGGTCGCTTCGCTCCGGTTGGATTGTGAGGTAGGGCCCCTGAGAAAATCCGCGCCATGACCGGGGGCCCCGTCGCTCCGCGATGGGGCGGGCGCCGAAGGGTGATCGGCGGATATAATCGGCGACGCCGATCCGCCGACGGTGTCGCCGCCCGGCGGCGACACCGAAACCCGACAAAGCCCGTGGGGTAGGCCCGATAGGGCCGGAGGGGCGGAGCCCCTCACTAAACAGCAATAGCATCCTCGGGTTCCATCCCAGCGATGGTGGCCAAGAAGGCGCGGCCGTAACGCTTGAGCTTGTGCTCGCCGACGCCCTTCACCGACAGCATCGCCTCGAGCGTCGTCGGGCGCGTCGCCGAGAGTCCATGCAGGGTCGCATCGGCGAAGATGACATAGGGCGGCAGCTGATGCCGTTCGGCGAGCAGCTTGCGCAGACGACGCAGGCGTTCGAACATCGGCCGGTCCGCTGGCGTCGCGCCCGCGGCCGCAGCCGCGGCCGCGCGCTTCGAGGTGGACTTGCGTTTCGGCGCGAGCACCGAACCGAGCCTGACCACCCCCTCGCCCTTGCAGAGCGCTTTCCCAGAGGGCGTCATGGTCAGCAGCGGATAATCACGTTCCTCGGTGATCTCGAGGTAGCCTTGGACCACCAGCTGATCGATCCAGGCGCGCACGCTCGACTCGCCAGCCGCCTTGAGCATGCCGAAGAGAGCCAAGCTGTCGTGCCCGAGCCGCGCGCTGCGGTCGTTCGATTTGCCCACCAGGATATCGGTCACGTGGCCGCCGCCGAAGCGGCCGCCGGTCCGCCACACCGTGCTGATGATCTTCTGGGCGGTGACCAGCGCCTCCTCGGCGGGCAGCTCGCCGGTCTCGCCGAGGCAGACGTCGCAGGCGCCGCAGCCTTCTGGCGATGTCGGCTGGTACTGCTGCCCAAAATGCTCGGTGAGCAGGCGGTGCCGGCAAACCGGGGCGACGGCGAAGCGTCCCACGTCGCGCAGCTGACGGTCGAGGGCGCGAGTGCGTTCCGGGGACAGCGCTCCGTCCCTGAGCGCCAGCGAGCGGTGGGTGGCGAGATCCCCGGCGCTGAACAGCAGCACGCACTCGGCGGCCTCACCATCTCGGCCGGCGCGGCCGGCTTCCTGCTGGTAGTGCTCGATGGACTTCGGGGCGTTGGCGTGCACGACGAAGCGCACATTGCTGCGATCAATGCCCATGCCGAAGGCGATGGTCGCGACCACCACGGCCAGGCGTTCGTTCACGAAATCGGACTGGACCTTTGCACGCACCCGCGCGTCCATGCCGGCGTGGTAGCCGGCGGCCTGGATGCCGGCCTGCTGGAGCGCGTGGGCGAGGCGTTCGACCTCCTTGCGGGTCTGGGAGTAGACGATGCCGCCTTCGCCTGGGTGCCTGAGCACCACCTCGATCACCTGCTTGGTCCCCCCCTGACGGGGCAAAGCGCGGTACACCAGGTTCGCGCGATCGACATGGCCGATCAGGCGCAACGGCTGGCGCAGACCCAACTGCGCGCAGATATCATCCTGCACCTGCGGTGTCGCGGTCGCGGTGAGGCCCATGCGCGGGATCGACGGGAAACGGTCGAACAGCGGTCCGAGTTGGCGGTACTCGGGACGGAAGTCGTGCCCCCAGTGCGACACGCAGTGCGCTTCATCCACCGCGACCAGCGCCAGGCGTTCGCCGAGTTGCGCCATCAGATCGGCCACCATCAGGCGCTCGGGGCTGACATAGAGCAGATCGAGCGATCCATCATCCAGCTGGGCGCGCACCGCGCGCCGTTCGGCGTCATCGATGTTGCTGTGCATCGCACCGGCCGACAGACCGGCCTCGCGGGCGGCGGCCACCTGGTCATCCATCAGCGCGATCAGCGGAGAGACCACCAGCACCAGGCCGGCTCCACAGGCGGCGGGCACCTGGTAACAGAGGCTCTTGCCGCCACCGGTCGGCAGCACCACCAGGCTGTCGCGGCGCCCGAGGGCCGCCGCGACCGCATCCTGCTGCAACGCGCGGAAGCCATCGAAGCCCCAGAAGCGGCGCAGCGCCGCAAGGGGTTCGAGCCGCTCCCTGATCTTGCTGATGCCGCCGAGTCCATCGCGGAGCTGCTGGAGCGAGCGTACCGGGGCCATGCCGTCCACATCGGGGAGCTGGGATTCTCCCTCGAATCCTTCCATTCCGGCATCGAAGCCGTCGGTGATTCCACGCTGCCCACGTTCGACGGTTCCACCGGTAGATGGCGCTGGATGAGGGATTGGCGCGGAGCTGTCGGACACCTCGACAACCTAGAATCCGCAGCGCCGTCCACAAGGCCCGGCGCTCCGCTATCGATCTTGGATATCGTGCTCGGGGTTTTCGTGCTTACGGATCAGGCGTGTTGGACGAAGCGGATCCTGTCGTCGTAGCGCATCAGCACGTCGCGCAGGACCATGATCATGGGCTGCACAGGTGGCGGAACTTGACCGAAGCCGAAATCTGGATCGTAACGCATGGTGCCGATCAACGATCCCTCGCGCAGCAGTTCTACTTTCCCGGTCACCGCCTCGATGATCACGGTCCACGAAACCAGCGCGTACCTGAAGGGGATCATGAGCGGTTTCATGCAACTCCCAGTATACTCGAGCCCTGGCACGCGGAAGTCTAGTAACTGTGCAACTCGGCCCAATCGGAGGGAGACGAGAGCTTTGTCGAATGTCGAGATGGATTGGAGCACCATGGTAATGGGGGACACGGATAATCGTCCGATCGGCTTACATAAAAAAGAGGTCTCGCCCCCACCCCATCAGGCACATCCTCATCGTCACGTCGCTATCGGAGGCTTTCATGGCAAATCGCTCCCTCGCTCTCATCGCCCTGGCCATCGGCATCATCGGCTTAGCCGCAACCCTCTCGCCGGGTATGGTGGACAGTTCAAATACGATCGGCTATCTGCGAGGGACCGAGCACGGCCGTCGCTCGCCAACGACTTCGTACGAGAGTCCCTGGCTGTTACCCGCGCATCGCTGGGGCAATGAAGCCGCCGCGATGGGCTCGAGCGAGTCGGGTGGACAGATCGAAGCCGTGCTGCCGGACAACGCCGGCAGCGAGTTCCACTGATTTCCACCCTTCGCCTGAGTAAGGAGCGCACCATGCACGCACTCGTCATCTACGCTGCCATGTCCCTGCCCTCGCTCCTCATCGTGGGAGTCTTGGGAAGCATCATGTACTATTGCGGGCGCCATCGATCGGTCGAAGAATGACAAGCCACTCGGATTGGACCTGAGTCAGGCCTACCTGGGGTACAAGGAGGCACTACTGCCTGGAGCAATGATTGGATTGCCCTCGGTCACCTTCCCCTCCGGAGTGACCACGAATATCCGGGCCATGATCCCCGCGGTCTCTGGTGAAACGGATCCTGGGTCCGTCCCTGGATCACCGTTGACGTGAGAACCCACGACCGGGATCAATACCCGCCAACTTCCAGGAGGCGGAGAACCAGGCCCGGGTGGTCCACCCGCCTTCAAGTTTTCGCTGATGAAGTTGGCCTTGGCGTGCTCGTAATCCAACTGCTTGTTCTTGTACTTGTCGCGGGCGAAGGCCACCCCGCTGGCGATTGCCGACTGCATGTGATTGTTGCTGCTCGGTGGCTCCGCGACCGGCGGCCTGGGCTTCGGCGGCCCATTGGGCTGCGAAGCAACATGGCTCTGCCCCCCACCGCCACCACACCCACTCAGGCATGCTGTGCAGATGGCGATTGCTAGCGCGATGAAAAGGCTCTTCGGCATTGGGCTTACCTTGAATATGCAGGACGAACTGCTGCAAAGCAATCCGGACATCCGATCCTGGACAATCCTGACGGATCAGGCGATGCGAGGGAAGGGCACCGAGTCATCCAGCTGCAGCAAATGGTTCACCACGGATTGGGTCCGGGCCCCTCGCATCCAAACCATTCCCGGGACGTCACCGACAGTGCGGCCTCTTCCGCGGCCTGACCAGGATACACGCAGTGCCCCCCGGTCATCACCACCAAGCGCTTCACGGGCAGGGCATTCGCGACCGCGAACTGTCCAGGCGGAGGCACGGCCGGATCCGCGAGCGCGGGCGCTACCAGCACCGGGATGCGGATGCGTGCGGCCGCGATGGCCGCATCGTAGTACGGCAACAACCGCTCCACCTCTGGATGAGCGGAATGGTGGCGACGCACCGCCTCTCCGCTGCCCACGCACGGACAGCGCAGCCGCAACGGATGGTGGCCGAAGGTCGGAACGACGAGGAAGGCTTTGGCGACGCGCTCGTCCCAGGGCAGCGCGAGGGCGCCGAGCCCACCTCCGAAACTGGCTCCGGCGTAATGCAGGTTTCCCGAGACCTCCGGACACAAGTCGAGCAGGGCGTCCATCGCCGCCCACAGCGAGGCCACGCACGCGCGGATGAGGTAGGTCTCGCGCGACCTGATGCCGTGCAGGACATGGCGATCGGAGCTGTCCGGGACGTCCGCGCGTGCCGACAGATGGAAACCCGGAGCGCATGGGTACAGCACGGCCTCGTCGAGCTCGCCGATCGGCTCGGGTCTTTCCCCCCTGCCGCCGTATCCGTGCCCCACCACGATGCCTCGCGACGCGCGCCTTCCGCGGGGCCGCGCGAGCCATGCGCCGATCCGGAATCCGCCCCACCCGTCGAAACGCACCTCCAACAACTCGACGCGCGGATTGGCGAACGGCAGCGGTTCGACCTCCAGGCGCAGCGGGATCGATGATGCTTCCGCCCGGGTCGCGCGCCAGAACGCGCCGAAGTCCGTGGGCTCGGGAGGCGGCTCGATCGCGAGCAAGTGTTCGCGGTCGTAGCCGTACGTGGGATCGATCGTGGCGGGATCGATGGGGCCGATCATCGCTTCCCTGGCGTCAGCTGCCGGAGTCTCCACTCCATGTAGAGGTCTTGAATGTCGCGCGTGTCATGGCGGTTGAACGGCTCGTCGATGCATGCGCGGCACGCAGCGATCGAAGCCGATGCGTCGCCCGTCAGCTCCGCCTCGATCAGCTTGGCCAGCAGCAGCCGGTCTTCGCGGTAATTGCGGTATGGCTGGGCGAGGAATTCTTCGTCATTCATGGCCCCCAACGCGCGCTGGGCGATGTACCACAACTGCTGACGGTACGAGTACCGGTTGCGGGTCGCGATTTCGGCGAGCTTGCGTTTGGCGGCAGCGCGATCGCCATCGATCGCTATCATCAGCAATGGCAGCAAATGCTGGCAGAAGATGCGCTGGTCATCCAGACAGTCCGGCTCGGCATCGGCAAGCTTCGCGAACAGCTCGCGGCCGCGCGCGAGCTCGCCATCGATGAGCAGGTGCATGGCGACCGTGTAGCCCGATGGGATCGATTCAGGCGCCTCCGCCAAGGCTTCGTCATAACGACGCATCGCGATGTAGGCCGCAGCTCTCACGCTCCTGCTCGTCGACTCCTCGAGCACCTTCTCCGGCTTGCCCAGCACCAGCCAGGCGCGCATGCGTTGGCTAGTGTCGAAGCTGTTCTCGCGCGGGCTCGATGGAACCAGCTTGAGCACATCCTCGGCGTGTCCGGTATTGAGCATGGTGAGCTGCCCTTGCCATGACTGCGCGCCCTTCTGCATCAGCTCATCGAACTTGCCCAGGATGAAGAGCATCCAGTTCGGATCGGAATCGATGGTGCCTGAAGCGAGATCGTCGTACGAGATCTGGTCGTGGTCGACGCGGGCGTGGAGTCCGTAGTTGGTGATGAAATCATCCTTGATGAGGTCGTACCTGCCCATGTTGGCGTAGGCCTCGCCACGCTCCCGGCTGTGCGGCGGAAAGGTCGACAGGATGTCGTCGAAGCGGCCGTAGCGCATCAGCAGTACGCTCGATTCGTGCATGAACGGATTCGTCTGCCAGGGAGTATGATAGGCCTCCGACCAGCGCTTGAGCTCGCGGTGCGTCGCTTCGATGCGCGCGACGATGTCGTCCGGGTAGCAGTGTGCGCCAGGACCGGTGATGTTCCTCGGCTTGAGCATCGCTAGCCGTTCCTCGCCCAGTTCGCGTAGGACTGTCCAAGCGATTGGATTGCCCGGGAAGCGCGCGAGCGCGAGGCGGATGCGTTCCTCGCGAGGCAGGTCGCCAGATGCATGGGCAAGCTTGAGACGTTCGTGCAACGAGAACGGAACCAGCTCGTGATCCGGATTCATGCTCTCGAAATCGGCGAGCAGGGACAGTCCCCGGTCCGCGTCGCCGGTGCGGATGGCGCACATCCCCAGCCAGAAATGCGCGGTCCGCGCCAGCTCGCTTCCGGGATAGGCGGAGAGGATCTCCTCGTATTGACGCTTGGCCTCCGGGAAATTCTTCGTCTGGTACAGCTTATCCGCGACCGCGAGCGGCGAGATCTTCTGGGGCAGCGGTTGGTGGTAGATGCGGATGTTGTCGATCGTCCAATCCGATCCTGAGAAGCAGTCGAAACCGAACGATTGCGGCAGGGCGTCCTCGAGGTCCATGTACTCGAGCACTTTGCGGCCATCGATAGACAGCCGAGCATGCTGATCGTTCCGCTCCATCGAGAAATGATAGGTGCGCTTGAGTTCCAGCGGCTGCTCGGCGACGAACATGTCCACGATCAGGTAGGCTTCCCCCTTGGTCATCACCATGTAGGTGTTGTCGCCCCAAGCGGCGATGTGGAAGGTGAAGCCGTCGGTGCGATTGTCGCCGAGGAAGCAGTTGAGGTTCACGCCGGCGAGGGTCCGGTAGTCCCATTCGATCCGCACGTTGCCCGGGATCTTCCTCGTCGACACCAGATCCATGATCTCGCCCTTGGATGTCGCTTTCAGCCGGCCTTCCTCAATGAGGAAATTTCCAGCATCCATCGCCACCTGGTCGTAGGTGCCAGGACCGAACACCTGCCTGGTCTGCACCGTCCAATCCTTGGCGAGGGCCGGCAGCGTCGTGTGCTCGAAATCCTCCTCGCTCACCAGCTTCCAGACCTGCTGTTCCTTCATCTTCTCGCGCCACAACACCGAGGCGACGGTGAGGATCAGCGCCAACGCCGTGGCCGAGACCCAGAAGAGCTTGGCATTGCGCGCATACCAGCGCGCGAGCATGCGCAGCAGCGATTCACGATGTGCGCTCACCGCCAGGCCTGCCTGGTAGCGTTCGAGATCGTCTCGCATGGCGTCGACCGATTGATAACGCCTCTCCGGTTTCGCCTCGAGCGCCTTCAGCGCGATGTCGAGCAGGGCCGGAGGCACGTCGCGCCGCTCCTCGACCGTGGGCGCGTCGATGTCACCGCACTTCTTCATGGTCCAGAAACGTTCAGCCTCGTCGGACCAGGTCGGGTAGCGCAGGGTGAGGGCGTGGAACAGCGTCCCGCCCAGGCAATAGACGTCGCTCAGCGGTGTGACTCCTTCGCGACGAGCCTGCTCGGGGCTCATGTAGATCGGAGTCCCGTACAGCCTGACTCCCTGGCCATCCTTCTCGCCGTCGCCATGCATGCGCGCGGCGCTGCCCCAATCGAGCACCAGCACTTCCCCGAAATTGCCGAGCAGGATGTTGTCCGGCTTGATGTCCTGATGGACGATATCCTTGTGGTGGGCGTAGGCGATGGCGTTGCAGACCGAGATGAACACGCTGACGACGGCGTTGAAGGAGCCGATCTTCGCATCGCGGGCATCGGGGGACGATTGCGAGATCGCGTCGCCGAGCGAGAGCCCGGCGATCTTGTTCATGGTGAAGTAGAAATGTCCCTGGGGTGTGACGTCGATCTCGTGCACGGGCAGCACGTTCGGGTGCTGCAGCGACGCGGTGATGCGCGCCTCCTGGATGAACGAGCCGACCTCTTCGGCATTGGCCGCGGTCGCGGTCTGGCTCTGCACCTTGACCGCGATCTCGCGCTGGAGGTTGTGGTCGACGACCGAAAATACCCGGCCGGTCGCGCCCATGCCTAGCATCTGCTGCAGCTGATAGCGGCGGGCTCCGTCGCCGGCTGAACAGCCGGCCTCGCGGAGATGGCGATCAAGATGGTCACCCCGCAACTCCACGACGAGGTCCGCGCCATCGTCCGCACTGACCCTCGAACTGTCCGCTGCGGTGGCCGAGAGAGGGTCGGCGCCGCTGACCACCGTCTTCCTGGCTTCGTCGAGGCGCGCGCTGGCCGCCCGCGACGACGCTCCCCCCGCTTCGACCCTGGAGGGCCGCGCTGCGGCGGATGCCGGACCAGCGGTGTCCGCGGTGGATGACGGAGGCTCGTCGGATGTCATCGGCCCTGGCGCACCTGGAGCATCCCGAAGGATACCATGCCCGGGGTGGTCCGTGCAACACGTCGATGCCACGCCCTGCGGGTGCGTGGTTGGCGCCCGACCCCGGATCAGGGGCGGACGAACACGACTTGGTCGATTCCCGGCGATTCGACCCGCTTAGTCGTGCCGTCGGCCCAACATACCTCTACGGCATCGACATGATCGCGTGAGCCCAGGCCGAAATGCTTGTCGGTGGCGTGTTGGCAGCGGTACGAATCGCCCGAGACGATCACCGCGACCTGCGTGGACGTGCCGGCGGTGACGGTGATGCGGGCCCCCATCGGCGAATGTCCTGGTTCATCCTGCAGGCGCACCCCCAGCCAATGGTTAACGCGCGACATGTGGTTGACGGCCAAGTGCAACACGGGGTGCAACGGCAGATACGGATGGGTCCCCATGCGCGTCTCGACGAGCAGTAGGTCAGCCAGACCATCGCCGTCGAAATCCTCGCTCACCGCCTGCCGGCCGTCCCACTCGAAGCCGACGCCCATCGGATAGGCGACATCGCGGAAACCCTTCGCCGCCGCTCGCGTCTCGTTCATGAGCAGCGCCTTGTGCTCGAATGGATTCCAGGAGTAGCCGGCCAGTCCGTCAGCCTCGCCTTGGAAGAACGCCGCAACCTGGTCCTTCGCCATCGCCGGGCTGGCATAGATGTCATGCGTCCAGTAGCGCGTGCAGTAATCCTTGGCGGTGGATCTGCTCATGTTGCCGTTGGTCAGGAAGAGGTCGAGCATCCCTTCGTTGGCGACATCGAGCGCGGTGCAGCCCCACGACCAGCCGGTGCGCGCCACCTGGTCGTTATAGGCAGCCTGACGGTAGTGGTGGTCAGAGGTGCCCAGCAAGAGCCGGTTGCCGTAGCCCATCTTCATGCGCTCGCGTTGGTGCTCCGGGAAATCCGCGCGCCCGAGCTTCATGTATTCGAGCCGGCGCGCGGTGGTCGAGCCCATGCCGCTGACGAAGATGTCGAGGATCCCATCGCCATCGACATCGGCGATGACGTGCGACATGCCGAAGGTAGCGCGTTCGTCGATCATCGCGGCGGTGGTATCGGCGAACCCGCCCTTGCCGTCGTTGCGGAAGAGATCGACTCCCGAGAAGTCGTTCACCGTGACCAGATCGGCCTTGCCGTCGCCATCGAGATCGACGATGGAGGCGCTGTAGTTGCGGCGGTTGCGCTTGCCCGCCAGGCCCGCCGACTCGGTGGCGTCGCGGAAGATGCCGCCGCCGGCATTCAGCAGCAGGAACGATGGCCAGCCGTCGTCGGCGTCCCAGTACGGCGTAGGCAGGTTCCCGTCCTCATACGGCCTGCGGTACTGGCCGATCCACAGGTCGAGGTTCCCGTCTCCATCCACGTCGCCGGCGGTCATGCACTCGGGTAGCCGGAATCGTTCCCTCGCCAGACCCGCCAGCGGTATGCCCGGGGCGGCGAAGGCGCCTCCGGCGGAGCCGTGGAACAGGCACGGAGGCAGATCCGGTCCGGCGACCACCAGGTCTGGCAGGCCGTCGCCGGTGAAATCGCCGATGACGCCAGCGGTGATGTAGGGCCGTGGATCGTTAGAGTTGGCATTGAGCGGAACGGCGCACAGCGGGCGCCGCTCGAAGGCGATCTCGCCGGGACGGCTGCGATTGAGCAGCAGCGCATTGATGCTCGGCAGGGCGATGTCTGGGGCTCCGTCGCGATCCACGTCGTAGACCAGTACCGGATCGATGGTGCTATCGGCATCGGCGCCCAGCTCCGCTGGGGATCTGGTCCAGGCGTCGACGAAGGCATCGTCGCCGATCCGCTCGGTGAGGCTCAGCTGGGTGGCGTCGATCGCGTCCGCCACATGATGGACTGGGAGGCTGCCCGTAACCCGTCGTCCGTCGTCCGTCGTCGGAAGCACGCCATCGGCGTCGATTCTTCCACCCCAGGTGATCTTGATCACGCCGTGGACGACGAGTCGGCGGTGCTGGACGGGATGGGTGATGAACAGCTTCATCGACACCGTGGACCGTGCCGTGCCATCCGGGTCGAGATCGAAAGTGGCGTGGTGCCACTCGCAGTGCTCGAGCCGGTATCCATCGGCGACGGCCTTGTCGACCACGTCCCGCCATGCGGTCTGATCGAGCGTGGCGGGCGCTCCGGCCATGGCGGTCACCGTAATGCCCCAGGAGTGGGCTGAGGTCTCGGCGAATGGCCTGATCGCGAGACTGGTGAACGCGAACGAGGCGAGGTCCTCGTGCTGGCGTTCGCCGTGGGCGCGCATGGCGTCCCACAGGGCCACGAAGGTCTGCTCGTACTCCTGGGCCAGCACCTCCTTGCCCCACACGGTCTGGTCGAGGCGTTGGCGTTCCGCGCGCATCTCGGCGGCGGTACGTGGCGCCTTGGGCTGCGCCGCTGGCGGTGCGGGCTGACGCTCTGCGCCGCTCGGCGCCGTTGGCGCCTGGGATGGCGATCGCATATCGCCGTGGGCGATCCAGAAAGCGGCGACGATGATGCAGGCGGCGACCGCGAGGATGCCAACGACCGCAACGATGACCGTCCGGCCCGGTGCCTGATCAATCATCTTTCGTCCCGGCCTTCGCCCCATCCTCCTCGACGACGTCGATGATGGCTCCGGCCTTCAGCGGTCCCCGCACGCGTTGCTCGTGGTTCCCCGGCCACACCACGGTGAGCTCTGGTGCGCTCGCGCTGGCGCCGAGTCCGAAGGTCAGCGTGGTCTCGTCCTGAGAAAGGTAGTTGGCGCCGCAGTTCACCTGCTTGGCGGAACTCGCGCCGCCGTCGCGCGCCAGCCGAACCACCGCGCCGATGCCGAAACGATTGCTGCGCGTCCCCCGCAGCCTGACCTTCACGTAATGGTTGTCGTTTGCGCAGGCGTTCGCCAGCAGCCGCGGCCGAGCGCCGTAGTCGTTCACGATCACATCGATGCGCCCGCTGCCGGTGAGGTCGGCGGCGGCGGCACCGCGGCTGTTGCCAACATAGGATTCGGGACCCGAGGCGTCCGCGAGATAGAAGCGCCCGCCGTCACGGACGAAGAACTGGTTCGCCTGATTCGCAGCGGGAGTGTCGGCGACCCAACCGTTGGTGAGGTACATGTCCTCGTCGCCGTCGTTGTCCACGTCGAGGAAGTTCCCGCTCCACGACCATCCCCGGTCGCCCGGCTCGACCATGCGCTCGTCGACCGACACGAAACGCCGGCCATGGTCGTTGTGGAAGAGCTTGTTGCCCGAGATGTAGAAAGTCGAGGCGAGGATGCGCTTATTGATGGTGATCTGGGAATCGGCCTGGGGAAAGACCCAGCCGAGGGACTTGGAGAACATATCGATCTGGGTGATGTAGAGGTCCATCCAGCCGTCGTCGTCGAGGTCCACGACGCTTGCGTTCATCGAACTGCCGCGGTCGTCCACGCCGAAGGAGCGGGCGCGATCGACGAAGGTGCCGTCGCCCTGATTGATGAACAGCTCGCAGCGGCCGTAGTCATTGGCCACGAACAGATCCATCCGCCCGTCATGATCGACGTCGATCGCCGCACTCGCCAGCGTCCAGCCGGTGCTGCCCACGCCAGCCCGGTCGGTGACGTCCGCGAAGCGGCCGCCGCCGAGATTGTGGAAGAGGCGGTTCTTCCCGCCATTGCGCCCATCAAGCGACGGATTGATCACGCCGTAATGGCCGACGTAGCAATCGAGCAGGCCGTCGTCGTCATAGTCGAAGAACACCGCGTCGTGGGCCGCCTCCCCGGTGGCGATCCCGCAGCTGGCGGTGACGTCGGTGAAGCGCCCATCCGCTTCCTGGTGGAACAAGCGCGAGGGTTTCTCGGAATGGACGACGAACAGGTCGAGTCGCCCATCGTTGTCGTAGTCGACGAATAGGGCGTGGTGCGCGTCCAGGACTCCCTCATCGGCGATTCCCCGTGCGGCGGTGACATCCTCGAAGCGGCGCCCGCCGAGATTGCGTAGCAATCGGTTGCCTCCATCGCCAGGCAGGAAGAGGTCGGGCAGGCCGTCGCCATCGAAGTCGCCGACGGCGACTCCCGACCCGGTGAGGGTGATGGCCTGCACCACGCGCTTCTCACTGCCTTTCGCGCCGAATCCCTCGCGCGCAACGGCCGCGACCGCCGGCAGCCCGCTGGCGTCGCTCGCATCGGTGAAGAGATGGCCCGGATACGTGGCAAGCACGCGCGACTTCCCGGCGATCTCGGCGGCGGCCCAGGCGGCGTTCTCGCGCGGCGGGACCGCGAACTGGACGTCCATCAGCATGTTGTTGCAGATCTTCTCGGTGATCCTCGGCCGCAGCTGGCGCACCGCGGCTTCGTCGGCGGTGCGGATGAACAGCAGCGCGAGCTCGGACATGCGGTCGGCGAGCAGTTCGAGCGCGAACGGATCAGCGGGGCGAGCCTCGGAGGATTTCCACGCCGATTCGATCAGGCTCCAGTGCAGCGTGGTGTCACGCAGGGCGTCGAGCTCCCAATCGAGCAGCTGCATGCGTTCATGGCGGATGGCGACAGGCACGCCTGGATTGCCCATGATCTCGATGGTGACGTCGCCATTGGCGGCGATCGAGCGCGGGAAGAGGTTCTCGAGGGCGTTCGCCGCCCACGCCAGGTCGATGTACGGCCTGCGCTCGGCGAACGGCGGAGGTTGGTGCAGGATTTGGCCATTCACCGGTGTCCAGAAGGCATTGTGCTGCATCGGCGCAACGCCACGCGCCAGGTAGTCGACGTAATGAACGAGTTTGGCCTCAATCGCTGCAAACGATTCGCGATCGAAACCGACCTTGGTCATGCGGTTGACCAGCTCCATCTGGCGCTGCTCCGGGTCGGTAGCGTCGCTCCACACCTTCGCATTCCAGGAGCGCAGCGCGGCGATCTTGCCGGCGATGGCGCGGCGCGTGTCAGCGAGCAGCTCGATGTCGGCGACCGGGCCGCGCTCCGACCGCACCGCGCCGACCGGAGCGCTGGCGGACGATGGCCCGGCAGCGGCGGCGTCGGCCGTCGGCCCGAGCGTCGCAAGTACGTGTGCGAAGGCCTGGCGCACGTCCTCGTCATCGATGGCGCGGTGCTCGCGCTCCTGGGCGCTCGTGGCGCAGGCGGTCAGGAAGTCAGTGGTGATGACGGTCGCGACCGCCGCGAGGGATCTGATGCCGGATTCGCTCAGTGGTTTCAGGTCGACCGCGCGCTGTTCGAACAGGCCAACGCCCTCGATCGCTTCGGCGATGATCGCATGCAGATAGCGTTTGTTCTCTGTGACGCGGTGGTAATCGCGGTTCATCACCGAGCGCACCGGATCCCCGCCGAACTGCGGATCGACCGCGACCATGAGCGCCACCGCATCGCGCAATGCGCTCGGTAGCGGTTCCACGACATCATCGCCCCCGAGGGTGGCATTGGCGGGGGTACGAGCGGAGGCGGATCGCCAGACATCATAGACCAGGGTCTTGCACGCCTCGATCTTGAGCAATGCGATCGGATCGGGCACCTGCCTGCCGGTAAAGTGCGCGTCCATCATGCGCACGGTCGTCCAGCAGGTGGCATCCTTGCCGGATTCCTGGCTGATCGTCTCTGCCTGCAGCGTCTGCAGGGTGCGCTTCAGCCGATCGGCAGAGGGAGAGCGTACCGAGGAAGCATCCGGACCTGCCAGGCGGGGGGGCGAGCGCGTCGCGACCGCCAACGCGATGGCGACCACGGCCAGCGCCACGACCGCCAGGATGACTCGACTCATGGGATGCTCGAGCGCGGATAGTGCCTCGGTGCGTGCGTAGACTTCGACACGGCCCCACCGCCGTGGTGACCGACGACGGAGGAACGCGCGCGTCTGGTCACGAACCGCATCGCCGTCACTGTTGAACCGCTCGGTTCGCTGTCCATCGTGAGATGGGCATCGAGCCCGGTCCTGTCATGCCAACCTGCACGGCGTGTTTCACATCCTTCGTCGAGCCGCGACGCGAGGGGATGCCGAGGTTGCGCGGGGCATGGATGATCGCTGGCGTCGGGCACCCCGGCTACGCCCGACCGCTGCTGATCGTCCGTACCTCGGGGAAGGATCTCATGAGACATGCCTGCTCGCTCGGAGCCATCGCACTCGGAGTGCTGCTGCTGTCGGTGACGGCCTGCGGCAGCAAGCCGGCCCCTGCGGTAGCGACGACGACATCCTCCACCGACCTGCCGGCTCGGGCCCCTTCGGCGCCACCGGCTCCAAACGGGCCCGAGGCCCAGAAGGCGGCGATCGAACATGCGATCGCCTTCGCGCAGAGCAAATACTCGGGAAAATTGAACTTTTCAGACCCCGTGGCGGTGTTCGAGCCTGCGCCTCCAGCCAGCACGGCCACCACCGCTCCGCCGCCGATGCCGCCACGCGGCTCCAGCAATCCCAGCCTCGCGCCCTCACCGCCTCCGACCGCGGCCGAACTCGAGGCGATGGGATTGAAACCTCCGACCGGATACGATCCTGCCAAGGCGCCTCCACCCGTCGGCGGGCTCGCACCGCCAGTCCAGCCGGCACCGCGCACGGATCCGAAGAGCTATTGGCGGGTGATGTTCCGCCTGATCGCCCCGGCCAGCAGCGATTCCGGAACCCCTCCCATGACCACTCGCGTGTTCGCCGTCTATCCGAGCGGGAAGGTGGTCGAGCTGGAGCCGCTGTCGATCCCGGTGAACGTCCGGATCGGCGTGCATCCTCCGACCCCCTGAAGCCGTCCAGATCGCGCGCCGCCGCCTGCAACCCTGCGCTCCTGCGAATGCCATCCGAGCCCGCGGTCACCGCGCGACGAAAGGGGTGTGACGAACTGGCGTCGGCCACCCGCCGATCTCCTTGGCTGGCGCGAGACGCGGTATATGATTGGAGCCGCTCATATCGCTTGATCGGAGCCGCTCATATCGACGGGCCCCCTGCGCGGCGTGACGGAACATTCGCCGTTCGTTCATCGCCGTCAGAGGATGTTCCATCCCATGCACTTACGTGAACGCGTCCAGGGACGGGCAGGGACTGCCCCGAGTGCGGCGAGAGTCCGCTCGAGGCACCTGGGGAACTCAACGTTAATACGATTCAGCGCCGTCCGGTTGTCATTTGCTGAATCGTCTCAATCTGGGGCAAGCATGCGGCAGCGAAGCGACGATCGGATCCCACCACCACCCCTCGCCCTCCCCGGGACGCATCGCCGGGGATTCACCGCCATCGAACTGCTCATCGTCATCGGCCTGATGCTCATCCTCATGGCCGTGGCGGTGCCTTCGGTGATCCCGGCCCTGCGCAAGGGAGCACTCAACAACGCGGCGACCGACATCACCTCGTGCTGGCGCCAGGCCCGCTACCTGGCGATGACGACCGCCATACCGAGCGGAATCAATCCCCCGCACTTCGGCATGATCATCCGCCAGGTCGCGGGCACCCGTCCTTACGTCGCCCTCATCTACGACAATGTCGACGCCTCGGGTCCGCCGAAACTCCTCACCACCGGAGAGGACCCCGACGATGTGACCACCTACGACTCGTCCAAGCCGCCGGTCGTGCAGTCCATCTTCAACCGCAATGTCATCGTCGCGAGCGCGGCACCCTCCGGTACCGTCGACACCAGCGACCGCACCATCGTCGTCTACGCGCAATACCAGACAGGCCTGCCGATCGCGCCGGCGGACGTGGTCGCGGGCCGCGGGATGGTCGCGGCGCCGACCAGTCTCGGCGTCTCGGCACCGTCGGCGAGCGCGTCCACGGTGTGCCCGGTCCTGAATCTGCAGACCCTGGATTATACCCAGGGCCTGCGAGGATACTGCCTCGGCCTCTCGTTGTATCATGCCGGCGCCATCGCGACCCGGTCCGTCCAGGAGTAGCGGCATGCACGGCGCGAGGATACGGATGTCGCGTGGATTCACGCTCTTCGAGGTGATGATCAGTCTGCTGATCCTCACCGTCGCGATCCTGTCGACGCTGGCCCTGCTGCCGGTTGGGCTCAAGGCGCTGCAGCTGTCGCGCAGCCAGATGTTCGCGGCCGCGACCGCGATCAATCTGGGCAACAGCTTCCACAATGCCGTGCCCAAGCTCGGTCTCGGCCAGATCAGCCCCACCTACGTCATCCGCGCTGGCGCCCCGGCCAGCACCGTGGCGCCTCCCTCGACCGTCCCCGATTGCGGGTGGGCAGCGCAGATGCGCAACAGCATGCTCCAGTCGTCGCCGTACCAGTACAACGCCGAGCAGGATCTCGGCGGCTGGTTCAAGGGCGTATTGCCGGTACCCATCCAGATCGCCCGTCGCCTCGACTCGACCAGCGACGAGATCCAGAACCTGCTCGATCAAGGCGGCATGCTCTGGTATCCGGATCCGAATTTCATGACCGGTCTCAATAGCGGCGCCGCCCTGGACAAGACCCTGCAGACCATGCCCAGCTCCGAGATCCAGAAGCTGGTGTTCGCCTTCGCCAGCCTGCCGCAGCAGAACCTGCTGACCTCGCATCCGGTCGAGAGCCTGCCGTGGTACGAGGTCTATCCATTTCCCCCGGCGTGGCTGTCCATGGAGGCGAAGGGCATCGAAGCGCGCAGGCTCGGCGACTGCGCCGGACCCATCGGCGTCAAGACCGCGGTGACGGTACGCGGCCGTGGAACGGGCGATTGGACGTGGTGTGGAGGCATGGTGTCCTACGACGACGCCGGGCACTCGCGCTATGAACCGGTCTATTGGCGCGTGCCCACGCGCGAAGGCGCCGTTTCCGATCCGGTCGGCTGGGGCGCATGGTTCAACAAGGAGAAGCCGCTCGACGATCCCGCCGCATACAACGTCGGCAGCAACGGCGGCGCGAACGACTGGGACAAGGGCTGGTACCAGGGCTGCGCCTTCCACCACGGCAGGAACTGGCGCTATTTCTCGATCAATCAAGGCGGCCTGTGGAAGGGCGGCAACGGCGTCGCCTCGGTCGATCCGTTCTATGCGGCGAACGCCGCGCAGTGGGCGTACATCTGCTTCCAGCGCCTGTCCGGTGGCGATGCGCAGTGGCTGGGCTGCCCGCGCGCCAACTATACCAGGACCATCAAGGATGATGCCGTGGGCACGCTCGAAGGAGTGCCGAACGCCTACACCACGATCATCGATCCGATCGACCCCCCACTCGCGGGCGGCGACATCGCTCCCGCCTGGAACAGCACGGTCGTCGCGGTCCCCCCCCAGAACGCATGGCCTGCGCACACGGCGGCGAAGTTCTGTAGGGCGGGCTGGCTGCCGATTCGTGGCCTGCAGGACAATCCCACCGAGGTGCGTTTCGACGACACCATGGGCAATTTCTATTTGGCGGATGGCAACCTGAACCAGGGAACCCTGGCGCGCACCATCCAGCCGCAGACCTGCAGACCGACCGCGACCTACGAGATGCGCGCGAATTACCGCGATCGCGCCATCGATCTCTGGCAGGCCGTGATGCCGTCGAACTCCGGCCTGACGACGCTCACCAAGAACGTCAACGCGCTCGTCGAGGTGGAAAAAGGCGGAACCATGGTCGATTGCGACAAGTACGAGTATCCGCCACTCGAGCTCAACAAGTTCAAGTTCATGCTGCCGTCACAGCTCGATGCGAGGGACTGGCCGATCCATCCCGCGCAGGTGATGGCGCTGAGCTACCTGGCGCACGCCGCCATGCTGGTGACCGGCTACAGCGCGCCGTTCGCGCAGGATCTCACCCAGTCGGCACAGGTGAACTCCATCAAGATCGCCTGGGAAGGGCTGAACTGGACGTACCGGAAGGGGCCGCAGGAGGCGGCCTTCACCGAAGTCGCGCCCGGGCAGGGCATCACCAAGGACGCCCTGATCGTGGCGGCCGACGCCGCGCCCGGCGCCACCACCATCACCATCAAGAACGACACGTCCAATCCCTACGTCCTCTACCCAGGCGACGTCATCACCTTTGCCGAAAGCTACAAGCAATGGTGGTTCCGCTACGGCCTGCCGCAGCGCGGAAACGGCGACATCTGGTCGTACCGTGAAGCTGCGACGATGGCCGGCGGCATCTACGACAATCCACCGGTGCTGTTCCCGAACATGAATTACCGGCTGCACACCTTCCGCGTGGTCTCGTTCAACGGCAATGTCGGCATGCCCAACGAGGTCGGGGGCAATTCCACGGTGAGCATCACCATCACGCCGCCGCTGCCCACTTATCCAGCGAATCTCAACGACGCGACCGCCAACCCGGTGCTGAACAACGGCGTGTCGGTGTTCGCCGGCAGCCAGATCCGTCGCTTGTGCAACGAGGCAGACCGCGCATTCGCCCGCAAAGCATACGAGATGTGCATGGCCTGGGCGCAAGCGTACTGCTCGGAAGAGCCCTACGATTGCGGCGCGCCGCGCATGGCCAACCATCAGACGATGATGGACAAGCCGATCGCCATGTTCGACCTCTTCTGGGATGCGGCCAATGGCGCTGCGAACAGCCCGAACGGCCGCGCCGTGCGCACGCCAATGAACTACCAGCAATGGGCAAACAACCCGATGCGGTACAGCACCGAGTCGTTCTACCGATGGATGGTGCCCAACAACAATGTTCCGGATTCCTACTTTTGGAAGGGCATCGCACCGCTCCAGAATCGCCACGACATCTCGCATAGCGGCCCGACCACCTGGGGCGCTCCGGCCTGGGACATGATGACGCACAACGACCAGCTCAAGCCGCCCACTGATGGCAACGACCAGCAACGCTTCTGGGCAGTCAAGCCGTTCGCACCGTTTCACCGCTCGCGCCAACTCGCGTTCTGGTCGGTCGATTGGAAGGCCTTCGAGGATGCTGAAGTGGTCCCCAGCGCGCCGGTCGACTACGCCAAGCAGAACATGCAGATCTACAATTACTGGTATCTGTTTCCCAATGGGGGGCTGAACGCCGTGAACACCTTCTGCGGCATCCCTGAATCACTCTACGCATGGACGAATCCGCTACGCACCACGCGTTTCGTCGACGTGGCGAGCAGCGAGGAAGGCGGACAGTTGTGGCAGAACGCGCAGGGCATGGTCCCGAACGACAATCCGTGGGCCCCGCCCGGAGCGGACAAGGTCATCACCTTCGATACGCGCATGGGCCACTGGGGCGCCGACCGCAACGGCAATGGCAAGCTCGACATCGGCCCCATCCCGAAATCTACCCGATTGAAGGCCGTCAAGGTGGCCGACTTCAATTTCTACGATCCGATCATGCGCGTGAACGCGAGCAACTGAGCCCATGGAATCCCACGCTCCCACGCGCCGGCTGCGCTCCCTGGTTCCGACCCTGGCACGACTTGGACGTGCTCGCAGGGCCTCCGGCGTTGAGGGCTTCACTCTGATCGAGATGATCGTCTCGATAGCCCTGGCTTCGATCCTCATCCTCTGCGCGGTGACCTGTTTCCGCATGATCTCGAAGGCAGTGTCCACCGCGAACGCCATCAACACCGAGAATACCATGCTGCGCACCGGCATGGAGCTGGCTCTCTTGGATGTCGACTACTGGCAGTCCTACGCGAACGATCGCCAGCCCTTCAACAAGGGCTGGACCCGGGTGCGGTCAGAACCGGACAATCCCGCGACGAATTTCACCGACGAGTCGATGCGCAGACGCCCGTTCCAGCCGGTGCGCTATTCGCCGCGCACCGACTCCGCCGAACGCGACCCGTTTCCAGGAACGCACGGCAACTCGATTCCACGCCTCGACTACTCGATCTACAACTCACCGACCCCGACCCGACCGAAATGGAACGATCCCTGGGACGCGAGCGGCGACTACTGGAAAGACCCGTACAACCGCAACGACATGGTGCCGAACCCCAACGGCATGCTGGCACATGACCCGCGCTCGGTCTCACGTCAGACCCTGCGCCCGTTGCGCGTGCCCGAGTGGGAAGGCAATGACTGGGGAGCTTGCTGGCAGTTCGGATATCCGCGTCTCGCCGTCGGCGACTATACACTGGTGAACGCCTCCGACGCGCGTGACGTTGCCGGACAGCCGGATCCGCACTGGCCCGCCGGCAACAACGTCTCCATCCCGCTCGACCTCACCTCGACCGGCGCTGCCACCGACAGCTATCCCGATTCCGGCACGCTCGACATCCCGTTGGACAAGGGCTTGGCCACCTACCAGCCGCTGCTGTGGACCAGTCTCTACCACCGTCTGTGGTACCTGGGGCTGTACGAATACATGACGCCGGGAACGCCGATCTTCTTCAACGATGCGCGCGGCAATGCGCCCGACTGGTTCACCAGACCGATCGCGCCGATGAATCAGGCCACGTCGAACACCTGGGGTTTCGATTACATCTGGGACCGCGACTGGCAGCTCGACAACAAGGGCTCGGGCGGCGGCAATGTCGACGTCGCGGTGCGCATGGGCGACACCTACACGCCCACCAACGCCCTGTGGGGTGCCTCGCGCATCTCGGGCGGCTTGCCATTCCGACCGAATTGGCCCGAGACCAAGCTCTACTCCGCCAATGCCGACGACAACCAGCACCAGTACCCGTTCAGCATCTTCTTCGGCAACAGTGGCTACTGGGGCGGCACCGAGGGCTACTCGACCGGCGTGTCGACCTGGGGCAACCTCCAGGGTTTCGAGCGTGGCGACCAGACGCGCAACGACTACGCGGTGCTCTCCAATACGGTATGGATGCCCTTCAATCCCACGGACGTGGAGCGCGCCGATCCGGATACCGGCACAGCATTGAACCCCGGCAACAACATCCGTTCGACCCTGGGCAAGCTCGACTACGTCTCGAAGCCGCCCAACGCGCCGGTGCTGACCACCACCATGTTTCGTTATCTGCGTGTCGCTGGGGCCGGCGATCTGACCGTGGCCCGCGTCAGCATCGACAACCCCGATGGTCACCGGGTGGAACTGACCCTGACGCCGTTCGGAACCACCTATCGCGGCGCGCGGCAGCACTGGCGCCTGTACAGCAAGGGCATTGGCGCGGACAATATCAATCCGCCGCTGCCGGCTTCACGATTCAGCTTGGTCGACAAGACCTGCATCGGGGACTTCTACGATGAGACGAACGGGCCCTACTATGTTCCATAGCGGGCCTCACGCCAGGAAACCGGCTCGCGCTCACGCCGGACCGAACCGCAGTGGCGCGGTGCTGATCATCGTGGTCGGCCTGTCGATGGTGCTGCTCGGCGTGGCCGTCAGCTTCATGGTGAACATGCGCTCCTCCGCCCAGGAGACGCGCTTCCTGCTCGGGGAAGCTCAGGCGCGACTGATGCTGCACGCGGCGATGATGTATCTCCAGGAATCCTCGCGCCTGGGCTGGGGCGAGGAGACCTACGGCTGGACGGACATCCGCGATGGCTCGCTCGGCCCCAGGCCGACCCGCAACTTCAAGTTCCGGACCGACTTCTCGGGTCTCGCCACCGGCACGCCCGTCGATGGCTCGCCAGACGGTAACTGGATCGGGGCCGCACCGACCGACTACAACATCCCGCCACCCAACTGGTGGAAGCGGACGTGGCCTCGCTATCGCGCCTTCCCTGACGAGACGGACGTGCTGCAGTTTCCGCAATCGAGTTCGCGGTGCTGGCCGTGCCCGGGATCAGTCGGACGATTCCCGATGGCCGTGCCGGTCCAGCCGCCGTACGCGACCCAGCTGCGTTACGCCTACAACCCGATCCGCCACGATCCGGCGATCCCGGAATACGGCAGCCCGGGCTGGGATCAGGTCTGGGATCCGACCTGGAACCCAGGTGACATCAATTGGTGGGCGGCCAAATCTCCCGGGTTGATCATCAATCCGACCTTCGATCCCGCGAACGGCTCGACCGGCATGCTCGATCCGCAGCCCCAGGCGGACTTGTGGCAGGATCCCGCATACGCGGGGTTGCCAGGCCAGAAGCCAGACTTCATCACCGGCGCGATCCAGCCGGGCGTGACCCAGGGCGACTGGACGCACTTCGTCGACGATGGCTCGCCGCGTCCGCCGGTGAGCGTCCAGCTCGCGGTAAAGCCAGGCATGGAAAACACCTGCTGGTTCCGCATCTACCGTGAACTGCAGTTCGACCACGACAACGATGGCATACCCGCCTACGACCGCGTCGCTCTGTACGACCCCAAGAATCCCGGGCTCAAGAACTACAACGTCTTCATCATCGCCTGCGGCTCCGGCGGGACGCGCGGCTACCGCTTCTGGGATGCCACCGACCTGGCGAACTGGGAGACCAAGAACGGCCTGACGCCCGGAATAATCACGCGCGGGCAGGAATTCGCGAAGGACTCGCCACTGTTCGCCAGCAGCTTCGATGCCGAGTCGTTCCACGCGCTGCTCGCGAGCAGCCGCATCCTCTGGTACCGCGTCGAATGGACGGCCATGCAGGGCGGTGGCTGGGATTCGGCAAACTTCGGGTTCGTCGAGACCGTTGGCTGGAACGTCGCCTGGCAGAATCTCGAAGGAGCCTATCCATATGGCGGCAGCTTGCGCGGCTCGGCGCCAAAGACCTATGGTGGCAACTTCAAATGGGTGCAGCGACTCGACCACACGCCCCCGAACTGGTGATCGCCCCCTCCCCGCTCCTCCGAACGGATACCTGACGATGGCCCATACTCCCCAGGATTCGGAACGCCGGTGTACCCGCCATCAGGCCGGCTTCACGCTGGTCGAGTTGCTGATCGTCATCACCATCATCACTGTCTTGGCGGGCTTGACGCTCTCGGTCGTCAACATGGTGCGCGAATCGGCGCGTGTGCTGCAGACTTCATCGCGCATGCAGGCGATCATCAATGCCCTGACCTCCTACGGCTCGCACGAAGGCGGCGCCGCGGCGGAACTGCAGAACGCCTGCGCGCTCGGCGGCAGCGGGCGGATGGCCACCATCGCGGCGATCGTCGATAGCATCATCCCAGGCTGCGCCGCGCCGCCGGATTTCCTCTCCATGCTCAGGGCCGGCGGCAGCACCGTGTTCACAAGCTACAACATCAACAACACCAACTACGCCAGCTCGCTCTACAATGGCAACAACACCCAGAGCTCTGAGGTCATCCACCTCTATCAGCGTCTGAGCAAGCAGCTCTTCGACGTCATGCCCCCGTCCGGCGCGATGTGGACCCCTGGCGACTACACCACCAACTGGGCTTTCCAGTGGCCCGAGACCGATTGGATTCTGCCCGCGCCCGGAGCCAATCCCCCCATCCTGCCGTTTCCGTGGGGCAAGGCGGGATTGCGCATCGATGGTACGCTCTGCGACGTCTCGGTTCCGGAAGGGCTCGGGTACCCGAACGTCAGCCAATTCAACGAGGAGATGAATTCGGGCGGCGCCATCACCATGGCGAAGGAGCCGACCGGCAACAGCTGGGCGACGCTCGGCAACCTCGACGGACGCATCTGGAAGTGGACCTCGGCCAACCCGGCCCAGACCGATTGGGTGACCCTGAACCGCGCCACCCGGTCGGACGGCATAGATCTACCCCCTGCCGCGCTCGCGGCCAACAAGCCGATGCCGTTCGATCTCGGCTGGCTCTCACCGCTCAAGAGCATCCAGCTGATGCAGGCCGCCGGCATCATTCCTCCAGGGGCCGCGGGATTGGATGCGTATCGCAACGATCGCCGCGCCCATCAGCCATGGAATGATGCCTGGGGCAGCCCGCTGATCGTCGTCTATGCGATTTTCCAACCGCAGCGCTACCAGCGGGCCTTTGATCTGCAGAACCGCCGCGACCTGTTCATCCATGGTTCGCTCAGTTCCTACCAGTATGCGCGCTCGCTCTACCTGGCGGTGGGCGCCGCAGGATACACCCGCAACCCTGGCGTACCCGCCACCTGGATCGCCGCCGACGACGCCACCGTGCAGCGCGACTACTGGCTCCAGATCCGCGACGTCTGCAAGGCGAGCGATTGGACCGAGAGCTCCTTCACCTCGCCCCCCTGGAAGGATGTGCGCGTGAAGAAGAAGAACGGCAAGAAGTGCCTGCTATCGACCCCGAACGAACTCAAATGACTTTTGGTTGGGGGGCTACTTCTTTCAGTTGGGGGGCTACGGCCCCCCAACATCGCGCTCCGCGCTGCCCCCCAGGAAGAAACGGCCTGTAAGGTTTGGAAGCAGGCGCTGCGCGCTGCTCAATCGCCTTGCGAATACGTGAATCGGTAGGCTGACACGTACGGCAGCGAACAGCGCCTTGGCGCCTGTTCCCAACACTCGCTGTTCCCTGCCTCTTGGGGGCAGGCCGGAGGCCGATGTTGGGGGGCCGTAGCCCCCAACCGAGAGTCAGCGCGGAGGCAGCTCTGGCATCAGCTGCTGCAGGCGCCAGCCCAGGTACATCTCCTCGATCTCGCGCCGGTCGTGGCGGTTGAACGGCAGGTCCAGGCAGGCGCGGTAGGTGCTGATGATGGCCTCCGGATCGCCCGAGAGTTCGGCCTCGAGCGCTTTAGCCAGCAGCAGTCGATCGTCCGAATAGTTCCGGTACGGCTGGTTGAGGAACTGCTCGTCGGTGATCTTTCCGAGGGCGCGCTGGGCGATATACCAGAACTGCTGGCGATAGGAGTAGCGGTTCGCTTCGACATCCTTCTCGAGGGCGCGGCGCGCGGCTTCGCGGCCGCCGTCGACGGAGGCCATCATCACCGGGAGCACGTGCTGGGAGAAGATACGGTTATCGTCCATGCAGTCGGGCTCGGCCGTGGACAGCTTCTCGAACAGCTGCCGGCTGCGCTCGAGATCACCCTCGACGCGGCTGTGGAGCGCGGCCATGTACACTCCTGGAATCCAGGCTGGTGCTAGCGTCAGGGCCTCGTCGAACCGGTTCATCGAGATCAACGCGGTGGCGCGCATCTGCGTGCTGGTCGATTCCTCGAGCACCATCTCGGGATGTCCGGTCGCCATCCACGCGTACATGCGATGGCTGCCGTCGAAGCTGCCCTCACGCACGCTGGCGGGAATGTCGGCGAGCACCTGGTCGGCGTGACCAGTGGCGAGCATGACCGCATGCGCCCAATTGGATTTCGGGGCGCTTTCCAAGAGCTCGGGGAATTTCCCCTGCAGGAACATGCCCCACGAGGGATCCAGGTTCAACTTGCGGCCCGACTGCATGTCGGCGAACGAGATGCCGTCGTGGACCACGCGGCTCTGGAGGTTGAAGTTGTTGGGGAAATCGTTCTTGATCGCCTCATAGCGGCCCATGTCCGCCAAGGTCTCTCCATATTCACGGCTATGCGGAGGGAAGGTCTCGATGATGTAGTCGAAGCGGCCGAAGCGCTTGAGCAGCGCGCACATGTCCGGAATGAAGGGATTGTTGAGCCAGGGCGTCTGGTAGGCCTTCGACCAGCGCATGATCTCGCGGTGCGCCGCGATGACGCGATCCACGATGTCGTCCGGGTATTGGTGATCGCCTGGGGCGGCGATCTTGCGCGGCCTGACCAGCGCCAGGCTGTCCTCACCGAGCTCGCGCAGCACGGTGCAGACGATCGGGCTGCCGGGATAGTGGGCGAGGGCCTGGCGCAGCTGCTCCTCGAGCGGCTTGTCGCCCGCCAACCGGGCGTGCTTGAGCCGCTCGTGCAGCGAGAACGGCACCAGCGCATGATCGGGGTTCTGCGCCTCGAAGTCGGTCAGCATGGCCAAGCCGCGCGGCGCGTCGCCAGTGCGGATGGCACACATCGCCAGCCAGAACCTCGCGGTGCGCGCGAGTTCGCCCTTGGGATAGGTGGCGAGGATCTCCTCGTACTGGCGTTGCGCGTCTACGTAGTTCTTGGTCTGGTAGAGCCGGTCCGCGACCACCAGTGGCGACACCTTCATGGGCAGCGGCTGGTGGTAGATGCGGATGTTGTCGATCGTCCACGGATTGCCGGCGAAGCAGTCGAAGCCGAAGGACTGCGGCAAGGCCTCCTCGAGATCCATGTAGTCGAGGACCTTGCGCTGGTCGATCGCGAGGCTCACGTGGCGGTCGCTGCGCTCCATCGCGAAATGGTAGGTACGCCCGGCCTCGATCGGCTTGTCGGCCACGAACATGTCGACCAGCAGGTACTGCCCGCCCTTGGTCATCACCATGTAGGTGGCGTCGCCCCAGGCGGCGATGTGGAAGGTGAAGCCCGATGTCCGATCGTCGCCGACGAAGCAATTCAGGTTCATGCCGACGGAGGAACGGTAGTCCCACTCGACCCGCACGTTGCCAGGGATCTTGGTGGACGACACCAGGTCGACGATCTCGGATTTGGGATCGATGTGCAGTCCGCCATCGGCGAACGAGAAGTTGGGGCCGTCGAGCCGCAGGGGCTCGAAGGAACCAGGGCCCCATGACGGCTTGGTGACCGCATGCCAGTCGGCGGCGAGTCCAGGCAGCGAGGCGTGCTCGAAATCCTCGTCGCTCACCAGCGTCCAGACTTTCTGCTCGCGCAGTTTCTCGCGCCACAGCAGCCCGCCGGCGAACAGCAGCGCCAAGGCCGCGATCACGACCAGCGACCAGAAGACCAGGGAGTCGTTCGCGTACCAACGGCGCTTGGCGGCCGGGGCCTGACCCTTCCCGTCGGCCAGCAGCAGCCAGGGCAGCAACGGGGACGGGTGCGAGGACGGTCGTTCCGGGGACGGCTGGGCCGCCGATGGCTGTTCGCTGGTCATCGTGGATCCACCGGCTTCTTGGGCATGCCAGAGGATACCATGGGACCGCGCCCGTGCGCAATACGGCCCTGGCCGACCCGGATCAGAGAGTGACGCCCAGCTGCCGGCCGATCTCGGCCTTCACGCCATTCGGCTCGGCCTTGCCGCCAGCGAGCTTCATGGTGACGCCGACCAGCCTGCCGACGGCGGCGAGCTTGCCGCCCTTGACGTCCGCCACGACCTTGGGCTCCTGGGCCAGGGCCTGCGCGACCCAGGCCGACAGCTGCCCGGCATCCTGGACCTGGATCATGCCCTTGGCGGTGAAGTAGGCCTCTGGCTCCTGGCCCGAGGCGAACAGCTCGGTGCATTCGGCCTTGGCCACCACGCGGGCGACCTTGCCCTGGTCGATGAGGGTTACCAGCTTGGCCATGGTCGCCACGGGCGCCGCGGCCTCGAGCGGCCGGTGGAGCTCGTTGGACAACCGGATCGCCTCCTCTCGCGTCCAGTTGGCGGCGAGCTTGGGCTTGACGCCGGCCTTCACCAGGGCCTCGAAGTAGTCGGCGATCGGCATCTCGGCCGACAGTTCGTGCGCCACCGCGCGCTCGCAGGCGAACGCCGTGATGAAGCGCTCCTCGCGCGCGCGCGGCAGCTCGGGCATGGTCATCCTGATGGCATCGACGCGCTCGGGGACGATCACCAACGGCGGCAGGTCGGGGTCCGGGAAGTAGCGGTAGTCAGCCGCCTGCTCCTTGCTGCGCATCGGGCGGGTGACCTTCTGGTCGGGATCCCAGAGCTTGGTCTCCTGCACCACCTCTGCGATGCGACCCGCGCGGTGGAGCGCGCTCTGGCTCTTGATCTCGTACTCGATCGCGGCCTCGACGGCGCGGAACGAATTCAGGTTCTTGATCTCGACGCGGGTGCCGAACTTCTCCTGGCCCTTCGGCCGGATCGAGACGTTGGCGTCGCAACGCAGGCTACCCTCTTGCATCTCGCAATCGGACACGCCCACCCACTTGAGCGCGCGCTTGAGCTCGACCAGGTACAGGTAGGCCTCCTCGGCGCTGCGCAGCTCGGGATTGGAGACGATCTCGATCAACGGCACACCGGCGCGGTTGAGATCCACTTCCGACCACGGGCCCGAATCCTGGTGGATGAGCTTTCCGGCGTCTTCCTCCATGTGGATGCGGGTCAGGCCGATGGTCTTGGTGGTGCCATCGGGCATGTCGATGTGGATCGAGCCGCCGATGCAGTACGGCTCGTCATACTGGCTGATCTGGTAACCCTTGGGCAGGTCGGGGTAGAAGTAGTGTTTGCGGTCGAATTTGCTGTGGTGCCGGATGTCGCCGCCAACCGCCAGGGCCGCCTTGATGGCGAGTTCGACGGCATGGGCATTGATGACCGGCAGGGCGCCTGGCAGGCCAAGGGTCACGGTGTCGACTTGGCTGTTGGGCTCGCGCCCGAACACGGTGGTCGCCCCGCAGAACATCTTGGTGGCGGTCTTCAGCTGGCAGTGCACTTCCAGGCCGATGACCGGCTCGAACTCGCTCATGATCGCATTCCTCTTTCGACGTCGGACGGGGGCGGGGCCTCGGGAAATCGGCGGTTACAGCCTAGGGCGTCGACCGGCGAGTCCACAGCGCCCCCGCCCTGGCTGTCCTCGCGGCTGCGTCTTGGCAGCGCGTCCTCGCATCTATGATCCGGCCGCGGGCCTCGACAGGCACCGCATCCGGATCGATGATTTCGAGCCACGAGCCCCACCTCATGCCCACTGACATCGTTCCCAGCCAGCGTCCCGCGGAGGTCTTCGACCTGTTGCGTTGGAACGATCACGGCCTGGTCACGGCCGTGGCCCAGGAGGCACGCACGGGAGAGGTGCTGATGGTGGCATGGGCCGACCGCGAGGCCCTCAAGCGCACGCTCGAGACCCGCGTCGCCACCTACTTCAGCCGCAGCCGCGGAAGCATCTGGGTGAAGGGCGAGACCAGCGGCTATACGCAGACGGTGCTCGAGGTCCGCGCCGACTGCGACGGCGATTGCCTGCTCTACCTCGTCGACGCGCCGGGGCCCGCCTGTCACCAGCTTCGCCGTAGCTGCTTCTCCAACCGCGTCGATGCCGACGGCAGCGTGCACTGCGACAAGCCGGTGATCGCATGAACTCGCTGCGCCCGTCCCCATCGGGAAGCTGGCTGATGCCGTGGGAGCCGCTGCTCTCGATCGAGGGCCTGGCACAGAAACTGTTCCCCGAGATCGGTCCGCGCCACCCCCTGCACGGCTCGATGGTGCGCCAGGTCGCGAAGCGCCTCGACTGCGACGACGTGCTCGTCGAAGTGGTGGGCAGCGAGCGGCGGCTGGCGGTGGTGCACCGCACCTACGGACTGGTGCCCGATCCTGACTCGCGCTTCCCCTGGGTGACCTGGTACGCCGATTTCGAGGCCTGGGCGGCGAACGGCATGCGCGGCGACCACAGCGAGTTCACCAGCGATGGCGACGACCCGGATGCCGGCGATCGCTTCGACGGTTCGGCGCGTTGATTCCGAGCCCGGACGTGAGCCTGAAGAAACTGACCGTCTCGCGCACCACCGCGCGCTTCCTCGACCAGGGTCACCCGTGGGTGCGCCCCGACCGTTTCACGCGCGGCCTCGAAGCGCTGGAACCGGGCGAGGCGGTGACGTTGGTCGATCAGCAGGGCAAACCCCTGGGCTCGGCGCTCGCCGATCCGCGCGACGAGATCTGCGCGCGCGTCTTCCATCGCAAGGCCGACGCGGTCTTCGATCCCGCCGCGGCGGTGGCGCGGGCCTGGAAGCGCCGCGCGAAGCTCCACGCCGATCCCGAAACCGACTGTTACCGGGTGGTGCATGGCGAGGCCGATTTCCTGCCCGGCATCCGCGTCGAGCGCTACGGCCGCGTGCTGGTGGTGCTGGTGCTGGCGCGCTGCGCCGCCGTGCACGCCGAAGGCGTCTGCGCGGCGTTGCATGCCGCCATGCCCTCTGCCGAGATCGTGCTCCGCGACCATCGCGACGATCTGCGCCGCGAGGACGTCGCGAGCCGCGCCTGGCAAGGCGGCCCGCTCGATCCCACCGCCGTGGCCGAGGGCCGCGAGCTCGGGGTGCGCTATCCGCTGCGTCCCTTCGATGGGCTCGCCACCGGCATCTACGTGGATCAGCGGGCGACGCGCGCCTGGCTACGCGACCAGGCTAGCGGAAAGCGCGTGCTGAACCTGTTCGCCTATACCGGCGCGTTCTCGGTGAGTCTGCTCATGGCCGGCGCCGAGGCCGCGATCGACGTCGACCTGTCGGCGCCCGCTCTGGCACGCGCCGTGGAAACCGCAGCCATGAACGGCGTGGCTGATCGCCACCGCATCGCCCAGGCCGATTGCGGGAAATGGCTCGAGGCCTCTCGCGACGCCTATGACATCGTCATCTGCGATCCGCCGACCGCCGCGCAGGGCGGCGATGGCTGGATCCTACGCCGCGACTATCCACGCCTGCTGCGGCTCGCCTGCGCCCGCCTGACCCCCGGTGGGCTGCTGGTGGCCTGCTGCAACACCCTCGGCGGCAAACCCTTTCCCCTGCGCGAAGCGGTGGCCGAAGCAGCCCGCGAGGCGGGCATCACAGCCCACGAGGAGCCGGCGCCAGATCTCGGCCCCGACATCCCGCTGCTGACGGGCTTCCCGGAAGGACGCCCGTATCGCCTGGCTGCGCTGCGGTTGTCATCAGGGGCTCCGCCCCTACGGCCCTGACGGGCCTACCCCACGGGCTGTTTTATCAGGGGCTCCGCCCCTAAGGCCCTGCGGGCCTACCCCACGGGCTTTGTCGTGGCTCGATTTGTCCAGCGAACTGGCCAAATCGTGGGCGGATCGGCTACGCCGATTGTATCCGCCCACCGCCACTCGGCGCCCGGTCGCTACGCTCCGGTCTGTGCGGGGGCTCGCCCCCGTACAAAAATCCCTCATTTCAAGTCGGCGAGCGCCTGCGAGAAGCGGTGGATGCAGGCCTTTTGCAGGGCCACGCGCGCGTAACGCTTGTCGTTCGCGGCGATGATGTGCCACGGAGCGTGCGGGGTATGGGTGCGCAGCATCATCTCGTCGATCGCCTCTTCGTAGCGGTCCCACTTGCGGCGATTGCGGTAATCCTCGTCGGTCATCTTCCACGCCTTGAGCGGATTCGTGGAGCGTCGCTCGAAGCGCTGCTTCTGCTCCTGCTTGCTGATGTGCAGGAAGAACTTGATGATCACGTGTCCGTCGACCGCGAGCTGGCGCTCGAATTCGTTGATCTCGTCGTAGGCGCGCTTCCATTCATCGTTGCTGGCGTAGCCCTCGACGCGCTCGACCAGGACGCGCCCGTACCAGCTGCGATCGAACACCGCGATGCGGCCGCGTGCCGGCAGCGCGTGCCAGAATCGCCACAGGTAATGGTGGTCCTTCTCTTCCTGGGTGGGAGCCGAGATCGGATGAACGAAGTAGCTGCGCGGATCGAACTTGTTCACCAGGCGATGGATCGCGCCGCCCTTGCCGGCCGCGTCCCAACCCTCGACCACGATCACCGTCGGCACGCGCTTGGCGCGCATCTCGAGCTGGAGCGCGATCAGCTCCTTTTGGAAGGCTTTCTTGCGCTCCTTGTATTCGTGCTTGTCGAGCTTCGGCTGCAGGTCGACCTCGCGCATCGGCACGATCGACGGCGTGGACTCGGCCATGGCCTTGTCGGCGATGCGGGCGAGCTTCGAGGCCTTCATGCCGGCGTCCCTCATGTGGAGAGCTTCCCTGATGGAGACTCTTCCCAGGGAGCTATAGCACCGGACCGCCGCCAATGCCAGCCACTCGCCGTGCTCGCAGGTGCATCGCGGATCGACACCGCTTCCTCACGCGGTCTTCGCCCCATGGGCACCGCGCGGGAGGTTCAGCCCCGCGTCAGGCGCGCCGCCAGCAGGATCGCCTGGACCAGCGACCGGTGCTCCGCTTCGCCACGCCAGGCGATGTCGAAGGCGGTGCCATGGTCGACCGAGGTGCGTACGATCGGCAGGCCAAGCGTGACGTTGACGCCGTCATCGAAGGCCAATGCCTTGAACGGAATCAGGCCCTGATCGTGATAAAGGCATACCCAGCCGTCGAAGCGCTCGCGATTCTTGGGCGTGAACGCGGTGTCTGGCGGTAGCGGCCCCTCGACATCGATGCCCAGCTGCAGGAGCTCGGCCACCGCCGGCACCACCGCCTCGTCCTCGTGGCCGAACAACCCGCCCTCGCCAGCGTGCGGATTGAAGCCGCAGATCGCCAGCCTCGCCGGCTTTCCGCGCAGACGCGACAGCGACGCATGGAACGAGCGCGCGGTGGCGACGATGCGCGCCGGCGTGAGTTCAGCAGGAACGCTCGCGAGCGACTGATGGCAGGTGACCAGCGCCACCGCGATGCTGGGGTGGTACATCATCATGGTCTCGCCGCGCACGCCGCAGCGCGCCGCCAGCCATTCGGTATGCCCGGGAAACGGGATGCCCGCCGCAGCGATCGCGGCCTTGTTGATCGGACACGTGACCATCGCCGCGAAGCGCCCGTCGAGACAACCGGCGATCGCGGACTCGATGCACGCACCCGCCGCAGCACCGCAGCGCGCATCGATGCGGCCCGGCACGACCCCCTCGGCGGAGAATCCCGGCATCGCCGGTTCGACCACCTCGCGCGGCAGCCGCCGGCCGAGCTTATCCGCGACCCTGTCCAGGAGTCCGCGGTGGGCTATGAGGATCGGCTGGCAGATGGCGAGCACCGCCGGATCAGCGCACGCGGCCAGCGCGACTTCGGGACCGATGCCGGCGGGGTCCCCCATGGTGATGGCGATGGCTGGGAGCATGGGCGCATGCTCCGCATCCTCCCTCCGTATCAACGACTTCACCTGGACGGAAGGCAATGCCCATGCTCACCCTGCTTCTTGCTTCCCGGGGGGCAGCGCGGAGCGCGATGATGGAGGGATCGCAAAGCGATCTCGAATGCCCTTCGGAGCATCCGCCGGCCAGAGGCAATAGCCCCCCAACTAATACGTGGCGCGACCGCCCGACAGATCAAACGTGAACCCGGTATTGAAGCTCGCCTCGGGCGAGACGATCCAGCACGACAACGCCGCGACCTCGTCGAGCGTTCCGGTGCGCTTCATGGGGATCTTGTCGGTCATGTAGGTGACCTGGCGCGGATCGAGGTTGTCGACCATGGCGGTGCGGATCACCGCCGGCGCGATGCCGTTCACAGTGATACCACTCTCGGCGAATTCCTTGCCCACCGATTTGACCAGGCCGATCACTCCAGCCTTGCTGGCGGAGTACGGGCACATCCCGGCGTTCCCCTCCTTGCCGGCAATCGAGGCGAACAGCAGCACGCGGCCGTAATTGCGCGGGCGCATCAACGCGAGCGCGTGCTTGGTCACCAGGAAACTGCTGCGCAGGTTGATGCGGATCACGCGGTCGAATTCCTCGACCGTCACGTCGGTTATGGTCTTGGCATTCGGTCCGGCGATCCCGGCGCAGTGGACCATGATGTCCAACCGCTGTCCGTGGCGCTCGGCAGCCTCGGCGATGCCAGCGCGCACCGCGGCATCGTCGCCAACGTCGACCACCGTGCCGCTCGCGCGCGCGCCCGACTTGACGAGCTCGGCGACGGCGGTGTCGATCGCAGCGCGGTCGACGTCCCACAGCACCACCGCCGCGCCCTCGCGCGCGAGGCGCGCCGCGACGTGGCGACCGATGCCGGCCGCGCCTCCGGTGATGATGGCGATCTGGCCGGTGAATCGCGTGTCGGTCATGCGTCCTCGCAGGTCTGCTTCTGGGTTCCGAGGCCCTCGATGGAGAGTTCCATCACGTCCCCCTTCTTCAAATAGCGCGGCACCGGCTTCATGCCCATGCCCACCCCCGGAGGCGTGCCGGTCGAGATCAGGTCGCCCGCCTCGAGTGTCATGAACTGCGACAGGTAGTGCACGATGGTGAAGACGTCGAAGACCATGGTGCTGGTGTTGCCGGTCTGGCGGCGCTCGCCGTTGACGTCCAGGCGCATGGGTAGCCTGGTCGGGTCGATGCCGTCCGCGGTGGCCAGCCAGGGACCGAGCGGATTGAAGGTGTCGCAGGACTTGCCCTTGGTCCATTGGCCGCCGCGCTCGAGCTGGAAGGCGCGCTCGGAGATGTCGTTGGACACGCAGTAGCCGGCGATGGCGCTACGCGCGTCATCCACCGTCGCGAGGTAGCGCGTATCCGCGCCGATGACCACGCCAAGTTCGACTTCCCAATCGGTCTTCAGCCCGCCGCGCGGGATCTTCACCATGTCGTATGGGCCGACCACGGTGTTCGCCGCCTTCATGAACACGATCGGCTCCGTCGGCACCGGCTGACCGGATTCCGCGGCATGGTCGCGATAATTCAGACCGATGCAGATGACCTTGCCCGGACGCGCCACGCAGCTGCCCCAGCGCGCGCCGGCCGGCACGCCCGGCAGCGCGGGCCCGTTCGAGCGCAGCAGGTCGCGCAGCTTGGACAGACCGCCCGTTTTGAAGAAAGCGCCGTTCCAGTCGGCGAAGTGGGCGGAGCAATCCTTGCGTTCGCCCCCATCGAGGATCACCCCGGGCTGCTCGCGGCCAGGGTCTCCGAAGCGGATCAGTTTCACGGCAGCTCCTCGCGAAAGACGGCGTCCAGGCTTTGCGATTGCACCTTGGTATTTTATTAATAAAAAGCAATAGTGAGCCCACCGCGCCGCACCACCCCCCCCGCCGCGACGAGGTCCGTGAGCCCGCTGGTGAAGCAGACGGTCAATGGGATGCTGGCGTCGTTCGCCCACAGCCGACAGGTCCCCCGGCGCATTCCGGCGGAGGCCGAGCTCGCCGCAGCCCTCGGCGTCAGCCGCTCCACGGTGCGCGAGGCGGTGCGCATCCTGGTAGCGAGCGGGCTGCTGCGCCGCGAAGGCTCGGCCACGCTGCTCGCCCGCGCGCCCGCACGCCCCGATCGCCTCGAGGTCACGCGCGGTCCGGCGAGCAAGTCGGAGGCCTTCGACGCCTTCTTCCTGCGCAAGCTCCACCGCCGCGAGCTCGCTCCCGGAGTCCGTTTCAGCGAGCTCGAGCTCGCGCGCGCGGCGCGCTTGAACACCATCACGGTGCGCGAAGGCCTGCTGCGTTTCGCGCGTTCCGGCCTCATCCACAAGGAGCCGCGCCGGCAGTGGGCGGTAGTGGCCTTCGACGAGGCGATGATCGACGAGCTCTTCGATCTGCGCGTGCTGCTCGAGCAGGCGGCGCTGGCCAAGGCGCTCGCCCTGCCAGACGCGCATCCGCTGCGCGCCGAGTTCCAGCGCGTCCTCGACGACCATCGGCGCTTCGCGCGCTCGGCGTCCAGGCGGGTCGAGGACTTCCTGGTCCTCGACGAGCGCTTCCACGGCGCCTTGTTCAAGGCCGCCGCCAACCGCTATCTCGACGAGATGTTCTCGACGGTATCGCTGCTCATCCATTTCCAGCTCCACCACGACGACGTCGGCAGGCGCGGCATGGATCTCGGCCTGGCCGGTCACCCGCCGGTGCTCGAGGCGATCCTGGCCCGCAACGCTGCACGCGCACGCGCGGCGCTCGACGCCCACCTCGCCAGCGCGCGCATGATCATGAAGCTCGCCGCCGGCGTGGCCCAGCTCCCCGGCGCCGCGACCGCCTCGACCTGACCTCCTCATCACCAATCCGCACAGGACACCCCATGCCAAAAGCCATGAAGATCACCGAGATCGAGACCTACATCGCCGGAAACCCGTGGAAGAACTGGATGTTCGTGCGTGTGTTGACCGACTCCGGCCTGCACGGCGTCGGCGAAGGCACCCTCAACGGCTTCGCGCGCACCACCGAGGCGGCGGTGCACGAGATGAAGCACCTGGTGATCGGGCGGAATCCGTTCGACATCGATCCGATCGTGCTGTCGCTGACGCGCGACCTGTACTCCGACGGCGGCCAGATCCAGCGCTGCGCCACGGCGGCGATCGAGATGGCCTGCCTCGACATCAAGGGCAAGGCGCTCGACGTGCCGGTGCACCAGCTGCTCGGCGGCAAGGTGCGCGACCGTATCCGCGCCTACGCCAACGGTTGGTACCGCTGCGACCGCGTGCCCGCGGAATTCGCCGCGGCGGCGAAGAAGGTGGTGCGCGACGGCTTCACCGCGCTCAAGTTCGACCCGTTCGGCACCGCGCACCTGCACATGTCGAAGGAGGACGAGAACCTCTCGATCGCCATCATCGCCGCCGTGCGCGCTGCGGTCGGGCCCAAGGTCGAGCTGATGATCGAGGGCCACTGCCGCTTCACCGTCGGCCAGGCGATCTCGATCGGCACCAAGCTCGCTCCCTTCGACATCACGTGGTTCGAGGAGCCCTGCCCGCACCACCGCATCGCCGACACCATCGAAGTCGCGCGGCGGGTGCCGGTGCCAGTATCCAGCGGCGAATCGCTTTCGAGCAAGCAGCACTTCGCCGAACTCATCGCGCATGGCGCGATCGCCGTCTACCAACCCGAGATCATGGTGCTCGGTGGCATCACCCAGGCCCGCCAGGTGTGCGCGATGGCCGAGGCCGCGAACGCGGTGGTGGCGCCGCACAACGCCCAGGGCCCGATCAGCACCATCGCCTGCCTGCACCTGGCGGCATCGTGCACCAACTACCTGATCCAGGAATACTTCGACATCTACAACGTCGAGTGGGAGAAGGAGCTGGTCACCTGGCAGCCGACGCTGGACCGCGATGGCTGCCTCGACATCCCCACCGCGCCGGGCCTCGGCTGCGATCTGGACCTGAAGGTGGTGAAGGCGCATCCATACCACGAAGGCAACTACCTGCCGCTGTTCAAGGACGCCTGGAACCTGCGCGAGGGCGACACCCAGACCAAGACCCGCGCGGCAGCGGCGAGCGGCAAGCGGCGCGGAGCGCGTTGATGCGGCTCCCCGACCTCGAGGGCCGCCGTGCGCTCGTCACCGGCACCTCGGGTGGCATCGGCAAGGCGGTGGCGCGGGCTCTGCTCGCGCAGGGCTGCTCGGTCCATGGCTTGGACATCGGTCCCGATCCATCGGATCTCGGCGCCGGCTACACCCACCACCGCTGCGATCTCAGCGACGCCGCGGCGTTGCGCGCGGCGGCCAGCGCCGCGTGCGGTGACAGCGCGCTCGACCATCTGGTGAACGTGGCCGGCATCGACCCCCTGCACAGTCTCGCCGAGGGCGGCGAGCGCGAATGGGACCGCGTGCTCGATCTCGATCTCAAGGCCTACTACCTGCTCATCCACCACTGCCTGGAGCCGCTGAAACGCGGCGCCGGCAAAAGCATCGTCAACGTCTCGTCGATCAACTACCGCCTCGGCGTGCCCAAGCGCTCGATCTACGCGGCTGCGAAAGCCGGCATCCTCGGCTTGACCCGCGGCCTCGCCCGCGAACTCGGCGCCGATGGCATCCGCATCAACACCGTGTCTCCAGGCTGGGTGTTCACCGAGCGCCAACGCGACGAGCACTTCTCTGGCGCCGCCGGCGTCGAGAAGCTCGCCTACCTGCACCGCGTGCAATCGCTTGCGCTGCACATCGAGCCCGTCGACATCGCCACCCACATCCTCTTCTACCTGTCCTCAGCCAGCCGCGCCTCCACCGGACACAACTGCGTGGTGGATGCCGGCTGGCTGCTGGAGTGACGTCCTATCATCGTCAACCTGGGCCTGAGCGCCCCGCGATGGGCGGTCGGCGGATGCGATGGACGAAGCCCCTCACCCGACGATGACGCCAGCTTGGCCACATCGAGCCCCACAACGATGTGGGGGCTGATGGCCTCAGAGGCTTCGCCCCTGAGGCCATCAGCTCAAGGCGCGAACCAGGGCCAGATCGACGGTTCCGTGTAAGAAGCCGACCACCAGCAGGGCGATGGCGGCGAGCATGACGAGGCTCGCCGCGAGACCGGGGATGGGGCGGCCGTGGAGCTCGATGCCAGGCACCACGGCGGCGCTGCGCGTGGAAGGGATGGCCTGGCGTCGCGACGACGGCATGCGCTGGAAAGGATGGCTAGGGACGTACACGTACATGGCGATCGCCTCCATTCGGACCTGTTGAACCGTGTCGCTCATACTCGGCGACCATCCACCTACGATGTAGATGTTATGGAGGAAATACCGTTTTTCGCGTAATTTAGGACAAACTCGCTACAGCAGTGGTATTCGATCGATCGTGACCAAGCCGGCGAAGCGCGATTCGCACAGTGGCACGCGAGGTCGTCTGCGCCACGTTCCCAGATCCGTCGGGGTGAGGTCGTGGACCCAGATGTCGGCGACGCCATCCGCTCCCGGCTTCGCGGTCGCGACCAGGGCGCGCAGCGCGGCGCGGTCCATACAGCGCGTTCGCCCCCCGCTCTCGACCACCAACGGCGGAGCGTTGACCAGACGCAGCGAGTGGCGCTCCTCGAAAGCGAGCAGCAGACGCGACAGCTTGTCGTGGCTGCACCCTGACAGGGTCTCGGCACCCTGCCAGGCGAGAGCGACGATCGAGCCGTCGGCGGCGAGTTCGCTGCCCCAACGGGTGACGCGTCCCTCGCGCTCGAACTGCGTGAAGAGCTTGGCTAGGGCATCGGCCAGCGTCGTCCATTCGTCGGTCCCCAGCGGGGGATCGCACGCGATCAGGCGCATGGCACAGGCATCGTCGAGACCATCGAACATGCGCGCATGGTAGCGTCGTCCCACGGGCGCGCAGCGGCCTTGCCAGGGAAACAGCAGTCCAGGGAAGCGGTCAGCGCGCTGGGAATCCTCGCTCGCGTCGAGAGACTGCCCCCATGCGCGGAACCTTCTGGCCCATCCAGGGCCTCGGCACCTTCCTGAAGTACCCGGCGCTGTGGCGGCGTCCGCTCGCCGCGCTGCTGGTCGGATGGGTGGCGCTGATCTGCGCCGGCGGCGGCGTGGCCTGGTGGTGGTGGCCGACCGGTCCGGCGAACTGGTGGCCCTGGCCGATGCACCTGTTCCTGGCCGTAGGGCTGGGCGTGGCCGCCACCTTGCTGGCGTGGATCCTGATCCTGCCCCTGGTGATGAGCTTCGCGCTCGAGCACCTGGCGCGCGAGATCCAACGCCGTGCCGGTGCCCAGCCGGCAAAGGATGAATCAATGCTCTCGGCACTGGGCTCGAGCCTCGGTCTCACCATCCGCACCCTGCCCCTGCGGCTCGGTTGGACAGGAGTGGCGCTGCTGTCGTCGTTCTTCGGTCCGCTCGGACTGCTGGTGGGTGCGTTCGGCATGGCTCACCTCGCCTGCATCGACGCCTTCGACCTCGCGCTCGCGGTGCGCGGCCTGTCCGGGCCGCGCCGGCGTGAGGCGATGCGCGCGCACCGCGAGGAGATCATTCAGGGCGCGATGGCCGGGGCGGTGATGAACCTCGGGCTCGGGGTCACCGTCCTCGGCTGGATCCTGTGGCTGCCGGCCCTGGTCTCGGGCGCGGCGACGCGGGTGCTGTCGTGGCCCGAGACCGCCATGTCCGCGACGATCGAGGCCGGTCACCTGGATCCGTCCGTGGCCCCTCCCGCTCCGTCGTCGCTGCCAGCACCCTAGCTCAGGTCTGCGCGGCGCTCGACCTGCGCATCCGAGCGATATCCTCCGTCCATGACTCACGGCGCGACTACCGCATCGATGTCCGCACGCCAGCCTGCGTGGTCGCCCGCATGGAGCTGACCCCGACCGACGTGCTCGGACCGGGCGGACTCCTGGCGGCACGCATGAGCGCGTACGAGAGCCGACCGCAACAGCTGGCCATGGCGGACACGGTCTCGCAGGCGATAGCTGACGGCGGCCACGCGATCGTCGAAGCGCCGACCGGCGTGGGCAAGAGCTTCGCCTATCTGGTGCCGCTCGCCCTGCACGCCATGAAGACCAACGCGCGCGTGGTGGTCTCGACCGGAACCATCGCGCTGCAGGAGCAGCTGATCCGCAAGGACATCCCGCTGCTGCAGGAAGTCTTCCCGCAGCTCAAGGCCGTGCTGGTCAAGGGCCGCCAGAACTACGTCTCGGTGCGGCGCATGCAGCACGCCGCTGACGGCTCGCTGTCGCAGCAGGCGATGTTCGACACCCGCGAAGACGTGCAGTCGCTGCGCGAGCTGCACGACTGGTCGAAGACGACCACAATCGGCGACCTCGCCGATCTCGGCTTCGATCCGCCGCCCGCGGTATGGCGCCAGGTGGTGTCCGATCGCAACAACTGCCTCGGCCGCAAATGCCCGACCTACGAGAGCTGCTTCTTCTACAACGCGCGCCGCGAGATGGAGGGCGCCCACCTGCTGGTGGTCAACCACCACCTCTATTTCAGCGACCTCGGCCTGCGCGAAGAGCACGCCGGCATCCTGCCGCCGCACGACATCGTGGTGTTCGACGAGGCCCACACCCTCGAGGACATCGCCACCGACCATCTCGGTTCCTCGGTGAGCGAGTCGCAGATCCGCTTCTTCCTCGACGGCTTGTGGAACCGCCGCGAGAAGGGCCTGCTCGCCGACGAGCGCTTCGCCTTCGCGCGCGAAGCCTGCGAATACGCCCGCGCCCAGAACGACGAATTCTGGAAGTCGGTGCTGCTGATCGGTGCCGATGCGCGCGACGATGCGGTGAAGATGCCGAATCCGCACGCGGTCGACAACATCCTCAGCCCCGCGCTCGACCTGCTCGCGCAGCGGCTCGAGGCCTGCGCCACCCGCGCTGGCGACGATAACCTGCTGCTCGAGGTCAAAGCGCAGCAGGCGCGCGCCATCGGCTTCGCGGGCGGCATCCGCGCGATCATCAGCCAGAACATGGACGGACACGTCTACTACGCGCACGTGCCGCAGGGACGCGCCCCCGGCCGCTCGTCGTCACCCAGCTTGTCGGCGAGCCCGCTGTCGGTCGCGCAGCTGCTCAAGGAGCGCCTCTTCGACCAGACCCGCACGGTGGTGCTGACCTCGGCGACGCTCGCCGCCGACGATAGCGACCGCTTCCTGTTCCTGCGCCGCCGGCTCGGCCTCGAGGGCGGAGCGGCGCAGCGCCTGGACAGCCCCTTCGACTTCACCACCCAGGTGAAGCTGATCCTGAACCAATCCCAGATCGACCCGAACAGCCCGCGCTACGAGCAGGCGCTGGCCAACTGGCTCGGAGAGTACCTCGCTGACGAGGATCGCGGTCGTTCGGGCGGCAGTTTCGTGCTCTTCACCAGTTATCGCCAGCTCAAGGCGGTGCACGACCTGGTGCGTCCGACGCTCGACCGCATGAACCGCTTCGTGCTGCGCCACGGCGACGGCATGGGACGCGCGCAGATGCTCGACCTGTTCAAGCGCGTCGGCGACGCGGTGCTGTTCGGCACCAGCTCGTTCTGGGAGGGCGTCGACGTGCCCGGTGACGCGCTGCGCCACGTCATCATCACCAAGCTGCCGTTCGAGGTGCCGAGCCATCCGGTGGTCGAGGCGCGCCATAACGAGATCACCCGCCGTGGCGGCAATGCCTTCATGGAGCGCACCGTGCCCGAGGCGATCATCCGCCTGAAGCAGGGATTCGGCCGCCTGATCCGCACCAAGACCGACACCGGATCGGTGATCATCTGCGATCACCGCATCCTCACCAAGGCCTATGGCCGCTATTTCCTCAAGGCGCTGCCGAGCTGCGGCATCGAGGTCATCGATCTGGCGCGCTATGCCGACGGCGGCGAGCCCTCGTCGATCCCGCGGACTCCCGAGTCCGGCTTCTAGCGTCCTGTCCGCCGACGGCGTACCGCGCGCCCGGAAAGCCCGCTCCATCGCCTCCTTGATCGCTGCCGGGGCCCAGCCAGCCTAGCGCCATGCTCCGTGGCCTGCGCGTTTCCGATTCGACCGTCCTGCAACGCATCTGCGGCGGCGACATGAAGCTGTTCCTGCGCGTCGGCGCGCTGCTCCAGGCCAAGCTGGCCTTCACCGAGCTCGGGCTCGAGGCGGCGGTCGCCAACGAGGAAGGCAAGAAGCTGGTCGGCGACCGGCGCCTGCGCGACGCGGTGCCCGACCAGTTCGAGAAGATCGCCGCCGACGCCGGCGCCGCCGAGCTGCGCCTGTCCATGGTCGACACCGCGGGCGGAGCCGAGGACGGCTGGCGCGTGATCGCGCTCGAGGACGAGCTGGGCAATCCGCTGCTCGACCAATCGCGCGCCAACGATGCCGAGGCCCAGTCGCTGATCGACGCCGCGCCGACCTCGGCCCTGTCCACGATGGTGGCCGGCCTGACCCCCTCGCTGCGCGGGCCGGTCGAGGGCCTGCTCCAGGCGCGCGCCGACGACCAGCGCGCGGCGGCCCTCGAGCAGCTACGCTACGCGATGCCGCCGCTGCCGGTGGTGACCGAACTGATGCCGATGATCCTCTCCGACGGCGCCGAGCTGGTGCGCGAGCGCGCCATCGGCCTGCTGGTGGGCGCCGGCGCGAACGTCGCCGTGGTCGATCTCATCCGCGCGCTGCAGCGCAAGGACGACCACGCCCTGGCGCGCCTGGGCGAGCCGGTGTCGAAGCTGCCGGCGATGCAGCAGGATCTGGTGGTTTCAGCGGTGCTCGCGGCGATGTCGCGGGGCCATACCACCCAGGCCATCGTCACGCTCTGCGAGCATCTCGCCGCCCACCTGTCAGAGCACCGCGGCCTTGAGCGCCTGATGGAGCTGCTGCTGCCGGCGCGCCTGAGCCTCTTGGATCTGGTGCGCTCGCTGCAGGGCTTCGATCGCGGCCGCATCGATTCCATCCTCTCGCGCCAGCTCGGCATCAGCTCCGAGCGCGACGCGCACCTGGTGGTGCTGCTCGCCATGCCCGGCGCGGTCGATGCCGATGTTCCCGACCGCGACCATCTCGTGGAACGAGGCCTCGAGCTGCTGCTGACGCCCGCGGATTCGCCGCCCGAACGCATGGCGCTGGCCTCGGCGCTGCGCCGTCTCGAGCACGGCAGCAACCTCGCCCAGCGCATCGCCGACCGCGGCGCCGAGATCGCCAAGGCCTACGAGACCAGCGTCTACTGGCTGCTCGCCGAGCTCTGCCGCGACGGCTCGGTGCCCCCCGCGGCGGCCGAGGCGCTCGCCATCACCCTGCGCCGCCTGCTGCGCGAGGCCACGGGCCCGCACCTGGTGGCGATCCTCGAGCAGCAGCTGCCCGCGCTGCTGCCGGCGAGCGAGCCCGCGAAGGCGGGCCTGGTCGAGCCGATGGTCGAGACCATCGCGCGCTTCGTCGACGACCGCAGCCACGACCTGGTGGTGTCGTGCCTGACCGCCATCGGCCCCACCGCGGTGCCGCCGCTGTGGTCGCTGCTCGAGGACCATCCGCACGAGAACGTGCGCTTGCTCAGCGCCGAGCTGCTGCCGCTGCTCCTGCGCGATGCCCCGGCCGCGGACGCCCGCGCCGCCGTCTCGCGCCTGCTCAAGGGCCTGGGGCGCGCCAGCCAGGCGCGCGAACGCGCCAGCCTGGTGACCGCGGCGGCGATGATCTCGTGCCTGCCCGCGCTCGCCGCCGATCCTGAACCGAGCCGGCTCGTCGACGCCGCCGTCGACAGCCTCGGCACCTGGGGCATCGACGCCCTCGGCTACCTCGCCACCAGCGAGCACCTCGCCGCGCCGCGCCGCCAGCAGATCATCGAACGGCTGCTCGACGACCTGGTCGAGGACCTGCCCGACACGCCGGTCGAGAGCGTCACGGATTCGTCGAACGACGAGGTCACCTTCGTCCTCGACGAGCGCCTTGGCGCTCACACCGAGAACGTCCCCAAGCTGCTCGCCGCGCTCTATCGCATCGGCTCGGCGCCGGCGCTCCCGGCCGAGCTGCAGCGGCGCGTGGTCAACCGCCTGTGCCTGCAATGGGGCCGCGTCTCGGGATGGAAGACCATCTGGGGCCCGGGCAACATCCAGGAGCTCGGCCGCACCCTCGGCCGCCTCGCCGAGCACCCCGAATTCCCCGGTCCGCTGCGGCTCCAGGTCTCAGAAGCGCTGCTGCCGCGCATCGCCCAGCTGACCGTGGCCCGCAGTCTGGCGCGGGTGTTCACCTCGGCCGAGGGCAGCTACCTCAGCCAGCTCGCGGGCAAGACCGCGTCCAAGCTCATCGAGCTCGCCGCCGAGAAGTACTACGCCGACGACGAATGGGAGGAACTCGCCGAGATCCTCGTCGACTACCTGGCGATCCCGCACCTCGGGCCCGACGGCCCGGCGGTGCGCCGCCGCCTGGTCAACGTCATCGGCGCCTACCGCTCGCACATGACCAGCCGCGCGCGCGCCAAGCTGCGCTACATCATGCCGGAGCTGGACGCCGACCTGCGCACGAAGCTCGACTGGGCGTGATCAGGGCAGGCCATCGCGACGCGCAGCGTCGGTAGCCGCGAAGCGGCGAGCGGCAAAGCCGCCGATGGCCGTAGTGCTTGCACGAAACATCCAAGTCGCGGTGACCCGGGGGTGTCGGGGGCAGAGCCCCTGACGCGGGGGCGGTCCGGGGGTCGCGACCCCCGGATTTATCGCGAGCGCATGCGAGCAGGCCATCGCGACGCGCAGCGTCGGTAGCCGCGAAGCGGCGAGCGGCAAAGCCGCCGATGGCCGTCAAACAGCAGCAGGCTGATTCATCAGGCGTTCAACGAAGCCGTAGATGTCGCCCATTGTGCGCAGGGCGCGGGCTTCCTTCTCGGGGCACTTCACCTTGAAGGTCTTCTCCATCGCCGCGATCAGGTCGACGCTGTCGAGGCTGTCGAGCTCGAGGTCCTTCACCAGGTCGGCTTCGGGCACCAGACGGGCGGGATCGAGTTCGAACTCCTTGGCGAGGGCTGCATTCACGGCGCTGCGGACGGCTTCTGGTGACATCGTGGACATCTGGGAATCCTTGCTGAGGCAGGCGTGAACAGGAGGCGAAGCGTTCCAGCTTCAAGGGTACATCAGGAATCGCGCGAGTGCGGAACTTACTGGCGGTCTTCAGTCTTCGGTGAACGAACCTTCAATGAACGGACCAATGAACGAACCGATGAACGAACCAAGAGGAGTGAGGTCTGAGCCCGGAGCAGCCACCCGGACATGGATGGGCTATCACTGTACCGCATGATCGTCGGGGACAAGTGTTTCGCCGGTAAAAACCCTCCACGGAGGCCGCGCTCGCACATTCGCTGCAATCGATTCAAATGCCGGGCACGGGCATTTTCAGCAGGAATCACGCGGGGGTACGTCCTTCCGAGGACTCTCGGCGAGGTCTCCGAGGACAGATGTGCGGGGGAGATCGGCGCCCAGCTCGCCCCTGCCCGGTGGCCAGCTGCGAATCGCCGGCTACCCTGCGGCGCTCGCATGCAGCTCATCGCTCCAGCATCCACGACCTGGCCGGCGGGCATGATCGCGCTGGTTCCGGTGTTCAACCACCATGCCACGGTCGCCGAGGTGGTGCGTGGCCTGCGGTCACTCGGCGCACCGGTGCTGGTGGTCGACGACGGTTCGAGCGATGGCAGCGGCGAGACGGCTGCCGCCGCCGGCGCCGAAGTGCACCGGCTGCCGATCAACCAGGGCAAGGGCGCCGCGCTGCGCTGCGGCATGGAGATCGCCGCCGCCCGCGGCTACGCCCAGGCACTCTCCTGCGATGCGGACGGCCAGCACCCCTTAGTCGCGGTGGCATCGCTCGCCCGGGCGGCGAGCGATGCCACCGCGATCCACATTGGCCAACGCGACATGGCCGGAGCCCCGCGCTCGAGCCGCGTCGGGCGCTGGTGGTGCAACCTCTGGGTCTGGCTGTGCTGCGGCTGGTGGGTCGGAGACAGCCAATCGGGCCTGCGCGTCTATCCCCTGCCCGTGACGCCGAGACTGCCGGTGCGCGCGGGCCGCTACGCCTGGGAGGTCGAAGTCCTGGTGCGCGCGGCGTGGGCCGGTCTGCCGATGCGAATCGTGGACGTGCCGGTCATCTACCCCGAGAACCGCATCAGCCATTTCCACAAGCTGAAGGACAACGCCCGCGTCACCGTGCTCTTCCACCGCCTGGTCTGGCGGCGGCTGATCCCATGGCCGCACGAACGGCTGATACCGCGCCGCAAGCTGCGCTTCCGCGAGGTCCTCACCGCCAACCTGTCGTCGTGGCAAGTCGCCGGCGCCTGCGCGCTCGGGGCGGCGATGGGCGTGGCTCCCTTGCCCGGGCTGCAGATGGCGGCGGCGATCTGGTTGTCGTGGCTGCTGCGGCTGAACGTCGGGCTCACCCTGCTGGTGAGCAACCACAGCTTCGGCCCGCTGCTGGCCGCGTGGTACGCGCTGGGCACCGCGCTGGGCATGTACGTGCTCAACGGACTTCCACCCGACGAGAACTTCCACCTGCTGCACGAACGTCTCCATCAGGCCGCGAGCTGGCCGGCGCGCCTCGATGTGCTGAAGGACTGCATCGGCAGCTGGCTGCTCGGGTGCGCGCTGTTGATGCCGGTGCTCGGGCTGATCGCCGGCTTCTTCGGCTATCTGGTGGCCGAGATCGTACGCGGGCGCCGGTCTCGCCGGTTGGAGGTCGCACCCGAGGCCGGACCCGAGCGACCGCAGCCGTGACGCGCTCGTGGAGCGGCAAGAGCCATGGTGGAGGGCTCGGCCACGCCCTGGTGCACGCCTTCGCCCGGCATGGCGGTTTGCGCGCGTGCTACGCGCTGCTGATCCCGCCTACCACCTGGTTCTTCATCGCCGACGGAACCGCGCGGCGCCATGCGGTGCGGTACTGGATGCGCGTGCGGCCCTCGTTGGGGCGCTGGGGCGCCCACGTGATGGCCTGGCGCCATTTCTACAGCTTCGCGAGAAACCTCGCCGACCGCTTCCTGGCCTCGGCCGCCCCGGGCAGCCTGCGCGTCCACAATCGCGGTGGCAGCCGCATGGATGCTGCCATGCGCCACCCGCAAGGCTGCATCCTGCTCTCGGCGCACCTGGGCAACTGGGAGCTGGCGGGCCGCTGGCTGACCACCCATCCCGGCGTGCGCATCAACATCGTCATGCTCCTCGACGAGGCTCCCGAGGTGCAGCGCGAGCTCGATCGCGCCATGGGCGGCCACCCCTTCGGGATCATCGATCTGCGCGATCCCTTCGGCGCGAGCCTCGAGATCGCCGCCGCGCTGCGCAGGGGCGAGACCTGCTGCATGCTCGGAGACCGCACCGCGGGCGCGGCGGGCAATTCCGTAGCGGTGCCGTTCTTCGGCGCGCCGGCGCGCTTCCCTACCGGCCCCTTCATCGCGGCCGCCGCGACGGGGGCCCTCATCGTTCCGACGTTCTCGTACAAGGAGAGCATCGACACCTACTGCCTGGTCGCCGACGAGCCGTGGACGGTGCGTTTCTCCAGCCGGGCGGCGCGCGGGCGCGAGCTCGAGGCGGCGGTGGCGCGATGGGCGGAACGCCTGGAACGGATGGTCCGCAGGCACCCGCTGCAGTGGCAGAATTTCTTCGATTTCTGGGCGAAATAACCCGCCTGCAAGGTTGCACCCGCGCGTGCCGGCGCGACACTCCGCGCTCGCCATTCGCCTCCGTCTCGTGGCGGCGATGACACCGGAGTCCCGCACGATGCTGCTGCCCGCCAATCGCCGTCGCGTCGTGATCACCGGCATGGACGCCTTGTCGTGCCTGGGCTCCACGCTCGACGACATCTCCTCGTCGCTGCGCCATGGCAAGCCCGGCATCGTGATCAGCGAGGAACGCGTCCAGCTCGGCTTCCGCTCGCCGCTCACCGGAATGATCGCGCCGGTGGACGCTGCCGCGCACTTCGCCCGCAAGGAGCGCAAGAGCATGGGCGAGACGGCGCTGTACGCGGCGGTCACCGCCAAGCGCGCCATCGCCATGTCCGGCTGCGCTGCCGCTCTCGCCAGTGACCGCGCCGGCGTGATATACGGCAACGATTCCTGTGCCGACCCGATCGAGGAGGTGCTGACCACCGTGCGCCGCGAGAAGAGCACCGGCTCGCTCGGCTCGGACAAGGTGATCAAGGCGCTCAACTCGACCCCGACCATCAACCTCGGGCCGATGCTCGGCACGCGCGGCATCAGCATGACGGTGAGCGGCGCCTGCGCTTCGGGCGCCCACGCCATCGGCTGGTCGTGGATGCTCATCGCGAGCGGCATGCAGGACGTGATCGTCACCGGAGGCTCGCAGGAGCTGTGCTGGCAGAGCATGGCCGCCTTCGACGGCCTGCGCGTGTTCTCGATGCGACTCGATGAGCCTGGCAAATCGGTGCGGCCGTTCGACCGCGACCGCGACGGCCTGGTGCCATCCGGCGGCGCGGCGAGCCTGGTGCTCGAGGACTACGAGCACGCCAAGCGCCGCGGGGCGCCGATCATCGCCGAGGTGCTGTCCTACGCCTTCAGCTCCGATGGCAGCCACATGACCTCGGGCGACGGGCTCGGCGCCGCCAGGGCGATGCGCGGCGCGCTCGATGCGGCTGGACTGAAGCCGGGCGACATCGACTACATCAATGCCCACGCCACCGCGACCGAGGCCGGCGACGCCGCCGAGGCCGAGGCCATCTACGCGGTGTTCGGCGCCGACGGCCCGCCGGTGTCCTCGACCAAGTCGCTCACCGGCCACGAATGCTGGATGGCTGGCGCGAGCGAGGCGCTGTATTCGCTGCTGATGATGAAGGGCTCGTTCATCGCGCCCAACGCCAACTACGAGAACCAGGATCCCAAGCTGCCGCGCATCAACATCGCGCCCAAGCCGGTCGAAAACGTGAAGCTGCGTACCGTGCTGTCGAACAGCTTCGGTTTCGGCGGCACCAATGCGTGCCTCATCCTGAGGGCGGTGGAGGAGTGACGGACCGTCCGTCACCAGATCGTCCGTCATCGCGTCGACCGTCGTTCGTCGTCGATGACAGTCTCCGTTCTCGCGCCCACCGGATCGACGTCCCTGAGTCGTCCTGCGACAGACGACGGACCACGCGACGACGGACTGCCTGATGACCCCCGGCAAAGCCGTCATCATCGGCTCCGGCCTCAGCGGCTTGACCAGCGCCGTGCTGCTCGCCGAGCACGGCTGGCAGGTGACGGTGCTCGAGGCGCACGCGATCCCGGGTGGGCTGATGCAGCGCTTCCGGCGCGGGCCGTACTGGTTCGATACCGGCTTCCATTTCATCACCGGTTCCGATCCGGGCGGCATCTTCCGCCGCATCGCCAAGCGGCTCGGCATCCTCGAGGGTATGCGCTTCCTGCCGCTCGACGTCGATGCGCAGTACCGCATCCACATCCCCGGCGAGCCGGCATTCGATTTTCCGGTCGGTCTCGACGCCAGCGCGCACGCGCTCTGCGCGCGCTGGCCGGACCAGGCATCAGCCATCCATCGTTTCTTCGCCCAGCTGATGGGCGCAATGGGCGCGACCCAATGGCTCGATATCATCGTGCCCGCAGGCACGCCCGCGCCCGAGGTCGACGCACACGGCTCGATCAGCGCGATCCTCGACCACTGCGGCGTCTCCGGCCGCGCCAAGCAGGTCATCGGCTGCCTGGCTTCGATCCTGGCGATGAAGCCCGAGCGCTGTCCCCTCGATCTCTACGCCGGTTTCGCCGGCACCGCGCTCGCCGGCTCATGGCGCGCCGAGGGCGGCGGCGAGGCCATCACCGCTCCGTTGGTCGGTCGCCTGCGCGCGCTCGGCGGGCGACTCGCGCTGCGCCGCGGCGCTACCCGCATCCATTGGAGCGACCGCGCTGTCACCGGTGTCGAGGACGAACGCGGCGAGTTGCACGCCTGCGACCTGTGCATCGCCACCTGCCACCCGGCCGAGACCCTGCGCCTGACCGGCGCCGACGGTTTCCGGCCAGGCCTCGCCGAACGCATCCGCGACACCCCGGACTCCGACAGCGCGGTGCTGGTCTATGCCGCGCTCGACCGCGCGCCGCTGGCGCTCGGCCGCCGCCACCATTTCGCGCGCCTCGGCAACCGCGAAGCGGACCTCGGCGACGTGTATTACCTGGCGCCGAGCAACTTCCATGAGACCGAGGCCGAGCAGCGCGATCATCCCTACCTGGAAGCGATGCTGTGGGTGCCATGCGACAGCGTCGCCGCCTGGAGCGCTTCGCGACGCGGCGCGCGGCCAGCGGAATACGCAGCCTGGAAGGCCGAGCGCGAGCGCGAGATCCTCGAGACCGTGACCCGCATCCATCCCGAGATCGCCGGTACCATCACCCGCACCTGGTCGTCATCGCCGCTGACGGTGCGGTTCTACACCGGATCGCGCAATGGCGCGGCGATGGGCCTATCGCACGACATCGGCCATCTCGGCACCGAGCCGATGCAGCGCCGCAACCGTCTCAAGAACCTGTGCTTCGCCGGGCAGTCGATCGGCCATCCGGGCGTGGTCGGCACCATGATCGGCGCGTTCATCCTGCTCGAGAACATCCTGGGCGAGGATCTGCGCGCACAGGTGATGGCCGGTACCGGACCGGCCGCCCGGCCCCCCGACTCACGGCCCGATCAGCACGCCAGCACCGCGACGCCGTAGGCGCCCAGCACCACGCGACCGCCCGATAGCTCGCCGAGCAGCGCCTTCGCGCCCGCTGGAGCCGCGACATCCTTGGTCTCCTCGGTGTGGTTCACCAGGAACAGCAGCCGTCGGCCCGCGCCTTCGCGCACCGACGCCTCGACGCCCGCGGGCGGCTTCACCAGCGCCACGATGTCGGCCTTGCCCAGGGCATCGGCGACCACCGCGTCGTGGAACGCCTCCTCCTTGATATTGGCGGCGATGTAATAACCCCAGCCCGAGCCATGGCGATTGCGCGTCGCGGCCGCGAACGCGCGCATGTGCCAGGGCTCGTAGCGCACCAGGGTCTCGGCGGTCACGGGCGTCGCCCAATCGGTGAAGCAGTCGGCCGTGAATGTGCCGGGCAGCGTCTCGGTGCCGACCAGGGCGTAGCTGATGCCGCCCGCGAGGCTCTCGTATTCCTCGATGCTGATGCCGAGCGCCTCGCTCAACAGGCCCGGCAAGGTGCGCTCGTGGCAGCGGTCGTGCTCATCCTTCACACCTGAGCGGATGCCGGTGACGAGCGTGCCGCCGGCCTTCACGAATGCGCCGAGCTGACGCGCCAGCACATCGGGCATGACGTGCAGCTCGGAAGCGACCACCATACGGTACCCTGAGAGGTCCTGGCCCGGGCGGATCATGTCGACATTGATGCCGGCGCGCAGCAGCGCCGCTTGCCACAGCTTCATCTGGCCATGCCAGTTGTTCTCGCTGAAGCTCTTCTGGAAGCGCGTCGCCCAGATGCTGTCGTAGTCGTAGACGATCGCGACCTGGGCCTTCACCGTGGTGCCCTCGAGCTGCGGCCACAGCGCGTGGAGATCCTTGGCGGTCTGTGCGGCCTCGCGATAGCGGCGGCCTGGCTTGCCGTCGTGCCCGATCAGCCCGTGCCAGTACTGCTCGCGGCCCACCGTGCAGGTGCGCCAACGGAACCACACCATGCCGTCGGCGCCGTGCGCCACCTGCTGCATCGCCACCTTGCGCAGCTCGCCCGGCCGGACATTGCGCCCGAACTCGCCCCAGCCGCACGGGCCCGCGGTCTGCTCCATGATCCAGAAGTTCCTGCGCTTGAGGCCGCGCATCACGTCGGCGGCGCCAGCGGCGTCGTACGGGATCTCGGGCTTGCCCCACACCGGATAGTTGTCCCAGCTGACGAAGTCGAGATCGCTGGCCAGGTCGTAGTAGTCGAGATCGCTGTGATAGCCCATGAAGTTGTGGGTGATGAAGTGCTTCGGGCAGGTCTTGCGCAGGATGCGCACCTGGTCGCGCTGGAAGCGCACATTCAGCCACGACCCGTATCGCTGCCAATCCAAGAGCAGGCCGGGATTGTGCGCGTTCGGATCGTCGGGGATCTGGATCTCGCTCCACTCGGCGTAGGTGTGGCCCCAGAAATGCGTGCCCCACGCCGCGTTCAGATTGGTGAGGGTCGTGTGTTTGGCGCGCAGCCAATCGTGGAAATCGGCGCGGCAGGTCGGGCACGAGCACGGATTGTTGCCGAACTCGTTGTCGGTCTGCCAGCCGATGACGTGGGGATTCGCGGCGTAGCGCTCGGCCATAGCCGCAGTCACGCGCTCAGAGAGCAGGCGGTGCGCGCCAGAGGTGAAGCACAGGTGCTTGCGCACGCCCCAGACCATGCGCTGGCCGGTGGGCTTCATCGCCATGGTCTCGGGATACTTGCGCGCCATCCACGCCGGCGTCACCGCCGTCGGGGTGCCCAGGATCACGCGCAGCCCCTGTTCGCCGAGCACCGCGATCGCCTCGTCGAGCCAGGCGAATTCGTAGCGCCCTTCCTCAGGCTCCATGGCCGCCCAGGCGAATTCCGCGAGCCGCACCACGTTGAACCCGGCCTGCTTCATCAGCAGCGCGGACGGCTTCCAGGTCTCGCGGGGCCAGTGTTCGGGATAGTAGTCGACGCCGATGTGCATGGAGCCTCCGTGCGCGCTCGCGCGCGAGGAGGCTGTGTATCAGCCGGCGGCGCCGCGCCAAATGGCGCGATGCATCGACGCGCGTCGCTGAGTGCGTGACCTCCCTCGCGGGTCGGCGCCGAACTTCCCGCCGATCTCTCGCCGATCTCCCACCGATAGTCCGCGTGCGCTTGCCGTAGAGAAACCACCGGCTCGGTCGGGAGTCGTCTACTTCGTCGTCTCGCGCGACAACTGTTCGAGCCGCTCGCGGTCCGAACGGTACGCCGGCTGCAGGGTCTTCGCGCGCTCGAGCAGCTCGCGTCGTCGCGCCGGATCAGCGTTCGCCTGCGCGGCCAGCGCATTGGCCTCGAAGCCGTTCGGGTTCAGCTCGAGCAGCCGCGTCGCGTCCGCGCCCGCCTGAGCGGCGTCGTGCCTGCGCAACGCGCCGAGACAGTCCTCCTTGATGCGCAGGTATTCGTCCGCGTGCGCCTCCTCGAAATCGAGCTCGGGATCGGACGGCAGCGATAGATCCTCGCCCAACGGGCCATCGAGCCCGAAGGCGCGCGCGCGACCGAGCCCGTGCGACGGCTCACATACCCACACCACGCCGGCGCTGACATCGGCGATGACCAGGTGCGCGCCGATCCAGGCGTTGATGGTGCTGCGATTTCCGAATCCGACATCTGCGCCGCCAGCGCCGGTGTGGTCGCGGCAGATCGCCAGCAGGGATGCCGGATCGTGCGTCGGGCGGGCGAGAAGCAGTTCCTCTGCGCGCCGGTAGCGCGCCGCGGTGGTGCTCGAGGCGATGCGCTCGGCGTTGGCCTTGTCGGTGGCCCAGGTGGCAGTGAGGAAGTGGTTGGTCAGCACCAGGTGGTCGTCGGCCATCTCGCGCACGCCCATCCCGTGCGGCCCGCTCTCGGCGACCACCACGCGGTTCTCGAGCGCGCTGGCGAGCAACACGCCGTCGGAGACGAACACGTTCGCCGCCTTCACCACCGCCAGCGCCTCATCGATGGTCGCGCAGCGTTCGAGGATCTGGCGCACCACCATGACGATCGGTCGGCCGCAGAAATGCTGGCCCTCGGTGGCCGCCGCATTCAGGCTGACCCAGATGCCCGCGTCGTTGAGCCCGGTGACCGCTCCGGCCATGCCGCCCCAGGCCACCGACAGGAAGCGGTGCGACACGCGGCCGTCCTTCTCGCCGTACGGGGAGACGGTGTAGACGATCTTGTCGAGGTCGAAGCAGCGCCCGCCCTCGAAGTCGAAGAGCCGGCCGACCAGCACGTGGCCGTCGACGCTGCGCGCGCCCTTCACCGCCACCGCGGTGCAGCCGACCTGCGGCGGATGCACCAGGGGATTGTCGATCAGGTACTGGCTGATGTCGTGCAACGCGTGGTACTGCAGGCCGCGCGCGTACGACGGGCTCACCGCCAGGAACGGATCGTGCCAGGCGCCATGGCCAGCGGTGATCGCGCTGATCTCGCGCAGCTCGTCGGCGGTGAAATTGTCGTCGAGATGGCGGTTGTTCCAGTTGACGAAGCCGAGCAGCAGGTGGCGCGCCGCGAACGACGGCACGCGCTCGGTGAACACGCCCATCATGTCGGTCTCGATGCGCGCCACGCGATCGCCGACCAGCACGCCCTGTGCGTAGCCGAAATCCTCGTGGCGACCCTCGAGATGCACATGGATCAGCTCGCCGATCTGTTCGCGGTAGCACGCGCCGGCAACGGTGCGGCCCCCCTGCTCGACCGGTTCGACCAGCGCGTTGAGCGTGAAGCGCGGCGCCGAGCGCGCGGCGAGCACCATGCCGAGCGCCGGGAATCCCAGGCCGAGCCACGCCACCGACAGCAGCGAGAGCGCGCCGGTCCAGCGCCCGATCCTCGCCAGGATGCGCTGTCCGTGCATCGCCGTGCCGTCGTCCGTGGCCATGCGGACAGGGTGATCGCGCAGGCGCGCCAGCAAGCGGCGTCAGCACGCGCGCGCCACCGGCCGCACGCTCCTGGCCCGTTCGCGGCCTCGGGCTAGTCTGGGGCATGCGCGGGCACCTGTTCGTAGACGTGCCCCTGGTCGCCGCCGCGATCAGCCTGTACCCCGCGTATGGCCTCGCTCCTGTGGCGGGCCTGGCTGGGGCCGCCGCCGCGATCCACGCCTGGGCGGTCACGGATCCGCGCTGCAGCCTCTACCTGCCGGTGTGGTGGCGCCTACCTGTCGACGCACCGGGCTGCGCCTTGACCTTCGACGACGGCCCCAATCCCGAGGTCACGCCGCGGCTGCTCGATGCGCTGGCCGCGATCGGGCAGCAGGCGACCTTCTTCGTGATCGGCAGCCACGTGCGACGGCACCCGGAGCTTATCCGGCGCATGGTGTCCGAAGGCCACGCCGTCGGCCTGCACTCGGATACCCACAGCCGCCTGTTCAACTGCTGGCCTCCTGGCCGCGTCCGGCGCGACCTCGAAGCTTGCGCCGCTGCGATCGCCGATGCCGCGGGCATTCCGCCGCCGCGCCTGTTCCGCCCGCCCGTCGGCCTGAAGAATCCGATCGTCGGATGGGTCGCGGGCTGCATGGACCTGGTCGCCGTCACCTGGACCGCCCGCGGCCGCGACACCGGCTCTGCCAGCGCCCAGACCGTACGCGCGCGCCTCGAACGCGGACTCGTCAGGCGTGGGATCATGGTCATGCACGACGGCCATGAACCAGGCCGCGCCGGCGCCCGCGCGACCTGCCTCGAGGTCGTCCGCCTGCTCGACGCACCGCTGCGCGAGCGCAACCTGCGCAGCCTGCCCCTTGTCGCCGTGACCAAGGGCCTGGCTCTACGCACTGATACGGTGGCACTCGCGGAGCCATGACCACGCAGCGTCGGTGGCTGCGGTAGGCACAGCGGCGAAGCCGCTCATGGGCATGCACAGCGGCGAAGCCGCTCATGGCCGTCTAGAACGTCAGCCACTCCTTGGGCAGCAGGAGCATCGTTCCACCGAGGCCCGTCAGCGTCAGCACGATCCACTCGAAGCCCTTCTGCGGGATGCGCGCGTAGATCCAGCGGCCGCTCAACGCCCCGGCGATCACCCCCGCGACCACGCACAGGTCGACGCGCAGCGTCGCCCAGGTGATGATCGGCTCGTCGAGTGCGAGATACGCCGGGACCTTGGCGAGATTGACGATCAGGAAGTACCATGCGCCGGTGCCCATGAACTGGTCCTTCGGCAGCGCCATGCTCAACAGGTACACGTTCATGACCGGGCCAGCGGCATTGGCGACGGTGGTGGCGAAGCCGGCCACCAGCCCGAACACCGCGGCGCGGCGCCAATCAGGGCCAATGGCGACGTCGGGCGTACGCTTGCGCACCAGGTGCATGGCGATCATGCCGAGCACGATCGTGCCGATCATGAAGCGGAAGGTGTCGTCCGACAGCCGGCCCATGATCAGCCAGCCCACCACGCCGCCAGCAAGCACCCATGGGAACAGCCGCCACAGTGCCCACACGCTGGCGTGGCGGCGGTAGTACCACACCGCGAACAGGTCGGCGGCGCAGAGCAGTGGCAGCAAGGTCCCCGAGGCCAAACGCCCCTGACCGACCACCAGCACCATCAGCGGCACCACCATGATGCCAAGGCCCGGCACACCGGTCTTGGCCATGCCGACCAGCACCGCGCAGAATGCGGCGAGCGCCCACTGCCAGGGTTCAAGGTGCATCAGCGGGATTGCATCAGCGTGATTGGCGACGCAGCGTCGTGCCGTGCGCGCCGTAGCGCGCCGACGGGATCCGCCGCTCGCCACGACCGGACATGGGCTACAGCTCCGGATCGCGGCCGGTGAGCAGCCGGAAGGCCTCGACGTATTTGGCTCGCGTGCGCTGGATGACGTCCTCGGGCAGCTCGATGCCGGCGCCGTTCTTGTCGAATTTCACCGACTCGAGGTAATCGCGGACGTATTGCTTGTCGAAGCTGTTCTGGACCTTGCCTGCGCTGTATTGCGCGGCGGGCCAGAAGCGGCTCGAGTCCGGAGTGAGCACCTCGTCAGCGAGGATCACCGAGCCTGATTTGTCGGTGCCGAACTCGAACTTGGTATCGGCGATGATGATGCCGCGCGTCGCGGCGTAGTCGCGCGCCTTGCTGTAGAGTTGGATCGACTTGTTGCGCATCTGGTCGGCGAAACCCTGGCCGATCAGGCTCGCGGCCTGATCGGGGTGGATGTTGACGTCGTGCTTGCCGAGCTCGGCCTTGGTCGACGGCGTGAACAGCGGCTCGGGCAGCTTCGAGCTCTCGGTCAGCCCCGGGGGCAGCTGAATGTCGCAAACCGTGCCCTTGACCTTGTACTCCTTCAGGCCCGAGCCGGTGAGGTAGCCGCGCACGATCGCCTCGACCGGCAGGATGGTGAGCCGCTGCACCATCATCGTCCGGCCCTGCAGCTGGTCGCGGTACTTCTGCACCACCGCCGGCATCTTCGCCAGGTCGGAGGTCACCAGGTGGTTGGGGCCGATGTCCTTGAGCAGGTCGAACCAGAACAGGCTCAGCTGGGTGAGGATCTTGCCCTTCCCCGGAATGCCGTTGGTCATGACCACGTCGAAGGCGCTGATGCGATCGCTGGCGACGAACAGCAGATGCTGCGCATCGAGCTCGTAGACGTCGCGCACCTTGCCGCGCGCGAGCAGTTTCAGATCGGGACAGTGGCTGGTGACGACGGCTTGCATGCGGTCTCCGGATGTCTTTCTGAGTTTTCTACAGGATCGCGGACGTCATTTCTGATCCATGACGCGCTGCATCTCTGGCTCGAACAGCTTGCTGCGATAGCTCGCGAGCGCGCGATGATAAGCCTCGGCCTCTTGCGCGCGCGTGGCCAGGTCGGTGGTGGGCTTGCCGGCATCGTAGCCGCGCGCCTGGATCAACTTCGCCTTCGGGATGTCGGCATTCGCGCCTGAACCGTCGTCGACCAGCGCCACCGGCCGCTCGGGCATGGCAAGGCTGGCCGCGAGCCGCTGGTCGGTGGTCGGCTGGCCGGACTGCGCTGGAGGCGCTGCCAGCTCCTCGGTCGGCGACAGCGCTGTCTGCTTGGGCGTGGCCTTCCACATCGCGCCTTCAGGCGAAGCGAGGTACGCAGCCAGGCCGCCGGGCCCGAGCTTCTCGGCGGCGGCGCGCGCGGCCTCGGCCTGTTTCATGAATTCGGCGTAGCCGCGCTGGCCTTTGAGATACGCGATGATCTGCGGCCTCACCTCGGCGAGCGGCTTGAAGCCGGCTTCCTGGCGGCTCTCCAGGCGCATAACCAGCCAGGTGGACGGCGGGCCGTCGGCCGGCAGAGCGCGACTGATGAACCCGGGTTCCTTGTCGTGGGAGAACAGACCGACCTGATCACGCATGGTGCCGAGATCGCCGAGTTTGAGCATGCGCGGTGGCTTCTGATGGGTCATCTGCTCGTACATGCTGTCGCGCTCTGACGACGGCTCCTCGATCGAGACCTGCTCCTTGATCACCATGCCGGCGTCGAGCGCCGCCTGCTTGAACGCCGCGCTGTCCTTCTGGCCTTCGAGGCCCTTGTCCTCGACGATCGCGTCGAGCGCATCGGCGGCCTTCTTGGCTGCGTCGAGCGCGCGTTCGCTGGTCAGCCGCTCGATGATCACGGGTTTCATCTCGTCGAGGGTCTTCGCCTCCTGGGGCGCCTCGGGCTTGGCATCGGCGGGCTTGGGCTTGAGGAAGTCGGGGTCCTTGGCGTGCGCATCGTAGTAGGACTTCACCTCGTCGTCGCCGACCTGGATCTTGGAGCGGGCGGCGGCCATGTCGGCATATGCGATGGTGACCGTCGCCGATTGCGGGCGGGTGAAGCGTCCGCGCTGCTTGGCGTAGGTCGGCTCGATCTCGGCGTCGTCGTCGGCGACGGTGGGCAGCAGCGAGGAGCCGTCGAGCACGGCCTCGTCGACCTGGACCTTGTCGTCGCGCACCAGCGTCACGGCCTCGGTACCGATGGAGAGCGGGATGGCCGGAGCCACGATGTGGCGGATGCCATAGGCCTGCATGGCGGTGCGTTCGGCGAGGTGGCGGCGCAGCTCATCGCGGGTGACCTCGTTCTCGCCGCCCTTGTGCTCGTTGAGCGCCTCCTTGTAGGTGCTGCCGCTCGGGAGCTTGCGCGCGAGGAAGTCGTCGACCAGGCGATCGAGCGCCTTGCCCGACGGCATCAGACCTTCCTGGTCCGCGACGCGCGAGATCTTGATCAGCTGGATGTATCCTTCCTCCTTGTCGTAGGCGGTGCGCATGCCCAGGGCCTTGTCCAATTTATGATCGACGTTCTGGCGGATGGTGACCTCGCGCCGGTCGACGCCCTTGATGGGTGCCTGTCCGCCCTGGAGGATGCCGAGCGAGCCGGACATGCCGAACAGCGCTCCGACGATGATGATCAGCGTCCAGATGCCCAGCTGTTGGGCGAAGGTGATCTCCTTGGCCTTCGGCATCTGGTCGCGCGCGCCATCCGCGGATGGCGTGGATGGCGTCGAGGACGTCGTGCTCGGCTGGTCGGGCTGCTTGTCGCTCATGGGTCCTCGCGGCGAATGGCCGTGGAGACTAGGGCGCCCTCCCGACTAGGCAACCCAGGGAGCCAGGCCCCAAGCGACTGCCCGCCGAGGGTTTCGGCTTTGGGAAAAACCGCGTGGGCGAGCATCGGGCTGAAACGGGAAGCCCGCGAAAGACGCTGGCCGGAGCGTCGAGCCTGCCATGATCGCCGGCCCCCCATGACGCTTCCCGATGCCACGCCCGCGGCCCTGCTCGACGCCTTCCTGACCGCCCACGCCCAGGGTCTGGCGGTGCCGGCGGCGCTGTACGCGCGCGGCGAGGAGCTGCATCGTCGGCTCTCGCCAGCTCCCCCGCGCATCCCGTCCTGGGGACGCTTCCTGGTGGCGTTGGGCCATCTCGCCGCCGAGGCCTGCGACGACGCCGCCGCCGCCAGCCGCTACTTCTTGCAGGCCCTCACCCAGGTCGAGCTGCACGGCGACCACGAGGCCGCGGTGACCGCCGGCTACGACCAAGGGGTGCTGCAGGAACGGCGTGGCGCGCTGGTCCATGCGCGCGCCGCGTACCTCGCCGCCAGTCGCGAGGGCTTCCGTCTACGGGTGATCGCGCCGAGCACGCTGCGCGCTGGTCTCGGCGCGGTGCGCCTGCGATTCGCCGAGGACGGCGGCCTCGACGCGGAGACCGCGGCGCTCGCCAAGCGTGCGTGGCTCGGATGGCTGTGGTTGCGCCGCACCCTGCCCGAGAGCATCGATCGCGAGCTGGCGAGCGAACTCGGTCGGACCTTGGCCGCGCTCCTCCTGCCCGAGGACGATCCGACCGAGCTGGCGGCGCGCTGGCGCGCCTGGGCGCCGCCGGTGATCGCGGTGCCCGAGGGCTCATGGCGCGACGACGACCCGCGCTGCCTGGCCGAGCTCTTCGCCGCCGCCGCCGAAGCCGCCGACGAGCACCTCGCCGATGAATCGCCGCATGCCGCCGCGCCGTATCGGATGCTGCTGCAGGCCGCCGAACGGGCGACCCCGCCTCGCGACGCCCTGTCCTAGTCGCACCACCTGAGACGCTCGAGCGTAGGCACCGACTCGCTCGTGGAGAGGCCTGGTAGACGCCCGCGGGTGTTTCCGTGGGCACGAATCCACACTGGCGATATCCCATCGCCCGTCCCCGCATGGGTTTCGCGTAGAGCATGATCCTTCGACCTTGCGCGTAGCAGTGGCGCTTACCAGACTCACCGACCAGTCTGGAGCCGACATGCCCCCATCGCCCAAATCGTCAGTCAGCAAGCGCGGTCAGGCCGCCAGTCCCGCGCTCGAGGCGCAGCACGTGGCGCGCGGCACCAGCAAGCGCACGCATGCGATCCCCGGCGCGGCGGGCGCGGCCGCCGATGCGCAGCCCGCGACCAGGTCGATCAGGCGGCCGCAATCCCAGGAGCTGCGCGAGAGCGCCGAGACCCAGCCGCTGTCTCCGGGACTGGGCATGGATGCGAAGCACTTGCGCGAGGACATCTTCAGGCACCTGAGCTACACCCTCGGCCGCGACAGCCACTCCACCAGCCAACGCTACCGCTACAGCGCCACCGTGCTGGCGATCAGGGACCGCCTGATGGAACGCTGGAAGGCGACCCACGCCGCGTACTACCACGCCGACTGCAAGCGCGGCTACTACATGTCGCTCGAATTCCTGATGGGCCGCGCGCTCGGCAACTCGCTGCTGAACCTCGGCATCACCGGCCAGACCGATGAAGCGCTGAAGGGACTCGGCCAGCGCCTCGAGGATATCATCGAGGAGGAGGCCGACGCCGGTCTCGGGAATGGCGGCCTCGGCCGCCTCGCCGCCTGCTTTCTCGACAGCTGCGCCACGCTGTCGCTGCCGGTCTACGGCTACGGCATCCGCTACGACTACGGCATGTTCCGCCAGCGCATCGTCAACGGCGCGCAGACCGAGGAGCCCGACCACTGGCTCGCGTTCGGCACCTTCTGGGAGCTGCACCGCCCAGAATACACCCGTCGCGTGCACTTCGGAGGCCGAACCGAGTACTACAAGGACGCGAAGGGCGGCAGCCGCGTGCGTTGGGTGGAATGCGACGACGTGCTCGCGGTACCGTACGACATGCCCATCCCCGGCTACAAGAACGGCACGGTGAACACCCTGCGCCTGTGGAGCGCCACCTCGACCGAGGATTTCAACCTGGCCGAGTTCAACGCGGGCGATTACGCCGGCGCCATCGCCGAGCGCTCGCAGGCCGAGAACATCTCGCGCGTGCTGTACCCGAACGACAAGAGCGAGAACGGCAAGGAGCTGCGGCTGCGTCAGCAGTACTTCCTCGCCAGCGCCAGCCTGCAGGACATCCTGCGCCGCTGGGTCGGGGTCCATGGCGACGATTTCGCCGGCTTCGCCGACAAGAACGTCTGCCAGCTCAACGATACCCACCCGACGGTGGCGGTCGCCGAACTCATGCGCCTGCTGATGGATGAGCACAGTCTCGGCTGGGATGAATCCTGGGCGATCGTCAGCCGCTGCATGGCCTACACCAACCATACGCTGCTGCCCGAGGCGCTCGAGAAGTGGTCGGTGCCGCTCTTCCGCTCGCTGCTGCCGCGCATCCTCGAGATCATCTACGAGATCAACGCGCGCTTCATGCGCGTGGTCGCCAACAAATGGCCCGGCGATACCGCCCGCCAGGCGCGCATGTCGATCATCGAGGACGGCCCGGTGCCGCACGTGCGCATGGCGTACCTGGCGATCGTCGGCTCGTTCTCGGTCAACGGCGTGGCCGCGCTGCATAGCCGTCTGCTGAAAGAGGACCTGTTCCGCGACTTCGACGAGCTGTGGCCCGAGCGCTTCAACAACAAGACCAATGGCGTCACCCAACGGCGCTGGCTGGCGATGTGCAATCCGCGACTCGCCGAATTGCTGACCAAGACCATCGGCGATGGTTGGATCACCGATCTATCGACCCTCACCCGTATCGCCCCGCACGCCGGCGACGCCAAGTTCCGCAAGGCCTGGCGCGATATCAAGCAGGCCAACAAGCAGGATCTCGCCAACGTGATCCTGCGCGAGACCGGAGTCGACTTCCCGGTCGACGCCATGTTCGACGTCCAGGTGAAGCGCATCCACGAGTACAAACGCCAGCTCCTGAACGCGCTGCACGTCATCCACCTCTACGACCGCATCAAGCGCGGCGACACCAAGAACTGGACCAAGCGCGCGGTGCTCTTCGGTGGCAAGGCCGCTCCTGGCTACGCCATGGCCAAGACCATCATCAAATTCATCAACAACATCGCCGACGTGGTCAATTCCGACCCCGACGTGAAGGATCTGCTGCGCGTCGCCTTCATCCCCGACTACCGCGTCAGCCTGATGGAGAAGATCTGCCCCGCGGCCGACCTCTCCGAGCAGGTGTCGACTGCCGGCAAGGAGGCCAGCGGCACCGGCAACATGAAGTTCATGATGAATGGCGCCCTTACCATCGGCACCCTCGACGGAGCCAACATCGAGATCCGCGAGGAGGTTGGCGACGACCACTTCTTCCTCTTCGGCAAGACCACCGAGGAGATCGCCGATCTGCGCAGGAAGTACGATCCGGTCGCGATCATCGAGGCCGACCCCGACTTCAAGCGCGTGGTCGCGCTGATCCGCTCGGGGCATTTCAACCAGGTCGAGCCCGGCGCGTTCGATGACATCATCGGCACCCTGACCAGCTGGGGCGACTACTGGATGGTATGCGCTGATTTCGCCGACTACGTCCGCGCCCAGAACGCCGCCGCCGCCGCATACCGCGATAGCGACGGCTGGACTACCTCGAGCATCCTCAATACCGCGCACAGCGGCAAGTTCTCGACCGATCGGACGATGCTCGAATACAACAACGAGATCTGGCGTCTGCGCCAGGTGCCATCGATTCCGGTCTGAGGGACGGCTCGGGAGAAGACGGAAGATCGAAGAACGAAGGTCACAGCTCGCGCGCCCTCTTCGATGTCCCCGGCCGTTCTCCCGTCCCTTGCCCCGGGGTACATCCCTCCACCATCTCCCCCATGCTCGTCCTCCACGGCTACACCGAGACCGACATCTTCTGGAGCGACCTGCTCGGCGCCCAGCTTCCGGCCGAATGCGTCCTGCTGCCGGGGCATGGCTGGAAACCCTGTCCGGACGGGACCACGCTGAAGAGCGTCGCCGCCGACATCGCCAAGCGCCTGCCGGCCGATGGCTCGGGAGATCTGCTCGGCTACAGCCTCGGCGGCCGCATCGCGCTGCAGCTCGCCTTGGATCATCCGGGCCGCGTCCGACGCCTGGTGCTGGTCAGCTGCGTGGCTGGCCTGCGCGACTCCACGGAGCGCGCCAAGCGACGGGCCCGCGATGAAGGCCTGGCGATGATCCTCGAGGAGGACGGCATCGGCTCGTTCCTCGCGCTCTGGGAAGGCAATCCAGCGCTCAAGCCGGTGAAGCCACTGCCGCATCGGGTCTGCGAGACCATCCGCAGCATGCGCATGAACCAGGATCCTCTCGGGCTCGCGGCGGCGGTGCGCTGCATGGGCGTCGGCACCATGGAAGACCTGTGGGATCGCCTGCCGACCCTGAAGACGCCAGTGCTGATGATCGTCGGCGACCACGATCAGCGCTACGTCAAGGCAATGGGCGAGATGGCGAAGGTCATCCCCGGAGCGCGCTTCGAGATCGTCCACGATTCGGGCCACGCGGTGCATCGCGAGCAGCCGTATGCGTTGCGGCAGCTGGTGGCGGGGTTCTTGTCCTAGCTGTCAGTTGGGGGGCTACGGCCCCCCCCCCCAACATCGCGCTCCGCGCTGCCCCCCGGGAGACAGTGAGCTGGGTGGGAAGGCTGGCCGGTCTGGCGACCGCCTGATAGTGAGCGCGGACGGCGCGTCTCAATTCTCGTGCTGCTTCCTGGCCATGCGTTCGCGGACGGGTTTGGCGAGTTCGGGGAGACCGCATTCCTCGAGGACGCCGGCGACCACCACGGCGTCGTCATCGTAGCCGGCCACGTCCACGAAGTCGTTGCTGCCGTCGTCGATGAGCACGAAGTGGACCGCCGCCACGCGCAGCCAGTCGCGCTGCTGCGGGGTCAGCGACGGAGCGCGGTCGAAGGCTGCAAGCACCTGCTGGGCGAGCAGGCGCGACAGGCTCACCGAATCGATCGTACCGCGCATCACGGTGCGCGTGGTGTCGGATACGTGCATCAGCACCAGGTCGCGGTAGCGCTGATCGTCGACCTCGCCGAGCGCGGCCATGGCCTGTCGACAGCGCGCGATCTGCGCCGCGGTCATGGAGCGGGGGTCCTTGATCGGCTTGGACATGGCGGCGAGAGTTGACCATCCACCGCGAGTGCAAGCGGCGTCAGCGCCTATATGCTCGGACCCGTGGACCGCGACCGCATCCTCGAAGCGCGCGACCTCTCGAAGAGCTATGGACCGTTCCAGGCCCTGCACGGGGTCAGTTTCAGCCTGGACCGCGGCGAGGTGGTGGGCTTCCTCGGCCCGAACGGCGCCGGCAAATCAACCACGATGAAGATCCTCACCGGCTACGTCGCGCCGTCCGGGGGCTCAGCCACGATCGCCGGCCACGATCTGCACAGCGATCCGCTCGCCTGCCGCCGCGCGATCGGCTACCTGCCCGAAGAGCTGCCGCTCTATCTCGACATGACGGTGACGTCCTACCTCGATCACGTCGCGCGGCTGAAGGGCGTGCCCCGCGCCGAGCGCCGCCGCGAGGTGGTCGAGGCGATCGAGGCCGCCTGGCTGGGCGAGAATGCGAACCGCCACATCCGCAAGCTCTCCAAGGGCAACCGCCAACGCGTGGGCGTGGCCCAGGCGCTGCTCGGCAAGCCGCCGCTGCTGGTGCTCGACGAGCCGACCTCGGGACTCGATCCGTCGCAGGTGGCAAATTTCCGCGAACTGGTGCGCCGCCTCGCCGAACGCCACACCGTGCTGCTCTCGACGCACATCCTGGGCGAGGTCGAGGCCACCTGCTCGCGCGTGGTCGTCGTCCACCGCGGACGCACCATCGCCGATGAATCGATCGAGGCGTTGCGCGCGCGCGCAGCACGGGCGACGCGGTTGCGGCTGCGCGTGCGCACCGAGGACGCCTCAGGGCTCGCTCAGGCGATGACGGATGCCGGAGCTGGAACCGTGGTGTCACACGATCGCGACACCCTGATCGTCGAGTCGCCCGCCGAGCGGCGAGCGGAGCTGGTGGCCCTGACCGAGAGCCATGGCGGGCTGCGCGAGCTGGTCGAGGAGCGGCTGAGTCTCGAGGAGGTATTCCGAGAGCTGACTGCGAGCACACCGCCTGACACGATATCGAAGCCGCGATAGCCGCCGCCGCACGCGTGGCTAGTAGGGGCTAGCCGGGGTCTCTGCCTGCGCCCAGACCAGGCTTGGCCTGCCGGCGGAAATCGCGCGGGCTCAAGCCCGAGAAACGCTTGAAGGCGGTCGAGAACGCGAATTCATTGCGATATCCGATCCAATCGGCGATGCGCTTGAGTGGTTCGTCGGTCTCGCGCAGGAACTGGCGCGCGCGCTCCATGCGCAGGCGCGTGACCATCGCCATCGGCTTGACGTCGAAATGGCGCGCGCACAGGCGGTACAGATTGATCTGCGATTCGTGCACGTGTCCGGCCAGCGCGGCCACCGACCACGGATGGCGGAGATTGCGGTCGACCTCGTCCCACAGCTGCTGCAGGCGCCGGCGGATGGCGGCGGAGCGAGGATCGACATCGGCGGCGAGCTCACGCTCGAGGTAGCAGCCGATCAGCTCGGCGTTGAGCTCGACCGCGCGCCGCGCGCCGTCATCGCTGCCGCGCGCCTCGACGAGGAAGCCTTCCATCGCGGCCTGCAGGCGCGCGGTGAAGGCGGCGGCATGGATGACGGGGGCGCGACCACGCAGCGCCTGGCCGATGCCCGTCGACAGCGCGAGGTGGAACCACAGCACCTGCCATCTGGCCGACCTGATGCCGTATGCGCATGGGGTGCCGGCGGGCACGATCAGCAGCTCGCCAGCGCCGATCTCGGCGGGACAGCCTGCTACATCGACCCAGCCGCTCCCGGCGACGGTGTACAGCGCGAGATGGAAGGTCGGCTGGGCGCGGCTGATCTCGTACGGCTTGACCAGATCGCTGATGCCCGACCACATCACGCCGACATCGCGCAACGCCACCGCTGACTGGTGCTCGATCGCGAGGAAGCGCTCCTGGCAATCCGGCCCGATGACGTGGAGCGTCTTCCGGGGAGACGGCGGAGAGTGCGGAGCGTCCACCATCGCTGATGGCATGGTGGAAGGATGGTGGCGGGTTCAACGGGGGAATGAGGGAAGCAGAGCGGAGAGCGGAGTGCCGAGAGCGCAGAAGAAAGCGCCAGGGAGCGATGTCAGCGCTTCACCTTGGCCCTCCGGCTCGAAGTCGCCTTGGTGGCGGCGGTGACGGATATCGGGGTGATGCCGGCCAGCTCGATCGCCGCTGGACGGGCCTGGGCCGCGCGCAGGCGCGCGAGATCGAGCTTGAGTGAGCGGTCGAAGCGGACCACGCCGTTCTGTTCCTGGAAGACGTCGGTGAGCTGGGTGTAGCAGTAACCGAACATCCGTGGGTCGTCGAGCAGCACCGCACAGAGCCCCGCGAAGCGTAGATGGAATTCCTCGACTGTCTGCGGCTTGTTGCCATAGCCCCAAGATGGTTCGCCCGGCTTGAGGTCGGGGTTCCACCAGATTCCGCCAAATTCGCTGACGAAATACGGCTGGCCGCGGTACGGGATGTTGTGCTGGCCGGGCGAATGATTGATGAACGGCTTGCCGATGCGCAGCCCGGCCTGGTTGACCGCGAACGTAGCCGGATCCTGCTCGTAGTCGTGGCTGTCGTAGATGTCGCTCTCGGCAACGCGGTGCGAATACCCGGACACGTCGAGGACGGGCCGCGAGGTGTCCATCGCCTTGGTGGCCAGGTACAGCGCGCGCATCAGGTCGTCGTGGGCGTGGATGGTGTCCTCGATGCGGTACGAGGTCTCGTTCATCGGGCACCAGCCGACGATCGACGGATGGGAATAATCCCGTTCCAGCGCCTCGAGCCATTGCGCCGCATACGTAGCGCCCCACTGCCGCTCATCGTGCAGGTGGCCGAGCGTGCTCCACGACCAGTCGCCGAATTCGCCCCAGCACAGGTAGCCCATGCGGTCGGCGTGGTACAAGAAGCGCTCCTCGAAGACTTTCTGGTGCAGTCGCGCGCCATTGAACCCAGCGGCAAGCGACAGCTCGATGTCCTTCACCAGCGCCTGGTCGGACGGCGCGGTCATGATGCCGTCGGGGTAGTAACCTTGGTCGAGCACCAGGCGCTGGAACACCGGCTTGCCATTGAGCACCACGGCCATGCCATCGATCGCCACCGAACGCAATCCGGCGTAGCTCTCGACGCGGTCGATGATCACGCCAGACGAATTGCGCAGCTCGAGGCGCAGCGCGTACAGGTGCGGATCCCCGCACGACCACAAACGGCGGCGCGAGACCGGGATCGGCACCGTCAGGCGCGGCGACAGCTCGAGCCCGGTGGCGACCGTGGCCTTGGCGACCACGCCCTTCGCGTCCGAGAGCGTCGCGGTCACGGTCATGCCGCGCTCGACGCGCGTGAGCGGTTGCTCGAGATGGAAGCATCCGTTGGCGACGTCTGGCGTAATGCGCGTGCGCTCGAGCGCGCAAGCCGCGACCGGTTCCATCCATACCGTCTGCCAGATGCCGGTGGTGCGGGTGTAGTGGCATCCGCAGTTGCCGTGGATCGGCACCTGCTTGCCACGCGGCTGCGGCGGAGCCCAGTCGTCGCGTGCGCGCACCGTGACCACCGCCTTGGCGCCGGGCGCGACCGCGTCGGTGATGTCGCAGCGGAACGGCGTGAAGCCGCCGCGATGCCGGCCGACCTCGACGCCGTTCACCCACACCGTGGCGTCGTAGTCCACCGCGCCGAAGTGCAGAACGATGCGCTTGCCCGCCCACGCCTCGGGCACCGGCACGCTGCGCCGGTACCACACCGCCAGCATGCGATCGGTGTACCCGATTCCCGACAGCGTCGATTCCGGGCAGAACGGCACGGTGATGGCGCGGTCGAACGGCCTCGACAGTCCGCGCTCGAAGCCGCTGTCGCCGTGATCGATCTCGAATTCCCATTGGCCATTCAGGCACAGCCACTCGTCGCGGCGGAACTGCGGACGGGGATATTCGCTACGCGGGATGGACGGCATGGGGCTCCTCGATGCTTCACGGGTGCGGACGGATGCCGGGGCTCGCGCGGTCACGTTGATGCCTTCTTGAGTCGTGCGTTCAGTCGTGCGTTCAGTCGTGATGACTTCTTCGGCGCGCTGGCATCCGGCGAGACGCCGACCAGCTCGTACGCGGCGGGCCTGGCCTGCGCCGCGCGCAGGAGCGCGGGATCGAACTTCGTGCGGCGGTCGAAATGGAAGAGGCCGTTCTCCTCCTGGAAGACGTCGGTGAGCTGCGTGTAGCAGTAGCCAAATACCTCGGGCGCGTCGAGCAGCGCGCCGCACAGCGTCTCGAAGCGTTCGATGAACTCGGCGACCGACTTCGGCCGCTCACCGTACCCCCACGACGCATCCCCAGCCTTGGCCTCTGGATTCCACCATGCGCCGCCGAACTCGCTGATGAAGAACGGCTGTCCGCGGTACGGGATGTTCAGGTCCGGCCAGACGTTTGGCTTTCCCTCCGCGAGCCCGGCGATGTTCTCGCGCAGCTTCGCGGGATCCTGGTCGTAATAGTGCATGTCGTAGACATCGCTGTCCGGGACGCGGTGCGAGAAGCCCGAGATGTCGAGCACGGGCCGCGAACGGTCTGCCGACTTGGTGGCGAGATACATCGCCCGCACCAGATCGTCGACCGCGGTGATGCGCTCATCGTTTTTCTGCTTCTGCTCGTTCAGCGGGCACCAGCCGATGATCGATGGATGCGAATAGTCGCGCTCGACCGCCTCGAGCCATTGCGCGACGAAGGTGGAACCCGAGCGGTGATGCTCGTTCTGCCAGCCGGGCAGGTGCGCGCCCCAATCCCCGAACTCCCCCCAGCACAGGTAGCCGAGGCGGTCGGCGTGGTGCAGGAAGCGCTCCTCGAAGACCTTTTGGTGCAGGCGGGCACCGTTGAAACCGGCGGATTTCGCCAGCTCGATGTCACGGATCAACGCCGCGTCGCTGGGTGCGGTCATGAGTCCGTCCGGCCACCATCCCTGGTCGAGCACCAGGCGTTGAAACACGCGTTCGCCGTTGATGACCATGGCCCGGCCCTCGATGCGCACCGAGCGGAGCCCGGCGTAGCTATCGACGCGGTCGACCACCACGCCCTGCGCGTCGACGAGTTCGATGATCAGGTCGTAGAGGTGCGGATCGGCGGGCGACCACAGGCGGACGCGGCTTTCTGGGATGTCGAGCTCGAGCGCCGGCGCGAAATCGCCATCGGCCCTCACCGTGGCGGTGGCGACCACGCCCTTGGAGTCGCGTGCGGTCGCCCGCGCGCGCAGGCCGGTGGCATCGCCGTTGATCGGGAGCTCGAGCCTGAAGCGGCTGGCGCCGACATCCGGCGTGATGCGCGGCCGGCGCAGATGCGTGCGGTTGACCGCCTCGAGCCAGACCGTCTGCCAGATGCCGGTGGTGCGGGCATACAGGCAGCCGGAATTGCCGAACGCCTGCGACTGCTTGCCGCGCGCCTGCGGGGGGCGCCAATCGTCGCGGGCCCGCACCACGATCTCGGCGACTCCGCCGGGCTCGACGACGCCGCGCAGATCGCAGCTGAAGGGCGTGAAGCCGCCGCGGTGGCGCGCGACCTCGATCCCGTTCACCCACACCGTCGCATCGTGGTCGACGGCCTGGAAGTGCAGCACCACGTCGCGACCCGCCCAGGCGCGCGGCACCTCGACAGAGCGACGGTACCACACCGCCAGCACGCGGTCGACATGGCCGATGCCGGAGAGCGCGGACTCCGGGCAGAACGGCACGGTGATGCGCTCGGCGAGCGAGCGCTTGTCCATCCCGCGGTCGAGCCCGGTGTCGCCCGGGTCCATCTCGAACTGCCATTCCCCATTGAGCGAGAGCCAGCGCGAGCGCACGAACTGCGGGCGCGGATGCTCGGGACGTGGGATGCTCGGTGACTTTGGCATTGGCGATCCTTTCGCTCTTCTAGGGTCCGTGTGAGAGATACCCCCGATGAATGATCAAGGGAATCGCTCAAAGATTCCGAAACATTCGTAAGACTATCACACGCCCATGCGTGATCATTTCAGGGGATGCGCATGGCGGTTCACCCGCCGTACCCCCTCGCATCCAGCAATCATCTGCCCTCCGAGCCTCCTGAATGCGCTGCGGTTGCAGTGGACAGCCACCACTGCGCCTCTAATTTCAGCGGCCATGGCGTCCTGGGCGTTCGCGATCCGTGGTGAAGTGCCGCGCTGGGCCACCATCGTGCTCGGCCTGGTGCCGATAGCCCTGCTGCTGGGGCTGTGGTGGGGCATCACCCACGGCGAACCCGAGGAGCGGCGCGTCAGCCCCACCATCCTGCCCAGCCCGGGCGAGGTGTTCAGCTACCTGCCCCAGTTGCTGACCCACAAGGGCGAGAACAACCAGGGCAACTTCCTGTTCCACAACGTGTGGGCGAGCGGCAAGCGCGTCATCAAGGGCTTCCTGCTGGCCCTGGTCATCGTCATGCCGATCGGCATCGGCATGGGCGCCTTCGCCAGCATCCGTGCCACCTTCGGCTCGTTGATGACCGCGAGCGGCTATATTCCCATCGCCACCCTGGTGCCATTGACCATGTCGTGGTTCGGCACCGACGAGAAGCAGAAGGTCATCTTCCTGGCCATGGCCTTCGGCATCTACCTGCTGCCGCTGGTGGTGAAGGCCATCGATGGCGTGCCAGATGTGTTCCTGCGCACCGCCCAGACCCTCGGCGCCACCCGTGCGCAGATCGTCACCCGCGTGCTGGTACCCATCGCCATGCCCGACCTGTGGCATGCCATGCGCCTGGCCTTCGGTGTCGGCTGGACCTACATCGTGCTCACCGAGGCGTTGGTGCAGACCGACGGCCTCGGCTACCTGATCGAGATCGCGCGCCGCCGCGGCCCGCGCGAGCAGATCTACCTGGTGATCATGATCATCACCATCATCGCATGGTTCGCCGACCAGCTGTGGATGCGGATCGGCCGCTGGCTCTTCCCGTACCGGCAGGCGCGCTGATGGCCGCCGCGATACCACCGCTTCATCCCACGCAGAGCGCGGCGCCGGCCACGGCCCCGCCGCCGATCGTCGAGTTCCGTAACGTCACCATGCGCTTCGGCGACTTCGTCGCCCTGCACGACGTGTCCTTCCGCATCGAGGACGTGCCCGATCGCGGCGAGTTCGTGACCATGCTCGGGCCCTCGGGCTGCGGCAAGAGCACGGTGCTGAACCTCATCACCGGTTTCCTGCAGCCGAGTTCGGGTGAAGTACTGGTGCATGGCAAGCCGGTGGACGGCCCCACCCGCGACCGCGGCATGATCTTCCAGCAGTACAGCTCGTTCCCCCACCTCACGGTACTCGACAACGTGCGCTTCGGCTTGGATCTCAACCGCCATGAGCTCAAGCTCGATGGCAAGATGCGCCACGAGCGCGCCATGGATCTGATCGGCCAGGTCGGCTTGGCCGGGCACGAGTCAAAGTACCCGCACCAGCTCTCGGGAGGTCAGCAGCAGCGTGTCGCGATCGCGCGATCACTCGCGCTCGAACCGCGCATCCTGCTGATGGACGAGCCGTTCTCGGCGCTCGATGAACCGACGCGCATCGAGATGCAGGAGCTGGTGGTGGGGCTGTGGAACCGCATCAAGCCGACGGTGTTCTGCGTCACCCACAGCATCACCGAAGCGGTGTACCTCGGCGAGCGGGTGTGGATCTTCGCGGCCAATCCCGGGCAGATCGTCTACGACATCCGCGATCCGATCCCGCCCTCGCCTGGCATCTCGCCGATGACCGCGCAGGAGCTGCCCGCGTTCAAGCAGGCGGCGAAGGTGGTGGGCGAGGCCTTCCGGCATGTCGCCGACAACCGCCGTCCGGCTGGCGGGCAGCCTGCCTCCGGGGGCGGGGGCTGATGGCCTCGGCTCCCGGGCTGATGGATTACGTCTCGGCGGCGTTCAACGCGCGGCCAGTCGGGATGTTCGTGCCGCCGAACTGGGTCGGTGTCGCCGCCTTCGGCATGCTCGGTTTGATCAATCCCGGGCTATGGGTGGTCGGCGCGGGGCTCGAACTCGGCTACCTGTTCTGGCTGGTCCACGAACCCCGCTTCCGCCACATTGTCGAGGGCAGGGTGGTGGACGCCACCCAGCAGGAATGGCAATTGAAGATCGCGTCGCAGGTGTCGCGGCTGAGTCAGAAGAACCGCGGCAAGTATCAGAATCTCGAATCGCGCTGCCTCGCGATCATCGACCAGCAAGGCCAGGCAAATGCCGGAGCGTCGGGGCTCGACACCCAGGCCGACGGCCTGAGCCGCCTGCTGTGGATCTACCTGAGGCTGCTGCAGACCCGCGAATCGATCGCGCGCATCGACGATGGCGCGCCCAGCGCCGATGGCGAGCGCGAGCGTCTCGAGGAGCGCGCCCAGGCGCTGGCCAAGCAGCTGAAGGATGCGTCGTTGGCCGACGATCTGCGCAAGAGCCTCTCCGGCCAGCTCGACATCGTGCAGCAGCGCCTCGCGAAGCGTAAGGAAGCCGCGTCCAAGGGCGCGTTCGTCGAAGCCGAAATCCAACGCATCGAGGAGCAGGTCGAGCTGATCCGCGAACAGGCGATGCTCGCTTCCGATCCGCAGAGCGTGTCGCAGCGTATCGACGAGGTGGCCGCCACCCTGGGCGGCACCAGCGATTGGATCCGCGACCAGCAGCAGGTGTTCGGCCAGGTCGAGGACCTGATCAGCGCGCCGCCGCCGCTGGTGAGCGCGAAGGTCCGCGAACGGCAGGCGAATTGAGATATCATTGCGATCCCTCTCCAGTGCCCCTTTCATCAGCACTCTCTTATCAGTGCCTCTTCTCACCGTGCCCATAGTGAATGAGCGAGCGACATGAGCATCATCGATCAGCTGCGCGCCGTCGGTGGCCGCCTCGGCATCCTGCAGATCGAGCAGCCGAAGACCGCCAAGACGCTGACCAAGGTGGTCACGCGTGTCCTCACCCTGGCCGAGCTCGAGAGCGAGGTCGCAGTCGCCGGTGGCGCGCTGCAGGCGCGCGAGCGCGCTGAGCTGACCAATGATTTCATGGGTATCTGCACCGCTGCCGGCGTCCTCGAGCCGAAGCACGGCTGGACCATCGAACGCCTCGAACACGAACTTCGCCAACCGACCTTCGCCGGGCTCCAGCGCGCCGCCGCCCAGGCCGCCATCCTCGAGAGTCTGCGCGCCGCCGGCGTCCCGGTCGAGGACGTGGTTCGCGACGCGGTCGCCCGCGACCAGGCCGTCGACGCGTATGCCGCCGGCATCCGCGAGCAGCTCGCGAGACGTGGCCGGGCCCGCGGCGAACGCCGCGCCGCCATTGCCCAGGAGATCGCCCGCCTCACCGCCGAACGCGATCAGCTCGAGACCGCCCATGCCGCCGAGCGCGAACGCTGGCGCGCCTGGTGGGCCCTCAAGCACGAGAACGAGGTCGCCATGGCCTGGGCCCTGAGCCACCTCCTCGATCAGCCGCTGGTGTCGGTCGACTCGACCCCGCCATCGATCGACAGCTGAGTGTTCTGGCGCCGTTCCGACGGGACGGATGGCTGGAGATAGGGTTCGGCGAGCGGACCACCGCCGATGACGACCTGGAGTGTTGCCCAGCCACGCATTCGCCACGCATCCGCGCCCCGCGCCGAAGGCCTCCACGGGCCCCGGGCGCCAACTAACAGTTTGCACACCCGCCTCGCAGGCGAATAACATCACCTCCCGCGGGAAACCGCGTATCGCACGGCGCCTGGCAATTCGCCGGGCGCCGGATCCTTCGAGGAGCGCATCATGGCCGATGACAAATCAGCGGGCCTCACCGGGCTTGGCAAATTCCTCTCCTTCATCGTCATCATCGGGCTGATCGGCCTCGGCGTCTGGATCTTCCAGCGCCAGGAGGCTGCGCACGCGCAGGGTGCGGCGAATCCAGCCACCGGTACGGCTACGACCACCGCGGGCGCGGCCACCGGCGGCGGCACCACTGCGGCTGCCGCGGGCGGAACCGCCGCCGCTGTCGCCGCGGGAACCGCCGGAGCGACTCCTGCGGGGGCCGGGCTCGAGGCTCCCGACGCCGGCAGCGTCACCACGGTGAAGGAATACAAGTTCGTGCCCGCGGAGAAGCTGCCGCCGGTGAAGGGCGTCAGCCAATACAAGTGGAACGAGGCCGACAAGGTCCTGCGCTTCACCTATAACGTCTGGTCGGGCTGGCTGCCGGTGGTGGCAGCCAACCACGGCACCAAGGCCAACACCGACAGCCTCTTCTTCAAGAAGCACGGCTTCAAGGTCGAGATGGTGCTGATGGACGACCCGGTCGCGGCGCGCGACGCTTACGCCTCGGGCGACGTGCACACCCTGTGGGGCACCGTCGACATGATGGTGCTGTTCGCCCCCGAGCTGGCCCGCGATTCGCGCACCGCGCCGCGCATCGTCCAGCAGCTCGACTGGTCCAACGGCGGCGACGGCATCGTCGTGCGCAAGGCGATCCGCACGGTCAAGGACCTCAAGGGCAAGACCGTCGCTCTCGCGCAGAATTCGCCCAGCGAGTACTACCTCACTTCGCTGCTGCTGTCGGCTGGCATGAAGCCCGCAGACATCAAGACCAAGTACACCGCCACCGCCTTCGAGGCCGCCGCGGCGTTCGTCAGCGATCCTTCGATCGACGCCACCGTCTCGTGGTCGCCAGACATCTACAACATCGTCGACCGCGTCGCCGACACCAAGATCCTCTCATCCACCGCCGATGCCAACAAGCTGATCGCCGACGTCTACGCGGTGCGCGCTGATTTCACCCGCGACCATCCGGATGTCGTCCAGGGCCTGGTCGAGGGCATCCTCGAAGGCATGGACGAGGTGAAGAAGAATCCCGAACAGGCGTGCGCCTGGATGGCCGACGCATTCGGCATGAAGCCCTCCGACGTCATGGCGATGCGCAACGATGCGCACCCGACCAACGCCGCCGAGAACGCCCAGTTCTTCCTGAATTCGTCGAATCCGACCAACTTCGAACGCACCTGGAAGAGCGCGAGCTACGTCTACCGCGAGCTCGGTCGCATCAACGCCCCGGCGCTGTTCGATCAGGTGATGGACTTCACCTACATCCAGAAGGCCCAGGCCTCGGGCACCTTCAGCTCGCAGAAGGACGAGAGCGTGGCCACCTTCACGCCCTCGACCCCGAAGAAGGTCAGCGCCGAGGCCCCGATCCTCACCCAGACCATCCGCATCAACTTCTATCCGAACTCGTCGAATCCCTTCGAGCCGGCGCGCGACGACGTGGGCATGGTCCAATCCGGCAAACTCTACGATCCGAACGTCACCTCGACGCTCGAGCAGGTCGGTCGCCTGGCCGGCCAGTTCGCGCGCGCCACCATCCTGATCCAGGGCTTCACCGACGATAGCATGCGCGGCAAGGTTCCCGAGAAGGAAGTGAAGCTGCTGAGCACCGAGCGCGCCGAGGCGATCAAGCGCTCGCTCATCGACAAGTTCAAGTTCGACCCGAACAAGTTCGTCATCGAGGGCAAGGGCTGGGAAACCCCAGCCGACGCCTCGGACCCGCACAACAACTCGCTCAACCGGCGCGTCGAGATCAGCGTCTACCCCCCGGAAGAGAAGTAAGCCTTCACCGCATTAACAACCGGTACCGGACCATTCGACCTTCGATCGGAGCCACCATGTTCAGCCGCATCGCCAACCTCTTCCGGGGATTCCTGGGACTCTTCGTCTCGGGTCTCGAGCGCCGCAATCCAGAGGCGCTGCTCGAGGTCGAGCAGGAGAACCTGCGCAAGCAGATCGCCCAGTACAACCAGGGCCTGGCCTCGCACGCGGGCATGTGCGAGCGGCTGATGTCCCAGGTGAAGAAGCTCGAGATCGAGGAGCGCGATCTGCGCGCCAAGACCGCCGCCAACCTCAAGGTCGGCAATCGCGCCGCCGCGGGCCAGTACGCCTTGCGCCTGCAGACGGTCACCCGCGAGCTCGACGAGAACCGCGCGCAGCTCGAGCAGGCCGAGACCACCTACAAGGACCTGACCAAGGCCCGCGACATCGCCATCTCCACCGCCAAGTCCAAGCTCGAGAGCCTCAAGGGCGCGATCCAGGACATGAAGATGAAGAAGGCCATGGCCGAGATGAACGAGATGGCCTCGGGCATGATCTCGAACATCGGCGGCGCCGGCGACACGCTCAACCGCCTGCAGACCATGGTCGAGGACGAGCGCACCAAGGCGGCCGGCCGCGCGCGCGTCGCCAAGGACTCGATCAACATGAACGACGTCAACCTCAAGGAATCCGAGCAGTCGGCGCTCGCCGACCAGGCGCTCGCCGATTTCGCCGCCAAAGAAGGCATGGCCTTCGAGGGCGGGCCGGCGGTGGGGACAGCGGCGCCTGCGGCGCAGAAGAGCATGGGTCCGGCCACCGGCGAGAGCGCGTCCACCTGACATGCCGACACCGGCGACGCCCATCAGCGCCCGTCAGCGCCTGCAGGCCATGGGCCTGCCACGCTGGGCCGAGGATCTGATCACCCAGTACGAGAGCGGCGCCACCAGCCAGTTCCTGTGCTATGGCAACGTCAACGACCGGCTGCTGCTTCCGCTCTCGGGTAAGGCTCCAGCGCACGAGGAGCTCGGCGGCTTCACCGATTTCCTGGTCAAGGTATTGCTGCCACGCTTCGACGTGGTGCTGAGCTTCGATCTCGGCAACGGTCTGCGCCTCGAAAAAGGCGGCGATGTCTTCAGCCAATGGCCGCGCCTGAAAGGCGTCGAGCTGCCGCCGCTGCCAAAGACCCCGCGCGAGGCCATCGACTACCTGACCCAGTACTTCCGCTACTGCGCCAACCTGGCGAAGCTCGGCACCTCGCGCCTGCAGATCGGCTGTCTGATCAAGGGTGCGGATCTGCTGGTACCGGCCTCGATGGGCGCGAACAGCTACGACACCAGCGCGCTCGCCAGCCAGATGCGCGACTGGGCGGCCGATGGCACGCTCAGCGGCCATACCCTGGCGACCTTCCTGATCGCCGACAACCTCAATGACCTGCATCCGCTGATCGTCAACAATCCGCGGGCCTCGCAGGCCAAGGTCCCTCTGCCGTCGGCCGACGATCTCGCGCGGGCCCTCGCGTTGATGGCTCCGAGCTACCCGGTCGCGCTCGGCGCTTTGGCTAAGGATCTGCCCGCGACCGCCGCAGGCCTCGCAGGCGCCACGCTCAGCTCGATCGAGGCCCTGCTCAAGACCAAGGAGCACCTCGGCGAGGCGCTGTCGACCGATGATCTGGTGGCCGTGAAGAAGGCCCTGGTCGAGAAGGACTGTGCCGGACTGATCGAATTCATCGATTCGAAGCGCACCCTCGATGACATCCATGGCCAAGAGAAGTTGAAGGCTTGGCTGCGCCAGGACATCGCGCTGTGGCGCGCGGGTGACGTGCAAGCGCTGCCAATGGGGTACCTGGTGTGCGGCCCTGTCGGCACCGGCAAGACCTACCTGGTCGAATGCCTCGCGGGAGAGGCCGGCGTTCCGGTGGTGAAGCTCAAGAATTTCCGCGACAAATGGGTTGGTTCGACCGAGGGCAACCTCGAGAAGATCTTTCGCCTGATCCACGCTCTCGGGCGCGCCTTCGTGTTCATCGACGAGGCCGACCAGGCCCTTGGCAAGCGCGACTCGGGATCCACCGACGGCGGCATCGGCGGACGCATCTACGGCATGATGGCCGAGGAGATGTCGAACCCGAACAACCGCGGCTCGATCGTCTGGATCCTGGCCTCGAGCCGGCCGGATCTCATCGAGGTCGACCTCAAGCGTCCCGGCCGCGTCGACGTGAAGATCCCGATCTTCCCCACCACCACCGCTGATGAGAGCTGGCGTCTGATCCGAGCGCTCGCGAAGCGCCGCGGACTGGCCTTCGCCGACGCCGATTTCCCCGCGCTCGAATCGATGCTGCCGTTGCTGCTCACTCCTGGCGCCGCCGAAGCCCTGGCGGTGAAGACCTATCGCATGGTGCGCACCGCCGGGCTGCAGCCCATGCTGGCGCTGAAGGAATGCCTGACCGGATACCAGAACCCGGTGCCCAAATCGGTCATGGATTTCCAGATCGCCCTAGCCGTCGACGAAGCGACCGACCTGGATTTCGTGCCGCAGTCGCTGCGCAGCTATGGTAAACGTACATAGCTGAGCGACTTTTCAGCGGGTGCACACTGCGCTCCCTCCTGATGCTGTCTGGCTTCAATGATACACTAATCCGTTTCTTCGTGGGGGGCAGCGCGGAGCGCGATGTTGGGGGGCCGTAGCCCCCCAACTGACAGCTAGCGTTCGCCGTCGAGGTAGCGCCGGAGCAGGATCGCGGCGCAGCGGGCGTCGACGGCGCCGAACTGGGCGGGCCAGGGGCCTTCGGCGCGCAGCTGCTCCTCGGCCTCGGCGCTCGAGTAGCGTTCATCGACCTCGTACACCGGCAGCGCGCAGACCTTGGCCAGCTCGGCGCAGAAATCGCGGACCCAGCGCACATTCCCGCCTTCGGCTCCGTGGGCGTGCAGGGGCAGGCCGATGACGATGCCATCGGCGCTCTCGCGCTTCGCCACCGCAGCGACCAGCACTGCCGCCTGGCGGTCGTCCTCGCGGCGCACATAGCCGATGGCGCGCGTCGCGATGCCGAGTTCGTCGCACACCGCCAGGCCGATGCGCACGCGTCCGTAATCCACTCCGAGCAGTCGCGGCATGCCGACATGATCGGACACGGCCGGCGCGCGCCAACACGGACTTCGCATGCAGTGGGCATGCGGTCCGGTGCGATCAGATCAGTGGAAGTCGGTGGCGGCCGGTGGCGGGCAGGCCGAGGTCACTTGCCGGCCGCGAATTCGAGCCTGCGGGCGCTCACGTATTGGTGTTCCGCCCTGGTGAGCCCGAGCCCGAACGGCTCCTCGGCCAAGCTGCATTCCCGGTACTCGGCGTCCGCCGCGAGCCAATCGCGCGCCAGCTCTGCTTTAAGGCCTCGCGCCAGGTGCAGCCGCGCGCGGACCTGGATCTGGTACGGTTGGCGCAGGAATTCCTCCTCGCCTATCCGACCCGCCACCAGAGCGGCCAGGTACCAGGCGCGTTGGCCGCCCCAGAGATGCCCATGCTCCAGGACCTCGGTGAATGCGACGCGCGGATCGACCTGCTCGCCGGCGCGATTGGCAGTCAGGGCTGGCAGGAAGCAGCGCGTGAACACCACCATGTAGTTGTCCATGTCCCCCTGGCCTCGACACAACCTGCTCAACAGCTCGCGCCCTCGCTCGCGCATCGACGGGTCCTCGAGAATCATGAAGGCCGCGCACTCGTACGATACCAGGTCGTAGTCGTGGCTCCCTGCCATCGCCTCGTCATAGCGGCCGAGATGCTCAAGGATGCTCTGCTTGAGCCAGGTCGGTTCCGCCAGCGGTAGGGCCTCCTCGAAGCGCTCTTGGGCGATGAGGACCCTGCACTGCAGGGTCTTGTTTCCTGGAGCGAGCGCGAGCGCCTCATCGAAACGCCTGAGCTCGAAGCGCAATTCAGCATCGCGCGGAAAGAGTTCGAGCGCGCGATCCTGCTTACCCATCACCAGCAGCGCTTCCCAGCGGAATAAGGTATGGAAATTGCCGCTGTCCGCGAGCTCCGGCAAGCGGCCGAGCGCGAGCAGGGCATGAGCAGCCTGGAAGGTCATGGCCGGATAGGTCGCGAGCACGTCCTCGTAGCGCCCGGTGGCGAGGAGGGCATCTGCGCAGATCACGCTGTCCTCGGGGAAGTACTCGGGTACGAGCTCGCTGCGACCGAGCCAGGCCAGGACCTTCGCTGCGTCGCGGCTGAAGCGGGTTTCGGTGTATGACGCTCCGATGGCCGGAAGCCAGCCGCGGAGCCGCGTCATCGCGTGCGCGATCCGCTCGGGCGCATCGGCTGGAAATTTGACGCCGCTATCAACACGCATGCCCGCCGGGTGGATGGCGCGGGCGAATTCGTCATCGACCAGGCGGTTGGCGACCGACGTGAGGACCGGGTGGCCTGGAAACGCCGCCAGGCCATCGAGCGCGGCCTGGCGCTCGCGCGCATCGTCGGCGGCACTCGCGAGCGACAGGCGCTCGCGCAGGCAGTAGGGCATGAGCTCGTGGTGGGCGTGCGACGCCGCGAAGCGGTCGAGCAGCGCCTTCGCCTCGTCGCCCTTGCCCTCGCGCACACGACACACCGCCATCCCGTACAGAGCCTCCGGCTCGAGAGCGGAGCCGGGATAGGCTTCCAGGATGTCGAGGAACTGCTCGTAAGCCTGGGGATAGCGCTGCATCTCGAGCAGCTTGCGTCCGAACGCGATAGGCGACACGCGCCGTGCGAGGGGCTTGTGCCAGATGCCGACCGCGGCGACGCGATTGCCGAGGGCGTGGGTGCTATCGAAACCGAAGAGACCGTCATCGGGGACGTCGGTGGGATCGAGATCGCTGTAGTCGATGACCTCGACACCATCGATCACCAGGAGCAGCCGGTTCCCCTCCTTCTCCATGCGGAAATGATGGGGGCTCCTCGCCGACAATGGCGCCATCGATCGACGCTGGAGCACCACCGTGCCCTTGGTCAGCGTGACGCTGTCCCTCAAGCCGAAGCCTCCGGTGTGGAAGGTGTATCCCGACTCGCGGTCCTTGCCCTCGATGAAGCAGTTGAGGTTGGTGCCGTCGAACAGCGAGGTGTAGTCCCACTCGACGCGCAGGTCTCCGAGGACGGGCCGCTGGTGGATGAGGTCAACGAATCCCTCGCGGGAGTGCATCAACATGGCCCCCGGTTCGCGGGTGAAGGCCGCATCATCGATGGAAATGGGCCGCGACGCCGGCCACGTCCACTCCTTGTACGCTCCGGTCCACTCGGCATGGATGTCGCCTGAGAAATCCTCGCGCCCCACGAGTATCCAGCTGGTGCGCTCCTTGGCCTTCTCGACCGCCATCATCGCCGTCATGCACGCCACCGTCACGCACGCCGCGGCGGCGGTCCAGAAGATGCGGCGATTGGCCCGGTACCAGCGCAGCAGCATGCGGGCCAACGGCTCCCGGTGCACGCTCACCGCCAGCCCCGCCTGGTAGCGTTCGAGGTCGCGAGCGAGATCGGTGACGGTAGCGTAGCGTTTACCGGGGTCGGGAGCGAGGGCGGTCGCGGCGATGCTCAGCAGCTCAGGTGGGCAGAGTGCGCGTTCAGCGGGCTCGAGCGCATCGATGACGCCGCGGCGCTTCTTGTCCCAGAAGCTGTCGCTGTCGTCGGACCAGGTCGGCTGACGCAGAGTGAGGGCATGGAACAGCGCGGCACCGATCGCGTAGATGTCGCTACGCGCATCGCTGTACTCGCTGCGCGCCTGCTCGGGGCTCATGTAGAGAGGAGTACCGTAGAGGCGCGACATCGTGCGCCCATCGGCGCCCACGCGCGCCGCGCTGCCCCAGTCGAGCACCAGCACCTCTCCGAAATCTCCGAGCAGGATGTTGTCGGGCTTGATGTCCTGATGGACGAGGCCGCGGTTGTGCGCGTATCCGAGCGCGTGGCAGATGGCGATGAAGATGGTGACGATCGCGTTCGGGGTGGCGATCTTCGCGTCGCGCGCCTCGGTCGTCGAGCGCGACAGCACATCGCCCAGCGTGACTCCGTCGATGCGGCTCATGCTGAAGCACGGCCTGCCGGCGTCGTCAACGCCGAGATCGTGGACCGGAAGCACGTTCGGATGCTGGAGCGACGCCGTCACCCGCGCCTCCTCGAGCAGTCCGAGCAGATCCTGGTCGCCCGGCTCGGCGCCGTGGCGCAGCATCTTCACCGCGATCGTGCGCTGCAGATCGCGATCGAATACCGCGTAGACCTGCCCCGTCGCACCGACTCCGAGCATGGCGCCGAACTCGAAGCGCGGGCCCGGGCTGCCACCGGTCAGGCGGGGGGCGAGCGAAGACTCAGACATCGACGGCGGAGCGTCGGAGCCCGTGACCGAGGGCGACGCCATGGACGATCCATCCGCACTGCCCACGGTGGCACCGAGCGAACGTCGCAGCGCATCCACCTCGATATGCTCCGCCATCCGTAATCATACCCCATCGTCAGAGGCGGTGGCGGGGCGGTCCGCTGGCTTCCAAGTGCCTGCGACCTAGGATGCACTCGCCGCTGGACGGCCGCGTCCGCCATCCTCGCAAGAGATGTGGCGGCCGAGGAAAGTCCGGGCTCCACAGGGCATGGTGGCTGGCAAATCCAGCCGTCTCCCGTTGCGGGGGGATAGGGACAGTACAACAGAAAGCGAACCGCCACGGCCGAAAGGCCGGGGTAAGGGTGAAAAGGCGGGGTAAGAGCCCACCGGGTGCGCCGCGAGGCGGACCGCATTGCAAACCCCACCAGGAGCAAGCCCAGATCGCGGAGAGGCGCTGCCCGCGCCGTCGGATCCGCAGGTAGGGCGCATGAGCTGCGGCGGCAACGCCGTGGTCGAGAGAAATGGCCGTCCTCGACAGGACCCGGCTTATAGGCGGCTTCCGCACACATCACTGACCCCGGCCGCAAGGCCGGGGTCAGTGATTTCCGGATTCTTCCGCCTATCCACTGCCCCGCCGACCAGGGTGTGGGGAATTCCCACAGACGACCAGGTACGGCGGTACTAGGCTTGCCAGTCGCCACCGGACACGCCAGGGGACCCAGTCATGCGATCCACCGCACTCAGCGCCACCATCCTCATTCTCATCGCCGGAGCGTGGGCGTCGGCCGAGGACGCCGTGGGCCCAGCCCAGCCTCCATCGGGCCACGAGGTGCGTCCGGCGCGCGCGAAGGAGCACCAGGCGCCCGAGGCCAAGCTGAGGGTCGCCGACATCCGCGTGAGCCTGGGTGGCCAGCACGGCCCGAAGCACGTCCATGAGCAATACACCGCGGGCGCGGGATCCCTCAATCCCAGCGGCAACAACGAGTACGACGTCACCCGCGACCAGAACGGCGGCGGCATCTTGGAGGTGGCCTTCGAGTACGGCCGCCTGCACGACGGCGGCGGCCTGGTCTGGGGCGCCGGCTTGCGCACCGTCGGCCACACCCTCGACCTCAAGGGCGGCTCCTCCATCCCGCAGACCCAGAACCTGTCGTATGGCACCTTCGGCCTGATCGGCAATGTCGGCTACGGGTACGCATTCACGCCGAACTGGCACGCCGAGGTCGGACCGTTCGCGAGCGTCGGCGGCGCATCCATGGAGTGGTTCGACCAGGACGCGACCGGGACATACCGCGCCGATACCGCTACCGGCGGCTACGTGCAGGGCGGCCTGCGCGCGGGCACCTACGTCGCGCTGTGGAAGCATCTGGTGCTGGGCTTCGAGCTCGAATATTCGGGCACCTTGGCGACCATGGAGGTCGACCACTCGGCAAGCTCGGCGAAGAGCAAGCTGACCGTGCACGAGAGCGGCATGGGCGGGCTGTTCGCGATCGGCTATCGGTTCTGAGGACGCTTCCGGCAACATCCTCGGGCGATGGCGGCGATCTGTCGCTGAAGACAGCGTGGACTCGACGCGCGAAATCCGGACAGCGGTTGGTGCCGGCGCTCCTGCATGGTAGAACCGGCCGCCGATGCGCGTCCTCCAGCGAGCCTGCCTGTACGAATCGGGGACCAATTTCCTCTTCTACGGCACTGCATACCTCGCCTTGATCTCGGTGGTGATCTGCGCGCCTCTGCTGAAGCAGGGCGCGCCGCTGGGTGCGGTGCTCGGCTTCCTCCCCGACAACCTCATCTTCATCAGCATGCTGGCGCTGCCACTGGCGCTGGTCACCGCGCTGCTCGCGACCGTCGGGCGCATGCGCGAAGATGGCGAGATCACCGCGCTGATGGCCGCCGGAGTCAGCACCGTCAAGATCGCCATGGCGATGCTGCCGCTCGCGCTGCTGCTGGCGGCGTGGCTCGGATTCGCCGCCCATGTGCTGCTACCCCACGTCGCCAAGCGCCTGCTCGAGGGGCGCTCCGAGGTGCTGCGCCAGGCGACCGCCACCCAGGTGTCGCGGCGGGCGCCGATCTACCAGACCGACGAGGCCATGGTCGCGGCGATCGGCGTCGAGGGCGACATGCTCAAGCAACTGTTCGGCGTCTACCTCGAGAAGGACGGCAGCGGCCTGTTCGGCACCGGGGCCCTGGTGGTGTGCTACGCTCCCGAGGCCCGCTTCGTCACCGATCCGGATGCGCTGTCGAACGACCAGGCCGCCGGCCTCGAGCTCCATGACGCCTGGTTCCTGCGCCGCTCGCGCATCACCACCGACCAGCCCGACGTGATGACCGGGATCCTGCCGCTGTGGTCGCTGCGGCTTCCCAGCCAGCGTCAGAACCTGTCCGACATCCAGGATTCGCTCTCGACCGCCGAGCTGCGCAAACGCCTGGAGAACACCCCCGAGACCAAGGACAACCGCGGCTACATCCGCGGCCTCGAGCGCGCCTGGCACATCCGCTGGATGATTCCCTGCGCGGTGATCGCGTACTGGACCTTTGCCACCGGTCTCGGCCTGACCATGGGCAGGGGCAATCGCCTGCTCGCCGTGTTCATCGGTCTGCTGGTGGTGGTGACGACCCTGGTCCCGTCGTTCGGGGTGGTGAAGAACCTCGGCGATTCCCTGCGCATCAACGCGGGCTGGATCCTGTGGCCGCCAGTCTTGCTGATGGCCTGCGCCGGCAGCTGGATGCTGTGGAGGCAGCGATGATCTCGTCGCTCCTGCCTGGGCGTCTCGATTCGTACCTGCTGCGCCGCGGCCTCGGCGCCTTGTTCATGGTGGCTTCGCTGATCATCGTGGTCGCGCTCGCGATCGATTTCCTGATCAACATCGGCACCCTCGCCAAGAGCACCACCAAGGGCGGCCAGCTCGCCCTGATCGCCTCGCTGTACTGGTATCGCCTGCCGCAGCTGGCGAACATCGCGCTGCCGATCGGCGCGGTGGTCTCGTGCCTGTTGGTATGCGCACCGATGCTCAAACGCGGCGAGTTCATCGCGCTGTCCGCGAACGGCATCAGCCCGGCGCGCGCCGCGCGCATGTTGCTGGCGCTGATGCTGGTGGTCGGCGTGGTGGATACCGTCATCGCGGATTTCATCAGCCCGAAGGCGATCGCGCGCACCACCGCGATCGAGGACATCCTGCAGAACCAACGCCGCCTGGGACGGGTGTGGCAGGTGCCCGCGACCAAGACCAACTGGTTCGCCGGTCGCGCGCAGGGCCTGATCCGCGGCGACGTCCCGACCGTGGACCGCGTCGTGATCGCCTCCAAGGGCGGGCTGGTCTGCGCCGATCAGATGGTGTGGCAGGAAGGGAGATGGCAGCTGCAGGGCCATCTGCTCGAGTTCCGCGTCACCCCAGAGGGGCACTGCCTGCTCTACCGACCTACCGAGATCCCCCTCGAAGGCGATCTGGCGCTACCGTACGATCCGCAGCAGCTGTACCGCAATCTCCTGCCCAGATACACCATGACCGGGCCCGAGCTGCTGCGCATCGGCGGCAGGACCGAGATCTCGTATGCCTGGTCGCGGTGGTCGCGGCTGGTGGTGCCGCTGCTGGCGGCGCTGATCGCCCTGCCAGTGTTCGTGCGCTTCTCGCATCGCGACGCGCTGGTGATGGGAACGATCCGCGCCTTGGCGGCGGCCAGCGTTCCGGTCATGGTGGTCGTCGCCGGCGGCATGGTGGCCGATACCAGCGGCGCGCATCCGGCAGTGCCCGTGCTCTCGGCCGTCGCCCTGGCGCTGATCCCGTCGATCGTGGTCTACTGGCGCTGGCGGCTCTGAGCGATCCGCGCCGAGGCGCTTCCATGGCACGCAGTGCGGCCCTGATGCGAGGTGTGGCCCGGAAGCGCAGGTCTGTCAACAAGCGCAGCGCTGCCAGGCGACTGATCGCGCCCCGAAACCTCCCGCTCCGTGGATGGACCTCGCCCAAGCGGTGCCTCCGGCGCGCCCAGCGTCGCTTCACGAGCGGCTGCTGGAGCGACAAGTCCCTGGACCGACCTGGCAGGATGCGCAGCGTCGATCTCGAGCGAGGGCGCATGCCTGGGAGGATCGCCTGCTAGCGCCCGCGCGGTGGCTCCCACCACTCCCGCGCGACGCCGCTCGGCGTATAGGAAGTAGAGATTGCGCACGTACACCACGTTTCCGAACAGCTGACCAGCGATGCCGACGGGATCGCTACGACGCCAGAAATAGACCAGCAGCATCAGACCGCCGAGCAGGCTGAGCCACCAGAAGGACGTCGGCACCACGCTGCGACGGTGCTTCTCGGTCGCGATCCATTGCACGATCAATCGGCCCGCGAACAGCGCCTGTGCCGAGAAGCCGAAGACCAGCCACCAGTTGTTGAGGTCCGACGGATCCGGATCAGAGACGTGGGTCTGCATCAGCCACAGCAGCGGGATCAGCGAGGCCACCGAGCCCGCGCTGATGGCGAACAGCACCCAGTTCTTGCGTCTGCTCGCCATCCGGTGCTCCGCTTCCACGAGATTCCCAGAGCACCGCTTACCGGGGGTCCGCCGAGGAATAGAGGCCTATGATACCGGGTTTCCAGGCGTGGAGCCCCCGCTCTGCGCGACCTTCCACGAACGGTTCCGCGAACGCAGCCAGCGCACGCCGAAGCAATCGCGTAGCCCCGACCACAGGCGGTTATGGATGCCGTACTTGCTCGCGCCTCCGGCGCGAGGGCGATGGTTGACCGGGATCTCGGCGATGGTGTACCCTCTCATCGATACCAGGGTCGGCAGGAAGCGGTGGTTGCCGTGGAAGAACGGCAGATCGACGACGCACTCGCGGCGCGCGACGCGCGTCGAGCATCCCACGTCGCTGACCGAACGGCCGGTGACCCAGTTGCGGAAACCATTGCCGATGCGCGAGCTGATCTTGCGCACAATGCTGTCGGCACGCTTGGCGCGGATGCCATTGACCATGTCCACCTTGCGCTCCAGGGCATGGGCGAGCTGCTTGCGCAGGTCAGCCGGATCGTTCTGGCCGTCGCCATCTACGGTGCCGATCCACTGGCCGCGGGCATGCTTGAAGCCGGCGGCGAAGCCGGCGGACTGGCCGTGGTTGCGATCGAAGCTGATCCAGCGGTGCGGCGCCGGCAGCGCCTTGATGATGGCGAGGGTCTTGTCGGTCGAACCGTCATCGATCCACAACGCTTCCCACGCGTAGTCCACGCCTGCGAACGCACGGTCGATCTCTGCCGCGAGCGCGGGAACCGTCTCCTCCTCGTTCTTCACCGGGATCACCAGGCTGAAGAATGGCGGTGCATCGCCGACGGAGTTGGCGGAATCGCTCATGGCGATCCAGGGTGAATCGGCAAGCCTGCTACGCAAGTTGCCATTCGCGAACCAGCCACAGCGAGCCTGGTTGCCACGTGGCTAGAATCGAAGTGATGGTCGGAACGGTGGCTCATTCGAGCAGGTCGATCCAGGTGCCGTCGCCATAGGGAGTGCGCGCGCGTAGCCATTCGCTCACTCGCTCATCGCGGGCGATGCCGCGGTCCCCCTGCCAGCCATACACCAGGGCGGTACGGCCGTCGCGGTCCTTGCGCAGCGAGAACACCGGGAACAACCCAGTCTCGCCGCCGAGCGCATTGAGCCGCGCGGCCTCGCGCTCGAGTTCGGCTTCGCGCTCGGGCGCGACCTGCGCTGGCGGCGTCACCAGCAGGATGAAGCGCCCTTCCTGGACGGTGACCGGATTCGCCGCTGATGGGCGCGTAGCCGATGACGCCACGCGCAGCGCGTAACCCGGCGGCGGCAAGCGCGCCCAGCCGGAATCGGCGTCGACCACCACGATGCGCCCCCCATGTGGGCCCCCGACCTCGTCGGCATAACGCATCTGCCACCAGCGATGACCGCTGGCGTCGGGCGACGCAGGCGGCAGCACCTCGAGCGGCGATCCCCAGCTCACGCCCTCGCGACGCTGGAAATTGTCGGCGACCGCCACCGCCTCCCCCTGCCCCAGGGATTGGCGCGGCTCACAGCCGACCAGGAGGGCGACGAGGACGGACACGGCCAGGATCCAGGGCGCGATGCGCATGGAACGAATTGAGTCCCGGCAGCGGGAAAAACAACCCCCCATTGTCACCGTTATGCCACTGCCATGCCACCGATGCCACCGCGACCCTCACCCGCAAGGTGGCAGTCGCCCTGAGTCAGGAACCGCCTTGCACGCTGCGCCTGGGCTCAACGATCCTCGGCGGGAACTGCCAATGGCCATCATCGAGATGCACCACTTCAGCACGGCGCTGCAGCGTCACATCGGCCTGACGGTCATCGTGCCGGAAGGCCCAGGCCCGCACCCGGCGGTCTACCAGCTGCACGGACTCAGCGACGACCACACGGTGTGGTCACGGCGCACCTCCATCGAGCGTTACGCGGAGCGGCACGGCCTGCTGATAGCCATGCCCGAGGGCGGACGGTCGTTCTACTGCAACGCTCCTGGCGCGGTCGAGCGCGCCGAGGACCACATCCTCGAGACCATCGCCGTCGTCGATCGCACCTTCAAGACCATCCCGGAGCGCTCCGCGCGAGCCATCGGCGGCTTGTCCATGGGTGGCTACGGCGCGATGAAGATCGCCCTCAAGCACCCGCACCTGTTCGCCTCGGTGGTCTCGCACTCGGGATGCCCTGATTGCCGGGTCCGCTTCAAGAAAGATGGTTACCAGGATCTCATCCACGCCTTCGGCGACAGCATGCCGACGTCGGAGGATGCGCTGGCGCTGGCGACCAGGCTCAAGCGCAGCCGCGGCCCGCGCCCGGCGATCCTCTTCGACTGTGGCACCGAGGACTTCCTGCTGGATCAGAACCGCGTGTTCCGCGATCACCTCCAGCGCATCGGCCTCGCCCACGAGTACCGCGAGTTCCCCGGCGGGCACTCGTGGGAGTACTGGGACGAGCACGTGCAGGAAGCCCTGCTCTTCCATGTGGCGGCGTTCGCAGCGGCCAAGCGCGACCGCAACCAGAGGCCAGCCCGCTCCACGAAAAGCGCCGCGAAGAAGAGCGAGATGAAAAGCGCGAAAAAGAGCGCAAAGGCCCGCGCACCGTGATCACCCGCACGGATTTCGCCGCCATCCAGCGCGCCTGGCCGAAAGCGTTCGCACGCGCGGAGACAGGTCCTGTCACGGGCGAAGTCACCTTGGCCGCAGGTGCGGACATCGCCGCCGCCTGGACTGGGAAACCGCGTCCCCCTGGACTGCGCCTCGCGGGCGAGTCGATCCGCCTCGCCGACAGCGCTGAAGGTCTCTCTCACCTGCAGACGAGCCATCAGCAGGTGAGCCAGGCCTCCGGCCCCGGACAGCTGCGCGGCCAGGTGGCCATCGTCAGCGGCGGCGCGAGCGGACTCGGGCTCGGCGTCGCCCTGGGATTGCATGCCGCGGGCGCGGCAGTGGCGTTCACCGACATCGACGCACAGGGCTTGGCCGCCGTCGACTCGCGGCTGGCGGGAGATCCCCGGGCGATGACCGTGGCGGTGGACGTGACGCGCGAGGATTCGGTCGCGGCCACCTTCGACGCCGTGATCCGGCGCTTCGGCCGCGTGGATTGCGTGGCCTGCTGCGCGGGGATCGCGCCCGCGTTCGAACTCGACGAATTCCCGCTGGAAAAATGGCGGCTCGCGCTCGAGGTGAACCTCACCGGCTACTTCCTGTTCGGTCGCGAGGCCGCCCGCGTGATGCGCGCTCAGGGCCATGGCGGGAGCATGGTCCTGCTGTCGTCCAAGAGTGGCCTCGAACCGAGCAAGGCGAACACCGCCTACAACGCCACCAAGGCGGGAGAGATCCACATGGCGCGCGGCTGGGCGCTGGAGCTCGGCGGCGACGGCATCCGCGTGAACTGCATCGCCCCCGGCAACGTCTTCGAGGGCTCGAAGATCTGGAACACCGAGTACATCGCCAAGATCGCCAAGAAACGCGGCATCCAGCCCGACCAGGTGATTTCCCACTACGTGGGCATGACCGCCCTCAACCGCGACATCAAGCCGGACGACATCGCCAACGCCGCCGTCTTCCTCGCCAGCGACGCCGCGCGCTGCGTGACCGGCCAGGTCCTGGTCGTGGATTCGGGACAGGTCTTCTCCCGCTAGCTTTTTGTTGGGGGGCTACGGCCCCCCAACATCGCGCTCCGCGCTGCCCCCTGGGAAGCAGGGAACAGTGGGGTTTGGAAGCAGACGCCGGTGGCGCTGCTCGACATCACTGCGTGCAGGCAAGTTTGTCAGTGTGTACGTGAGGAATCAGCAGCGCGAAGCGCCTGCTCTACCCACCCTTCTCCCTGGCTCCTGGGGGGCAGCGGCGGCGTGAGGCCCCGGTCGCTAGGGGCAGCGCGATGTTGGGGGGCCGTAGTCCCCCAACTGAAAGCCTCCCAACCTAGAGTACTTCGACCACCATCTTGGTGTTCGGCGTGCCGCTCCAGCATTTCGCCATCAGGCAGAAATCGCGTGTGGGTTCGAGGCCGCGTTTAGGTCGGTGGTACCAGGTGTTGGGGACGGGGCGGAAAGGAAAATAATTTCGCCCTCCATCGCTCCAGTACAGGAGCAGACCTCCCGGCGGGGAGACTTCATGCACGCGGAAACAGCGGATGCCGGAGAACAGCTCTTTCGGAGACCGGCAGTGGAATACTTTGAAGAACAGGGACATCGCGCCTCCGACATGGAATCTACTCCCCTGAGTTTAAGAAACGGGGTCTCGACGACCAAAACGGAATCTCGCATCCCGAACGGAGACGGCCGCCGCCTTAACCGCCAGGAGAGCACCTAGAATCAACCAGTGTGCAATGACGATGCAGCGAGGGTAGCCGGCGTGGACCTTGCTGTGGAACTTGCCGCGGGAGCAGGCTGGGCGGGCTTCAGCCCATGCCGAGTTCGTCGAGGCCGTCCTCATCGTAGCCGATGTAGTGTCCGAGCTCGTGGTAAAGCGTCTGCTTGACCTCGTCGGCGAGTTCGCGCGCGTTCGAGCTGTTGTGCTCGTGGGCGCGCCTGAACACGTAGATGCGCGGGCTGATCGATCCCGGCGCTGGTGACAGCCGATCGCCGCGTTCCACTCCGGCGAACAATCCCAGCAGTTCGGGCTCGCCGTGGTGCTCGATCAGTTCCGGCTCGGCGTAGTCCGCGAGCACCAGAGTCACCTCGCCCAGCACCGCCTTCAGGCGTTCGGGGAGCGCGCGTCCAGCCTCGTCGATCAGACGCTGGAAGCGCGGCCAACCCACGCGGTACGGCAGCGGCTGCGGATCGACCCGGCATCGCGAGGCCCGGGCGAAGCAGCGATCGGCCTCGAGCAGGTCGCCCCGCCGCTCGATGCAACAGGCGAGCGCGAACCAGGCCTCGCCATGGTCCGCATGGGCGTCGACGACCGCGCGCGCCAGCTTCGCGCCGCGGAGCGCATCGGCCTGCTGGTACGCCATCCACACCGGCGCCAGGGCCTCGGTGAGGGTTGAATCGGCGGTATCGTCGCTCTCGTCGGCCATGCCCACATTCAAGCGTCGCCGAGGCCCGGGGAAAGCGAAGCCCGGCGGTCACTCACACGGCCGATGCGCCAGCCGTGGCCCAGGCTATCCTGCCGGCGTGATCTACGCGGACTACAACGCCACGACCCCCTGCCTGCCCGCGGTGATCGCGGCGATGGCCGAGGCCCTGGCCGCCAGCGGCAATCCGAGCGCGCGCCACCACCTGCCCGGACGGACCGCGGCGGCATCCCTCGAACTCGCGCGCGAGCGCGTGGCGGCGCTGCTGTCCACGCGACCCGAGCACATCATCTTCACCAGCGGCGCCACCGAGGCCTGCAACCTGGCAATCCTCGGGGTCGCCGAAAGGCTGCTCGCCAGCCGTCCGCGATTCATCACGGTCGCGACCGAGCACCACGCCGTGCTCGAGCCGCACCGCCGCCTGGCGGCCGCGGGGGCGACGGTCGAGGAGCTTGGCGTCGACCACGATGGCCGCCTCGATCCCACGCGCCTGGCAGCCGCCCTCGATGATCGTACCGCGCTTGTGTCGGTCATGCTGGTCAACAACGAGACCGGCGTCATCCAGGATCTTGCGGCGGTGGCTCGCGCAGCCCACGCGCGCGGCGCGCTGGTGCTGTGCGACGCCACCCAGGCGGCAGGCAGGATGCGGCTCGACCCGCTGGCGCTGGGCGTCGATTTCCTGGCGCTCTCTGCCCACAAGCTCTACGGGCCGCAAGGCAGCGGCGCGCTGTGGATCCGCTCCGGCCTCGCGATCGAAGCCCAGATCCACGGCGGCGGGCAGGAACGCGGATTGCGCTCGGGGACCCATAATCTTCCCGGGATTGTGGGGTTCGGCGTCGCCGCCGAGTCCGCCGCGCGCGAGCTCTCTGCCCGCATCGCGCACCTGCGAGCCCTCGTCTCCCGCCTAGATGCCGCCGTGATCGAGCGCATCCCCGGAGTGCTCGTGCAAGGCGGCCGCGCGGATCGCGCTCCGGGAACCAGCATGTTCACCGTGCCCGGCCTGCCGCGCGGGTGGCTGGCTCAGCTGGTCGACGTGGCCGCGTCAGGCGGATCGTCGTGTGCATCAGGGACCGGCAAGCCGAGCCACGTGCTCGCGGCCATGGGCACGGCGCCGGCCGACGCGGCGAACAGCGTGCGTATCGGCCTGGGCATCCCCACCACCATCGCCGACGTCGATGCGATCGCGGCCGCGCTGGCCAGCGGCGCCGCGCGCCTGCGCGCGGGCTGATCCCTACTCTAGGATCGCACTGATCGACGGCTCAGATCAAGCCGTCGCGGAACATCCGGCTCGGCAGGGCAAGGCGTCCCTGCGAGCCGGCCTGGGCGAGCGGCGCGCCGGCATCGGTGCGCAGCAAGACTCCCGCCTCCAGCCCGGCGACCGCGCGGCCTGACCACAGCTCGAGCGCCTGCGCGTGCGCCACCTCGAGCGCGGGAGCGCCGCGCTCGATCAGGGCCTGCGCGGCCCAGGGCTCGAGCCCGAAGCGCTCGTCACCGCCGGGCTCGTCGTGCTGATGGCCGCCGTGCTGATGATGGCCGCCGTGCCCCAGCAGCAGGCCGCGCGCGTCGGCGGGCAGGGCGCACGCGGCGACCTCGTCGGTTCCGGAGAGCACCGCATTACCGCGCCGCCAGCAGCGCAGCGGCGACCCGGGCAGCCAGCGAGACAGGGTCGCGTCGGTCGCGGGAGCCTGGCCGGCGATGGGCGTGGCCGGGCTGTCGCCAGGAGCGCGCAACAGGCAGGCGAAGAAGGGTTCCGTCCCCTGGCGCTGCGGCCACAGGCGCCAGCCGCCCGCGTCCTCGAAGGCGGGATCGCAGCCATCCAGCGCCATCCGCTCGATCGCCCAGCCCTCATGCGATGCCAGGAATGCGGCGACCACGCCTTCGTCCTCTTCGGCGTATGGCGTGCAGGTGCTATAGACCACTCGTCCGCCGGGCCGAGCCAGTCGCGCGGCCAGCGCGAGCAGGGCCACCTGGCGTTGAGCCATGCGCGCCACCTGCCGCGATGACCGCGGCTCGTGGCCGCTGCACGGCGCGTCGACCAGCACGCCGTCGGCGCAGGCGGGATGCCGCTCGGCGAGGGTCACCACCGGCATGGGCGTCACCAAGGCGCAGGCGACCCCCTGACGGGCGAGGTTCTCGACCAGGACGCGCCGCCGTGGCGGCGAGGCGTCGGCGCAGATGAGCAGTCCACGGTCGCCGAGCGCCAAGCCGATCTGCGTGGATTTCGATCCCGGCGCGGCGCAGACATCGACGATGGTCTCGCCTGGAACCGGCGCGAGCAGCACCGCCGGCAGCTGGCTCGCGGCGTCCTGGGGATAGGCGGTGCCGGTATGGTAATCGAGCCTGCCGCCAGGATCGATGTCGGGTGCGTGGAAGCGTCCGTCGGGATTCCACGGGATGGCGGTCAATCCGCCCCAGCCCGAGGGACGGCCGCGGCGGGGATGTACGCGGATCGCGCGCCGGAACGGCCCGGCCACAGCGGCGAGGAATCCCTCGCCGTCGGGCAGACGTCGCGCGAGCTCGTCGAGCGCTGACTCCCGGATCACGGACTATTCACAGCCTGATCACAGCAGAGCGTGGAGCGCGCGAGCGAGCTTGGGCAGCTCCGGATCGCGGGCGCCCATCACCAGCACGGTATCCGAGGGGATCGCAGCGTCAGCGGTCCAGCTCAGCGCCTCGGCATGCGACGCAGCGTAGCCGCAGCGTAGCGCGGTCGGCAGATCGCCGGCGAGATCGCGGCTCGAGATGTCCTTCGCGACCGTCCCGCCGGCATAGAAGATCTCGGCGTAGCAGAAGCGGTCCTGGGGCCGCAGCACGGTGGGCAGCAACTCCTTCAGCTCCGGCCGCAGGAAGCGCGCGGGCCCATAGCCGTGCGGCTGGAAGATCGCGACCAGCCGGTCGCAGCCGGCTTGGGCCGCGAGGATCGCCGCGCGGATCTTCTCGCCGTTGTGCGCGTAGTCGTCGACCACCCGGATGCCGCTCTCGGTGGTGCCGACCACTTCGAAACGGCGCGCGACGCCGGGAAAGCTCGCCAGCGCGGCCTCGATGACGGCAGGAGCGATGCCCAGCGACAGGGCCAGCGCGACGGCGGCGGTGGCGTTCTCGAGATTGTGCGCGCCTGGTTGCGGCAGGTCGATCATCAACTCGCCAGGCTCCTTCCCGCTCGGCTGCCTGCCCGTACATGCGATCACGCCGCGCGCGCGATCGGGTCCGACCGAGATCACCTCGAGCGCGATGTCCGCCGCGCCCGATCCGCCGTAGCCGATGACGCGCGGATGGCCGACGGCGAGCCGCGACGCCTCTGCGCATCCGCGATTGACCAGCAGCGTGGCGCACTGGCCGGCAAAGGTCGCGAACTGGGCGCGCAGCGTCTCGACCTCAGCGTGGTCGCGGCTGATGTTGTGGATCACCCCATAGCTGGGATGGTAGCCGATCAGGGTGCCGTCGGACTCGCATGCCTCGGCCACCACCAAGCCGTCGCGCGGCCCGGCCGTGGAGCCGCCGGAAGCAGATGCACCCGCCTCTCCAGCCAATGCAGCGCCACCGAGCACCGAGGCCGGCTTGCCGGCACGGTGCAGGATCCAGGCGAGCATCCCGGTGATGGTGCTCTTGCCTGAGGTGCCGGCGATGGCGATCCCCGGGTGGCCGCCATCGACCACCTCGGACAGCAGGCGCGGGCGCGGCACCAGCTCGATGCCGAGCTCTTTCGCCCGGCGCACCTCCGGGGTGTCCTGCTCGACCGCGGTCGAGTAGACGAAGCGCTCGATGCCCGCCTTCACCCCGGCGCCATCCTGCGGCACCACCGCGATGCCGAGCGATATCAGACGCTGCTTCAGCTCCGCCTGCTTCCCCTGATCGAATCCCCGATCAGAGCCGGAAACCTCATGCCCCCACGCCTTCATCAGCTGGGCGAGCGGATTCATCCCCGCCCCCGCGATGCCCGAAAAGAAGTACCTCGCCATCGTCGCGCAGCTTTCGCCGCAGGGCCGCTCCCACAAGGGTCAGGTCATCGCGCGCCCAGGAACCAGTCGACGAGCGGCCCCTGTCTCCAGCCCTCCCTGCGGTCGGCTTCCCAGGGGGCAGCGCAGAGCGCGATGTTGGGGGGGCCGTAGCCCCCCAACTGAAAGTCACTCCGGATATCTCGCCAACAACTGCTTGGCCTCGTCCACATACGCGGCGATGCCATAGTTGTCGATCACCGCGTGGAGGCGCGCGCGCGCCTTGTCGATGGCTTCCTTGCGCGTCGCGGCGGAGCTGCCGATGGCTTCGTAATCCTTGTACAGGTTCTCGACCACCGACTTCTCGGTTTCCCACATCTTCTTCGCCTCGCCATCGACCCATTCACGGATCGCGGTGAAATTCGCGTTGGGATATTTACGCGCCGCTTCGTCGATGGCCGACAGCGCGTCCTGGTACTTCTGCTGCTGCATCAGTACCTTGGCCTGGCCACGCGCCTGCTCGACCGGGGTGGTCGTCTCGGCGATCTTGCGCTGCGAGCGCACGGTTTGGATTTGCGCCATCTGCACGTGGATGGCGTTGACCTTGTCGGAGTAGGTCTTGACGTAGTCCTCGTTGTGCCCGCCTTTCGGATCGACGGGATTGTCCATGAAGGCGTTCGCGTCGGCTTCCAGCGTCTCGAGATTGGTCTCGGGCTCGCCGACATGCGCGAACTGCGCCTGCAGGTTCGCGTAGTTGCCGCTCGCGCGCACGTCGCGCTTCACGCGCGCGATACGGTTGTCGCGATCCGACAGCATGGTCTTGACGTCCTCGGCCAGCGGCGCGAGGTCAGGACGGCCGAGATCGGGGTTGTCCTCGAGCTTCTTCTTCGCCTCCGCCATCGCCTTCTCGGCGTCCTCGGGTTTCTGGTTGTCCAGGCTGCTGTCGATGGTGCGGATGTTCTGGGTCTTGATGTCCGAGATCAGCGCCTTGGCCTTGGATGCCCTGGGGTCGTCACGGATCAGGAACCAGTAGATCGCGAACGCGCCGCCGACCAGGATGATCAGGCCGAGCGCGAGCTTGATGGCCGAGAACAGGGCGCGGCGGCGCGCGGCGGATTCCTCGGGCGACAGGCGGGAGGAACGACGCGCCGACTTCTTGTCGGAGGTCGCGGACATCCGCCGCGACGAGCGCTGGGCTCCGCGCCGGCTGCTGCTCGGCGATCTCTCGGCCGCGTCCTCGTCAGAGGCGAAGGCCTCTTCCTCGGCGAAGGTCGCGTTGCCCTCGGGCAGATCGACCGACAGGTCGTCCTCGTCGACCGGGGGGGCAGGTTTCTGCGCCGCGCCGCGGCGTGAGGAAGAAGAGCGCGAATGCCTGCTGGATGCCATGAGCCTCTCCTGAACGGGGCAGTGTGCGGCGGGCGGGGGTGGGGGCAACCCGACACGGACCATTCCGCGGGTGTGGTGTCACCGTCACTGTTTCAACCCGTGCGAGGCTCCGCATGGCCCACCACCCCCCCGCATCCACGGGGACCGGCGGCGCGAGCCCCCTGCATGCCCGTGCTTGCGTGCTCGCGGCAGGGGTACAATGGCCCTCCCATGGCCGATGCCGTACCGTCCTCGCCCGCGTCGTCTTCCGGTTCCGATCCCGGGTCCGCGCCGACCATCGGACAGCCGGCGGGTTTCCGGCTCGCCGCCCCCTACCAGCCGATGGGCGACCAGCCCACCGCCATCGCCGGCCTGGTGCAGGCCATGGCGGCCGACAAACGGGCCGCAACCCTGCTGGGCGTCACCGGCAGCGGCAAGACCTTCACCATCGCCAACGTCATCGCCCAGCTGCAGCGGCCCACCCTGGTGCTGTCCCACAACAAGACCCTGGCCGCCCAGCTCTACAGCGAGTTCAAGGGCTTCTTCCCGGACAACGCGGTCGAGTATTTCGTCAGCTACTACGACTACTACCAGCCCGAGGCCTACGTCCCCTCGAAGGATCTCTACATCGAGAAGGAATCGACGATCAACGAGGAGATCGACAAGCTGCGGCTGTCGGCGACACGCAGCCTGCTCTCGCGACGCGACGTCTTGATCGTCGCCTCGGTGTCGAGCATCTACGGACTCGGTTCGCCGAATTCATACCAGGATCTCACCGTGCGCGTCGAGGCGGGCCAGCAGATCGAACGCGACGTGATGCTGCGCCAGCTGATCTCGGTGCAATACAGCCGTGGCGACCTCAACTTCCAGCGCGGCAAGTTCCGGGTGCGCGGCGATACCGTCGAGCTGTGGCCCGCCTACGAGGACACCTGCATCCGCATCTCGTTCTTCGGCGACCAGATCGAGGAGATCGCCACCATCCATGCGCTCACAGGCGAGGTCCTCGGCCGGCACGAACGCATGAACATCTATCCCGCCAAGCACTTCGTGGTCGAGGAGAACACACTCGACGGCGCCATCGCCGCCATCGAGCACGAGCTCGACGAGCGCCATCGAGAGCTGATGCAGCAGGGCGCGCTGCTCGAGGCCCAGCGCCTGCTGTCGCGCACCAAGTACGACATCGAAATGCTGCGCGAGGTCGGCTACTGCAACGGCATCGAGAACTACAGCCGCCACCTCACCGGCCGCAAGGCCGGCGAACGGCCCTACTGCCTGTACGACTTCTTCCCGCCGGACTTCCTCTGCGTGATCGACGAGAGCCACGTCACCATCCCGCAGATCGGCGGCATGTTCGCCGGCGACCGCAGCCGCAAGGAGACGCTCGTCGGCCACGGTTTCCGCCTGCCGAGCGCGCTCGACAACCGTCCGCTGCGCTTCGACGAGTGGGAGGGCATGGTCAAGCAGGCCATCTACGTCAGCGCCACTCCCGGTCCCTATGAAGCGTCGCACGAGCAGGCGCGCGTCGAGCAGCTGATCCGTCCGACCGGCGTGATCGATCCGGTGGTGCATGTGCGGCCAACCTCTGGCCAGGTCGAGGACCTGATCCGCGAAGTACTGCTGCGCGTGTCGCGTAACGAGCGCACACTGGTGACGACGCTGACCAAGCGCCTCGCCGAGGATCTCAGCGAATTCCTCTCCGAGGCAGGCGTCCGCACCACCTACCTGCACAGCGACATCGATGCCATCGAGCGCATCGAGATCCTGCAGGCGCTGCGCGAGGGCGAGACCCAGTGCCTGGTGGGCGTCAACCTGCTGCGCGAGGGCCTCGACCTGCCCGAGGTCTCGCTGGTGTGCATCTTCGACGCGGACAAGGAGGGCTTCCTGCGCTCGCAGACCAGCCTCATCCAGACCATCGGCCGCGCGGCGCGGCACATCGCCGGCGAGGTCGTCTTGTACGCCGATCGCATGTCCGCGGCGATGACCAATGCGCTCGCCGAGACCGACCGCCGCCGCGATTACCAGCGCGCCTACAACAGCGCGCGCGGGATCGTGCCCACCACCGCGTTCCGCCAAGAGACCGCGCACGCGTTCGCCTCGCAGATCGAGGCGCGGCGGGTGGCGGAATCGGGCGTCACCACCAGCGGACGGCTCTACACCGTGGGCGACGTCCCCGAGCTGACCACCCTGATGATCGCCGCCGCAGAGGCGCTGCGCTTCGAGGAAGCCGCCCGCCTGCGCGACCAGATCAAATCCATCGAAGCCAACGGCAGCGTCAGCGACGACGCCAAGCCCGCCAAACGCAGCCATGCCCAGCGACGCGGCCAAAGGCGTAAACGGCGATAGCTTTTTTTCGCAGGGGCGCTGCCCCTACGGCCCGATGGGCCTACCCCACGGACTTTGGCGGGGCTCGCTTCCGCCGTGACGGCGGAAGCGTCGGCGGATGGGCTGCGCCCATGCTATCCGCCGACCGCCCCTCGGCGTCCGGTCGCTCACGCTCCGGTTTTTCGCAGGGGCGCTGCCCCTACGGCTCGACGGGTCTACTCTCGGCCTTCATCGGAATTGGATCGCTTGTCTTGGGAATGTAAGGCCAGGTGGCAGGGCATGGCGCTTGTGTGGCAGCGGTGTCGCGCAGCATCCGTTCATGCTCGCGCTTCCTCTCGGATGCATCGCCGGACTGGTCCACGTCGTCACCGGCCCCGATCATCTGGCCGCGGTGTCGACGCTGGCGGCGGGATCCCCGGGAAAGGCTGGCGTCATCGGCTTCCGATGGGGACTCGGGCATTCGCTGGGTGTAGTAGTGCTCGGCGCGCTGGCGCTCGTGCTCCAGCGCGCGTGCGGCCTCGAGGCTGCTTCTGGTTGGTCCGATCGCGCGGTGGGGATCATGATGATCGGCCTGGGGTTGTGGGCGCTGCACCGCGCGTTGCGCGGCGGCTTGCAGGGTCGTGTCCACGACCATACGCACGAGCACGGCGGCGTCGCGCACTCGCACGAGCATGTGCATTTGGACCTGAACCTGCGAGCGAACGGGGTTCGCGCCGACATCCATCGCCACACCCACGCCCCCTACGCTTTCGGCATCCTGCATGGCTTCGGTGGCGGCTCGCATCTGTTCGGCGTGCTGCCGGCATTGGCGTTCGCGACCCTGGATTCGGCAGCGTGGTATCTCGCCGGGTTCGTGGTCGGTACACTGATCGCCATGACCGCATTCGCGGTGGCGATCGGCGCGGTGGCCGGTCGCGGTTCGCCGGGCATGCGTAGGATACTCGCGTCGTCATGCGCGCTCGCATCGTGCGGGGTCGGCGGCTGGTGGGCGATCGGCTGAGCCCGTCGCGGTGGCGCTCGTCGCCTCCGCCATCGATCACAAAGGATACGGAAATCCCTTCGCGATCGTTATGTACGATTGCGTGTGCTGGAAATTCTCGGTAAATCGATGTAGAATCGACCAGATCATTGTTCTCTGCCACGGTCCTTCCGTCCGATCCAGGAGCCTCGCATGCCCTTGTCTGATGAAGAGAAATTCTCGTTCGACCTGGCGGGATACTTCGTCCGTCCAGCGATCATCACGCCCGAAGAGATCGCGGCGATCCGCGACCAGATCGTCCGGGCGATCGATGATCCCCAGTCGCTGCCCGAGCATCATCGCGGCTCGCCGGGCGGAGCCTCGAGCGTGCTGCTCGATCACCCGCGCATCGTCGACGTGCTCCACGAGGTTCTGGGCGCCCAAGTGCGCTGCGACACCACCTGGTTCATGGTGCGCAAACGCGGTGACAGCTTCGATAGCGCAAAGATCCACCGCGGAGCCGCCAGTCCCGCCGATCCGATCTTCGGCTACCGGGTCCACAACGGCCGCATCCATGCTGGCGAGGTGAACGTCATCATCGAACTCACCGACGTCGGCCCCGAAGATGGCGGCACGGGTTTCATCATCGGCAGCCACAAGGCGAACTTCCCGCTCCCCAAGTCGTTCGAGTCATCTGATCCCGACAAGCGCTGCGAATTCTACCGCAGCTATGCGTGCCCCGCCGGCAGTGCGGTGTTCTTCAACGAGAACCTGCTGCACGTCGGCCCGGTCTGGCAGCGCGAGACGCCCCGGATCGCCGTGCTCTCGACCTACCTCCCGGTGGGCATCTGCTTCCACCGGCCCGACGTCTCTCCCACCGTCGTGGCGGGCCTGCCGCGCGAGAAGCAGGCGTACTTTCGCGAACCGTGGACCATCGATTTCATGACCAAGGATCCCGCCAAGCGTGTGAACAGCGTCGCCAACTACGTGGCGTCGGTTGATCCCTATTTGGCTAGGCGCGACGTCTGATTCGCGGATCACCGCCGCGGACCCTCGGACCTGAAATCTGAAAGGAGCACGAATCGGAGACAGGATTCGGGCAATCGGCTCGCACGGTTCGCCGTCCCGTGGCCCAGGCTCCTGATCGACCGCAGGGGATATGCCCTTCCGGTCATTCCTTTTGAAATGAGCCGATGGCACGCGTGCGCATGCGCGAACAAAAAGAACCACCCGCTGTTATTCACAGCGGGTGTTTCAGAAAAAAATCCAGGCAACGACCTACTTTCCCCTTACGAGTATCATCGGCGCAGACGGGCTTAACGGCCGTGTTCGGAATGGGAACGGGTGTGACCCCGTC